>NZ_CP012938.1:3883493-4530742 GCF_001314995.1 Bacteroides ovatus
AGGAGATTCCGGATCAACAGCATTAGCCAAAGACTTAACTACCAAATCAATATATTTAAAACGCAACTTTCCCTCTTCCGTTTTATCAACCGGAAGATTAAGCCATGGTGCAATTCCAGCAAATGAACGTCCTAATGCTTCCAAATGAGTCACATCTTTTCTATCATTACCAGTATTCAACCCGTCACGCGTCTCTACTGGCATATTCTTTCTTAATGTATTCCGGCTCAGATTCGTATAAATGGGATCCACCATTTTAATCATTGTTTTCACCCAATATTCACGTTCTCCCCCCGGCTTAGAGAAGACCAAAAGCGGAAATAACAATAAACACAAAAGAAAAATTCTCCTATTCATAGTATAATAATATTTGGGATTACAGTTTCTTTTCTGACTTTCGACACCTATCTCTTACTCAAAATATGAGAAAGTATTTTTGACGCCACAATCTCCTGCCCGGGCTCTGCCATGTGTACACCATCTTTAGCATAATAATCAAGTACTCCCAACAGCGGCTGATGGATATTAACGACATCAAAGCCCTGCTTTAAGGCCATAGTCTCAAGTTCCGGAACCAAACGTGCCAATCTCTTACCTGAATCCTGATATTTGGGACTAACATTTTCATCCCTCAAAGGTGGTGGAGTCACATAAATAAATTTGGTCTTGCCACTCCTACACAACTTATGCTTCTTAATTTTAGCCAAAAGAACCTTTAGATTTTCTGAAACTTCTCTTTGCCTTGAATCAAACATTTTTTTAGAATCATTTGTACCCAAGCATACGATAATATAATCATAACGTTTCTTCTCAACCTGTGCCTTATCCAAATATGCATCTATATTTTTGAGTGCATTAAGACGTTCTCTTCCATTATTATCAAACCCAATAGTCCTACCACTCTCAGAGAGATTAACAATATTTGATTCAGGCATCATCTTTTTCAACTGATCGACCCATCCACCTTTATTTTGACCATTCGAGTCTCCAATAGCCAATATATTACATTTCAAATCCGTCACAGTATGATTATAAGGCAGCAAACTTAAAGCTTGAGAAATCTGCTCATGCCTTCCTTCAAAAACCGTCAATTGTATATTTTCATATTTACGAAGTAAATGAACTTTACGATCATATAACATCTGATTCTTCTCATATTCAGGATTCATGCGCTTTCCTAAAAGTCCAAGCATTTCTTCAGGGGATATCAGATCGGAGTCCGACAAAGATTTCTCCATAATTTCTTTCATATCCGAACTCCCATATTTCAACTCTCCAACCAGTCTATTATACATATTTAAAGAATGAGTGATGGGAACAGAACCTTTATAACCGTCATGGATACCTGTGTATATATACAATCTCGAATTCTTCCGCTTCT
The DNA here is from genome assembly GCF_001314995.1 of Bacteroides ovatus. Classification (NCBI taxonomy): domain Bacteria; kingdom Pseudomonadati; phylum Bacteroidota; class Bacteroidia; order Bacteroidales; family Bacteroidaceae; genus Bacteroides; species Bacteroides ovatus. The sequence continues at coordinate 3,884,875 of NZ_CP012938.1, forward strand.
CTATCGGGAAATCTTGTCTCAAAGGCGAACGAAGAATAGCGGTTTCTTTATTAAAGGTCTTTTTATCAAGAGATACAACACTTAGAATATCTTCCGCATATCTTGATCCTCTTCCTACACATTCCCAATACCAGGCTTCAATATCTGAAATTGGAACCCATGCAGAGAATGATTTCACAGGGTATTCTATATTCATGAAAGCGGCTAACGTAGCAAAGCCACCTCCTGATACCCCTATTATATGTACCTCCTCTGGATTAGCATTAGTATGCTTCAATGCATACTGAATGGCATCTTCAATATCCCCCAAAGCCAACGGACTCCCCATTGACGAAGGTGTCCTGTTAGCTCCCCTGAAATCAGGATGAATATAATTCCAGTCACGCGCCAATATCTCTTTAGCTAAAGGATCAGTCTGATTGTAATAACCGCTCCAGGTATGCAGACTTACGATCAAAGGCTGTGATACCTTGCTAGTCGACTTGTACATAAATGCCTTCTGAACTTCTCCATCTTTAGTGGAAGGAATCTCTACCTTCTGAAATGCCGGATCCCATTTTCTTTTTGAGGTATTGTCCCAAGCCGGTTCTTTCTGCGCAAAGAGCAGAACAAAGCAACTGGCACAAAAGAACAATGTAATTGCAATCTTTTTCATGGTTATCATATCTTTGAGATATTTTTATTTGGTCTATTATCGAATCAATATTCTACATGGCAAAAGTAGAGCTATTGAAGAATCCAAGTATGTAATCCAGTACAAATAAATAGAATTAAATCCTATCAAGAGCAAAAGCGTACAAGAAAATATGTTTTTGTACAGAGCTACAAATTTGAATCTATATAAACCTCTTTCTTTGCAACCAGAAATATTTTTAATTTTAATATCATGAGAATTTCGTATAAACCGTATTTACTTCCTACTCTGATATTCAGCTTTATGCTTCTATCTTGCCAATCAAATGCAGGATTAGAAACTATTATCACAGTTGAACAAGTCGGAGCAGCAGCCACACCGGACAAAATCGTACCTATTGAAGGAGCACCTTTTGAGATTCCACAACTGAAAAGACCCGTTTTCCCGGACTTTACTATTAACATAGAAGAGAAAGGGGCAAAAACAAACATTCCTATCACTTCTATTGTAAATCAAACAATTGAAGAAATTTCCCAAAAAGGTGGCGGAACCGTTATCATACCTAAAGGAAAATGGAAATCCGGACGCATCGTTCTAAAAAGTAATGTCAACCTGCACCTCGCAGAAGGTTCTGAAATCGAATTTCCGGGGAATGCAGAAGATTATCTGCCTGCCGTGTTCACCCGTCATGAAGGAATCGAGATCATGGGCTCCGGTTCATTCATCTATGCCAACGGTGAGGATAATATAGCCATTACAGGAAAAGGAGTTATTTACGGCCCTTCACTGGATGCCGAAATCAGACAGCGCCCTAATGGTAATACGGTAGTAGAAAAAGATATTCTGAATAATGCTCCGGTAGAAAAAAGAGTATTCGATGGTATGGACGGAAGAGGCTTCTATAAGCCTAAAACGATATCTCCGATTAACTGCACCAATGTTTTGATTGAAGGAATTACGATGGAACGCAGTACTTTCTGGAATGTTTGTCCGATTTATTGTGAAAATGTAATTATACGGGGAATTACCGTAAATTCAATAGGAATCCCCAGTGGTGACGGCATAGACATCGAATCCTGCAAGAATGTTCTTATAGAGTATTGCACGCTGAATTGCGGAGACGATTGCTTCACTTTGAAAGCAGGGCGGGCAGAGGATGGATTACGGGTTGGGAAGCCTACAGAAAACGTTGTAATCCGTTACTCCCTGGCTCAACAAGGGCATGGCGGAGTTACTTGCGGAAGCGAGACAGCCGGTGGTGTTAAGAATGTATATGTCCACGATTGTGTCTTTGACGGCACTCAAATCGGTATACGCTTTAAAACACGCCGTAACCGTGCAGGTGGAGTTAATGATGCTTTATACGAGAAAATCCGCATGATTAATGTAGGAGAAGCCTTTAAATGGGATTTACTGGGCAGCAAACGTTATGTAGGGGAACTCGCCGAACGCTATCCGCCAAGAGCTGTCAATAAGCTGACTCCGACTATCAAAGATATTCATATCAAGAATTTCATTGTAGAATCAGCCGAGAAAATTCTAAGTGTAAACGGGATTCCTGAAATTCCATGCAGTAATGTATTAATAGAAAACGGCAAGATTATCAGCAAAAAACTAATTGGCGCTTTAAACGATGTAGACGGATTCACTTTCAGAAATCTGGATATTTACGCAGAAGATAATAAAATCAATATATTGGACGGCCGGAATATTTTATTCGATGACGTAACCTTTGCTGTTCCACACGGGGAAATACTCACAAACATCAAAGGAGACAAATCTCAGAATATTTTTATTCAAAACGGAGAATCCCGGACAGAGTGTTCTATGGAGAAACCGATTAAAGTGGAAAAACTTAGCCAAGCTCTGCCAAAATCCAGGAAATAGATTCAATAGGTATTAATAATACAAAGGTTTTTGATTAGTTAGTTAAAAAAGGCTGTCTCAACAATGCAGAAAAAAATGAGACAGCCTTTTCTATTATGAGCTTATTCAAATTTTGCTCGATTTGAATCCTAAATAATATAAAAGAATAAATAATGTACAAGAAGATATATTTCTGTACTGAACTACATAATTAAATCTATATAAAACCACTTTCTTTGTAACTGGAAATGTTTTAATTCAAATACCATGAAAATAATCATTATAAAAAACATTATGAAATACCATTTCAGCACCCTGCTATTTTTACTCTTTACTTTCAGTATATCGGCACAACAGAAAGTTCCAGCAAATAACATTATTCCTATGGATCATAGTGTAAGGCCACAAGAGAAACTCACACTATGGTATGACCAGCCATCAGACAACTGGATGGATCTTTCACTTCCTATCGGTAACGGGCAACTGGGAGCTATGATCTTCGGTGGCATCGGATGCGACGAAATACAGTTTAATGAAAAAACCGTATGGACCGGACGTCCTAACGGCATTGAGAAAAAAGCCAACTACGGTGAATATCGTAACTTCGGCAACCTCTACATCAGCCATCGCGGAATTAAAACAGATACAAAGATCACCGACTACCGTCGCTGGCTGGATATACGTAATGCTGTAGCCGGTATGACTTACTCTATTGACGGAGTCCGATATGACCGCGAATACATAGCTTCATCTCCCGACGGAATGATTGCTGTGATGCTACGTGCTTCGGGAAAGGAGAAAATCAATGTAGATCTGCTACTGAAAGATGGCAATACCGATTACAACGGAACAGCATCGGGCACAAAAATCGACAAAGGAAACATGACTTTTAAAGGTAAACTAACCTATCTTTCCTATTATTGCCGGGTAGCAGTCACTCCATACGGCAAGAAAGCCAAAGTGAGTATCAATGATTCGGCACTTACCATAACCAAAGCCGACTCCCTGCTCGTTTTGTTGTCAGGTGGTACTAACTACAGTACTGAAACTGCCAACTATCGCACCAATGAATCAGTACTCCATCAACGCATTGACGACATCATAAACAAAGCCTTAGCCAAAAACTATACCACACTGAAAACACGTCAGCAGAAAAGCCACCGTATGCTTTTCGACCGCTGCCAGTTGTCTATCACACCCGACGACTGTAACACCAAACCGACACCGCAGCTTGTAGCTGACTATAATAAGACAGATTCATCGTATCTGGATAACCACTTCCTCGAAGAGCTCTATTTCAATTATGGTCGTTACCTGCTTATAAGTTGCGCCCAAGGCATAGCTTTACCTAGCAATTTACAAGGCATATGGAACTATAGCAACAGCGCTGTATGGCACTGCGACATACATGCTAATATCAATGTACAGATGAACTACTGGCCCGCAGAAGTCACCAATCTCAGTGAACTGCACAACAATTTGCTCGACTATATCTATAACGAAGCCCTCATACATACACAATGGCGCGACAATGTAAATACCGTATTACGTTCAGCTAACAAAAATGAGAATCAGAAGCCGGGTGGATTCTTCTGTTCCACGGCTAACAACATTTTTGGTGGCGGCACAGAATGGAAGTTACAGGAATATGCTGTAGTCAACGCCTGGTACTGCCTGCACTTCTACGAGCACTGGCTCTATACGGGGGATAAGACATTCCTTCGTGAAAAAGCATTACCCGTAATGCTTAGTGCTGTAGAGTTCTGGAAGAACCGTCTTATACGTGATGAAAACGACGGCAAATGGATTTGTCCGCGAGAATTCAGTCCGGAACAAGGGCCGACGGGCAAGGTGACAGCCCATGCACAACAATTGGTAAAGTCCCTCTTTAGTAACACCTTGAAAGCTTGCAAAGCTTTGGACAAAGACTGTCCGCTGAGAGCAGAAGAGTTAGAAGTCATCAATGACTATCACAACAATATCGATGACGGCCTTTATACGGAAATCGTCAACAAAGCAGATGGTGAGTTGTTACTGAAAGAGTGGAAATATGCCGGTCAGGATTCTATCGGCAGTCTGACCCATCGACATGTATCGCACCTCTTTGCCCTCTATCCTTTAAATGAGATAGATAAGACGAGCAATGACAGTATTTATCAAGCCGCATTACGTTCACTGAAATGGCGCGGTCCGCAAGCTACCGGATGGGCTATCAGCTGGAAAATGAACTTATGGGCACGTGCACAAGATGGTGGCTATGCTCGCAGACTACTAAAAAGTGCCTTGCACCATAGTACCCATTACCAAATGAAAGCTTCAACAAGTAGTCCGGGCGGGATATATAACAACTTATTTGACGCCCATCCGCCATTTCAAATAGATGGTAACTTTGGTACTACGGCAGGTATTGCCGAAATGCTCATGCAAAGCCATGCCGGCTACATACATCTACTCCCCGCATTACCACCCGACTGGACAAAAGGTAGTGTAAAAGGACTGAAAGCACGCGGTGGTTATGAAATCTCAATAGACTGGAAAGACGGCAAAGTCACTCATACTACCATAAAGTCTCCAAAAGACGATGAAGTCGACATCCTGATAAACGGACAGCTTCATCACTTAGTTTTAAAAGCCGGAATTACCACCCAACTCTGATAGTTTTTGTCAAAGCATATATTTATCTTTTATAAAAGAGCCAAGAAAGTATCTAGTAATGAAACGCCCTCTAAAAGTTTATAATCTAACTTTTAGAGGGCACATTCTTTTCTCTATCAAATGGATATAAGTAATAAACGATTCTTATCACTAACTCTAAATTAGCGATTTATAGTTTCCAAGAACCCAACTTCAACAATTCTCAATTCATTATTCGTTTTTTCTCCATTTTTCGCTCTAAGCAAATCCAAATCACCTGCACTAGGTTCAACGACTTCCACAATCTGTTTAAAAGCATCTGCCTCTTTAGCCGCTCCTTTCAATCTAATAGTGATTTTATCACTTCTCACAGGCTTAACCGACAGATGAATATACCCCAGACTTTGTTCCGTATCACCGCTCCAAATCAATTCGTCATCCGCAAAAACTTCTAATGGGTAAGAACGCTTTCTCCATCCGGTTAGTTTAATACATATGTCGTCAATCTCCGCTTTCCGTTCCAACCGATACGTAATCCATGCCGTATTTAATCTACCGTCATTTTTCCATTCACTTAACTCATTACCGTCAAAGCTATTAACAGCCTCTTCACTGTTAACTCCCGCAAAGGCAGACTTAACTCTCACATCTACTTTTGAATTTTTATAAGAAGGAGTCAATGGCGTCTCACCGCGATCAAACCGACTGGCAAGCTTTTCACTAGGAAAAAATTTGCTTAATCCATTTTCCACTTTTACAGGAATAGAGGTAAGAGACACTTCATCTGAAACTAATCCGGATGCTTCTGCCTTTATTGTAATCTTTCCCGCCTTGCCTGTTGAACGAACCAATACTCTTGTAATACCACATTCCACAGGTAGCGCTTTTGCCAAAACATAATTGTCAGCAGCTTGTGCTATTCCACCTCTCCATTCTGCCGGACCTTGTAAATCGAAACTGATCTTATTATTGGCAAGCGGACAACGGTTTCCATTGCTATCGACAACTTCTACCTGTATCATTGCCAAATCGGCTCCATCGGCAAATAATCCCTCAGGACCATGTATTAAGGTTAATTTCAGTCTTTCAGGTTCTCCCACTGTCTTTATGGAATAACGACTTAGTTCCTTACCGAATTCATTATAGCTCACCGCTTCAATCGTACCTTCCTCCCATTGTACCTTCTCAAAGGTGAACAAGAAACGATAATCTTGTTTACCGAAACCTTTTGATTTACCATTTACAAACAATTCTACCTTATCTCCCGTAGAAACGACATAAACAGGCTTTACTACATCAGGGGAATAGTTCCAATGTCCCATAATATAGGTATGTTCCTTCTCAATATCAACCCATCCATCCCACATTACTTTATGGGCAAAAAAGCCATCCTTAGGTATTCTCAAAGGATCAACCACTCCGCTCCGACGATAATTTTCTTCTCCACGCCGATGGGTTTGAGTATCAGAAAAGATAATTTTTGCCCCACCGGAACTTACTCTTCTCCCTGTTCCCGGACGTTCCCGCCAGTAATCATACCATCTACGAACCAGTTCTACGGCAAACATATCTTGATTATGATTATATATACTTGCATCCTGTCCCCTGTACAAAGGTCCGGCCCCTTCTTTATGAAAAGGATAACTATATTCATCCCAATATTTACGTAAGCCTTCATCTCTGCAATATTCTGTGGCAAACATCGGATGATGTTCACTCTTATTGATATAAAGCATTTCTCCTCCCCACTCGGCTTCACGAATATCCAACATTTCACGAGACCCCATTGCTCTGCCACCATAAGGGTCATATTTGTCACGAATAGCGATCATTTCAAGCATATGCTCCTTACTGATAGATTCGTTGCCGGATTCATAGAACAAAATACTCGGATTATTTCTAAAATAGATAATAGCATCGCGCATCAATTCCAGACGCTGCCCCCACCAACGCCCTACCGCATCCTTTTCTGCATCCCCAGCGGGCATCACTTGAATCACTCCAACCCTGTCGCAAGACTCTACATCCTGTTTCCACGGCGTCACATGCATCCATCTGAAGAAGTTTGCATTATGATCAAGTAGCAAACCATTAGAAAAATCACTCATCCAAGGTGGTACCGATAATCCTACACCCGGCCATTCATTACTTGTACGTTGGGCATATCCTTTCATTTGCAGTACACGGTCATTCAACCATACTTTTCCTTCCCCGAAACGTGTTTTTCTGAAGCCCGTTTTGGTCACAACTTCGTCAATAACTTTATTGTCTACTATCAATCTGGTTTTTACATTATAGAGATAACCATATCCCCAACTCCAAAAATGAAGATTATCTAATTTTTGAGAAGCTTTTACTATTGCCGTTGTTTTAGGATTTACTATCATCGGTTCACCTCTGAAAGTGCTCACCAGTTTATCATCATAATCGTATACACTGACTTCATAATTCACACTAAGAGGAGCATCATATTCATTACGTATCTCTGATTCTGCATTTATAATAGCCTCACGGCTCTTGGTACGTATGTCAGTTGCATAGATATAGACTCCAGTGGTCTGCAAGTTGCTATATAAAGGTAAAGTTTGATATAACTTGTCTGTAATATGCAACCATACATTTTTAGGTATACCTCCATAATTAACATTGAAGTTTTTATCATTCCACTGATACCTGCTTCCTGTTGCTCTCTCTTTATAGTTCCAGTCATTGTCAGTCCGTACGGCAATCACGTTTTCACCACCAAAATTCAAATAGGATGTTAAGTCGAAACCTACCGCCATCACCCCATTCTCATGCAGTCCGATATGATTACCATTCACATAAAAGTCAGCTCCCTGACGCACTCCTTCAAACTCAATAAACACTTTTTTCCCTTTTGCTGTCTTAGGCAATTTAAAGTGTTTACGATACCAAGATATGGTATCAGTCATGTTTTCAATGCCGACTTTAAAAGCCTCATCTTCATTAAAAGCATGTGGCAACGTTACCTTTTTCCAATCTTTATCAGAAAAGGAGTTCTTTTCCGCTCCTTGAATATCCCCTACATGTAATAACCATTGGGAGTTAAAATTATATTTCTCCCTGTTATTCGCCCCTAATGCAGCGGGAACCAATAAAAGGAACAATAACCATTTCATTACTTTTTGTTTTTCCATGTTATTAAAAACTTAAATGATAACTGACAATTAATCTAACTTATACACTTCAGTACCCGCCAACAAAAAGCACCCTACCCCATAATCTTCAAAATCGGGCACGCTCTTATAAGTCACAGGCTGACTGTCTTTAGGTTCCTTGCCGCTTCCCTGCACATATCCCAAAAAGCCATCGGGATGTATGCACTCTTTGACAATCGCATTCCAAGCTTTGAGGACCACAGGCAAATATTCCTGTTTATTCAAAATGCCGTTCCGTATTCCCCACGCCATACCATATATAAACAAGGAAGTTCCCGAAGTCTCTTTTCCACCATAGTTGGACTCATCATGCAAGCTCACATTCCAGAAACCATCTTCACGCTGACAAGCTTTTAAAGCTTTGCTCATTGCCAGAAAATCAGTTAAATAATTCTGCCGATGAGATTCATCAGCAGGAATCTCATTCAATACCCTTGTCAGGGCGGCATAGACCCATCCGTTTCCTCTGCTCCAAAAGCAATTCTTTCCATTGGGTTCTTTATACGGGGGAACAAAATTAGCATCTCTCCACCATAATCCCTCTTTCTGATTAAATAAACCATTACCACCGATATTATTCCGCGAACAGGAATACATCTGCCACATCTTATCATAATATTTCTGTTCACCGGTCAGTTTCCCCAATTGTGCAAAAATAGGCATTCCCATCTGAATGGCATCGATCCAAGTCCAGTCATTCACTTGCGGAGTATTGACTAACATGTCCATCGCTGCCTTTATATTTTTTATTTTCGCAGGATCGGGAGAAATCTTGTATAATTCGATATATGCCTGTCCGCAACAATGGTCATCCGCATTACGGGTGATATTACCGCCACGCATTCCCCATTTATGGAAATCGGCCCAGTCATAAGCATAATCATAATAATCCGAACGGGGATAAATAGTATGCAGAGCCATCAAACCCTCATAATAGACACCGCGTGTCCATATATTGCTGGGCCTGAATTTACTGACATAACTGGGACGGGTATAATCCGCATACTTCTTCATGAAATAATCATTTACCTTGATAATGGTTTTCAATGTCTCTTTCCGGTCGGGAAGAGATTGGGCCGGAAGTGAACTCCATCCGGACAAAAGTAACAAAACAACCAGTATTTGTTTTCTCATGGATATAAGTTTAATTATTGATAAATTTATTCTTTGATACAAAAGTAGGGGTAAGCTTCCATGTCTAAATAGAGAGCAGTACTAATCCATTGACTACAATTCAAATATGCCGGAAACAATAATATAGACAGCCCGGAAAGTAATATTTTCCATGTTTTTGTATATTTGTCCAGTTAATGCTAATTATAAATGCCGTCCTTTGTATGTCCTTTTATAATCGGGACATACATAAACATTAATAAAAAGGAAAATGAGAAACGCAGTATTTTATTCCATCCTTATCATAGGATTCCTCACTTCAGGAATGATTTCCGCACAGGGAAAGCAACGCCAGATGGAAGCATTAGACAGAGGGTTAGTAGCTGTAAAAACGGACGGCGGTGTCTTTATCAGCTGGCGCTTGTCAGGCAATGAAAGAGATGCAGCTTTCAATGTCTACAAAAACGGTAAACTGTTCAAATCCTTATCCGCCAGAGAGGCGACCAACCTAACTGACAGTTCTGGAAAACCGAGTGATAAATATGTGGTGAGAACCATTGTGAATGGTAAAGAGACTTCTTCTAAAGAAGTGACACCTTGGGCAGAAGAATTCCTGACCATCCGGATGAATCGCCCGCAAGGCGGAACAACTCCTCCGGGTGTCACTTATGTCAGGGCCAAACACCCACCTGTGGTACAGGAGTATCCGGAAGGGCAAGCATATACGTATGTTCCGGGTGATTGCAGCGTAGGTGATTTGGACGGAGACGGGGAATATGAAATCATTGTAAAATGGAACCCTTCCAACCAAGCCGACAACTCCTTCTCCGGTGTGACAGGGCCTGTATATCTGGATGCTTATAAACTAAACGGAAAACAATTATGGAGAATTGATTTAGGAAAAAATATCCGTGCCGGTTCCCACTACACCCAATTTATGGTATATGACTTTGATGGTGATGGTAAAGCAGAAATGGTTTGTAAAACAGCACCGGGAACAATGGACGGAAAAGGAAAAAAAATATTCATCGGTACGGATGACCCGGAAAAAGACTGGAGAAATCTCGAGATGAACCATAAGACTTGCGGTTATATTCTTGAGGGACCGGAATATCTTACCATTTTCAGCGGTGAGACAGGGGAAGAACTTCACACTATACCTTATGAAGTAGAACGCGGAGAAGTCGGTTCGTGGGGGGACAGCTATGGTAATCGTGTTGACCGTTTTCTCGCCTGTGTAGCTTATCTGGACGGAGTGCACCCAAGTGTTGTCATGTGTCGCGGTTATTACGCAAAAACGACATTAGTGGCATATGATTTCATCAATGGCAAACTAGTCAAACGCTGGAAGCATATCTCTGACGTGAAAGGTGAAGGAGCATTCGGACAGGGAAATCATAATCTGTCGGTAGCCGATGTAGACGGCGACGGTTGTGACGAAATTATTTATGGTTCCTGTGCTATTAACAACGACGGAACATTACTTTACCGCACCGGACTGGGACATGGTGATGCCATGCATGTAGCCAATCTTGACCCTGACCGTCCGGGATATCAGGTGTGGGAAGTACATGAGGAAAAAGAGGCCTGCCAAACTTATGGTTATGAAATGCACGATGCACGAACCGGAGAAATCCTTTGGGGAGGTCCTACTAAAGGAGATAATGGACGTGGGCTGGCAGCAGATATTGATCCCAATCATCGTGGATTTGAAATGTGGAGTTCCGGCGCACCGGGGATATATAATTGCAAAGGAGAAAAAATTTCAGATAATAAACCTGGTATCAGTTTCCGTGTATATTGGGATGGTGACTTACAGGATGAAATACTGAACGGTACGAATCTTTCCAAATGGAACGGGAATAAAGCAGTAACTATCCATACGTTTCCCGGCGCAATGCATTGTAACGGTACAAAACGGACTCCTAATGTCAGTGCCGACCTATTCGGTGACTGGCGGGAAGAAGTTGTCTTCTATGATGCTAATGACCCAAGTAAACTACGTATATATACCACAACTATTCCTACAGAACACCGACTGTATACATTGATGCACGACCCTGTGTATCGTTTGGGAATTGCCTGGCAAAATACCGGATATAACCAACCACCGCATCTGGGGTTCTATATCGGAGACGGATTGGAGAATATTCCGTGGCCGGAGATGTATACACCGAAATCTGGCCGGTTCGGGAAATGAATAATACCCGTAAAAAGTTGAAAATATAAAGTGCAAATACACAGCAACATACAAGTACACATTTTCCTTTAAAAGGAACACCTCGTTGGTTTTAAAGGAACGATGCCTTGGTTTTAAACCAACGGGGCGTTCCTTTTAAACCAACAAAGCACTTATTTTAAGCCTTATTTCACGAACCCTTCGAATGACCATGAAAACATATTCAAGAAAGCTTGCATTTCTCTCCATTATTTACCATAAATGTGCTAGGCTTTATCCATTAGAAGTGCGTCGTGTCCGATAACAGTGAAAATCAGTGAAAGAATTTAAAAGAGAAACAAATACAACAGAATTATTTGGAAAGAATCAGTTGAACACTTACATTTGTCATGTGATTTTTTTCATAGTATTAGATTTAAGGTTAACAAAGGTTGGAGCAAGGCGTTGCTCCTTTTTTTATGTCTATATGTGAGATTAGTTCATGTGAGTTAATTCAATAATTGGTACATTCCTCCTGCCAATACACGAATCACCCCTTTCATTTCCAGTTCAAACAGTAGGGCAGTCATCTTATTTACAGGAATATCTGCTTCTACTACAAGAGAATTGATTTGCAGATTTCCCAGTTTCCCCAAAATAGCGACAATTTTTTGTTCCTCTTCAGACAGTTCAATAAAAAGACTACGCTGCACACTTACCTTTTCTGAAAGAGTCGTCTGCATATTCCAGCCCATAGCCTGCACAAAATCTTCGGCAGATAATAACAGGGATGCTTTATTATCCCTTATCAACCGATTGCATCCTTTTGAATATTCATCACTCATACGACCGGGGAAAGCGAAACAATCGCGATGATAACCTTCAGCAAGTTCGGCTGTAATCAATGAACCTCCCTTTTCTGCCGACTCAATGATGATGGTAGCATCACACATGCCGGCAACAATACGGTTTCGACTGATAAAGTTATGACGATCGGGATTCGTTCCGGACAGAAATTCGGTCAGTAATCCCCCTTTTTCAAGCATGTCAACAGCTGTTTTCCGATGGACATAAGGATAAATACGATCCAAGCCATGAGCTAAAACACCTACCGTAGGTAATTCATTAGCCAAAGCTTCACGATGCGCATGAATATCGATTCCATAAGCAAGGCCGCTAACTACAAGTACATCAGGACAAACTGCTTTCAGATCCCGCAGAAAAGAGGCGCAGATTTGTGTCCCATAATCAGTAGCATTACGGGTTCCTACCATATTCAGGATATGAAGGGAATTTAGATCGGTATTTCCTTTAAAGAAAAGAACAATAGGGGCATCTTCACATTCCCGCAAGCGGGAAGGATAAGCCTCATCATGAAAAGTCAGACAGGAGATTCGATTCTTCCGGATAAATTCATATTCTTGCTCGGCGCGAAACACAGCTTGCGGACAATCCAATGCCTCTATCACCCGTTGACTTACTTCTGGAATACGTTCCGGTATTTCTTTGCGCAGCCGGAAGACATCAACGGCATTACCCATTCCATCTATCAAATGTTTTGCCCCTATGTGCCCGATACCGGGCACCATTGTCAGAGCAATACTATAAATTTGTTCTTCTTCGGAGCTGTTCATTTCAGGTAGGAAGCAAAGACGTTATCGAACAATTCGCTGTCACTTAAACGTCCGTTTACCACACATACCGTCTCAACAGTGGATTTCACTACTACTTTATTATCATTCTTTCGGAAGATATCCTGATAAAATACATATTTGATACCTTCCTTTTTCATATATAGTTTCGAGACAAACTCATCTCCGCTTTTCAATGGAGTCTTGAATGCCATACTAATGCGTGCCACTACCGGATCGACTCCCTGCTCATGAAGTGCAGCAAAACTGACACCCACCGAAGTCAGAAACTCGTGACGGGTATGTTCCAGATAGTGCTGATAATTGGCATTATTGACAATACCTTGAAGGTCACATTCGTAATCGCGAACCTTCATTTCCAATTCATAGATATAGTTCATTTAAATTGAGAATTAAAAGTTGAGAAATAACAGTTAGCCTCTTTTTTGCTCAATATCGAGCCCTTTGAACTTCTTCAATTCTTCGGTCGATACCAGTTTATACAGCTTGTCACTGGGACGTATCTTATCCGATTTCATGGAGAAATGCTGTCCCTTCTTCACTGTTTGCACAGATTCCAAGTCAACACGGGCTTCTTCCAAAGTCATAAATAGTGCACCGGTAGTCGGCCCTGTAATGAGAAGCTTATCGCCTACACTTACTTCAGCAGCTTCTACCAGGAATTCGGAAACTCCGATATTGGAAAAGTATTTGATACCTTTACCTACATAAATCTTACGTTCCGTAGCTGCCGAACCATAATTCCTGGTCCATTCGCCCAAACGCTGTCCCAAGTAATATCCATCCCAGAAGCCACGGTTGAATACGGTTTTCAGGCGTTCATCCCAAGCCGCAATCTTTTCATCGGTGAATGTTCCATCCAAATAAGCCTTGATAGCTTCTTTGTAACATTCAACCACCGTACGTACATATTCAGGTCCACGGGCACGGCCTTCAATCTTGAATACACGTACACCAGCATCCAACATTTTATTCATAAAATGGATGGTCTTCAAGTCTTTCGGTGACATGATATATTCGTTATCAATATCCAGCTCCACATCCGTTTCCTTATCACGAACCGTGTAAGAACGGCGACATACCTGCATACAAGCACCGCGATTGGCCGAATGATTCATCTCATGTAAAGAGAGATAGCATTTACCCGATACTGCCATACAAAGCGCGCCGTGGCAGAACATTTCGATACGAAGTTGTTCGCCGCTCGGACCACAGATATGTTCTTCCTGAATCTGGCGATAGATTTCGGCTACCTGCTCCAGATTCAACTCACGAGCCAATACTACCACATCTGCAAATTGTGCGTAGAATTTTAAAGCCTCTGCATTGGAGATATTCAACTGGGTGGAAAGATGCACCTCCTGTCCTATCTGACGGGCATAATTCATCACTGCCACATCAGCTGCAATCACCGCAGAAATTCCCGCTTCCTTGGCTGCATCGACAATAGTATGCATCAGAGGGATATCTTTATCATAGATAATCGTATTGACCGTCAGGTAACTCTTCATCCCGTGCTCATCACACGTACGGGCTATTTCCCGCAAATCATCAATCGTGAATGTATTAGCCGAACGGGCACGCATATTCAGGTTTTCTATACCGAAATAGATAGAATCGGCACCTGCCTGAATGGCCGCAGCAAGAGATTCGCGCGACCCCACAGGAGCCATTATTTCAAAATCTTTCAAACTAAGACTCATAGAATATATACTTATTTGTATCAGTTAAGCAAATGAATGCGTACAAAGGTAGGCTTTTTTCCGTATTTTTGCAGCGAAAACAAGAAGTTACTTCAATCATAAACAGTAAATAGCAGATTCATATATGAAGATAGGCCAAATAGATCTAGGTAAATATCCCATCTTACTTGCTCCGATGGAGGACGTAACCGATCCGGCTTTCCGCCTAATGTGCAAGAAATTCGGAGCAGACATGGTATACACCGAATTTGTATCGAGTGACGCACTGATACGTGCTGTCAGCAAGACTGCACAGAAACTAAGTATCAGCGATGCAGAACGTCCTGTCGCCATCCAGATATACGGGAAAGATACGGAGACAATGGTGGAAGCTGCCAAGATTGTAGAGCAGGCACAACCTGACATTCTGGATATTAACTTCGGATGCCCGGTGAAAAGAGTAGCTGGAAAAGGCGCTGGAGCAGGTATGTTACAAAATATCCCCAAGATGCTGGAGATCACCCGTGCTGTCGTAGATGCGGTGAAAATACCCGTAACAGTGAAGACTCGTTTGGGATGGGATGCAAACAATAAAGTAATTGTAGAATTAGCGGAACAATTGCAAGATTGTGGCATAGCCGCATTGACCATACATGGCCGTACCCGCGCACAAATGTATACCGGAGAGGCGGATTGGACACTGATAGGCGAAGTGAAGAATAATCCGAGAATGCATATTCCCATTATCGGTAATGGAGACGTGACCAGTCCTCAACGCTGTAAGGAGTGTTTTGACCGTTATGGAGTAGATGCTGTAATGATCGGTCGCGCCAGCTTCGGTCGTCCATGGATATTCAAGGAAATAAAACACTATTTAGAGACAGGTGAAGAATTACCTCCACTTAGTTTTGAATGGTGTATGGAAGTACTTCGTCAGGAAGTGGTAGACAGCGTTAATCTGCTCGATGAGCGTAGAGGTATTTTGCATGTACGCCGTCATCTGGCCGCAAGCCCGTTATTCAAAGGAATCCCTAACTTCCGCAACACACGTATTGCGATGTTACGGGCAGAAACAAAAGAAGAGCTTTTCCGGATATTTGATGAAATCACTTCCCAACGCAAAGAAAATCCGGAAATTTAAATCAACACCTATTATATCTATTCTTCAGGAGCTTGTACTTGTTCCTGAAGAATAACATGATCTAATTAAAACGTTAAGGTCTTCGGTTTCTATTTAAACATCGGCTGCGCAAACCACTTTTTAAACATCCAGGTTACGACCACATACAATAGGAATGCGGAGAAGAAACCAACAATGGCATCAATCACATAATGCGCCTGAATATATACGGTAGCCCCACAGAGCAACATATAGAAAGGTATAAGACAGGCAAACAACTTCTTGCTGCCACGCCAAGCCATAATCATCAGAATAGTAGAAATGCCTACATGCGAACTGGGGAATGCCGCCGTAGGACGTTCACCCACTTGCTGCGAGCCTTCCACCAAACTATAAAAAAATCCGTGCTGATAGCCCGGTCCGGGAAGTAACTCCTGATTATGATTGAAATAATCACCGATAGCAGGAAAAATACCTTTAGATACATTATCAATACCAATGGCAGGAAAATAGAATTGAGGGCCTGCAACAGGAACGAATATATAAATCAGATAGTAAATAAAGAAAGAAGTGACAAGCACAAAAGACATCTTTTCGAACCACTCAAACTTATAAATGAAATAGAATAGAGCCACGATCAGCATCATCGGATAATAAAAGAAATATCCCATATTGAATGCCTCGCTGACTATAAGATGCGGAAACGTATGACAGAACCAAATAGCAGGCTGACCATTGAAAATAAACTGTTCGGCAGTTGCAAATACATGATCTAAATTCGGAAAGAAACGATTGAACTCGAAAGTATCCGGATACCAGTAAGACAGCAGACTCATCTGAATGACAATACGCACAAATGCCGAAAATTTACAGGGAGCAAGACGATAAAGATACATTAATAAAAAAGTCATTGCTGCGATCATAGCCCTATCCAGCAACATGTGCCATGGATGATCCATCCGCTGAAACAGGAACAGAATCAATATGGAAGTCAACAGATTATAAATCAATGTAATCTTTTCCACAGCAAACAACCCTTTCCGGGTTTCTATGCGCTTAAATAAGTCTAAAGCCATCCTTCATTTTTATACCAGGCAATGGTTTCTCGAACTCCCTTTTCCAAATCATATTCGGGCACATACCCCAGTTCATCCATTACCGGGGTTATATCGCATTGCCAGTTACGTTGTTTCATTATCTTATATTTATCCGAATTCAGAGTACTGCTCCTCCCGGAACGTGTAGCAATGAATTCAGCGAACAAAGATATAACTTTTAGCACAATTAATGGACATTTCAAGTGAAGAACAAACGGATTACCCAATTCTTTTTGTATCAAATCCGAAAAGGCACGGCTTTTATAAACTTTCCCGTCTGTCAAAAAATACGCCTTACGAACTACTTTTTTCTCTATTCCCAGGAAAATAGCCTGCACAATGTCTTTCACATACACAAAAGTCAAATCCTGACGACGGAAACCGACCGAAAAATCAACGTGTTTCCGGATAGACTTTGCCATCAGATAGTAATCAGCTTCACGAGGTCCATAGACTCCTGTAGGACGATAAATGACATAAGGGAAACCAGGCATACTCTGAATATACAACTCCGCTTTCAGTTTGCTCAATCCATAAGCAGTATTGGGTACCGGAGGGTCGTCCGCTTTTATCGGAGTATAGTCCTTCTCACGTACAGGTCCGAACACACTCAATGTACTGATATAGATAAACTGTTTCGGAACCATATTCAGCTCCTTCAATGTATCGATAAAATATTTGGTCTGAAGATAATTCACATAGTCAAAAGAGTGCTTGTCGGGGCACTTTGTAACACCGGCGCAATGAATGATATAATCAAATTTGTTGTAAGTGCCTTTATGCCCGGAGAGTTGGGCACGAAGTTCATTAGGGTGCGCAAAATCCAGTTCCAGAAAGTGGATTTTCCGGTTTTTCAAATACCGCTTGCTACTCGTAGAACGAATCCCGGCCCACACACCAAACTTTCGCTTCAACGCTTCCTCCACGATGAAACTGCCGATAAAACCACTCGCGCCTGTAATTAAAATACTCTCCATTATTACTTTTCAGGTCCTACATGAATATTAATTGAAAAAATATGATGCCACAAAGATACGATAAATATAAAATAAAAGCCATTTTGCTTTTCTCAATTATTATTTGTTTATTTGCAACGCGATTCATTTACTATTCAACACTTTTAAAGCACGTGGAAGATAAGGCCGATTTTGATTTTCTTTTTAAAGAGTACTATCCTCAACTTTATTATTATGCATTTCACCTGATTAATAATATGGAGGCTAGCAAGGATATCGTAAGCGACGCCTTCGAATTTATTTGGGCCAATTATGCAAAAATAGATAAAGCCACGGCTAAATCTTATCTATACATTTACGTTCGCAACAAAAGCATTGACTTCCTGCGACATCAGAATATACATGAACAATATGTACAAATCTACTCCGAACTGACCAAAAGTTATGTTGAAACGGAATATCAGGAGCAGGATGAGAGAATGATGCATATCAGTAAGGCAATGGAAAAACTGACTCCACATACCAAGCATATTTTAGAAGAATGTTATATCCAACGCAAGAAATATCAGGAAGTGGCAGAAGAGTTAAATATCAGTGTCAGTGCAGTCAGGAAGCATATTGTGAAAGCATTACAGGTGATACGTGAAGAATGTGCAAAAAAATCATAAAGCAGGTGTCTTTATTTTATGATTAAACGTAATATAAATAAGTATGATACAGTCAAACAGTGATGAATAAAGATATTGACAATATAGATAATACAGATAAATCTGTAGAGAAGGCACTCGACATTATGGAGAGCTCTTCAGAAATAAACGTCGAACAACTGCAGGAAATGCTTAAAGATGAAGAAACCCTACAGGCTTGTCGCGACATCATGGATAGTAGTCTTTTCCTACAACAAAAAAGCGGAATGGAACTACCCAATATAGAGATGGAGCTAGAACGATTCAAGAAAAAACAATACACGACAAGAATGCGTTCCAACTTCTGGAAAGTAAGTATGGGAATAGCCGCCATGATTGCCGTTCTATTTGGAACTTACTATCTTATCAATACCCTGACGACCCCTACTCTTGAACCAATCACTGTATTTACTGCTGATGCTGCCCCTCAACATATCACTCTGCAAAAAGATAACGGAGAAAAGATTGTATTAGACGAACCACAATCAAGCAACCAAACCTTGCCACAGAAAGTGATCTCAAAGTCCGAGAAAAAAGAACTGGATTACAGGCAAGTCATTTCAACGACCACTCAAACACATGTACTCACTGTTCCACGCGGTGAAAGTTTCAAGGTAGTGTTATGTGACGGCACGGAGGTCTGGCTCAATGCTAATAGTAACTTTGTCTATCCAACGGCCTTTATTGGCGACGAACGTATCGTCACTTTAGAAGGTGAGGCTTATTTTAAAGTGACCAAAGATCCGGAGCGACCTTTCATCGTAAAAACCAAAACTGTGCAAACCCGTGTTCTCGGTACTGAATTTAATATACGCAGCTATACTCCTGAAGATACTCATGTAGTGCTTATTAATGGAAAAGTAGAAGTCAGCAATACCAAAGGAGGATCATATACCAGACTATATCCGGGAGAAGATGCACATCTGCAATCTGATGGCAACTTTATCCTGGCAGAAGTAGATCTAGACTCCTATGTTTATTGGAAAGACGGCTATTTCTACTTTGACAATGTCACATTGAAAGATATTATGCAAAATTTGGGACGTTGGTACAATGTAAACATAGAGTTCAGAAACAAAGAAGCGATGGAGTATAAAATGCACTTTATATCCGATCGTACCAAAGACCTGGAACATACGATCTCATTACTTAATAGAATGAAAAAAGTGACAGTCACCTTGCAAGGCAATACGCTTACTGTAGACTAGATTTTTATTGCATAAGTATAACTAATCTATGCAAAATACAACAAAATATCACTTTTATTAAAAAATAAATCGCAAAAGGGGTATCCATTTTTTCTTCTCATACGAACTAGTTATATAAACATGTTCAAATAGTGTTATTAAAGACAAACGTATGAGAAATAATTGGAACCTACTTATTGTGTGTTTTCTATGCGTATTATGTTTCCGACCCTACCAAGTAAATGCTCAGGTGCAATCGCAAAAGAAAATCACGATTGAAATTAGCAACGAACGGTTGCCGTCCGTACTAAAACGTTTAGAAAAACTATCCGGATATAAGATCCTGTTTACGTATGACGATGTCAAGAAATTCACCGTTTCTGGCTCCGTCAAGGATAAGAGTATAGAGCAGACTCTCGATATAATCTTAGCCAATAAGCCACTGGAATATCATATTGAAGACCAATTTATCACAATTACTATCAAAGGTCCTTCCAAACAGGCGAAAGTATTCAATGTGAAAGGAGTGGTTATTTCCGGTGATGACGGACAGCCGCTCATTGGTGCAACCGTTGTCATCAAAGGAAGTAAGTCCGGCGTATTAACGGATATAGATGGAAAATTCTCGATAGAAAATGTATCCAATAAATCCCTGTTACAATTTTCCTATATAGGAATGAAACCGCAAGACCTGACTCCTGCCCCAAATATGAATGTTACATTAATGCCCGATGTACAAACATTATCTGAAGTAGTAGTAACAGGTATGCAGAAAATGGACAAACGTCTGTTTACAGGAGCAACCAAACAATTGTCCGCAGATGAGGTCAAACTAGATGGTTTGCCTGATATCAGCCGGGGACTTGAAGGACGTGCCGCAGGCGTATCTGTACAAAATGTTTCCGGTACATTTGGTACTGCCCCAAAAATCCGGGTACGTGGCGCTACATCTATTTTCGGTAGTTCAAAGCCACTATGGGTGGTAGATGGAGTCATCATGGAAGATGCTATCGACGTAGGTCCGGATGACTTATCCTCAGGAGATGCCGAAACATTGATTAGTTCAGCTATTGCCGGATTGAATTCAGATGATATTGAAAGCTTTCAAATATTGAAAGACGGATCAGCAACCTCTATCTACGGTGCGCGAGCCATGGCAGGGGTTATTGTAGTAACCACCAAAAAGGGAAAAGCCGGTGTCAGCAAAATCAGCTACACCGGTGAATTTACAACTCGTATGATTCCCAGTTATAAAGAATTCAATATCATGAATTCACAGGAACAAATGGGAATCTATAAAGAAATGGAACAAAAAGGATGGCTCAACAATAGCGATACTTACCGTGCAAAAGATAGCGGAGTGTATGGACGTATGTATCAGTTAATCAATCAATACAATCCGGTTACAGGACAATTCGGGCTTGCCAACACTCCGGAAGCACGTAACGCTTACCTGCGTGAAGCGGAAATGAGAAATACCGACTGGTTTGATACTTTATTTTCCAACAATATCACACAAAATCATTCTGTCAGTATCACTTCCGGAACAGAAAAATCTTCATTCTATGCTTCATTAAGTGCCATGTCAGACCCGGGGTGGTACAAGCAAAGTGAAGTAAAACGCTATACAGCTAATTTAAATACAACATATAATATATATAAGAATTTATCTATAAATTTAATATCCAGTGCTTCCTACCGTAAGCAGAAAGCGCCCGGAACACTGAGTTCTGAAGTGAATGCAGCTAGTGGAGAAGTCACCCGTCAATTTGACATCAATCCATATTCGTATGCACTAAACACATCACGCGCATTGGATCCGGCAGTCAACTATACAGCTAACTACGCACCATTCAATATCCTTCATGAATTGGATAACAATTATATGGACTTAAACGTAGTTGACGTTAAATTCCAAGGAGAAGTAAAATGGAAAGCACTTCCAGAATTAGAGCTTAGCGCATTAGGAGCAGTCAGATATCAAGCTTCTTCGCAAGAACATAATATTAAAGACCACTCGAATCAGGCAACAGCATATCGCACAGGAATGGATGACGCCACTATTCGTGACAACAATAATTTACTCTACACCAACCCCGACAATCCTTATGCTTTACCCATCAGCATACTGCCGGAAGGCGGTATTTACCAGCGTAAGGACTATCGCATGCTGGGAGTAGACTTTCGTGCCACAGCATCCTGGAATCATTTATTTGCAGAAAAGCATATAACCAATCTTTTCGCTGGTATGGAGGTGAATGATTTAAAACGCATGCAGAATTATTTTCAAGGATGGGGAATGCAATATACAATGGGCGAAATTCCATCGTACGTATATGAATTTTTCAAGAAAGGTATTGAGTCCGGTGAAAATTATTATGGATTAAACCATACCACAACAAGGAGTGTAGCAGGTTTTGCCAATGCAACCTATTCGTATGATGGCCGTTATACAGTAAACGGAACATTCCGCTATGAAGGCACCAACCGCATGGGAAAAAGCCGTTCTTCCCGCTGGTTACCTACATGGAATATTTCAGGAGCATGGAATGTACATGAAGAAAATTTCTTCGAAACACTCAGCTCAGTGCTGTCACATTTGACATTCAAAGCATCCTACTCTTTAACTGCCGACAGAGGTCCGGAATATGTAACAAATTCACATGCCATAATCACCAGCTATTCACCATTTCGCCCTTTCACCAGCGGACAGGAAACCGGACTTTATGTATCCGACCCCGAAAATAGCGAATTGACTTACGAAAAGAAGCATGAATTAAACATCGGTGCTGATATGGGATTCTTAGACAACCGGATCAATTTCTCAATCGACTGGTATAAACGCAACAACTATGACCTGATTGGTATAACTCCGACACAAGGAGTAGGTGGTTCTATTTATAAATATGCCAATATAGCCTCCATGAAGTCACATGGTATTGAATTCACCATCTCAAGCAAGAATATCCAATCGAAAGACTTCTCATGGAATACAGATTTCATCTTTTCCAAAGCAAAAAATGAAGTGACCGAGCTTAACGCCCGTTCCAGCGTGATGGATCTGGTTTCAGGCTATGGTTTTGCGCGTCAGGGCTACCCGGTGCGTGGTTTGTTCTCTATCCCATTTGTCGGCTTAAGTTCAAATGGTATCCCAATGTATAATATCAATGGAAAAATAACCAGTACTGATATTGATTTCCAAACACGTGACAATATAGACTATCTAAAATATGAAGGTCCCACTGATCCTACTATAACAGGTAGCTTTGGTAATATCTTCACCTATAAAGCATTCAAACTAAATGTATTTATCACCTATTCATTTGGTAATGTAGTACGTTTAAATCCGTGCTTCAATTATCAATACAGTGACTTATCCTCTATGCCCCGTGAATTCAAAAATCGCTGGACAGTTCCGGGTGATGAGAAGCATACCAATATCCCTGCCATCATTTCCAAACGTCAATATGAAGATAATAAAGATTTGATGTATGCATATAATGCCTATAATTACTCTACAGAACGAATTGCCAAAGGAGACTTTATTCGTATGAAAGAAATTTCCTTGTCCTATGATTTTCCAAAATCATGGATTACATCAGCAAAGATATCCAATTTATCTTTGAAACTTCAGGCTACCAATTTATTCCTAATCTACGCAGATAAGAAGCTAAACGGACAGGACCCGGAATTCTTCAATACCGGTGGAGTTGCCTCCCCTGTACCTCGTCAGTTCACATTAACTCTTAGATTAGGATTTTAACCATTCAGATAATTATAAAAATGATGAAATATAAAAACGTATTATATACAGCAGTCATTTCAACCTTATGCCTGGGAATAACCTCCTGTAGTGATTTTTTGGATGAAATGCCGGACAACCGAACTGAGCTAACTACCGAAGAGAGCATTACCAAAGTATTGGTATCTGCATACCCAATGACCACCAACTGTCATATAGGCGAATTCTACAGTGACAACATTGATGAAAATAGTAAAGCATACAGCTATCTTTTCCGGTTAAACGAGCACTTGTATCGCTGGCAGCAAACCACTGAAGAGAATCAAGACTCACCTCATGCCTTATGGAATGATTGTTATAACTCGATTGCATCGGCCAACCAAGCCCTGGCAGCCATCGAGCAAATGGGAAACCCTCAATCATTGTCAGCACAAAGAGGTGAAGCTCTAATATGTCGCGCATATAATCATTTCGTACTAGCTACCACATTCTGCAAAGCGTATGGTACAAATGCAGATAAAGACCTAGGTATACCTTACATAAAGGAACCGGAAACATCTGTAAATCCACAATACTCACGCGGAACTGTTGCTGAAGTCTATCAAAATATCGCAGCCGATTTAGAAGAAGGATTGCCTCTAATCGACGACAATATTTACTCACGAGTGAAATATCATTTTAATAAAAAGGCTGCCTATGCATTTGCTGCCCGCTTTTATCTATATTACACACAGCCGGATTTTTCTAACTGCCAGAAGGTTATCAATTATGCCAATATAGTACTCGGCACGAATGCTTCCCAATATTTACGTGACTGGGCTGCATTAGGAGCTTTATCTCCCAACAAGAACATACAGCCGAACGCTTATGTAGATGCAGATAATCGGGCAAATCTACTGGTAATATCAGCAGCTTCATATTGGCCATTGGTTTCCGATCCGGGTTATGCCAACTGTGAAAGATACTGCATGAATAATATTACTGCCTCGGAAAGTTGTAAATCCGAAGGTCCATGGGGAGACCAGTCAAGCTACCACCAAATCCCATTTGCGCCTGGTGGCTCTATCAAGAACGGATTCCGCCGTTTAGTCATCTATCAGCAGTTCACATCAGGCAACAGCTGGGTCGGTTATATGCTGTATCCTGCTTTCACTACCGATGAAGCATTACTTTGCCGGGCTGAAGCTTACACATTACTAAAACGTTACGACGAAGCTGCAGCCGATATAGACGCCTGGCAGAAAGCCTTTACGAAAAATACACAAACCTTGTCCAAAGAGACAATCAATGATTTTTATGCTCAATTAAAATATTACACACCGGAAGCCCCGACGGTAAAAAAGGAATTGCATCCGGATTTTGTAATAGAAAAAGGAATGCAAGAGAATCTGATACACTGTATTCTACATGCGAGACGCCTGTTAACTTTAGAAGAGGGACTTAGATGGCAAGATATAAAGCGCTATGGCATTGTAATCTACCGCCGCTATTATGAAGGTTATACCTTGGTGAATATCACCGACAAGATGGACACGAATGACCCCAGACGTGCAATTCAGCTACCGTCCAGTGTCATTACGGCAGGTATGCAACCAAATCCAAGAAATGACTAACTAACTTAAGGAGGGAAAAATATGAAGAAATACATCATATATAGTTTAATCATAACACTAACCTGCGGACTGGGAGCTTGCAACAACGACGAGGGCGTGGACAAAGCAAACAGCATCTTCTCTACAGAAGAAGTAGAACGCAGCCCATTCGACAACTGGATATTGGGTAATTACACCCATCCGTACAACATTGCATTGAAATATCGCATGGAAGATAACGAGAGCGATATGACACATGTATTAGCTCCTGCCGACTATAAAAAATCCGTAGTACTGGCTAAAATTATCAAACATGTATGGCTGGAAGCATACGATGAAGCGACCGGTAATCCGGACTTCTTACGTCAATACATCCCCAAGACCATTCACTTTATCGGCTCTCCTGCCTATGAAGACAATGGCACCATGGTATTGGGAACGGCAGAAGGTGGTATGAAAATTACATTATACAATGTAAATGACATCAATCCTGATAAAATAGATATCAATCTGCTAAACGAATACTATTTCCAAACAATGCATCATGAGTTCGCCCACATCCTGCATCAAACCAAAAACTATGATCCGGCATTTGATCGTATCACAGAAAATGCCTATATCGGCAGCGACTGGTATATGGTGGGAGCTAACCGCAATGCATGGCAACAAGGATTTGTCACTTCCTACGCAATGAGTGAATCACGTGAAGATTTTGTTGAAAACATTGCGGTGTACGTCACAAATACAGAAGACTACTGGAATAATATGCTACAAAATGCCGGTGAAAGCGGTCGTGCACTTATCAAACAGAAATTCGAAATAGTCTATAGTTACATGGAACAAACCTGGGGAATCAATCTGGACGAATTACGCGACATCGTTCTACGCCGCCAAGATGATATAGCAAACGGCAATGTAGACTTAAGTATTATTGAATAAACTATGAAAATTATGAAGAAATATCTATCAATATACACACTTCTGGCATTGACTTGCATTGTATTACAATCTTGTCTTTTCTCTGAAGAAGAAATATTCGACGAATCATCCGCCAACAGAGCTACAGCCGATGTAATAAAATGTCAGGAGATTCTTAAAGATGTTCCGAACGGATGGAAACTGGAATATTACATAGGAAGCAACTATTCTGCAGGTGCAGTCACCCTACTAATGAAATTTGATGGAAAACAGGTAGAAATGGCGTCGGAAGCAGGAGCAGAAGGTTACAAGCCGGGTACCATAATAACCTCCCTGTATCAAGTTAAATCGGAACAAAGCACTATGCTCACTTTCGACTCATACAACCAGCTGATCCACATGTTTTCAGGTCCTTTAGGCCTGAACATGAACGTGGGAGGAGATTATGAGTTTATTATCATGAGCGCAACTCCCGACAAGGTTATTCTACAAGGAAAAAAATATAAAAATATAATGGAAATGACGCCTATGCCCAAAGATATACCATGGCGTATCCAGCTTGAGGATATCATTAACATCGAGAAAGATGCTTTTCTGAATACATATCGCATGGAGAAAGGGGGCCAAGTACTGAACTACTTTATACGTGACAATGGCACAATGTCTACATTCTCCGTTTACAGTACCGATTATAGCAGTGCAGAAAGTTTACCATATATTTATACAGAAAAAGGGCTGAAGTTACAGTCTCCATATAATGTCAACGGAGTTGAAGTCCAGCACTTCAAATGGGATAAAAAGTCCAGGCTATTTGTTTGTACCGATGCAGATGCAACGGATATTGTATTAAAAGAGTATTATCCCGAAAACTATCTGCAATATGAAGACTATATCGGTACCTACACTGCAACGGTTGACGATTACGATGAAGGTCCAACTTCACAATCTGTAACCATCACTCCTAAAGTCAGAGGAGAAAGTTATACTCTGAAAAGTATTGGCGGATTCAACTTCACTCTTCTGTATGACAAAGCCAGCGGAAAACTGATCTTAGATTCACAAAGTATAAGTCCGGTTTCTTCATCGTCTTACTACTTTGCGTGTGCGGCAGGTGTAGAAGGATATGCTCACACAGAATTAAGTTTGCCTTCACGTCTACGCAGCGGATTGGTAAATGTAACGGCAAATACCAACCCTTTCACTTTTTACTTTGCGGATAAAGCAAGCCAGGAAAATACATTATTGATAATCTGGGCTTATTCCTCTGATGAATATTCAACTTCAGGACTAATGGGTTACTGGAGCTGGTATAACTCAATCTTAATGGAAAAAGAAAACGAAGGTAATTAATACAATTATGAGAAAGTTTTTTAATATATTCTTATTTGTACTTTGCACCATAGCAATAGCGGGATGCAATGATACGGAAAGCAGCGAATCCAGGTTAGAGATCAAAGCTGTAAATACTAATTTCCAAGCGACTGGAGGAAAAGGCTACATACAACTTCAGGCAACAGGCAATATAACAGCAGATGTTAATGCCGACTGGTGTGTGCTGAAAGAAGTAAACCCCAATGAAGTAGTATTCGAAGTAAAAGAAAACACCGGATACTCTGGTAGAAATGCTTTATTGACAATCAGTAACGGAGTAGAAAAAAAGGCGTTCAATATCAATCAATCCGGAGCTGTTTTCATCTTCGGTAAAGACGAGTGGATGCTCCGCACCGACAATAAAGCAGCTACGCTACCTATAAAATTACAAAGTTCTTTCGATTATACAATAGACATACCCGCAGAAGCTCAAGAATGGTTGTCATTTGAACAGAATGCGAAGGGAATAAATTTCAAGGTAAAAGAAAATACCTCCGGAAAAATGAGAGGAGCTATTGTCAATGTGGCAGCAAAAGACAGATCGGCTTCTTATCAGGTAATACAATATGATGTTGACGAACTTACCGGAACATGGCAAGGCATGTTTTCAGACGGGCAAATGAATTACGGCTTGAAAGATGTCATCATTGAAAAACAGGAAGACGGAACATACCTGCTTTCAAACATTCTAACCGGATTGCCTTACAAACTGAAAGCAAAAGCCATAGACAATTGCCTGGCTTTTGGGGCCGGTCAAAACCTAGGAGTCTTCGAGGACAATTTATATCTCTCATTCGAAATTCTTAGCTCTGACCTATATTATGTAAAAGATCCTTCTGTAACAATCTCATTAGGCCCCGTAATGTTAACAGACGGAACATTCGTTTTCGCTTTTTCCGGAATAAAAGAGAGTGATCCTTTCGGTTTTGTTTTCCGGGTATATGAAGATGCAAAACTACAGAAGGTTATAGACAATCTGTCCATTTTTATTAATTGTATTCTATTTAAAGAAGACATAATCCAATAACATATGAAAAAGATACTATTAACTAGCTTTATCGTGGCATTAGGATTACTTGGTGCAAGCTGTAAAGATGACAACAGCACCGCAGGCGGAGGAGGAGAAATACTTCCAGACCAACAGGTAAGCTGTGAGATATTTATGCCGACTAACGGAGAAACCGTTATAATATCAGACAAACTGATTATCAGAGGAGAAGGAACGACTAACTATGGTAAAATTATCTCCGCTGAACTTAAAGTAGGAGGAGAAGTTATTACCGACATAAGTTCGGTTCCATTCTATTATGAATATACTTTCCCCAAGGAAGCTGAACCAGGAGAGTTGAAAATTGAATTAGCAGTCAAAGGAGATCATGAAGGCAGTGCTTTGGCAACTATTACTGTCACAACAGAACTCGGTGACAGACCTGCACCACCTCAATATGGAGAAGACCTCACAGATACACGTGATGGAAATGTATACAAGACGATACAACTTGCAGAACAAATCTGGATGGCAGAGAATTTACGTTATTTACCGGAACAGAATTTTGATATATCTTCAACAGCGCCCAAATATTATGTTATGTTCGACAGTGATATCAAAACAGACTTGGGAAAAGCTTATTTAAAAGCTTATGGAGCCTACTATAACTTACCTGCAGCACTTCAAGGTGAAACAGCATTAGGAGAAGATGAAACACGGAATATAAAAGGTGTTTGTCCTGACGGATGGCATATTCCTTCACAAAAAGAATGGCAGACATTATCTAAATATGTTTTAGACTCCGGCATGGCCGCTATCATGAATGATGGTCAGGTAGACGAAACAGCAATAGCAAAAGCTTTAGCTTCAACAACAATGTGGATGCTGCCGGAATATACAGAAATAGAACCTCAACCAACTTGGGTTGGCGTAGAAATGGAAAAGAATAATGCAACCTTATTCAACGGTCTACCCATCGGATTCCGTGCATGTGCAGGTGACGAAGACTGGATGCATTCCTGCTACAGTGCCGGCTGGTGGAGTTCGACAGCTGGAGTACAAATGGGACCTGAATTCGGTATCACCGTACGTTTATGGTCAGACCTCCACACATTTGTAACCAATGCAGAATTCAATCCGGGAGTAGGTCTTCCTGTCCGTTGCATCAAAGATTAACGATTATATTATTACTCACTAAATATAAATATATTTATGAAAAAATTTGGATTCTTTTTATTCGCAGTCTTAGGACTAATTGCTTGTGGTGACGACAACAACGATCCTACTCCCGAGCAACACGTTACATGCTCCATATCTGCACCTGCTGAAGGAGCTACGGTAAACATTGCAGAAAAAATGACAATCAAAGGAGAAGCTACGATTGACTTTGGTGAAATCTCAAACGTCACATTAAAAGTAGGAGGCAAAGCTATATCAGAAGTTACCGCAGTGCCTTTTAGCTATGATTATACATTTGAAGCTAACCAAACCGAAGGAGCATTAAAAATTGAATTAACTGTCAAAGGTGATCAAGGAACAATGGCTACAAGCGAAGTTAACATCACTCTGACAAAGCCGGAACCCACTCCTGAACCAGGCGAAGGAGAAATGGTTGATTCACGTGACAACCATGTATACAAAACCGTAGAAATCGGTGAGCAGACATGGATGGCTGAAAATCTAGCTTATTTACCTAAAGTAAATAAACCTGCTGCTGCCGCTACTTGCGAAGGAGAACCTCTTTATTTCGTTTATGACTACGATGGTGAAGATGTAAATGCCGCAAAAAATACTGAAACATACAAAACATATGGAGTTCTATATAATTGGTATGCTGCAATGAATAAAGAAAATGAAGAAGGGAAGGACGCAGATGCTGTACCAAGTGGAGTACAAGGAATCTGTCCAAGTGGATGGCACCTACCTAGTAAAGCAGAGTGGAAAATATTAGAAAATTTTGTAGCTGAACAATTACCCCCTGTTGAAGGAGATGTATGGGAAGATGATTTTGGAGACAAACACTCTGATCCAAATTGCAAGAATGTTTGGTCAGCATTAGCAGGTCTTGAAGGATGGAGTGCTTCCGGAAACTCCGACATGAACCCTGACTTGGCAAATGGACCTCGTAATACTTACGGACTTACAATTATTCCTTCCGGGCAATGCTATCAAACAGGAAGCTTTGGCTGGTCAGAAAGTGGTGCTGACTTCTGGACCACAGAAATGCAAAGCCAAGGAGCAGGAAATATTACTTTTAGTAATAATAGCTATGGAATAACTTATTCTAAATATGGAATAACCCCCAAACGTGGTTTTCCTATACGCTGTATAAAAGACTAATTTAATAATATAAATCTCTCTTAAGTATACATAGAGGTGTGTCGGGATGACATGCCTCTTTTTCTGTTTATAAATAATCAAGCAATATTTCTCTATCGACTTAATACTTCACAGAAAAGCAAATCAAAAAATAAACAGACCTTGACAACAAACTAACCAAAAATTTGTTTACTTTGTATCCTATCAATGATTGAACTACTAATAAATTCCATATAATATGGCAAAAAAGAAAGAAAAGAAAGAGAAAAAGGCCGGCAAAAGAATGAGTAAGAAAGAGCTGGCAGCATTATTAATAGACTTTTTCCATGCCAAATCCAGCGAGACCTTGAGTATGAAATATATATTTTCGGAATTGCGTCTCACTACCCATCCGCAAAAAATGTTATGCGTCGATATATTACATGACCTTTTAGCTGACGATTATATTTCTGAAATAGAAAAAGGAAAATTCCGTCTCACCAATCATGGAACAGAGATGGTAGGCACTTTCCAACGGAAAAGCAATGGCAAGAATTCCTTTATTCCTGAAGGAGGAGGCGAGCCGATATTTGTGGCCGAACGCAATTCGGCACATGCCATGAACAATGACAAAGTAAAGATCACCTTCTATGCCAAACGGAAAAACAGAGAGGCAGAAGGAGAAGTGATAGAAATACTGGAGCGTGCAAACGATACTTTCGTCGGCACACTGGAAGTAGCTAAGTCATACGCATTTCTGGTGACAGAGAATCGTACATTAGCCAATGATATCTTCATCCCGAAAGATAAGCTGAAAGGCGGAAAGACCGGAGATAAAGCCATTGTGAAAGTAACCGAATGGCCGGACAAGGCAAAGAATCCTATCGGACAAGTAATAGATATATTAGGTCAGGCTGGCGACAATACCACAGAGATGCACGCAATTCTTGCGGAGTTCGGTCTGCCGTATGTATATCCGAAAGCAGTAGAGACAGCAGCGGATAAGATTCCTGCCGAAATTTCAGCAGAAGAGATTGCCAAACGCGAAGATTTCCGTAAAGTAACAACTTTCACCATCGACCCGAAAGACGCCAAAGATTTTGACGACGCACTTTCCATCCGCAAGCTAAAGGACGGATTGTGGGAAGTAGGTGTACACATTGCCGACGTGACACATTACGTAAAAGAAGGCAGCATCATCGACAAGGAAGCAGAAAAGCGGGCAACTTCCGTTTATCTGGTAGACCGTACCATCCCGATGCTTCCCGAACGGCTGTGTAACTTCATTTGTTCACTCCGCCCGAACGAAGAAAAACTAGCTTTCTCCGTTATCTTCGATATTACGGAAAAAGGAGAAGTCAGAGACTCACGTATCGTACATACAGTTATCAACTCCGACCGTCGCTTCACCTACGAAGAGGCACAACAAATCATAGAAACAAAAGAAGGAGACTTCAAAGAAGAAGTACTCACGTTAGATACGATTGCCAAAGCACTGCGCGAAAAACGCTTCTCTGCAGGAGCCATCAACTTCGACCGCTACGAAGTGAAGTTCGAAATTGACGAAAAAGGAAAACCAATCAGCGTTTACTTCAAAGAGTCAAAAGATGCCAATAAACTGGTGGAAGAATTCATGTTGCTCGCTAACAAGACCGTAGCAGAAAAGATAGGATGTGTGCCGAAGAACAAGAAAGCCAAAGTGCTTCCTTACCGTATCCACGACCTGCCCGATCCGGAGAAGTTGGAGAACTTGTCACAGTTCATCGCACGCTTCGGCTACAAAGTGCGTACAAGCGGAACGAAGACGGATATTTCAAAATCCATCAACCACTTGCTGGACGACATACACGGAAAGAAAGAAGAGAACCTGATAGAAACCGTATCCATCCGCGCCATGCAGAAAGCACGTTACTCAACCCATAACATCGGTCACTACGGACTAGCTTTCGAATATTACACTCACTTTACTTCTCCCATCCGCCGTTTCCCGGACATGATGGTACACCGTTTGGTGACGAAGTATATGGACGGAGGACGCAGCGTATCCGAAGCTAAGTACGAAGACCTCTGCGACCACAGCTCGAACATGGAACAAATTGCAGCCAATGCCGAGCGTGCTTCCATCAAATATAAACAGGTGGAATTTATGAGCGAACGTCTGGGGCAGATTTACGACGGTGTAATCTCCGGCGTAACCGAGTGGGGACTTTATGTAGAACTGAACGAAAACAAATGTGAAGGTCTGGTCCCTGTTCGTGATCTGGATGATGACTACTACGAATTCGACGAGAAGAACTATTGTCTTCGCGGACGCCGCAAAAACAAAATATACAGTTTGGGAGACGCTATTACTGTTCGGGTAGCTCGTGCCAATCTGGAAAAGAAACAATTGGATTTTGAATTAATAGAAAAGTAAATTCACCACAGAGTACGCTAAGAAATCAGGAAGTAAAAAGACTTCGTGTACTCCGTGTCCTCTGTGGTAAGCCAAACAGCCATTATGAAAACTGTCATTATTGAAGATAAACAACGAATCGAATCCATTATTCTCCATTGCGATGCCTGTTTTGTAGGCATTACTGATTTGGAAGGTAATCCCTACGTAGTTCCGATGAACTTCGGTTATGAGAATGGCATCATATATCTTCATTCGGGTCCTGAAGGCAGCAAGTTGGAGATGCTGGAACATAATAATAATGTATGCATCACTTTCAGCGTTGGACATAAACTTGTCTACCAACACGAAAAGGTAGCCTGCAGTTACAGTATGCGTTCGGAAAGCGCGATGTGTCGGGGGCAAGTAGAATTCATCGAAGAGATAGACGAGAAACGCCGTGCATTGGATATTATCATGCGTCATTACACAGATAGTGAGTTCAACTATTCCGATCCTGCGGTACGTAATGTCAAAGTATGGCAAGTACGTATCAATCAGATGACAGGAAAAGTTTTCGGTCTGCGGGCCAACGAAAAGCCATGAAGCGGTTTTCCGGCTTTCGACAATACTTGAGTAGAGTATTCAACAAGCATTGTAGAGTATTTCCAAACTTATTTCTCTAAACAAAAGTTTAGATCACTTTTACCCTCACACCCTCACCATTGTCTGTATCTCTTTATCCATCGGCATTACAGGTGTGAGGGTAAAGGTGATTATAAAGACTATTCTATCCTCTCATATCAAAATCTTTTTGTATACTTGCAACATAAATAAAATAGATAAGTACTCTTGCAAAAAAATAGATTATGAAGAAACTGCTATGTCTCGCCCTGTTAGTATCTGCCGGAAGTATCTACTCCGGAAGTATCTCGGCAAACAACAAACCTACTGATAACAAATCCGGCAACAACTCAAAGGACATATACAAAAAGACCTGGATCGACTTCAATAAAAACGGTATAAAGGATGTATACGAAGATCCCTCCGCTCCTATCGAAGCCCGCATCGCCGACCTGCTCTCGCAAATGACGCTGGAAGAGAAAACCTGTCAGATGGCCACTCTCTACGGTTCGGGACGGGTATTGAAAGATGCATGGCCTACCACCGGATGGTCAACGGAAATCTGGAAGGACGGTATCGGTAATATTGATGAGCAGGCGAACGGACTGGGTAAATTCGGTTCTGAAATCTCCTATCCGTATGCCAACAGCGTAAAGAACCGACACACCATTCAACGCTGGTTTGTGGAACAGACACGACTGGGTATTCCGGTGGACTTTACCAATGAAGGAATACGCGGATTATGTCACGACCGGGCTACCATGTTTCCCGCTCAATGCGGGCAAGGTGCCACGTGGAACAAAAAACTGATCGGGGAAATTGCGAAAGTCACTGCAGATGAGGCAAAAGCATTGGGATATACCAATATTTATTCTCCTATTCTGGATATAGCACAAGATCCTCGCTGGGGACGTGTGGTGGAAAGTTATGGGGAAGATCCTTATCTGGTGGGCGAATTGGGAAAACAGATGATTCTCGGTCTGCAAAATGAAGGTATCGTTGCTACTCCGAAACATTTTGCCGTTTACAGTATTCCGGTTGGTGGACGTGACGGAGGTACGCGTACGGATCCGCACGTGGCTCCGCGTGAGATGAAGACTCTTTATCTGGAACCTTTCCGCAAAGGTATTCAGGAAGCGGGTGCTCTAGGAGTGATGAGTTCGTATAATGATTATGATGGGGAGCCTGTTTCCGGAAGTTATCATTTCCTCACGGAAATTCTGCGTCAGCAATGGGGATTCAAAGGATATATAGTATCGGATAGTGAGGCGGTAGAGTTTCTGCACACCAAACATCGTATCACCCCGACTGAAGAAGAGATGGCAGCACAAGTGGTCAATGCAGGATTGAATATCCGTACCAACTTTACTCCGCCACAAGATTTCATTCTCCCGTTGCGCCGTGCTATCAACGAAGGCAAAGTTTCTTTGCACACGCTCGATCAACGTGTCGGTGAGATTCTCCGTGTCAAGTTTATGATGGGACTTTTTGATAATCCGTATCCCGGTGATGACCGTCGTCCGGAGACAGTGGTACACAACGACGCTCATAAAGCAGTATCTATGAAAGCCGCTTTAGAGTCCATCGTTCTTTTGAAGAATGAGAATCAGATGCTTCCGTTATCCAAGAACTTCAGCAAAATAGCTGTGATTGGTCCGAATGGGGAAGAAGTGAAGGAACTGACTTGCAGATATGGTCCCGCCAATGCGTCTATTAAGACTGTATATCAGGGAATCAAAGAATATCTGCCTAACTCGGAAGTTCGCTATGCTAAAGGCTGTGATATTATTGATAAGTATTTCCCGGAGAGCGAACTGTACAATGTTCCATTAGATACACAAGAGCAGGCGATGATTCAGGAAGCGGTAGAATTAGCAAAAGCTTCGGATATCGCTATTCTTGTACTGGGTGGAAATGAGAAAACGGTTCGGGAAGAGTTTTCACGTACCAATCTTGACCTCTGCGGACGGCAGCAACAATTATTGGAAGCGGTTTATGCAACAGGTAAACCTGTCATTCTAGTGATGGTGGACGGAAGGGCAGCAACCATCAACTGGGCAAACAAATACATTCCTGCCATCATTCATGCCTGGTTCCCCGGAGAATTTATGGGGGATGCCATCGCTAAAGTTCTTTTCGGAGACTATAATCCGGGAGGACGTCTGGCTGTCACTTTCCCGAAATCTGTGGGACAGATTCCTTTTGCTTTCCCATTCAAGCCGGGTTCTGACTCCAAAGGGAAAGTCCGTGTAGACGGTGTACTTTATCCTTTCGGATATGGTTTAAGCTATACAACCTTCGGATATTCAGACTTGAAAATATCTAAACCGGTGATCGGTCCGCAGGAAAATATCACTCTTTCATGTACTGTAAAGAATACAGGAAAGAAAGCAGGGGACGAAGTAGTCCAGCTTTATATCCGGGATGATTTCAGCAGCGTAACCACCTACGATAAAGTATTGCGTGGCTTTGAACGTATTCACTTGCAACCGGGAGAAGAACAAACGGTCAACTTTACCCTTACGCCTCAAGACTTGGGATTATGGGACAAGAATAATCAGTTTACAGTAGAGCCGGGAAGTTTCTCGGTTATGGTGGGAGCTTCTTCACAGGACATACGGCTGAAGGGGAGTTTTGAGGTCCAATAAATAAATCCAAGACAGTCACTAAAAGCAATGTGAGGCAGCCTCTTACTATTTAGGCCACCTCACATTCTTTTTATTTCTCTTTCGTCAACTAGGATAGAGTTATAAGTTATACTTAATAACACAAATAAAACTGGCATCTTTATAAGTTATGCTTAATAAAACTGCCATATCTGTTTTGTATATCAACTATAACTATAAAAAGATGAAACTTATCAATAGCCCTATTTATACAGAGCGTATTCGTCGGTTCACTGTAAAAGGGGAGGATGTCAACCAAAGATATTGCGCAGTTCACCAATCTTACTATTCGTGGAGTAGAAACAGCCCGTTACCGAATAAGAAAGAAACTTGCCATTCCCGGAAATATAAATCTTGTTGATTTCCTGATTGACTTTACATAGGAACATTTACTGAATATTCCTTCTAATTTCACACCCCTATTCTGTTGGGATTTTCTAAAGAAACTTTATCTTTGTAATGTCAACAATTAAAAGAATATGGTTCGTTTTAATCTTGTTATCACCTTACTACTAATGATAAGCATAGCTGTCAAAGCCGAACTGACCAACCGGATGTTCGATGTCAGGCATGTAGGCTATGCAGAAGGCCTTAGTAGCCAACGCGTTTTTTCGATTGTCGAGGATGGAGACGGTGCTATGTGGATTGCTACAAAAACCGGAATAGACAGATACAACGGTCATACGGTAAAGAACTATGATTTGCCGGGCAGTTTCTATTATGGTGATCTTGCCGGACGCAGGCTTTACTTATTGTACGACGCACAACAAGGACTGTTCGCCTACGACCACACCGGACGAATCTACCGATATTCCACCATCCTGGATCATTTTGAACAAGTCCTCCACCTGGGACAATTGATTCAGGAAGAAGTCATCTTGAACAAACTCTGTTTGGATAGTGACGGAACCTGGTGGATGGGGGCGGATAAAGGACTATACAAGCAAGAAGCGGACCATCGTATAGTTGCCGTGTTGAAAGGACAATATGTCAACGACATCGCATTTGCCGGCGAGTCGCTTTTTGTGGGCACTTCTAACGGAGTCTGGCAACTGTCACACGCCCTGCCGGATAAGAAACGCCAGCTGCTGGAGGGGTGGAATGTACAAACATTGTTCTGCGACAAACCGAAAAAAGAACTCTGGATAGGCACATTTGGCAGCGGTTTGTCTGTGATGAACCTCGACACTTCCAAAGTGCTTGCGCTGGAGGGACAAGGGAGCACGTTCCTTCATCCGATACGGGCAATTACAGACTATGATGTACATACCATACTCATAGGCGTGGACGGTGGCGGTGTGTATGCGATAGACAAGGACACCAAGAAAGCCCGTTTACTGATGAATACCAAAGATGACACAGATACTTACCTGCGCGGAAACGGCGTATATGCCGTAACCAGAGACGATCAGGGCAACATCTGGATAGGTAGTTATACGGGAGGTGTATCCGTGGCTATCCTGCTGAAACATCCCATTTCGATATTAGCACACGAAAAGGGAAATACCCATTCTCTCATCAGCAACAACGTGAATGATATCGAAGAAAACCCGGATGGCAACCAATGGTTCGCTACCGATGATGGAATCAGCATCCGAAACACCCTGTCAGGCACTTGGAAACACGTGCTGAAAGAAATCGTAACCATTTCTCTTTGCACATCCGGAAATGGGAACGTATGGGTAGGAACGTACGGAGACGGAGTGTATCTATTGGATAACAACGGACGCGTGTTACGCCATCTCACCAAGCAACAAGGGCAATTGACCACCAATTATATTTTCTCCGTCAGACAAGACATGGAGGGAGACTTATGGATAGGAGGTCTGGACGGATGCCTGATCATGTTTGAAAAAGAAAAAGGCAGCAGACAGTCTTTCGACGTGAATTGGGTACAGTCCATTGAACCTATCGACCGAAACCGGGTAGCGGTGGCTACCGTCAACGGTTTTTTCCTAGTGGACAAACATACAGGGAATATACAGCACTATGCCAATTCCCAGGAATTTCACAATCAGAATGTCAGTGCTTATATCATCTCTATGCTGTTCAATGACGACGGAACCGTGTGGCTGGGAACCGAAGGGGGAGGATTGAATCTATATGATATGAAAAACCGGACGGTAAAGACTTTCACCGTTCAAGAGGGATTGCCGTCCAACGATATATATAGTTTGCAGCGAGACGACAAGAAACGCTTGTGGGTCAGCACCGGAAAAGGAATTGCCTTGATAGACAGCCTGCGCGTGTCGAACCTCAACTATGCAGGCAATATAGACAAGGAATATAACAAATCCTCATTTGCCCGGTTGATGAACGGCGAGTTTGTGTATGGCAGCACGGATGGCGCTGTCTTTATCATGCCACTCGACATCTCAACCGTAGACTACTGGACGCTCCTGCGTTTCACGGGGCTGACGGTTGATTATCAAAACGTCCAGGAAGAAGAATCGTTGAGACCCGCCATCCATGATATGCTTGCCGACCGTGCGGTACGGCTCGGCTATAAATACAACTCGTTTACCGTTTCTTTTGAATCTATCAACTATCGTTTCCAGCGCGATATTGTCTATCAGCATATTTTAGAGGGGTATGACAATGACTGGAGCAAACCGTCTGCCGAGGGCAAGGCATCCTACACCAAGGTATCGCCGGGCACTTATCTTTTTAAAGTGCGCAGCCTGCGACGCAGCGACGGAAAGACTATCTCCGAAAGCACCTTAGAAGTGAAAGTGAGCCAGCCATGGTGGAACTCGTGGTGGGCTTGGACTATTTACCTATTTATAATAGGCTTCGTTTTCTATTTCATCCTGCGCTATAAGAGCAACCAGCTCCAAAAGAAATACGACGAAGACAAAATACGTTTCTTCATCGACACGGCGCACGACATTCGCACGCCGGTAACGCTTATCATGGCGCCACTGGAGGATTTGAACCGGGAACAGGATCTCTCGGACAAAGCCCGTTATTACCTGAATCTGGCCCATGAAAGTACCCAGAAACTCCATTCGCTCATCACACAGTTGCTCGAATTTGAAAAGGTAGACGCCCACAAGCCATCCTCTTCATCGGTTCCGCTTTGTCTGAATGA
This sequence comes from Bacteroides ovatus, assembly GCF_001314995.1. Classification (NCBI taxonomy): domain Bacteria; kingdom Pseudomonadati; phylum Bacteroidota; class Bacteroidia; order Bacteroidales; family Bacteroidaceae; genus Bacteroides; species Bacteroides ovatus. Next base: position 3,924,503 of record NZ_CP012938.1, read on the forward strand.
AGTTTTGCTGAAAGAAGTCTCCGTCTTCCGGTCTTTTTGCGAGAAGAAGCAGTTGACACTGAATCTGACCCAACCCGACGAATCCGTTTTCGTTTCGGCCGACAAACACCTGATAGAGATGTTACTCGACAATCTTCTTTCCAATGCCTGCAAATACACCATGCCCCAGGGAGAAATCAGTCTGGATTTGAAAGCCACGAAACGCAAAGCCATCCTTTCGTTGAAAGATAACGGAATAGGCATACCGAAGAAAGCGAAAAAGCATATCTTCTCCGATATTTACAGAGCCGAAAATGCCCGGCAGTCACAGGAAGAAGGAACCGGATTCGGACTGTTGCAGGTGCAACGCATTGTAAAGATGCTGCATGGAAAAATCACTTTCTGTTCCGAGGAGGGCAAGGGAACTACTTTCATCGTAACATTGCCGCGAACCACCACCGTAGCCGAACCCGTGTCGCACGAATCATCCCTCGAACACCTTGCCGGCACATCGGATAATAACAGCCCCGAAACGGATAAAATGAAAGATCCGGACGACCGGAATACATTGCTCATTGTAGAAGACCACGAAACTCTCCGTCACTACCTCCGCCAGACCTTTGAACACCTCTATCGGGTGATTGATGTTGCCGACGGACACGAAGCTATCGCCTGTCTCGCCAATGAATATCCGGACATCATCCTCTCCGACGTCATGATGCCCGGCATACGGGGTGACGAGCTTTGCAGAATGGTCAAGGAAAATCCTGACACATCAGGTATTCCCGTCGTTCTGCTGACGGCAAAGGCTAACCACGAAGCAATAGTGGAAGGATTGAAGAAAGGCGCGGATGATTATATCCCCAAACCATTTAGTACAGAGATACTGAAATTGAAAGTACAAGGATTGATTGACAATCGAAACAGGCAACGGCAGTTTTTCATGCGGCAAGCCATCGCTCAAGTAGAGGCGGGCGGCAAACGTGACGACAATGAAAGCAATGAAAACAATGAAAGTATCGACAACAAAAACGTAACGACAGCAAGCGAAACAATGGCCGAGGGCGACCGCCGGTTTATCATGCAAGCTACCCGGTTTGTTCTTGAACATTTGGATGAACCCGATTTCAACATCAATCTCTTATGCCATGAAATGGCAATGAGCCGAACACTATTCTACAGTCGCCTTAAATCACTGACGGGAAAAGGGCCGCAAGAGTTTATTCGTATCATCCGGCTACAAAAAGCTGCCGAACTGCTGAAAGAAGGTAAAAGCGTAACCGATGTCGCCACCGAAACCGGATTTGTCAACACGAAGTATTTCAGTTCATTGTTCAAGAAACAATTCGGGATGCAACCGAGTAAATATAGTGGTAAATAGACAAGTATTAAAGGTATAGAAATGAGCTAAACGATCATTTGTTTTTAGACATAAGAACAAAAGAACATAAATGCTGCGCTTTGAAAATTATTTCTGTTGCTTATTGAACGGCTATTTTATTTTTTGTTCTTATGTTCTTATGTCTGAATTAAATTCCTAACTAAAAACCGCATGGTTTGGAATCAATTGCCACTAATGATTTTATTAGTTATTTTTAAGCAATCGTTTACCTATTGATAGTTATTTCATTGCCTAAGGAGTTTTCGTTTGACTATAGTCAAGCGATAGTTCAACATATGTCAAGCGTTCGTTCAACAACTGTCAAACGAAAACTCCTTAGGCAATTGAAAAAATAATATAAGCAAGAGAAAGAAATAAAAACTGCATATTGACGAGTTATTGTCAGCAATAGTATCTTGGGATCATTCCGTACAGCAACAATCTTCGAAAAAGAATGGGTAAGATAACGTCCGTTCGATAAAAATCAGCAGATTTGTCAGCAATCAAACCTAATATGTCAGCAATCTGACCATCGTTTCAGCCGGATATTAGCATCTTTGCACCAAGCTTTACAAGTATAAAGCACATATTACGTTTAACCTTTAAAATGCTAAAACGATGAAAAAAGTAGCACTATTCCTATTTTTATCCGTTTGCTTCGCGCAACAATCCTGTTCGTCGGATTCTGTTGGAACGGAACCGGAAGAAAATCCACAAGACATTCTTTTTAAAGACGATTTCAACTTTTTCGACGAAAAAGTATGGACGAAAGAAACTCATGAACCCGGTTGGACCAACCAAGAGCTACAGGCATACGATGCCGCTCATGTATCGGTAGGAAAAGACGGGGATAAATCGGTTCTGATTCTTACCGCCGAACGCAAAGGGAATAAAATCTATTCAGGCAGGATCAATTCAAAAGGAAAAAAGAGTTTCAAGTATCGCAAGATAGAAGCAAGCATCAAGCTTCCCAAGACTAACGGCGGACTATGGCCTGCTTTCTGGATGATGGGAGACAACGACAAACAGTGGCCGGCATGCGGGGAGATTGATATTATGGAAATGGGAGAACAGAGCGGAATGGCTGCGGGCGATTCGGAAAAACAAGTGAACACCGCCATTCACTATGGCCCCAGCGCAGCGGCTCACGAACAGCAATACTACAAAGCCAATGTTGCCAACAGCCTACAAGACGGCAATTATCACACCTACTCCCTGGATTGGGATGAAAACAACCTGACAATATCCATTGACAACGTCAAGTTTCATACGTTCGACATTAGCTCGAACACATACTTTCATGACAACTTCTACATCCTGTTCAACCTCGCCGTGGGAGGTGCGTTTACAGGAATTACCGATATTAATAAACTGACGGGCCTGAAAGACGGTCAGAAAGTGAATATGTACATCGACTGGGTGAAAATATTATAGGAATCTTAAATATACATGCTATGAATATGGAAAAATGTAAGTATCTACTGTTTTGCGGAACACTCGCCCTTTGGATGGCGGGAAGTTTCCAGCAAGTGTATGCAGCAACGGAACCAAGTTCCCAAGCTATTCAACAACAAAGCAACAAGGTAACCGGAAAAGTGAGCGATGCCACAGGTCCCATCATTGGGGCTTCCGTAGTGGAGAAAGGAACTGCCAACGGAACGATTACCGATCTGGATGGAAATTTCAGTTTGAATGTAAAAGCGGGAGCTACGCTCGTTGTCAGCTACGTGGGTTATAAATCCGAAGAAGTAAAAGCGGGAAGAGGTCCTTTGAACATCACCTTGAAAGAGGATGCCAAAGCATTGGATGAAGTGGTAGTTACCGCCCTTGGCATCAAGAGAGAGCGCAAAGCGTTGGGCTACGGCATTGATGAAGTGAAAGGTGAAGCCTTGACCAAAGCGAAAGAGACGAATCTCATCAACTCCATGGCAGGACGTGTGCCAGGCTTGGTAGTCAGCCAGACCGCCGGTGGTCCTTCCGGTTCTACGCGCGTTATTCTGCGAGGCAGTACCGAAATGACCGGCAATAACCAGCCTCTTTATGTAGTGGACGGTGTACCTTTGGACAACACTAATTTCGGCAGTGCCGGCACAAACGGAGGCTTCGACTTGGGCGACGGTATTTCGAGCATCAATGCCGATGACGTAGAAAACATGTCGGTATTGAAAGGCCCTGCGGCATCTGCACTTTATGGTAGCCGTGCCAGCCACGGTGTTATCTTGATTACAACCAAGCGAGCCAACAAGGATAAAATCAGCGTGGAATATAACGGAACGCTGACTTTCGACACCCAACTTGCCAAATGGGATGAAGTGCAACAGATATATGGTATGGGAAGCAACGGTACTTATAGCTATGATGCCATATCCAACACAAACAAAAGTTGGGGCCCCAAAGCGGACGGTTCAAACATGTTGAAGTATTTCGACGGCGTAGAACGCCCTTTCCTCATTGTCCCCGACAATACGTCCAACTTCTTCCGCACAGGTATCACCGCCACCAACTCCGCCATCATAGGTGTGAACAGCGGAAAAACCGGAATTCGCTTTACCTATACGGATATGCGCAATAAAGACATTGTTCCCCAGACGCACATGAGCCGTGACATTTTCAACCTGCGCGCCAATACGTCTGCAGGAAAGGTAGACTTGGATTTCAGTGTCAACTATACACGGGAAGACGTGAAGAACCGTCCGGCTCTGGGCGACAGCAAGTCCAATATCGGTAAAAACCTGATGACCCTTGCCACCACCTACGACCAGGAATGGTTGCAAACCTATCAGACTGCCGACGGCGAATATTCCAACTGGAACGGCATGGATCCCTACAACGTGAATCCGTACTGGGATATCTATAAGAACTTCAACAAATCCAAGAAAGACTTGTTCCGCATGAACGGCAAGGCCGTATGGAACATCGACCCACATCTGAAACTTCAGGCAACGCTGGGTGCCGAACTCAACTGGTTCACGTTCGATGATTACAAAGCACCTACCACTCCCGGATTCGAAGCCGGAAGACTTCAAAACAGTGCTTTCCGCAACCGCATGTACAACTTTGAAGCGTTGGCTCTCTACAACAACCATTGGGGTGATTTCGATTTCAATGCTACATTAGGCGGCAATGTATATAAGGTGAACAACCAGACCACCGTTACCACCGCTCAAGACATGAAGATACGCGATGTCCCTTCATTGACGAGCTTCAACGAGATCAGTGTAGTGCCCGGCAGTTACCGCAAGCAGATTAATTCGGTTTACGGAGCAGTGAACGTGGGATGGAAACACATGCTTTACCTCGATGCTACGTTGCGTGGCGACCAATCGTCTACCCTTCCCACTGGCAACAACATGTATGTGTATCCTTCTTTCTCCGGTAGCTTTGTATTCTCCGAGCTGACAAAACTGGGCGACCTCCTGCCTTACGGAAAGGTGCGTATGTCATGGGCCCAAGTAGGTAGCGATACCGATCCTTATCAATTGGGACTCGTCTATACGAAATCCAAATATGCTTATCCCGGATATACCATCGGATATATCGATAACGGAACCATCCCCAACAAAGACTTGAAACCAACCAAAACAAACTCCGTGGAAATGGGATTGGAATTGAAATTCCTGAAGAACCGTATCGGACTGGATTTCACCTACTATTCTCAAATCAGTAAAAACCAGATTATGGGAATGGCAAGTTCCTGGACAACCGGTTACAACTATCGCTTGATTAATGCCGGCAAGATAGAAAACAAAGGTATTGAGATTGCCCTTAGCACACGACCGATTCAAACACGCGATTTTTCCTGGGACATTAATCTGAACTTCTCCAAAAACAGCAACAAAGTAAAAGAACTGGATGGCGAATCAGATATGTTTGAACTGGAAAAGGCGTCTTGGCTCGACGTTCAGGTGGCCGCTAAGGTAGGCGAGAACTTTGGTTCTATTGTAGGCCCGGACTTCCAACGGAACGAAAAGGGAGATATTCTGATTGACCCGCAAACCGGTCTGCCGCAATATGACAAGAGCAACCATGTATTAGGTAATGCCTCTTGGGACTGGACAGGTGGATTACTCACCAACTTTACCTACAAGAATCTCTCGCTGGTAGCAGTATTCGATGTGAAAGTAGGCGCCGACCTCTATTCTATGTCTGCCCGTGCTGCTTACGAATCGGGTAAAAGTCCGGAAACATTGGCAGGACGCGACGCCTGGTATCGCTCGGAAGAAGAAAGATTGGCAGCCGGCATTGCAAAAGGAGCCGATAACTGGAAGCCGACAGGCGGATTCGTTGCTCCGGGTGTCATCGACAACGGTGATGGAACATATCGTCCCAACGACATCTACATCAATCCGGAAGACTACTGGATGAGCGTTTGCCGTAATGCACCTTCTATGTTTATTTACGACAACTCATACGTGAAATGCCGTGAGCTGACGTTGAGTTACAATGTACCCAAATCCTGGCTGAAGAATGTAGTAAGCGGACTGACCGTTTCGTTCGTTGCCCGCAATCCGTTCATCGTATGGAAGAATATCCCGAATATCGACCCGGATTCCAACTACAACAATACCACCGGTATGGGACTTGAATACGGTTCGTTGCCTTCACGCAGAAGCTATGGTTTTAATGTAAATGTGAAATTCTAAAAAGATATATCATGAGACAATCTAAATACATCACAATCATCACGATGGCATGTGCCCTGTTTTTCGCTTCTTGCAGCGATGAATACATGGAAAACATGAATACCGACCCTTCCAAGGCCGCTACCATCGACCCGAATGCGCAGCTCACCACTGCCCAACTGCAAACGTACGGAGACCTTAGTATGATGGAAATCTACCGTAACTACCATTATGCATTCACCCAACAACTGATGGGATGTTGGAACACCACCAACTACGGCGGACGCCATACGCTAGACAATAATGAAATGAGCCGTATCTGGACATCGTTCTACACTCAATCCCTGAAGAATATCATTGATGCTCAATATCGCACAGCCGAAGATGCAGAGAAAGTGAATATCAACTCTGTACTCCGCATTTATCGGGTTTATCTTATGTCTATCATCACCGACACTTACGGAGACGCTCCTTTCAGTGAAGCCGGCCTGGGATTCCTCGAAGGAAAGTTCAATCCGAAGTATGACAAACAGGAAGATATTTACAACGCTTTCTTTCTGGAGCTGGAAGATGCCGTCAATAAAATCGATCCGACCAAAGATAAAGTGACAGGTGACCTCATCTATGCCGGTGATGTAACTAAATGGCAACAACTGGCAAACTCGCTTCGCCTACGTTTTGCCATGCGAATATCCAGTGTCAATCCTACAAAGGCACAAACGGAATTTGAAAACGCTTTGGCTGCCAATGGGGGTGTGATAACGGACGCCTCAAGCGATGCGCTCATCAAATACATGACAATCGCATTTAGTTTCGGACAAGAAGCTTACTCTGATTATCGCGGAAATTCATTGTCACAGTTGTTGTTCGGCAACGACCCCGCTAATAATCCAAGTTACCTCTGTTCCACTTTCTTTAATCAGTTATACAATTCCGGTGACCCCCGTACATTCAAAATTTCCCGTTGTTATTATGACGGGCTGATGAGTGCCACCAGTCCCGACAATCGTGTCGACATCACCCAAGAGATGATTGAAAAAGGGATTGCTTTCAGTCCGCGCGACCCAGGTGCCTACTCGTGGGAACCATGGCCTACAGGGTACGACAGCGATATTTGTGCGGAATTAGCCGTTAACAACCCTTCCGTTACAGCAACCATGGCTCGTGAAGTGGAACCCAAACTTGCCAATAATTTCCTAAAAAGCGACAATCCGGGCGTAGTGATGACCTCTGCAGAAGTGAAGTTCCTGATGGCGGAAGCTACCGTGAAAAAATGGAATGTCGGCAGTGTGTCAGCAGAAGATCTTTACAAGCAAGGAGTACGTGCTGCTATTGATTTCCTGACAGACAACTACGGTTGCACGGCTACTACTGATGCAGAGTTTGATGCATTCATTCAAGATAAAGGGGCGTTCGGACATACGGACAATCAGAAACTTGAAGCTATCAATACACAGGCCTGGATTCTTCACTTCACCAATCCTGCCGAATGTTGGGCAAACGTGCGTCGTTCCGGTTATCCGAAGTTGAAATCACCGGCAGAATATGGGTTCGGACAATACCTCACCGGTGGAACGGAAATTCCGGTACGTCTATGCTATCCTGTATTGGAATCTTCCTATAATAAAAAGAGCTACAATGAAGCCATCGAGCGCATGGGAGGAACAGACAATTGGCACAGCCTTCTGTGGTGGGATACTGAAAACTAACTATTAAACAATCATCCATTATGAAAAAGATATATATTGCACTATTTGCCCTACTCGCTGTAGGCTCCACATTTACTGCATGCACCGAGGAAGAACCGTTCGCTACGGTGACAGAAAATGATGATCCGCATATCCTTGCCCCGGTATTCCCTGACAGAACGAACGGCCAATTGGCTACATTCGCCAACATCAGTCGGGATGCGAACTTATCCATCGCGCTGACCGTGACTCCGAAAGATTACACCACAGTAACCTGGTTCATTGATGGGCAGGAAGTAGAATCGGGTACCGACTCCGACAAAGAAATCAACCGTAGTCTGAAAGCCGGTACGTATAATTTGAAAATAGAAGTGGAAACTGTGAAAGGGAAGAAGACTTCCCGTGAAGGATTGGTGGTGGTCAATCCGTTGGCTGATGACCCTCAATCGAAAGAAGTAGCCTTTGAGAGAATTGTATCTCCCGGTAAGACTGCCCGTTTATATGGCAGTAATTTACAGAACGTAACAGCCATCCTCTTGGGAGGAAACACGATCACCGATCCTACTTATGTTGAATCGGCAGACGAGAATTATCTGGAATACACCATTCCGACAGGCGTAAGCGAAGGCGATTACCGTATCGTTCTGCAAGATGCCGACGGCAATCAATATGGAGCCGACATGGTGAAAGTAACCAATGCTTCCCTTGTCATTTCGGGAGCTAACCGGGCTACTGCCAACGTGGATTGGACCATTTCCGGCATCAATCTCGAAAACATCGCTTCTCTAACCATTGGCGGGCAAACGGTATCTCAATTCAGCAACCAATCTTCTACAGAGATTACGCTGACTTGTCCGGATTTGTCTGATGGAAGCTATACGATGACAGGCAAGACCCGCAGCGGAGAGGCTGTGCAGTTCTTGAACGATAATATTACGACTACCGAACAGACTGTGACCGTATCTACCGAAATAACGCTTTGGTCAGGACACCATTACGTTTCGTGGGATAAGCCGGACGGTGATCCCAACAAAACTTTTGGTTTGATTCCAATGGATGTATTTGCTGGTATCACAGCCGGGTCGACACTGAAAGTAGTCTACTCCATAGAACCTACTGCCGAATATCATAAAATGCAGCTTGCCACAGGCTATTGGACAGGCTTGGCAAGTGAGATGGAATTTACGGAAAACGGTGAATATACACTGATACTAACACAAGACATGTTGAATAAGATTCAAGCTGAAGCCGGATTCTTATGTGTAGGACATGGCTATTATGTAGATTTGGTAACCGTGAAATAATGTTCCTAAGTAAGTTTAAAAATCATTCATACCATAAGTATCTGTCATTCTTCGGGTTAAAGCCCTCTGAATGACAGATTACATAAACGATGCTACTTAAAAACAAATCATAATGAAACTAAGAAATATTATATTAATGACCGCATCTATCGCAATGACTGCCTGTTCCAAACAGGCAGTTCCCACTGCCATTCCTGAAGACGCTAAAATAGAACAACAAGTGGAAGAGCTTCTATCAAAGATGGATCTTGACGCCAAGATAGGGCAAATGACCGAGCTTGCTATTGATGTATTAGGAGAGACGATAAATGGAGAATTCCAATTGGACGAGGCAAAACTCCACAAAGCGATTGCTGAATACAAGGTAGGTTCGTTTCTCAATGCTCCCGGCCCGGTAGCACAAAGCCCTGAAAAGTGGAACGAGATTATCGGTCGAATACAAGAACTGTCGATGGCGGAGATTGGTATTCCATGTATCTACGGCCTGGATCAGAATCATGGTACTACCTATACATTGGGCGGCACGCTCTTTCCTCAAAATATCAATATGGGTGCTGCCTTCAATCCGGATTTGACCTACGAAGCGGCACGTGTAACGGCTTATGAAACAAGGGCTAGCAATTGTCCCTGGACATACTCCCCCACTGTCGATATGGCACGTGATCCCCGTTGGCCGCGTGTATGGGAAAATTATGGAGAAGACTGTTTAGTCAATGCCATTATGGGCAGCACTGCTGTCCGAGGCTTCCAAGGAGATGATCCTAACCATATTCCCGCCGACCGAATCGCCACCTCCGTGAAACATTACATGGGATACAGCATGCCACGTACCGGCAAGGACCGCACACCGGCTTATATATCTGTTTCCGAACTGCGTGAAAAATGTTTTGCACCGTTCAGGGCTTGTGTGGAAGCAGGTGCACTGACTATAATGGTCAACAGTGGTTCCATCAACGGAAAGCCTGTGCACGCCGACCGCGAACTCCTTACACAATGGCTGAAAGAAGACTTAGGATGGGACGGAATGTTAATCACCGACTGGGCGGACATCAACAATCTTTATACCCGCGAACATGTGGCAGCAAACAAGAAAGAAGCCATCGAAATGGCAATCAATGCAGGTATAGACATGGCTATGGAACCGTATGATCTCAATTATTGTACACTACTAAAAGAGTTAGTGCAAGAGAAGAAAATACCCATGAGCCGTATTGACGATGCCGTCCGCCGGGTGCTTAGACTTAAATTCCGTCTGGGTCTGTTCGATCATCCGAACACTTTATTGAAAGATTATCCTCTCTTCGGCAGCAAGGAGCATGCACTTATCGCACTTCATGCAGCTGAAGAATCGGAAGTATTGCTAAAAAATAAAGATAATATTCTTCCGCTTCCTCAAGGGAAAAAGCTACTGGTAACCGGTCCGAACGCCAACTCTATGCGTTGCTTGAACGGCGGTTGGAGCTATTCGTGGCAAGGACATCTGACCGATAGATTTGCCGACAAATATAACACCATTTACGAAGCAATCTGCAACAAATTCGGAGCCGATCATGTCCGTCTGGAACAGGGCGTAACCTACAAACCCGAAGGTGCTTACATGGAAGAAAATGAACCGGAGATTGAGAAAGCTGTGGCCGCCGCCCGCAACGTGGATATTATTATCGCCTGCATCGGTGAGAATTCATATTGCGAAACACCCGGTAATCTTTCCGAACTTGCCATCTCTGCCAGCCAAAGCAAACTGGTAAAGGCACTTGCCGCTACAGGAAAACCGATCATCCTGATACTCAATGAGGGTCGTCCCCGCATTATCAACGAGTTGGAGCCATTGGCTGATGCAGTTATTGACATTCTATTACCCGGAAACTATGGTGGCGACGCATTGGCGAACATTCTGGCAGGAGACGTGAACCCCAGTGCCAAGATGCCTTACACATATCCGCGACACGAAGCAGCACTGACTACCTACGATTATCGGGTGAGTGAAGAAATGGACAAAATGGAAGGAGCTTATGACTACAATGCAGTAGTCTCCGTTCAATGGCCTTTCGGATACGGATTGAGTTACACCACTTTCGAGTACAGCAACTTCCAAACGGACAAATCTTCGTTTACCGCAGGAGATGATTTGCACTTTTCCATAGATGTAACCAATACCGGTAAATATGCCGGAAAAGAAGTTGTCATGCTATTCAGCAGTGATCTTGTGGCTTCGCTTACTCCCGAAAACCGCCGGTTACGAGCCTTCAAAAAGGTGGAACTGCAACCGGGCGAAACCCAGACTATCACTCTATCCATCAAAGGCAGCGACTTGGCTTTTGTCAATTCCGACGGGCAATGGGTACTGGAACAAGGGGATTTCCGTATGCAATGCGGAAATCAAACACTGAATATTATATGCAAGTAAACAGAATACACGAATTAATATCCTCCACTTAAAAAGCAGAAACGATATGGACAAGCGGACAAGTATATTCGTTTGAATGGGCAATAAAGAGACTGCTCCGTCATAGAACTAATTTCTGCATTTTAGAAGGTTTCCTCACAGTGCTACTTGGTGAAAATCATCGAGATACTCAAAAGTAAAAGTAATCAGCAAGTAGCCGATGATAAATTCAACCATGTAGATATCAAAGCTAAAAACGATAAGGATGAAATAATCATCATCGAGGTTCAGAACACTCGTGAACTTTACTATCTGGAACGTATTCTCTATGGAGTAGCAAAAGCCATCAGAGAACTGAAATAAAATGAAGGGGATATTTTTTATGTATGGTGGAAAGTTACAGAGATATGAAGTGGTAGAATTAGCCATGCACCGTGAAGATTTCACCCTCACCCCCAAGACTTGGGATTATGAGACAAGAATAATCAGTTTACCGTAGAAACGGGAGTTTCTTAGGCGTGATGGGTGAGAGTTTCTTCGCAGAATATTCGGCTGAAGGGAAGTTTTGAGGTTCAGTGACCTCCTTACATGTTATATCCCTACCGGATACAAAAGATATTCTACCAATCGTCCGTTCTGAATGAAGAAGCAGGCAAGCCACACTCACTAAAAAGAGAAGCCTCTACATAATTTCTATAAGCGTACCTTACTGCAACAGGTACGCTGACTTTCTCGCTATGAACTATAACGGACGAAGATTTTGAACCCACTACAGCTTTGCCCGGATAAAACTTCCGGTCACTGCCCGCAACTTCAAAACCATTCAATTCTTGTCCGACAGGTCCTACTCCATACGCCAAGGGTGTACTAAATTTCAAGATGGCTCTATTCTCCCGGACTGTCATCGAACGATATTCAGGTCCCGTATAGCAAGTATACTTATAACCGTAAGTTTTGGCCAATGCATAATAAGCCAAACGTTCTCCCACTTCTTTCTTTTTAGCCGGATGAATGCAGCCTTGTTCCCCAATATCAAGAGTCACCACCATGCCTGAATGAGGTATTTGGGAGGCACACTTTAGCTGTACCTCTCTTAAAGAAGCTCCTTCAATGCCTTCCGATGAACTATATGCAAAAGGAGCTATCTGTACATAGTAGAAAGGAAGTTCGGGTTTCTGAAATGTATTACGAATATCCTGTACAAAAGCAGGAAACAACCTGGCATATTCTTCAGGCTTATTACGATTTGCCTCTCCCTGATACCAAATCATACCTTTCACCGCCAGATTGCGAATGGGATAAATCATTGCATTATATAAAAGAGAAGGCGTTTGATGAACAGGACGTTTGGCAACAGAAAGTATATCCAATGCCCGGAAACTTTCCCGGCTCATCCATGTTTCAATATTCGAACCATTCCAGGCAGAAATGACAATACCCACCGGGATTCCCAACACTTCTTGCAAATATTTACCAAAAAAATAGGCTGTAGCACTGCAATTGGCCACAGCACCTGAGTCATGACATTTCCACTGGCCTCCGCTATGTTCCAAAGGCACTGCACTGGAATGATTGCTTACTGTATATATTCGAAGCGGCACTTTTTTCTTAGCCCGGGTTATGTAATCATTCGCATAGGCAACAGGCTGTCCCGGAAATCCTTTCATCGGCATTCCCATATTAGACTGCCCCGAGCATAACCACACCTCCCCTATTAAAACATCTTCTAGGATTATTTTGTCACCATCATCGAACACTATATTATATGGTCCACCGGCAGAAGGAGTATAGACCGCCACTTGCCACTCCCCTTTTTCATTTACAACTGTTTTATATGTTTTCTGTCCCCATGAAGGAGTAATTTTAATGACTGTCCCTGAAGAGCCATGTCCCCACAATTTTATTGAGTCACATTGCTGCAATACCATATGACTGGCTATAATATCCGGCAATACAACTTTAGCCGATAGGGAAGTTATAGAAACTGCCATTAAAAACAATACTAAGAGTTTTCTCATCTATTTAATTAATTTATTCCGAAAAATAAAAAGAAGGAGGGCTACCAAAGTTAAAAAATGCGCCCTCCCCGTTATTATCATCTACCTATCTTATAACTGTAATTCCAAAATCGCAGCATGAAAGTCATCTATCACTTCCTCGCCAGGCTTATACCAAGTACAATATGTCACTTTCCGGGAAAGGTCAATACCTACAATTTTTGTCGCACTTCCCAATTCTTCCGTAGGCTTACGAACTGATGCTTGCTTTCCGGACAAATCCGTATAAAACACTTCAACGCCGATCTCTTGGTCACTATTACTTCCTCCCCACTCGATAGTCAATTCATTATCTCCTTTCGTAAGTTTCTTTACGATACGATTGTTAAGCGTCAGCTCATATTGAGCTCCATATACTTTCAACAACTGTTCATATCTGATAGAGCGGTGTTCTTTATCGTCATGAGTATAAAACGTAAATGTATAATCTCCTTCCGCTATAGAAGACCCATTTTCGCCAATCATTATATCCAATCCCTCTAAAGGGTCATGTGCCGGAATATCGAATACGGCCGACTCTTTACCGTGATTCCACAATACTTCCAGATGCTTGGCTCTGGGATCGGTCACCCAATAACGAATCTTTACCCTTTCTCTACCACTGAAGACATGAATAGAATCTACTCTTCCGATATAGACAGTCTCCCCATTTTTCAGATATATATCATGTACATCGTTCATATCCGAACAGGCTGCCAGCCAGATCATGCACATACAAGCAACAATAAAATATAATTGTTTCATACTGTTTTTTCTTTATTTAGTACTACCCCATAATGATATCTCGTTGATAAATGCACCATCCGTATCTCCCCAAGTGGTGTGTATCTGGAATTTCAGATAGCGCACTTTCGGCACATCCACAGGAAATTCCCATTCTTCTCCCGCAAGCATATGTTCCTTTTCCTCAGCATTCGGTTCTCCTCCTATTATCTGCCCGGATGGACGGAACGATTCACAATCCATCAATTTTATCCATCCTTCCCAGTTATCGGGATCTTTTGTTACTGCCGCATCATTCGTACCATACACGGTAAAGGTACGCAAATGATGCAATCTATACATATACTGCAAACGAGTCCACAATCTAAACCGCGACAGCTTACTTTCCACACCCATATCAAAAGAGAAGTAAGGCTTCATTCCTGTACCGGCAGAAATATAGAACAAATCCTTTTCTACATTATACACATTGTTCCACATCCCCGTCATTGACTTGCTACCGAAGTTGTTATGAGTAAAATACTTACCCAACGGGAATTCCATAAACTTCGACTTATCCATTTCTTCCTCAAAAAGAGGAGTCATTTCTTTATAGAGGGTATCGGTATGATTATCATAAATATCGCGAAAATAAAAAGCAAAATCCGCTGGTTTCGCATCCAATCCGCGAATAGCCTTATCTGCCACCGCTTCCGATGAATAGATAGTCTCGACGTGTTTCCAAGTTCCATCACTTTCCTTCATCATTGCCCCCAAAACGACATTCTCTTTTAATGGATTTTCCCAATGTAATTTTACGCCTCCGAATGCATCAAAAAGTTGCAATGTGTGAAAAACATCATAAATCGGAGAGTCTTCAGGCTCCACCTCTACTACACAAGGAGCCGACTCATTATAGCTCTTATCTATTGAATAAAGTTCAACCTGATACTTGCGTCCCTTTCCGAAACCTTTTAATTCGATTTTGTTCGAATAAGCCGAACTGGACATCTCTCGCTTCACTCCATTTTGCAACACATACCGTGCCGTAACACACAACAAATCATCTTCTTCCGGCAAAGTGTAAGTCAAAACAACCCGCCCTTTCATATTTTGCACCTGCACATTTGATACTTGTTTCGGGGCCACGCTATCCACCGGATATTGGCCGATATATTCCTCCTTACAACCACTAAACACAGTGAGAAGAAGCAATACAAATAATGCATTATATACTGTTTTCATATTTTGCCATATTAATTAGTCCCAATACGGATTTTGTATTAGATTTGAATTTTTCATCAATTCTGCTTCACGGATAGGCCACAAATACTGCTTGGTAGTGAACTGTAAAGGCTGAACCGTAATCACATTATAATATTCCTGTTCTGTGCTCTGATGTACATTCCATCCTCTTTCTACTTGATTATAGTAGATATGAGCCAGTTTCCATCTCCTTACATCCCAGAAGCGCTTGCTTTCGAAAGATAATTCAATCATTCTCTCCTGACGGATAATGTCTCGCATACCTATCTTTGTAAGAGGCTTATCCGGATTCCTGGAGTAGTTGCTCCAACTCTCTTTCACTCCCTTCAAGCCGGCACGCTTACGTACCTCATCAATATAATAGTATACTTCATCATTCGGTTCATTCAACGACTCATTCAATGCCTCCGCATAAAGCAGATATAAATCGGCAAGCCGCATAAGCGGATAAGTAGTACGTGCATAAGTAGCTTTTCCGTTCGCATCAGTAGCCGCCTCGAAATGCACCATCTTCTTACAAAAGTATCCCGAACGGGAATAGGTAGTTTCTTTGGTCTTTCCGGACATTTGTCCTTTTTTTGCCGCTACAATCCACGGAGTCTCGGAAGCCGTCCCTTTTCCCACATCTTTTGTCCTACCATTGCCAAACCAGTAACCACGATCAAATCCCAAGTCTGCATAGAAACGAGGTTCACGATAAAGGTTCAAATAAGCAGTTCTCTCACCTTTTTTGATATAGTAAGTATGGTCGTCTCCAACAGTCACTACCTGATAACGATGCGGATGATCATAATTCACATCTTCCTCGATAGGTACTCCGTTCTGCGAATAAAACAACTCTGCCATGCGGAATGTCGGATACACCTCCGGTATGGGACCTGAAGTATGGCTCCAGTCCTTATCCTTAAAACAGGGAAGTATGCGTTGCTGCAACTGCGCGGATGTGTTTACCGGATTACCCCAAATCAATTCTTCATTCCATTTCTCGGTGGATGCACCGCGAATACTCATGCCTCGCCGCGTTTCCTCCGACAAATCATAGCGCGAATCATTAAACTCATATAATTGACTGATTCCTGCCTCTTTGCATATCTCTACAGCCTCCTTGCAGGCTACAGCAGCTACATTCCATTTATTAGGGTCTTCTTCCGAAAACAGCTTCATACCCCTGTTATCTGTCAGATCCTGAAAATCAGGATTTCCATTAAACAACGGACTGGCACCGGTCACTCTCGCTTCCGCCAATAAGGTAGCGGCAATTGGACGTGTAATACGTCCCATTTCATTTATCACATCGGTGATGCTCAAAGGAAGATCCGGAATCGCTTCCTCACAAAGCTGACAGATATAATCAACACAATCATCAAATGTATCCCTATATACCCTTACTTCTTCCGAAGAACTACCTATCGGCAAATTCTCTTTTACCAGAGGAATAGGACCATACATCCTGAGCAGATAAAAATGATAGAATGCTTTCAAGAACTTTACTTCCGCTATCCAACGTGCCCTGTCCTCATCGTTCAAGTCGGGCCCCACCTTACCGATATTCTCAAGAAAGATATTACAATCTCTCAAAGCGATATAAAGATTACGTGCGTCATTTCGTCCCTCCCAATAATTCATAATAGGATCGTTCGTGTTTTGCTCACCGAGTTTCATCCTGTCTCCCCAATAATGAAAGAGATTGAGATGATAATCATTCTGGTTCGTTCCATATTCGTCACTTCCCAATAGTGCCGGGTCATACATCGGATGCCCTATTTGTGGCATATATTGATAGATTGTGGCAAGAAAACGTTCCGCACTTACCCGGTCTTTAAACGCATGTTCCATAGTCGGTACATTATCCGGCACAATATCCAGATAATCAGCACATGCTGATAAGACCGCCATCGTCATTGATAATAATATAACTTGAATTTTTCTCATAATTGCATGTTTTTAGAAGGATAGTTGAATACCGAGGTTATATACTCTTTGCACCGGATATCTCATTCCATCACCGGCCATTTCCGGGTCCCAAAGTTTGAACTTGCTAAACGTCAGCAGATTAGTTCCGCTAGCATAGATTCTCAAATTGGTTATGTGAGCCCGTCTCGTATATTTATCAGGAACCTTATATCCCAGTTCCACCGACTTAAGGCGCAAAAAAGAACCATCTCTCATGAACCAAGTGCTGCGTTGAATATTGTTCTCCACTAATGTGCCGGACAATCTAGGCCATAATGCTTTTACATTACGGTTATCTTCCGACCAATGGTCATCTGCATACACTTTAAGCAGGGCATTCTTCGAAACAATGGAAGAATTGTCGTCCGTATCGACAAAAGGAGAAGTTTTCTTAGCGTCAATCCAGAAAGATTCGCGTCCTAATCCCTGAAAGAAGAACGAAAAGTCAAAACCTTTATAACCTGTACTCAAACCAAAACCATAGACAATCTCCGGGGTGGTAGGATAACCAATAGGCACCATATCCGCTTCTGTAATTTTATCATCACCATTAATGTCTTTATACTTAATATCACCACCCATATAAGTTCCGAAAGATTGCACCGGCGAACTTGCCACATCTTGCTCATCTACAAACAAACGCTCTGCCACATATCCCCATTGTTGAGAAATGGGTCTCCCCACTTTTGAACGCCAAGGAGTAGACGAATAATCAGGTTCCTCATATACTTTATACTTTGATTTAGAATAGGTAAAATTGGCACGCCCTGTAATCCAGAAGTCTTTAGTAAACGAATGATTCAAGTCTATAGACATATCAAAACCATGTCCTTCAGCCTTCCCGATATTTGCCTGCGGAGTTTGTTGCAGCCCCATCGTTGCAGGAATATCCGCCCTGCTCATCAATATGTTCGAACGTCTTTCTGTATAATAATCAGCCTGTATTTCCACTTTATCGAATAAACCCAGCTCGATACCTACATTCATCTTCTTCGATATTTCCCAACCGATAGATTCATTAGCATAACGCTTGATGCTGACTCCATTCACTGTATATCCGAAATCTTGTCCCCATATATATTTCCTACCGGAATCGTTCACATTCACATCCGACTGGTAGAAAAAACGGTCTTCATCTTTACCTATCTGGTCGTTACCAACAAGTCCATACGTAGCTTTCAGTTTCAATTTTGAAATCGCATGTTTCCACCCATCTGTTCTATTCAACCAAAATGGTTCATTGGTCAGAATCCAACCGAAACCGATAGAAGGGAAAAAGCCCCAACGATTATTTTTAGCAAAACGCTCCGAACCATTATATCCAAAGTTACCTTCCAAGAAATAACGACTATCATAATTATAAGTAAAACGACCGGATACCCCCATATTCCTGTGAGGCAACGAAAGAAGCAAACTTCCCGCATTTCCCGACAAATAATTGCGCATATTATAAACCAACAAACCACTCACGCCATGATTCCCAAACACACGATCATAATTAATAGCTGCTTCAAAATAAGTGGTAGCATTTACTTGTTTGCTTCCTTCCGTATAGCTCAGCCACTCAGACCCCTTATCGGGATTCAAGCAATTCAGCACATAAGTATCATTGATTTTATCATACATACTCACCGCATAATAGTAAGGTGTATATTCGCGGGTCTGTACAAAATAAGCATATCTGTTTGTACTGAATAAGGCACGCGCATTCAAGCCCTTGGTTATAAAATCCAATTTTTGCTTTACTTCAAACTGCGCCATCATTGTAGAGCGGGAATAATTTTTAAACCCTTTCACCATGTCTGCATACGGATTGATATACTGCCCTTGGTCTGTATTACCAAAAAGAATATGCTCTTTATAGGCATTTGCAGCATCCGGTGCATAATAAGCGGGAAATGCTACCGGATCACTACGCATTACTCTGGAATATAAATCATTACCACTCACAATCGGACCATTATAATCTTCAAAAGCACCATGCAAACGAACTACAGCCTCTGTAGTTTTTGTCAAGTTAATATTTATATTGGAACGAAGCAGATACTTTTTCAAATCAATGGCATTGTCACTGTTTTTTGTAGATCGGATAACTCCCTGGTCTTGCGTAAAAGAACCCGCAATGTAATATCTCGCCACTTTTCCCCCGCCACTCACATTAAAATTCGCCCGATGATTGACGGCAAAGTTCTTAAACATAATCTCGTTCCAATCGTTAGCCGGATAAATCAGAGGATTAGCCCCTCTTTGTGTCATCTCAATCTTCTCCATAGAATAAGGCACCGCCTGCATCGGATTACGCGTAAGAATAGCCTCATTATTTAGTTTCATATAGGTGATAGGATCTGCCAATTCTATCTTGGAAGTCGGTGCAGAAAGAGAAGACTCATAACGGAAAGAAATGCTGGCCTTTCCCTCTTTACCTTCTTTCGTCGTAACAAGTATAACGCCATTTGCTCCGCGCGCACCATATAAAGCAGTTGCTGCCGCATCCTTCATAATAGAAAAACTGGCAATATCGTCTACCTGCAGCCGTGCTAAATCCGAAGATGACATTTCTACCCCGTCAATCAGAATCAGCGGTCCTCTGGCATATGTGAACGAAGTAACTCCACGTACAAAGAAACTGGCATCGTCCGAACCGGGTTCACCACTACGTTGGTAAGCAATGAGTCCTGCCACCCTTCCGGCCAAAGCAGTAGTAAGATTGGAACTAGGGACTTTAAGCTCTGCGGGTTTTACAGTAGAAACCGATGCAATAACGCTTTCTTTTTTCTGCTTGGCAAATGCAACCACCGTTACCTCATCAAGCTCATCCGGTTTTGTACGCATAGTAATTATCAACTCAGTCCTTCCTTTAATCGCCACAGTCATGTCTTCCATTCCCAAATAAGAGACTTGTAGTGCGTCTGTGGGCAATACAGCTATGGTGAACGAACCGTCAAGGTCGGTCGCAACTCCACGGGTTCCCCCCGCTACAACAATATTTACCCCCGGCAAAGGTTCACCTTGTTCATCAACCACTTTTCCTTTCACCATAATAGACTTTTTCGTTTGAGCCTGTTTCTGTTGGCTCGATTCGTAATTATGCATTCCGTAATCTTCTGCAAATACGGGAATGCTAAAACTCATTCCAAAGAAACATGCCACAAACAGTTTCTTTAAAAATACGTAGGTTATACGACAACTGTGTATTTCAATCATAATATCGATAAATGTTAATTAATTATTGTAACTTCACAATGCAGAAAAAATCTGCTTTTCATAGATAATCATTCAACTGTTTCTCATAGGCTACACATTATAATTTAGGGTTTTACAAATTTTACTTTTACTGATTGTACATCTTTCGAATTAGGTCCTGTCATAAGAATAAATTCTCCGGATTCAATAACAGGCTCCATATCCTGACTAAGAAAAGACAAATCCTCCGCACGCAATTCGAATCCAACAGTACGGGTCTCTCCCTTTCTTAAGAATATTTTCTTAAATCCTTTCAACTCTTTCACCGGGCGAGTCACACTTGCAATGACATCACGAATATAAAGTTGAATCGTTTCCTCTCCGTCATATTGACCGGTATTAGTTACATCGACACTCACTTTGAGTATCTCATTGGTCGAGAACTCTTTTTGGCTAACCCGAGGAGCAGAATAGGAGAAAGTAGTATAACTTAACCCATATCCGAAAGGATACAATGGAGATACAGGAGAATCAATAAAACGATTCGTCCACTTTGTCAGTTTATCGGTTCCCGGACGACCGGACTGCCTGTAATTATAGAAAACGGGAATTTGCCCCACATTACGAGGGAAACTCATCGTGAGTTTGCCGGAGGGATTATATTTACCCAAGAGCACATCCGCAATTGCATTTCCGGTTTCCGTACCTAAGAACCAGCCTTCTACTATAGCGGGAACCTGCTCTGTCAACTTTGAAATTGTCAATGGACGTCCATTCATCAGAACTACCACTACAGGCTTTCCCGTATCCAACAGAGCTTGTACCAATTCTTCTTGTACCCCTGGGATAGATATATCCGCCCGACTTGCGTCTTCTCCGCTCATAGAGGCCCTCTCCCCGATAGCTGCAATGACCAGTTCCGATTGGTTAGCTGCTTCTACTGCTTCGGAAAAGAAAGAACAGTCTGTTCCGGTAACGTCACATCCTTTTGCATAATTGATTTTTATATGCGAAGGCAAGTTGTTTTTCAATCCTTCCAACAAGGTTACATAATCATTTACTTCTCCTTTCCCAGCCCAGTAATCTCTCAGATACTGCTTATTATCAGCCAATGGTCCGACCACAGCGATACTTTTTATATCTTTAGCCAGAGGCAGAAGATGATTCTCATTCTTCAACAGTACAATAGATTTTTGCGCCGCCTTACGTGCCTCAGCTATAAAGTCACAATTTCTAATAACCCTTTTTTCCCGCTTCACATCACAAAAACGGAAAGGGTCATCAAATAAACCCAACTTGAATTTCATGCGAAGAATCCTGCGTACCATTTCATCAATTTGCCCAACAGTCACTTTCCCTTCATTGATTAGAGCTAAAGCGTGCCTGTTATATTCCCCGTCTGCCATATCCATATCTACTCCTGCATTGATTGATAGTTCTACGGCTTGCTTGGAACCGTGAGCCATTCCATGTGGCACCAACTGCCATATAGCTCCCCAATCGCTCACTACAACCCCTTTAAACTTCCAACGATTCCGCAAGACCTCTGTCAATAACCATTTATTCGCAGTGCATGGTACACCTGCAATATCATTAAATGCCGGCATAAAAGTTGCTACCCCTGCCTCTACCGCCGCTTTGAACGGAGGCAGATAAATCTCTTCCAACGTGCGTTCACTAATATCTACCGTCCCATAATCTTTTCCCGCCTGCGGCAATCCATAAGCCGCAAAATGTTTGGCACATGCCAGCACCGACTCATTGCTACCCAAATTCCACTGATATCCACGAACCTTAGCTTCCGCCACCCGGGAAGTCAGCCAAGTATCCTCTCCTGCTCCTTCCAATACACGTCCCCAACGAGGATCTCTGGAAACATCAATCATTGGTGCAAAAGTCCAGTGTAGTCCTGCTGCAGCAGCCTCTTTAGCTGCAATTCTTGCAGACTTTTCCATTAATTCCAAATCCCAGCTACATGATTCGGCCAGAGGTATCGGAAATATCGTTTTATATCCATGAATCACGTCATACCCGAACAGCAAGGGAATCTTCAAACGAGATCTTGTTACCGCTATTTCCTGGTACTTTCTGATTTCTTCTACACCCGCTATATTCAATATCGACCCTATACGCCCGGCTTCCAATTGCTTGTAAAAGTCATCCTGTGCTTTCTGCGGCCCCGTTGCCACTCCATTCGCATTACTCTGATTGAGCTGACCGATCTTCTCAGCTAGTGTCATTTGCTGTAGCAACTTTTCTACCTTTTCTTCTATTTCAGGAGAAGCCTCCATAAACAAGCTCTGAGAATTACCTCTTTCAAAAGATAAAAAAGCAATCCATAAGATTAATAGTGTTTTCGTTTTCATAGTTGATAATATTTCTTATTCAAATTGGGGAACTAACAATACCGCATCGGCCGGCACAGTTCCTATGGCATTCTCACTGGAGATCTCTACATACCCTTGCTCAGAAGGTTCAAAATGACATTCATCCAGCAAATACCATTCTCCGGTGGTTTGGCCTTCTATCTTCAAAGCGTTAGGAGTCACTATAATGTGCCGTGTACCCCTACCATTTCCAATCCTGACAGTATACGTATCCGCCTGCTTCATCTTGGGAGAATAAATATAGACTTTATACAATCCTTCCTTCTTTATCGGAAGCTGATATCTCACTTTGGCTATATTCCTGCCATCCGACTCATGCGTACGGAATGTAAGTCCATATCCGGGTTTCTGTTTCGTTTTCCAGTCTCCGGTCATCTGAACATACGCTGCCTGGTCATCATCCACCAGTATATCTCCCGGTCGGCCGTCGGAATAAGGATTTTCGTCCAGCAACCGTTTAATGTCAGACACACAAACTTCTTGCACATCACATTTGTTATCTATGGCGAGACTGGCCGCTACTGCCGATGACTGTGCCAGTACCATAAAAACCGGTTCCATACGAATAGAGCCATAAGCTATATGAGAAGCGGAAAGACAAACCGGTACCAGAAGATTCCTGACTTCTTCCCGACGGGGAACTATGCAGCGATAGGAAATCGGATAAGGTTTGAAACCACCGACTTCGACATTTCCCTCATTCTTTACAAAGCCATTGATAACGTGTCTGTCACAATTATGCGAATCCATAGTATAAGCAGCCCAACCAATGCCATCGTCACATGTCTTCTTTCCGACACAATGCTGCTGAGTCATCACCACTTCTCCAAGCATTCTGCGCGCCTCACGAACATACAACTGATGTGACCAATACCCATTGCCTACAAATTCATCTTTCGGATAACCCCATTTCCTCATTTCGCGCCTGATCTCCTTTGGAATCCTTCTATCATGCCCGACAAAATAAAGCAATCCCTTCGTATAATCCACATGTTCTTGCCAAATACTGTCTCTTTTTTCATAAGAGGCTTCCGGATATTCCCAATTAGCACCAATCATATCCGTAGAAAAAGCACCTTTATTATTGATATCAGTCTTATCGCCGGGCATCAAACTCCAGATAAAAACATCTTGTAACCCTTTCCAAGGCTCCACTTCTTTCAAGCGAACCAATAATTCATATTTCTTCGAATCATAGTTTTCCGGCCGGGTAATGGGTATTCTATTTCTCGGATTGTTGGTCAAAGTAATCCTGAAATTATAAGCTTGTATCTTCTTATCACCGCTGCCCGTAGGTTGAGGAACAGTATGATGTATTCCCCACAACAAACCGCTTGTCGGATCACCCTTAATCTTATAAGGATCAACTTTTCGGTTAAATTGATGACCTTTATGTATTTGAACTCCGTTTAGAGTCTCACCATAAGTAGCATTAGACTCACGTCCGGTCATATATGACACACCCGCCCGTGCCATCAAATCTCCCTCATATGAACAGTCTATAAACACTTTAGCCCGAACACTCCTGTTTGTTGCCGGCTGCGGATTATATGTATTCTCCAGCATTATTTCATTTATCTTCCTTTCAGCCACTGTAGAAGATACGATACGATATTCATACCAAGTTTCTATCTCTGCCTTATTTATATAATCGACAAAAATAGATTCTGCTACTTTAGGTTCAAAAATCCACTGCTCAAGCTTACCATAGTGCGTTCCCAGTTTACGATAAAAATCCAGGGCCAATCCTTTTACCACATATTTATTGCCGATATCCGTATATCCCAATCCTCCGGAAGTCATCCCACCCAGATTACGGCGAGGTTCGATAAGAATGACACTCTTCCCCATATTCTTAGCCGTATATGCCGCAATGACACCCGCGGATGTACCACCATATATACATATATCTACTTCACGAACCGACTGGGCCTTTATGCCATCGAACACCCAAAAGAGTAAGGATATTAAAACCGTATACTTCATATATTTTTCTATTATATTAATTCATGCACCTCTTCATTATTCATCATTTCTTCTGATTGACCATGCAAACATAGTATTTCATGAGGTTATGCACTCATTCTAAAGTCTCAAACACTTTCTATTTTATCTCAACCAGGCTTTGCGATTGAACTATCACGTATTTATACACCACATAATCATTCATTGAAGGTAAAAAAACCTCAATTGTTCCTTTTTCATCCACTATTGTCTTTATCGCTTTACCGTGTCCCAACAGAGGTACACATTCTATTTCCGTTCCCGGAGCCAACCAAGTTTTTACATGATAAGATTGCAAAGGATGATACTCTCGAAAAAAAATAAAGTATCCTTGGTGCTCCCGTATAGATTGGAAACCTGTCCATGACCTGCCGTCGGGCATATCACCTACCGGCAAAATGATTCCCTGATGAAAATCATGTTGAAAACCACGATATTTTTCTACCTGTTCACGCAACAGCAAAGCCTCTTGCGGCAGATTAGTTCCCTCCATCCAAGCCAATGGCTGCCCTGCCATAGTAATGGCAAAAAGATATTCAAATGAATAATTAGCCGGCCCGAAAGGATCATTGGCATACTTCTTCTCATTACGCCATTTATTTAAAAATTCAATTTGTAGCTTTTCAGCAGGTACATATTTGGAAAGCTGCCACAAGTTACGTAAAGTCCAATAAGGATAATAATTCTG
The DNA here is from genome assembly GCF_001314995.1 of Bacteroides ovatus. NCBI lineage: Bacteria > Pseudomonadati > Bacteroidota > Bacteroidia > Bacteroidales > Bacteroidaceae > Bacteroides > Bacteroides ovatus. The sequence continues at coordinate 3,950,103 of NZ_CP012938.1, forward strand.
CCAATCTGTATACCGATTTTCCAAGAATATATTTCCATACCGATTAAATGTATGGTATCCCCCACGGCGACCGGCCGTCGCATCCAAATTAAAAACCACTTGATTGTCGGTTTCAGCCAAAACGTAGTCAAACAACCTATGCAAATTCATTTCCGCTTCTTTAGTCGGGATAGACAGTCCATCAATCTTAAATATACAGATGCCATATTCTTTATATAATCTGATAATAGCTTCCGCATCCTTTTTCCAATCTGCAAAATTATCTTGTATGCTGGGATTAAACCACAATGCTATGTCAATGCCCAGTTCTTTGCCTCTTTTTATGATAGGAGACAATCCGCGAGGATACTTGCTTTTATCCGGTGTCCAATAATCCGGATTACTCCATATATCCTTAAAAGAGCCTTTCGCTACTGCCGAATTAGGACTCTTCCCGGTTTGCCAGCCATCGTCAATCTGAAAATGAGTAATTCCCAGTTGAACCGCCCGCTCTAATTCCCGCAAGCAAAATGCCTCGTTTACTTTCGAATCTTGACTGCGGTCTCCCCATGTATTCATCATTATCATTTCATCCCGTTGAGGAAGCAGCCGGCGTATTTGTTTCTGATAAGTACGTAACGCCACCAACTTGTCAACCGCTTCCGGACCATAAACCCCGATAACGCATCCATAAGCAGGAGTCCATTTGTCCGGAGTAATATCTTTCTCTGAAACCCCTAGGCCCGTAACAGTAAAGCTCCCAAACTCAGCCATAAAATCATATCCTTGATAGGCTAGCTGTACATTTGAGCAAGGAGCCTCTTTTAGAAAAAAGAAACCGTTCTTACTGATATTTTCACGAACTTGTAATAGATTTCCCCGATAATGATTTTTACGATAAGACAGGAAGTTTCTCTCCACCACTAAATTATTATTCCAGTCTGTCGCATCAAAGAATTCAATACAATCGACATTCCAGTGTTGCCCTTTGAAATTCAATTTATCAAGCGTAGATGCAGTTTGGTTAATTTGCATATCTTCAAGGAACTCAATATTCTTTCGATCGGCATTATTCAACTCCTCACTTTTCCCCAGAATGGACACATTCCCTTTTAAATAGGTGTTGCAGGCGATAGCCGGACAATCATTATATACTTTATAAACACGTTTAACTTGCAACTGCCGTAAAGCAAACTTTACTTCTATCTGCAAATATGCCGGGTGAATAGTTGTTTGCGCCACCCGTACTATATCTACAGAAGCTTTCTCCGCCTCCACAAGTTCTTTATTTAATTGAAAATCAGGAGTACGTGAAGTATTCCTCCAGGAATACCGATTTGTTTTATCAGTCAGTGTATGAGTTATCAGATTTCCATTATTCCAAAGAAAAGTACGTTCAATCCGATTATTCCCCATAATCAATGTATCCTTCTTTAAATAACCATAAAAAGTGTCTTGAGCCACCACCGTCTTTCCTAAAAGAAATAACAACCCCAACAGAAAAAAAGACTTCTTCTTTCTTCCCCTATTCAAGTGTTTTTCAAACAATAGCTGTACTTTCATCACATTTGTATTTTTAAATTCTGCCGTAAAAGTAGAAATGCTTCTTCACAGATACAGAATTATATATCTCAAAAACATTCTTTTCTGTCTCATAGAAAAGAAACAAAAGAAAAAAATAATATATTTGCAGCATGTATCGTTTGTGGTTTACATTCATTATAACTTTGTTTTCCTGCTTTCATTCTATGACAGCAACAACACATGACAAGCCTTTCTTCTTTCAACATCTGACTATGGAAGACGGGCTTTCCAACAATCATGTATCAGCTATTTTCCAAAGTAAGGACGGAATTTTGTGGCTAGGAACACAAAAAGGACTGAACTGCTATGACGGTCATAATTTCAGGCTCTATAAAAAAAGAGATTCATCCACCGCCAACAGTATTAGAGGAAATGGCATTAAAAAGATTCTTCAAGACCGCGACAATAATATCTGGGTACAACACGAAAAAGGAACGGACGAAATCAATTACATTACCCGAAATGTCCGACATGGATGGGCGCACGACTCTATCGGAAAATCAGTTATCGATATCTGCACTGACTATAATCAACAACTGCTCATCCTCTGCGATCAGGAAGTATGGCAATACATAAAACCGTCACGGTCTTACAAACGGTTGTTCACTGCCCCTGAAAACTACTCCCTATTCTCTCTAATAAAAGATAAACAAGGAGGATATTACATTGGTACCCGACAATATGAGGTGCTAAGATGCGACAGCAACTGGAATATCACATCACGAATCCAGTCTGCACTAAAACAAAAAGGTCCGGCAAACAAAGGATTGGTTTTTCCTTTGTGTATAGACTCGGAAAACAGACTTTGGTATGGCATAAAAAACCAAAGTATCGAACGGTATACCCCTCAAACAAAGAGTATCACCAAATATAGCTTATCGAATACATCATTTATCAATCCTGACGTACGCGACATGATTGAAATGGATAAAGATTATATGCTTATCGCAACTTTTAACGGTCTTTTCAGATTGGATAAAGAAACCTTGAATCCTTCTCACGTTCTTTCTCCACAAACAGAGGAAGAGGGCACTTTAAACCATTTCTCGATTTATAGTCTCTACAAAGACAAGCAGAACATTTTGTGGGTAGGTACTAATGCAGGAGGCGTGAATTTTTGTCATCCTTACAATCAACGTTTCAAAACGATCCATCCCAATCTGTTTTTAGGACGCATGGGGATGATACGCAAGGACCAAGAAAACAATATATGGGTAGCTACAGAAGGCGGAGGATTGTTCTCTTACAACCAGCAAACCGGTTATCAGGAAAATTATCTAGTACACGGCAAAGAGAAATCAACCTATTATGCCAATATCCTCAAATCTCTGTTTATTGACGGAGATTCTATCTGGTGCGGCAATCAAAAGGGAGAGATTTTTATTTTCTCCATAAAAAAGAAAAAGTTCTCATTCTACACACGTCTAGGTGACAGTAATATCCTTGCTATTTTTAAAGACTCCAAACAACATATCTGGATTGGCACCAAACAAGAAATTATACAGTTAGCAAAAAATGCCGACGGAAAATATGTCAAACAGTCAACTAGCAGTCTTATTCCCATAGAAGACGTATGTGTCATAGAAGAACTTCCAAACGAAATCATACTGTTCGGTTCCAAAACGAAAGGTATCTATATATACCATACGTCAACCAACCAATGGCAACATCTTGATAATCGTTTCTTTAAACTTCCGGAAGATACCAACATCAGCATAACTTCTTTCTGCAAAACGAAAGACAACCAGATATGGGTGACAACAGAAAATCAAGGGTTGTTCCTATTGGATACGGACTTTCAAATAAAGGAGCATTTATTCCATTCGGGAAACAATTATCTGGAAGATTTGTATCACGTAGCAGAAGGAAAAGAAAACCAGCTATGGCTGATGACCAACAAAAGCATTCTTTTGTATGATACCAATACGCGCCTCATCCGTTCATTTGACAGCCATAACGGACTTAACCTGAAGGACTTCAGTGCCTATTCTTGCTGGATGGATATCAATCGGCAACTGTGGTTTTCGGGCAACCGGGGAATTGCAATGCTGGATACCGAAAATTTTCCACTAAATACATCACGTTCTCCAATCATCTTCACTGATTTATTGGTAAACAACCGTGTTCAACACCCTTTGGCACCCGAATCCGTATTGAAACAGAATTTTAATGAGACTCGGACACTGAGCCTTAATTACAATCAGACTAATATCGCTATCAGTTATACCTGTTCCAATTTCATCTATCCGGACAACAATACCTTTTTTTACAAAATGGATGGTGTAGATGAAGAGTGGATTGATGCCAACAACCGGAAAACGGTATATTACAGTAACTTGCGCCCGGGACATTACCGGTTTCATATCAAAGCCTTCAACAACGACAATATGTTCTGCGGAGAAAAAGAGATAGAAATCATCGTTCTCCCTCCTTTTTGGATACGCTGGTGGGCATTTCTTATGTACGCAGTCATTATATACTTGTTGATACACAGATACGTAATATACCGGCAGAGAAAACAAAGACTAGAGCATGAATTGCATCTGAAACAGATTGAACAACAAAAAGCGGAAGAACTGAATCATGAGCTGCAATTGTTTTTCACCCAAGTGGCACACGAATTTCGTACTCCTTTATCTTTAATATTAAATCCTCTGGACGAAATACAGGATAAAATTATACACATAGCAGGCGTGCAAGAAGCATTGAAACTTATCCGCAGAAATGCACAACGGTTGCTGGCATTGGTCAACGACCTGATGGATTTGCGGAAAATAGAATCCGGAACGGATAAGCTAAACCTTTCTAATTTTGATTTCAACGATTTCACCAAAGAAGTTTATTATACTTTTCAAGGAATTGCCGGACAACGTCATCTAAAATTTTTGTTAAACTTGCCAAATACTCCCATCATGGCTACTTTTGACAGAGAAGCCATGGAGAAGGTACTTTTCAATTTGCTTTCCAATGCTTTCAAATTTACTCCTGAAGGCGGAGAGGTACACCTGTCCGTCACCACAGAAAAAACTGTCGAATCCAAAAGTATCCTGATTGAGATAAAAGATACCGGTATCGGTATCTCGCCCGAAGACGTTGAGAAGATTTTCCGTCCCTTTGCCCTATCACGTAAAGACTTGCATGGAAATATCAGCGGCAGTGGAGTAGGACTGAGTATCACCCGGACAATTATAGAACATCACAAAGGAACCATACAAATTCAAAACAATCCTCCGCACGGGACTTGCATCCATATAGAACTTCCCTGGGTATTCAATCCCCAATACACCATCTCGCCCACTATCATTGATGAAGAAGACGTGAGAAAGGAAGACATCGGACAATTCCCGCTAAAGGTAAATCTGCTCGAAAAAACTATCTTGCTGGTAGACGACAATCCTGAGATACTGAACTATCTGAAAAAAGAACTTGGAAAATCTTTCAATATACTCACTGCCACCAACGGAAAGGAAGCATTGGGCATGTTACAACAACAGAATATCTCATTAGTGGTGAGCGATGTCATGATGCCCGAAATAGATGGTATCGAATTATGCAAACGAATAAAAACAGACCATAACCTGTCTCATCTCCCCATCATCCTACTCACGGCAAAAGCCATGAATCTGTATATAGAAGAAGGCTTCCAGGCCGGAGCAGACGATTACATCGTCAAACCCTTCAAAGTGTCTACACTGAAAATACGTATCAAAAATATTCTGAACCGACAAGAGAAGATGAAAAAGATTTACGGCAAGCAATTATCATTGAAGAGTGCCGGCATAGAAGTAGAATCTATAGATAAAGCTTTTGTTGATAAATACATTGCCATTGTCAAAGAAAACATCTCTAATCCAGATTTCAACATTGACCAACTTTGTAAAGAACTAGCTATAAGCCGGGCCAATTTATATAGGAAAGTCAAAGCAATCACTACCTTATCACCAGCGGAAATGATAAGAAATATACGTTTGGAATGTGCTTCCGAATTATTACGCAACTCACAACTGACTGCCACCGAAATCGCAATACAAGTCGGATTCGGCAGTTACAGCCATTTCAGCGATTTCTTCAAAAGTATATACGGGATATCTCCTAAAAAATACAAAGAACAATACGGAAAATCCTGATTTAACGCAGTTAAGCTGTAAGCGTCTCCGCGTTGCCGTTACTTTCTCCATTTGTCCGGTAACAGTTCCCTTAGCACCTTTTTGTCAGTGTTTGGTTTAATCCCAATAAATCTGTTAAGTATGTCTTTGAAGTAGTCGAATGTGTTTATCCCGTTAAGTCTGCATGAGCACGCCAATGAATATATCAGCGCCGCTCTCTTTGCCCCTTGATGACTTCCGCAGAATAGCGAGTTCTTTCTACTTAAACTGATATACCTGTTTAACCTTTCTATCTCGTTATCCAGCTTGTAGTCCGGTTTGAGCACATAATTGCACAATGCCGGATATTCATTCAGGGTATAATTGACCGCCTTGCTCAAATTACTTTTGGGCAGGGTTGTCTTTTTCGTCTGTATTTGCAACAGTTCATCTTTTAATTCGCTTAATATAGGGAGCATATGCTTCTTTCTGTATTATCGGGTAGGTCAAGGGCATTACTGCCCTCTTCCCCCCTCAGAACCGTACGTGAGGGTTTCCCCTCATACGGCTCAAGCTTTTCAAAGTCTCTGTTCGTGTGCAGAGACCGGCTCATCCTACTTCTTGTTTCCATTGTTTTTACGGGATAATTTGAAACATTCATCATGAACCAACAGATTGCATTTCCGTCCGTCTTGTACGGTCGGCATTACATTCCATGCCTTATGCGTGTCAATCGGTTCACCACATATCGGACATTTCCGACCTTGCTTTTCCCATAGGTAAAGCAGGGATTTACGTCCTTTCAGCGTCACAAGCATCTTTGACTTCATTCTTTTATTGAAGTACAGGCGGCAGTCTGCGTCAAACGGATTCATGTCCCCCTTTATCTGCGTATATTGCAGAAAAGGAAACGAAGATGCCAGTTTCAACAAGGTGAGTTGGTCTTCTTTGCCGTTTGATTTCTTGAACTTAGCGGCGAAAGTCCAACTGTTCCCTCGGATATTGTGCCAATAGCGGTCTTTTATCCACCGTTTCCCCTTCTTGGAGTGACGGCGTTTAGCCCACTGCCACAAGGCGAGAAATATCTGATGGTCGATTCTGTGAAATGAATCACGTGTCGCCCCATGCTGATAATATGCTCCCCATCCTCGGATTTTAGCGTTCAACATCCTGATTAACGACTCCTGCTTACAACCTTTATGGCCTTTTGTCACCTTACGGATATTTTCCATAAAACGTTTTTCGGCTTTCTTGGTCGGCTTGGTCAATATTTCATTGCCGTATTTGCGGATATTGAACCCGAGAAAATCGAAACCGTCACGAATGTTGGTTATCACCGTCTTTTCTTCCGATAGGGTCAGACCTCTTTCAGACATAAAGTCGGCTACCAATGGTTTGATTTCCTTTTCAAGTGTTTCACGGTTCTCGCAGGTAATTATAAAGTCATCAGCATAGCGGACAAGATTCACCATTGGCGAATATAACTTGCCTTTGATTCTAACTCGCTTATATTTCTCTGCAAGGACTTTCTGCAATCCGTCCAATGTCATATTGGCAAGCGTGGGAGAGATAATGCCACCTTGTGGCGTTCCCTCCTCTGTCGGGAACATCTGTTTGTTGAAGACATAGCCGCATTTCAGCCATTTTCGGAGTATTGCCTTGTCCATAGGGATGTTGGCAAGCAGCCATTCGTGGCTGATATGGTCGAAGCACCCTTTGATGTCACCCTCCAAAATCCATTCGGGAGAATAGCCTTTTCGGAGAATGTTATGGCATTGCATTACCGCGTCCATACAGCGGCGTTCCTTGCGGAAACCGTATGAACGTGAGTCGGCTGTTGTTTCCGACACTGGTTCTAATGCCATAAGGTAGAGTGCTTGCATGGCTCTGTCTTTCATTGTCGGTATTCCCAACGGTCGCAGTTTGCCATTACTCTTTTTGATGTGGACTCTTCTCAATGGCTTCGGCTGGTAGCCTCTGCGTTTGAGTTCGCTTATCGCTTGTGTTTTTGCTTCGGGTTTCTCCCATGTTTCCATGTCCACTCCGGGGGTGTTGCCACCTCCGTTAGAAGTAATTCTCTTTACGGCTAAGGCTTTTGCGTAAAAAGAGTGGGTCAGCGTCCACTGCAAGGCTTTCACCTTGTTGTATCTGCCTTCCTTCTGAGCCTTTACAATTCGTGCTTGTAGCTTTCTGACAGCCAACTCCGCTTTAGTCCAGTCTATTCTGTCCCAAAGTGTTTGCTGATTGTCAGCAGGCGCACACGATGTCTTGTTTTCGTTCATTTGCTTTCCTCCTTTTGAAAGTTCTAAAAGTTAATTGTAAAGAATCACCATTTGACAACATTCGGTTTGATTGCCTACCTAATGTCGTCACAGAAGTCTGCCCACTTTCGTGTCGGATGATGTCGCCCACATCAGCCCGTGATGTCGGTTCAATCCGTATCCGCTCCATTACAGAACGGCGTTCGCTTTTTCTGTTATCTTATACCTGCACACCATTCGGCCTTCATTGCTGTCAGCTTACCTGTCATTTTTACATGACAGGAGATATACAGGCTTACCATGTTCCACATAGATAACTAACGAATAGGTTAGGTTCTGTCTCATCCTCCGGCGGTGCTTATATCCGTGTAATCCTACCATGGAGAGGATTAACCGACCGCTTCCCTTTTGGGTAGAGTGTGCCAGTATCTTACACTCTTTCGTGACATTACGAAGTTTACTAACAGTTCGCTTGCGCTAACCATACTATCCAGCCTCGCCACTCTACGGTATGATACTAACCGTACTTGACTTCCCCTCACGGTTCTGTCTTGTCTTGCGAAAGTGTACTTCGTCCCGACCGCTTAATACAACATTAAGGTGCATCGGTCGGTAGGCTACCGCTGACGGAACAGCGGGTTAAAGCTGATACCCGTAAGTATCATTCCAACAATTATCTATGCGACTTCATGTCGCACCCATGACTTGTCCGGGTGGGTATTCAGGTGGCATTTTCAAGGTATTTCTTATAGTCGAATACTATCTTCTCCCTTTTTCTGGTGGAAGACAAGCAAGTTCCGATTGTCCCACATATTGTGGGAAAGTATTCTCTAATATTATGGGAAAAGATTCTCTTATTTTGTGGGAACAAATTCCCATAATATCAGAGAATACTTTCCCATAATATATGGGACAAAGAGAATATGTACTTCTCTGATAATGGTTGACTAGTTGTTTCTTTATTCTTGTTATAGGTTGGCAGGAAAGACACTATGAGAAATGAATCCAACAAGTATGAGAAACAGGGTAAAATCGGGGGTATTTGACGGAAAAACTATGAGAAATGCTGTTTTAGAAATCATTTCTCATAGTCTATTCTATTAGCTTTCTGCTACTTATGATTGATGAATGAGAATATGAGAAATGAAAATGAAAAATCGTTTGCAGGGAGCGGTAAAACAAGACGGCAGCGCGGAGACGCTTACCGGTACAATGTGAAGGAGGTGAAGAGCGATTTATCTCATCTTTTACGTTTCCAATCACCATAAAACACCGATTCACAATCATCCGGGCTAATGTGAAACCTATGAACCTTCGAAATGCCTCTTTATAGTAGAAACTTCAAAAGACCTCAAAGAAAGAATCAATCAACAGTGTAAAGGTTGAGTCTTGCGGTATCTATTCCATATACGATGACAGGTGCCCCGGTCAATGATATGGTTGCCTTATGATCAGGAGCTCTCAACCGTATTTTCTGTCCAATGACGTTCACCAACTTCAGACTTTCTCCGGCAGCAGGGAGTTCCAACTCCGTGTGCACACGCCATGTATCCACCCAAGGTTCTGGAGACAGGGCATTGTGTTTCTGGATAAACCCTTCCGCTCTATTCCAAAGGACGGCCATCGCCCCGCTGGGAGTGTCGAACAGCAATCCTCTATGATGGCTGTTCTCATCTGGGAATTTAATCCATCCCTTGCATGTTGCCCCGTCCAGTGCTTCGGCAATCGTGCAATAAGCCATCAGTGAAGGCTTAAAGCTAAGATCTCTGTTGATAAGACCGAAGAAATACTCCCGGTTGCCGGCATTCACTCCCAGTTGGTCGAACCAAACTGAATTAAACAATTGGTAATAAAGAGCATTCTTCACTCCTTCCGCCGCTGCCAATACATACGACAAGACTACATTCTCGGCAGAACCACGAGGAGTGTCGTTCCATGAATGATTGGGATAATCCAACGCATAAACCTCCGTCAAATACAGTTCCTTATTTCCGCCATGCTTCTTTATAAAATCATTTGCCAATCGAATGGAAGCGTAATAATTCCAATAAGGATATCCTTTAACCGGTTTCTGATATTTTTTCCACGGAGTAACTACAGGATAATCAGGAGTATAATTTCCTCTACCCGGATGCAATGCAATGCCATCCAACAAGTCCCAACCACCAACCTCTACCAACTTATTCATAAATATTTCATCCCAACCTGCCATGCCAAATGAAATCAGTTTAATTGCCTGCCATTCCGGTTTTTCCTGCTGCACCCGGCGAATTGTTTTCAGCCACGCCACATAAGGTTCAAGCAACACAGCGCCTCCGATGCCATCTTTGCTTACGGCAATACCTGCATTATCCATGTTGATTTCATTGCCAAACTCCCATATCCTATTGCCATTGCAAACCATTTTTTCAAGACAAGCACGAACCGTTCTTTTACGCATCTGTTCGTCCCATTCCTTTTTCCAATTAACATTATTATGGAACATCGCCCATATAGAAGGAAAATTTGCCGTATCTCCATTCCGCAACCATTTTACTCCCATTCTCTGCAACAAGCGGCTCAAATTATCCAAATCAGGAATCTCCCAATAGGCAGAAAGCCCCATAATGCTTTTCTCAGGAGAAGAAAAAAACTTATGAGGAGGCAATACGCAAATATTAGTTCTGGAAAAAACTTGCTCACGCCCCTCATTGTCGACCAGAGAGGCTTCTACAAAAAACAAATCCCGTTCTTGCTCCGACCTGAACCGGACAGGCCGAACAACACACTCTCCGCTAGCTAATACCAAAGCTTCGCTCTGTCTGACAACTACATTGCCCTTAAAATCACGTACCCAATAATTTAACCTAAAGTTCTTTTTTTCTTGAGCTGTATTGGTTACGTTAACATTCACTTCCAAAGTCTCCAAGGCGTCTTCCCACCAGTTGTAGGTTTTATCTGTAGTCAGAGTCAGTGCAAACGGACGCCCGTGCCATCGTGAGCTGATGACCTCGTAAGATTCGTCTGCCGAAGCAATCACAACAGAAAAGCGAGTATCCAGAACCTTTTCTCCCTGTAGACTTTTCTCAGTAAATACTGTATGTCTGAATCCCTCGTCTTTCCAATTAAGATTAGCAGAATTACCTTTGTTATACGCCAAACATATCTTATAATTGCCGTTCCGAAAAGGAACAAATTTTGCATCAAACTCTTCAATGGGAAGCCCACCTTCAGAATGACGTTGCCAAAGACCAGTTTTCGCTACAGGCAGTTCCAAGCTCCGCTCCCCTAATAAAACGAAACGGAATTGGGAACCGCCCCATTTCTTTTCTACATATCCTTCGGGCATCCCACTAACAGTATAATGGACATCTACCGCAGAAGGACGTGCTATATAAGTACCCGTAAGAACCAGCGTCTCCGGAATTTTCCTTCCACTGTCATCTCTTTCAGGAAACGTAAAATGAGCACGAATAGCCTGACAACCATCCTCCTTCACCATTTCATAAGTACACGCTTCCGGAACAATCGCCGGTGACCATCCCAACCTCATACTTCCCAACCGGACAAGCTTTTCCGATTGTTTATTCATAACAAATATTTCGTCAAAACCGGATGCTTGAAGAATATAACTTGCAGTTTCAATCCTACAAGTCTCCTTAGCATATATGGAATGGTTGCCTAAGCAAAATAGCATACCGATATATATAAACGGCCACAAAAGGACCTTTAAAAGAATATTATTCCGTCTTTCCATTGATAACTACGGTTTTTTATAGATTTTCATTGCGCAACCTCCACCTGGCGCCATAGATATCTTCAGTTTCCTGTCTGCAGGAATATCAATCACTTCTTTTACATAGTCGGATGCTACTCTGTGAGCATTTGCTCCATCACGATAGACTTCCGCCGCAAACGCACCTTCACCGACAAACGACAAGTCAAGTGTCAACGTGCGTTCATCCCAATTAGTCATTGCTCCCACATACCAGTCTTTTCCTTTCTTACGGGCAATTGCCACATATTTCCCGATAGCCCCATCCAAAGATATTGTATGATCCCATACAGTGGGGATCGAAGTTATAAAACTCGTACATTCCGCTTCGCGCTCATACATAGAAGGACTGTCACACAGCATATTCAAAGGAGATTCAAAAACTACATACTCCGCCAACTGACGACAACGAGTGCCTTGACTCATCGGCTCCTCAGTAATATAGCGGAAATTCTTTTTATTTGCGTTACGCATGGCACCTTGCGTATAATCCATAGGTCCGGCAAGCATACGGATAAACGGAATAGTCACATCATAAGTCACCTGATCTATATTATTACTAGTAAACTTTAATTGTTCAAGCCCATGCACTCCCTCAAAATTAAGCACATTCGGATAAGTGCGGTTTAGTCCTGTCGGCTTATAAGCTCCATGAAAATCCAGCAATAACCGATGTTTTGCAGCAATCTCCGCCGCTTTATAGTAAAATTCAACCATCGGCTGGTCATCCCTGTCCATAAAATCAACCTTAAAACCTTTTATTCCTAACTCGGAATAATGCTTGCAGACTTTCTCCAAATCACGATTAAAGGCATAATATCCCGCCCATAAAATTAACCCGACATTACGGGAAGCGGCATAATTTATCAGTTTCTTCAAATCAACTTCCGGTACTACCTGAAAAAGGTCTGCCTTCAAATTCACAGCCCATCCTTCATCCAGAATTACATATTCAACGCCATGACGAGAAGCAAAATCAATATATGCCATATAAGTTTCATTATTCACTCCGGTCTTAAAATCAACTCCTTTCAAATTCCAGGCATTCCACCATTCCCAGGCAACTTTTCCCGGACGTATCCATGATATATCCTTCACGCGCGAAGGAGCAGCAAGCTTATAGACCATATCATTATCTGCCAACTCTTTATCATTCTCGGAAACGACAACAATACGCCAGGGAAATACAGCATTAGCCTGACAACTAGCGATATAAGGTTCGCGCACTTGTATCACTTCCTGCAAGGAATTATATCCTCCTTGCTTTTTCTCCTTGGGATAAGGAGCATATACTCCCTCCAATGCGTTCCGATCTTTCGTTTTAACCAGAAACATACCGGGATATTGTTCCAAATCAGCCTCAGCAATACATAATTTACGATTATCACCCGTCTCAACAACCATAGGAGAAAATAACAGTTTATGAGGATTCATCCGGCTAATGGCCTCATAAGTATATATATTTTCAAATGAATTAAAGAACTGCTTCTCACGGTCTTCGCTTTTAGTACGGACATACGGTATGTAAGCATTCCGGTCTGTCTGGAAATGAAAACGCGCTTCTTCCGACACTACCGTAAAAGGCTTATCCCCGCTCGATACAAAACGATAGGCCATACCTTCATTATACATCCTGAAAATAAGGTTAAAACCATTCTTAAAAACCAGTGTCATCTCATTGAAATGGTCAGTAACGGCAGCACGTTTATAAAAAGGAGAAGCTATCGTCTTATTCACCGTATTATTACGCACAGACCGTACTTTTGAGTTTGGTCCCCACACCTCTCCGTCTCCCAATATCATAGAAATAGAAGAAGGATAAATCAAAGTATCGCCTTTATGTAACAATGCATAAGAAAGAACATTCCCCGTTTTTACAGACACCTTCAGTTGTTTGTCAGGAGAGAATACTTCATAGCGTTTCTGGCTCCATCCCAAAGTAGCCGAAAACAGAAATAGAGAAATTAATGTAATGTTTTTCATATTTATTCTTATAACTTGGTTTTAAATGATTGAGAGCAAAACTATACATTTCATTCCTTGCTAACAAGCGTTGCAAGGCTAAATTTCGGGTATGAGACGATTCCGCAAGTTTTTGAGACGCACGCCTTTCTTACCTATGTTTATAAGCCCTACTTTTGTAAGCATCATTACGGAAAATCATAATCACCATTCAATCAAAAAATAAAATGAGAAAGTATATTGTTTATATCCTACTACTTATTAATTACAGCATATTGCTGAATGACTTATCGGCACAACCTATAAAAAAAGATTATAGCCGGAAAGTAGATTCTCTTCTTCAACAAATGACGTTGGAAGAGAAAGTCGGACAGATGATCCAATACTCCAATGACAAACTCCAGACAGGTCCTACCATCAAAAACCAAAATCATGTAGAAGAAATAAAAAAGGGAATGGTCGGTTCGATGTTCAACATCATTACGGTAGAACGTGCCAGACAGTATCAGGATTTGGCTATGCAATCACGCCTCAAGATTCCTTTGATATTTGGTTTGGATGTTGTGCATGGGATGAGGACTATCTTCCCTATTCCATTAGGAGAAGCTGCCAGTTTTGACCTGAAAATGATAAAGAAGACCGCCCGGATAGCCGCTTCCGAAACGTCAGCATACGGTATTCACTGGACCTTTGCGCCAATGGTAGATATAGCCAGAGATGCCCGTTGGGGAAGAGGTATGGAAGGTGCAGGCGAAGATACATGGTACGGAAGCCAGGTAGCCAAAGCGCGCATAGAAGGCTTTCAGGGAACAGACTATTCCCGACAGAATACTGTTCTTGCCTGTGCCAAACATTTAGCTGCATACGGTGCTGCCCTCGCCGGAAAAGACTACGCGGAAGCCGATATTTCGGATGCTACACTCCATCAAGTATATCTCCCTCCCTTTCATAGTGCTGTAAAAGCCGGTGTAGCTACGTTAATGACAGGATTCAATGAAATAAACGGTATTCCGGCTACTGCCCACAAATATCTTCAAAGTGAGCTATTAAAAGAAAAATGGGGATTTAAAGGTTTTACCGTAAGCGATTGGGGTTCCATTGGAGAAATTGCCCGACACGGAATGGGCAAAGACAACAAAGATGCTACCAGAATTGCCGTCATAGCAGGATGTGATATGGATATGCACTCCATGTCTTATAAAAGAAATCTGGTCGACCTTGTAAACGAAGGCCAAGTAGATGTAAACCTGATAGATAATGCCGTAAGACGAATACTGACATTGAAATACGAATTAGGGCTGTTTGACGACCCTTATTGTTACAACAACAGATATCAGGAACTAAGTGATAAAAAGATAATCAACGAACATCGAAAATCAGCACGCCTGATGGGAAGCAAGTCAATCGTCCTTCTCAAAAACAATCAAGTCCTTCCTATCCAGCCGCATATATCCAACATCGCACTAATCGGTCCTCTCAACAAAGCCTCCAAAGATATGTTAGGCAATTGGAAAGCAGTAGGAGACGAAAAAGAGGTTGTTACAGTCGATGAGGGTTTACGTAATGCTATCCCACACGCACAAATAAGTTATATCGAAGGATATGATTTGGAAAATAATGAACTCAAACCATTACCGGCATTAGACCGCTTCGACATGATTATTGTAGCGGTAGGAGAAAGAGCAATGGAATCAGGAGAAGCAAGGTCAAAAGTGGATATCAATATCCACAGAAATCAACAGTTGCTAGTAAAACAATTAAAAGAAAAAAGCAACAAACCGGTTGTAGCACTCATAATGGGAGGACGACCATTGATTTTCTCAGATATGGAACCTTATGCCGATGCCATACTAATGACTTGGTGGTTGGGATCCGAAGCAGGGAACTCTGTTGCAGATATACTCACCGGAAAATATAATCCTTCCGGAAAGCTACCGGTTACTTTTCCCAAACAAGTAGGTCAATGTCCTATTTATTATAACCAGAAGCGAACCGGAAGACCTTGGGTTCCCAATAATCTATATGTCAGCGGATACTGTGACGAAACAGCTTTGCCTGCCTACCCCTTTGGTTTCGGACTAAGCTACACACAATTTGAAATAGACACCCCAGTACTTGAGAAAGAGAAATATTTTTTTAACGAACCTATTAAGGTAAAAGTAAAAGTCAGAAATAACGGAAAATATAAAGGAATAGAAACCGTACAACTCTATTTACAAGACGTCGTAAGTTCCATTACACGTCCTCTCATAGAGCTTTGCGGCATCCGACAAGTAGAATTAGCACCTAAAGAAGAAAAGATTGTCGAATTCATTCTGTTTACGGAAGATCTTTCATTTTACAGCCATGAAAAAGTATTCATTACTGAACCCGGCGAGTTTAAACTATTTGCAGGTAATAGTTCCGACAACCTACGGGCTACCTCTTTTGAATTACTGGAGACACGAATATCTTCCAACAAATAGCCTGACTTCATTCAGATATACAACATAATAACTGAAATAAATAACATTTATGAGAACTAAAAAACACATCATCCTGACGTTATTGTCACTCATCCTGGTAAGTCAAAACTGTCGGTCTCAGGAGCTTATCGCAAATGTCTATGGACGCAACTACCAACTACTGAATGGCAAATGGAATGCAATCATAGACCCTTATGACCAAGGCATCCGAATGGGTATGTTTAAGAATAAAAAGCCTGTGGGTAAAACTGATTTTTATGAATACTCATTTGAGGAAGGTTTAATTTTGAACGTTCCTTCCGACTGGAACTCTCAGATTCCCGAACTTAAATTTTATGAAGGAACAGTTTGGTATGCTCGCCATTTGGACATCAAGAAAAAGGAAAACGAAAGATTGTTATTATACTTCAATGCAGTCAGTTATCGTTGTAAAGTGTACCTAAACGGGAATGAAATAGGTCAGCACGAAGGAGGGTTCACTCCTTTTCAAATAGATATAACTGATAAAGTTAAAGAGAATGATAATTTTCTGGCTGTAGCAGTGAATAACACCCGAACCAAAGATGCAATACCCGCCATGTCTTTCGACTGGTGGAATTATGGAGGAATTACAAGAGATGTCATGCTTGTAACAGTTCCTCAAAAGTATATTAAAGATTATTTTATCCAGTTGGATAAATTCAATTCTGATAAAATCAATGCGCATATTTCTTTGTCAGATAAAAAAGAGGGGCAGAAAATAATACTTGAAATACCGGAACTGAAAGTAAGAAAAGAATTAGTAACAGATCTTTCAGGTAGCGCACAACTCTCTTTCACAACCCGAAAGTTACAACGTTGGTCACCCGAATCTCCCAAACTATATACAGTCGTTATTTCATCCGATTCCGATAAAATAGAAGAAAAGATTGGATTTCGTAATATCTATGTGAAAGAAGAAGATGTTTATCTAAATGGCGCCCCCATCTTCATGCGAAGTATAAGCTTCCATGAAGAAATACCACAACGCAAAGGACGCGCTTTTTCAGAAAGCGATGCAATCATGCTATTATCGGAAGCAAAAGCATTAGGAGCTAACATGATTCGTTTAGCTCATTATCCCCAAAACGAATACATCGTAAGAAACGCTGAAAAAATGGGGTTTCTTTTATGGGAAGAAATTCCTATCTGGCAAGGAATAGACTTTGGTAATGAACAAACCAAAAATAAAGCCGGTACAATGATTAAGGAAATGATCATGCGTGATAAGAACCGATGTGCTCTTATATTTTGGGGAGTTGCCAACGAAACAGCCACTTCCGAACCTCGTAACCAATTCCTCAGATATTTAATTAATTGTTGCCATGAATTGGATACTACCAGACTCATTACTGCCGCATTTGATCTGGCAAGGTATAATCAAGAAACAAAAGCCTTCGAGATGAAAGATCCATTCATAAAAGAACTGGATGTGGTTGCAATCAATAAATATATGGGATGGTATCACAATTGGCCTGCCAAACCTGAGCAGGTAAAATGGAATATCGCATCTGGACAACCTCTCATTATATCAGAATTCGGAGGGGAAGCGTTGTATGGGAAAAAAGGCAAAGTTGATATCAAAAGTTCATGGAGTGAAGATTATCAGACGCAATTATATCTGGATAATTTAAAAATGTTCAGCCATATTCCTAATCTACGCGGAATATCTCCATGGATCTTATTTGATTTTCGCTCTCCTTTTCGCTTTCACCCCAATCAAGGAGGTGAATGGAATCGCAAAGGCTTAGTATCCGATCAAGGATACCGTAAAAAAGCTTGGTATATCATACGAGATTATTACAGTAGTTTTAATAAGAATTAGCGAACGTCTTATAAAATAATGGAACGAAATACATGAGGATGAATTATTTATCAAATATTAGTTTTGACACATCCATCCTCATGCCATAAATTAGTTCATCTTTACAAAGGATATTCCTCAAAAGCATACAAAATGGTAGATAAATAACGTTCACCTGTATCGGGTAATAATGCAACAATCATTTTCCCGGCATTTTCCGGTCGCTTCGCCAGTTCCGTAGCAGCATATACGGCTGCGCCTGAAGATATGCCTACCAACAAACCTTCCTGTTTGGCTAATTCACGACTCGTACGAATGGCATCGTCATTCTGCACCTGAATAATCTCATCTACGATAGAAGCCTTGTACGTTTTAGGAACAAACCCTGCACCAATTCCCTGAATCTTATGCGGCCCTGGTTTTCCTCCCGAGAGTACCGGAGAATCAGAAGGTTCTACTGCCACGATCTTTATACTCGGATCACGCATCTTCAGCGCTTCACCTACACCGCTAACTGTCCCGCCAGTACCTACTCCGGCTACAAAGATATCGACTTTCCCCTCGGTATCTCTCCATATTTCCAGACCAGTAGTTCGTAAATGCATGGCGGGGTTAGCAGGATTCTCAAATTGTTGCAAGATGACTGCCCCCGGAGTGACCGCTTTCAGTTCTTCAGCTTTGGCAATGGCTCCTTTCATACCATCTGCACCAGGAGTCAATACTAATTCCGCACCTAAAGCTTTCAGAAGATTACGCCGTTCGATACTCATGGTATCGGGCATCGTCAGAATCAGTTTATAGCCTTTAGCAGCTGAAACAAAAGCCAATCCCACACCGGTATTCCCGCTGGTCGGTTCAATGATAGTCGCTCCGGGATACAAAATTCCTTTCGTTTCTGCATCCTCAATCATAGCCAATGCTATGCGGTCCTTCACGCTTCCTGCGGGATTGAAAGATTCAATCTTTACAATCAGACGAGCTTTCAGGTCGTTACTTGTATTATAGTTACTAAGTTCCAATAACGGAGTGTTACCCACCAAATCCGTCAATTTTCTTGCTATCTTTTCCATATATATCTGTTTTAAATTTCTCTTGTTTTAATATATGACAAAGATAGTGCGGATTCTGTTCAGGGTAAATACCATATATGTGGTAAATTCATACCACATATATCTGACTTCCTGCCAGATATTATATTAAGAAATCAGCTCTCATAGGGCTGAATGTATCAATCAATACACCTGCTTCCAGACAAACACATCCATGAGGCTGGTCAGGTTCCACATAATAACCATCACCTGTAGAAAGAATTTCTTTCCGATCTCCAATGGTCAATTCAAACTTACCGCTTGCAACATAAGTAGCCTGGCTATGATAATGTTGATGCATAGAACCGACGGCACCTTTCTCAAATTCCACTTTCACCATCATCAGTTGCCCGTCATACCCCATTATCTGGCGACGGATTCCCGGAGCCGGTTTCTCCCAATCCAATTCTTTCTCAAACTGAAAAGCATCACTGCGTGTTTTCATCTTCCAATCTATTCTTATTTATAACTATATTATTTGAATCTCTTCACATAATCTGCAATCAGATAACATGCCGGGCCGAGTACTTGCCCATGATCGAATCCTTGCATTTCGTACAAAGTCACTTTCTTGTTACCTATACTTTTCAAGACAGCTTCCAACAACGCATTTTCTTCATATCTTGCCGCCATCTCCAGATGCTTGTCCCCCGTAATCAACACGAGAGGAGCTGTTTCCTTACGAGCCTTATTTACCGGAGCATACTCATCAACCACCGGAATACCGTCAGGCAAACCGCGTTCCTTACGAATAGTGAAATGTGTCACCGTCTGACCACTCACCGGAAGATAAGCAGCTACACTATCGGCATCTGCTCCATATGCTGCCATGTACTTTTTATCCATTGCCAGAATCAACGAAAGATAGCCTCCCGCTGAATGACCGGAAACAAAAATGTGATCCTTACGACCACCATACTTCTCAATATTCTTGAAAACCCATGCCACAGCTTCAGCCGCATCTTCGATGTAAGCCGGATTCTTTGCTTTCGGACTCAAACGGTAATTCACCGCCACTACTGCAAACCCTTGTTCTCTCAATTCTTTGGGAATAAATTTATTTCCACCTTCCATACCACCACCGTGAAACCAGACGATAGTTGAGAAATCCTTCTTGTTTTCAGGATAATAAATATCCAGTTTACAACGTTCCAGACGATAGGTATCCGTTTCGGAGCCAGAGACATAAGATATATCTTTGTTTGTGCGATAAGCATTTTGTGCTTGAGCAATGCAAGCACAAAGCAAAAAGAGAAGAAGGCAAATCTTTTTCATGGTTTCATTTATTTTATATTCATCTATTAGTACTATTCTTAAAAATTACTTTAGAGTTAATAATGTCATGTTCATCAATATATAATTCAGGATTCTCACCTGAGCTTTCCACCAAAGCTTCGATTGTGATACACTCATCCGGCAGCCACTGTTTAAAATGTAGCATATTATCTCTCAGTTCTACCATGTTATTTTCCGTGGCTGATAATTGAATCATCTTTTTTATATTTCTCGTATATAATGGAAGGCCACCCCCTTTAACTACTAAAGAAGATTGGGCACCTTCCCCAATAATATTCTTATTTCCCGTATTCTCTAACGTATAACATATTCTCCAAAGATTTTCAACCAGTATCGTATCTTCATACTGTACAAAGACAGTAATCCCCGGTATTTTAGGTTTTTGCGTCAGCAATGTACTCTCTGTACAGCAAACCGTCACTCTGACTTTTTCTTTCGAGAAATATGAAAGCAAAGTAACCACTCCCGCTAGAATTGTGACTGTTGTAACTACAATTTCTATCATATGTCTGTGTCTTTTTTTCATAATTACTATTCTTTAGTCAGTTCCCTCAATCGCCATGCACAATCTTTGAATTGCTTATCAATATACGTTAGCCGCTCTTCCAATTCATCAATTTTTCGTAAAGCATCTTTTACATCAATCTCCTTTCTTTCAATCTTATCCTCCACATATTTAATTACTTTCAAGTCATATTTGTTATGCCGTATCTCATCCTGCGTAGCAACATAGACCGGACAACCGTTTTTTTCTCCCCCCACCTCTTCTCCGATAAGAAACTTCTTATATATATTCGGAAGTTGTTCCAATACTTTATCAGAAAGTTTATAAAGACCTTTATTCGAAATATACCCCTTCCGTGCGTCAACGAATAAAGTTTGCGTCCTCATTCTTTCTTTTCTGAATACGAGAATTGCCGTAGAAATAGCCGTTCCATGAAATAGATTCGACGGCAATTCAATAACCGCCTCAAGTAGATTGTATTCAATAATCTGCTCTCGTATCTTGCTTTCAGTATTTCGGAACAGAACACCTACCGGCACTACTACAACAGCTTGTCCATCATTCCGCAAACTTGCCAAAATATGACTTATATATGCCCATGTAACTTGACTTTTAGGAGGAATACCATATTTAAAGCGTCTGTAAAAATCATCATAAGCTTCCTCAGATGCCCACTTATCTGCAAATGGAGGTACAGAAACAACAATATCAAACTTTTTCAACCCTCCATGATCCAATAATTTAGGACTACGAAGACTATCTCCCCAAAGAAAAGTCGCACCCTTGAAGCCATTCAGCATCAGATTCATTTTTGTCAATGCATACAAATTCCAATTCACTTCCTGCCCATAGATATCAGTACCCCTGATCCCCATTTTTTTACCGACCTCAATCAACAGAGTACCACTACCAGAAGCCGGATCGCACAAACAAGCATTTTTTCTATTGCCATCTATTAGTTTCGTGATCAAACTAACTACCTCTGTAGGAGCAAGTACATTATTTATCTTTTTCCCCGCCTCTTCAGCAAAAATATATAATAACTGATTATATAAATCACCAACATCTATCAACTGCCCGATAGCATCAGTCAACCTGACTTCTTGAAAAAGTTGAAGGAGTCCACGCAATTTACTCGATCGCGTGTTTGCTTCTCCTAATATATTACTTTCAAAATCAATAGCTTTATTGATTTCATAACCTTCAGTTACGAACCCATTTGCCTGCTCCAATTCATAAAGAGCCATATTTATCAATCTACCAAGATCCGGTGAATCAAGCGCTTTACATAGATAATCAAAAGAACTACGCTCGGACACCAATAAGTGTAGAGTAAGTTTGTTATCGTCTTGTTGAAAAGAATCATTAGACTTATAATATTCACTTGCAGACTTCAGAAATAGCAAAGCCAATACATAATCCCTACACTGATTGGCAGAAAGCGTTCCACCCAAGATTTGGCGCGCTTTATTTGCAATATAATACGCTTTTTCTTTCATAGTACAATCATTTTAAAGAATCCATCAGCAACTGATCCTGCAAACTTTGTTTAAGTTCATTTATTTCACTACGAATACATTCACTTTCTCTTCTCAACTGATCCATTTCTACAACAAGCTTCTGTACTTCTATAGATGGTATATCAAGCTGTATTTCTCCTATTACCGATTGGGGAATCACTTGAATGCCCGTACCTACCGCTGCGCTCTTCAACATACCAAGAATAGACGGCGTATTTAAAAAACAACAAAGAAATTCCGGTAATACATCACTAGTAATGGGACGTATAATAATAAAGGATGAAGATGCTATAGTACTTCGTTCTGCCCCCTCATACAATATGCAATAATTAGAGCCTCCTTTAGCCGCAAATAGCAAATCACCTTTTTTCAACCAATGCTTATCATTAATTCCTGTATTTATTACCGTAGCTACTTGAGTATAATCAAGTCGACTCTCCGGATCAACATCCTTCACCTGCAAATATCTGACCTCACCCTGCGAATCAGTTTTCATATATATACCGGATTGCATCATGGTTATATCCTTTAAAGTTACTTTCTTATTCATTATTTCTTTTATAATACAGACTCTACTTAATATAATTAATTCAACTATTAAAATAACTATCTCCCGGTTATCAACATGCTCACAACGGATAGATACCACAAATATATAGCTTTTTTCATTATTTACAAGTAATATGAAGGAAAAAAACAGGTAAATAAGCAAAATATCTCTTTTTATTCACTCTCTTCGAATTTAGTCAAGTAGAGTTTCTACTATATTAAAGACATGAAGCGAGATATGTATAAATTGAAAAGAATTTCATCGTCGAGAAAAAGAAGAACATTGCAACCTATCCATGGACGTCAGCAGATGTTCCCATAACTATTCGGAGCAAAGCATACCGACTACCCGGCTGAACAGAAAACCGTAATTCTACCGGTTCTATTGCTTATCTTGTACAACATCATGATAGTCCGGAACCCAAAGAATACGACATCGAATTAATCCCTTATGGATGTAGTACCCTACGGATAACGCTGTTTCCCGTAAGATAAGTTCAATAAGTATTAGAGATTTTGTTTGCGTAACATATAATAAAAACTATAAATTGAAACCTAAACATGAAAGAAAGAAATCCATATAAGCACCTGTGTCCTACTCTAACGAAGTATAATATCATAACAATATACATAGCCGGTTCTTATGAAAGCTAGAACATAAAGCATCTCCTGAAGGCTTAAGGCTACAAACTCTTATGGGGTTTGCAGCCTTTTTTGTTGCAAAAAATCAAGTAGAAACTACTAAAACGGCAGATGAGAGTCTATAATAAACTCCAGACCCGTTTATAATAAACGATGACGGTTTTTATTATAAACTAAAAAAGAGTTTGTGCATAAATGGTAAACTATTTTCAATAGACTATAAAAACAAGAAAACGAATGAATGGTTTTAGCTAGGATTAATAGTAAATATTAACCACAAAACTATCGTTCATAAATCCGGAATGTCAATAGCCTGCCTTGCTATCTGCATCCACACGACACGTACTTTATATAATACGCGCCTGACAATTATCAACTATCCGGATGGGTTATAACTCCAACCGGGAAGCTTCACGTAAAGAACGATCCCGCATTATGGCAAATCACTATGACCCGCCTCATAAAGCATTATCTGATCCAGTATCACCCCCTCGTCCAATGCTTTAATGACAAGTTGATGTGATTTTTTGCCGGAAACGGGGAGTACGATTTTCCGGATTGCCTGATTACGAAGCACATTCTCTTTCCATTCTTCGCTACGTCCCTCCGTTTCATAAGCTATCACTTCAGGCTCGGCACCATCCAAAGAAACCGAGATACGCAGCTTATCACCCTGTACCGGATGATTGGGAAGCAACCGGATATCTACTTCTAATAAATCCGTTTTCAAATTACCGAAATAGAAAGTCAGCGCATCACCTTTTCTTATTTCTGCGGCTTTACCTTCATATCCCAAGCCTTCGCAGACAACAGCATTTCCTTTTTTAGCATCCGCCCCGTTCCATTGACAGGCTGCCTTACGGTCAGCTATCATTGGAGCTGCAGCTGCTTTTCGTTCCACACGATTGAATACAGGAAGCTTGCGGGGCTTGAAATCCATCATACGGTTCCATTTTCCATTCTCCAGAGAATTGTAGTGTTGAGTGAGCGCGGCAATGCTATCATAAGCGGCATCACTCTTTTCCCAGTCTACCTTATCATGGCGTGCCAACTGGGCATATAACAATTTGCGATTCATTTGTGCCGCAGCCTGTACCGGATATTTCACCAGTTCGAAGTAGGCGCTCTGTCTGTCGACAGGCACTTTAGAGGCCGCCTTCTCCACCGTTTCCGAAAGTTCGTCGTAAGCATTCAGACGTTCGTTTATCTCTCTTTCGCTCCACGGCAGGTCTTTGACCACCCGATAAATCGGATTATTTTCCTCCTCCCGTGTATTTCCCATAAATTCGGGTTTGCGGATATGCGCCAAGCGATAATGTTCCTGCATAACGGGAAGTACAGCCTTTGCACAGGAAGTTCCCAGTTCCCGTTCCAGCCAATGTTTCAGATGCACGGTCACTCCTTCGGAAGACACCTTATCCAGATTCCATGCCATATCCATGAACAGTTCGATCTGATATTCGGCCGGCTTGATGTCTCCGACGTTCAGTATCCACATTTTCTGTATTCCCTGGTCATAGGCCAGTTTCATCTGCTGATAGATCAGTGAAGGACTCATGGTGCCCAGCCATAAATAATCGTGCGGACGTCCCCAGTAAGAGACATGATAGTAAACTCCATTACCTCCTTTACGTGCCCGCTCAACGGCAGTGGGGAAATGGCGGATATAACCATAGTTATCATCACACCACATCAGTGTCACATCTTCGGGCACTTGCAATCCCGCATGATAAATATCGAGTACCTCTTTATAAGGAATAAAGACCTGTGGCACTTGAGTAACCTCTTTATTTACATACTTTTCAAGCAACCCGCGCTGATCTGCAGGTACACGGTCCAAGACCGCTTTCTGCTCTTCTACCGTTTTGGCACCCTGCATCTTTCCATCGTGCACGCCACGCATACCTAATGTGTAAAGTATCTCTTGTCCGGCAACTTCCTTCACACGATCTTCCCAAAATTTATAAACAGCCGGACTGTTATTCACGTAATCGTATACGCCTTTTCCCCTTCTCGACCATTCACCGGCAGCATTACATGCCATCGGTTCGCAATGGGAAGCCCCCACAAAAATGCCGTATTTCTTCGCCATTTCCCGATTCCCTTTCGTCAGAAAGAAAGGAAGGGTGCACTCGTGCATAGCAGGCCAGTAAGTATTAGCCCGCAAACGGAGCAGCAGCTCAAAAATACGTTCGTTGGTACGCGGACCGATTTCTCCTTTCACATCCGACGGTTCGTAAGTTTGGTTGCCCCAAGGCATCAGTCCCCAGTCTTCATCATTAATGAAGATGCCCCGATACTCTACAGAAGGCGATTGCAACTCTCTGAACTTTGAAGAAAGACGGAAGGTTTCTCTCTTTTCAGGAGTCACGTCCGCCCACCATTCCCAAGGGGAGACACCCAACAAACGGGATATTTCGAGTATGCCGTAAGCTGTACCATGACTGTCACTACCGGCTACAACCAGCTTTCCATCTTGTGAGACAGTCAGCAGGAAAGCCTGTTTTTTATTTTTTAATGCGGAAAGATCAATACCTGTTTCGTTGATTAGATTACTCTGCCCTACAGTTCCTACCACAATAGCCCCTACCTTATCATTCAGTTCGGTGGTTGCAGACAATACAGTCCGAATATCGCGACCGAGCATTTCCAGCGAAGTGCGTACCACTAGCTTTTCCGAGTTACAGCATGCTATCGTAACCGTCTGACCGGATTGCAGAATAAACTCTTTTTGCTTGCCCTGAACCGACAAGACTGTCATTAAGAAAAGAAATAAGGGAAGTAAGGTTTTACATCTCATAAGTTTCATGTTTTTAGATTGTACAAAAATACGACATCAAGTTCTAAAACAAGATAGAATCATGTACAATTTGATAGAATTTCGTTCAAGCATCCAGTTTACCAGATCATCCGACAAGTAGCAACTGAATCCCGGGAAAGCATTGCTCTCCTCCGATTTCCATTCTCTAAACAATATGCTTTCAATGTTCTATTTTTAATATTCTGCAGGGAAATAGCTAATTAGAAAGTAACGAACTAGAAAATAAACTGCATAAATAATTGCATGAGCATACAAAAAACAGCCTAATATTGCATAAAAGCAAACAGGATATGTATCTTTCTCTATTCGGAAACCGTTCATTGCTTTAAAACCAACGAAGTGTTCCTCGGTGTGCATCGACTTGTTCCTCACCGGGGAAGCTATCGTTTCCCGGTGAGGAAGATAAAAATGGACTATTAAGAAGCATTTTTTCTCCAGTTTATCAGAATATGTCGGAAAGAAAAAAATAACAAAATGATTAGTTATTCGGGCATCCACTATCCGAATAACAAAAATAATCAAAAATCTACCGCAGTTCGATTGGTATATTTTCGAAACAGCAGAAATATAAAAATCGCGTAATTACAAATGCAGGACATTTCCCTGCTTTTCTTTACCAAACTGCAATTCACGTCCTTCTTCCAATGATTAAATATTCCTTTTTTAAGAATCATCGTTTTTTAAGAAGGTTATTTCAACTTTTATCCTTCAATAGCTCTTTTGTCTTATCCGCCAAAAATAGGGGAATATTAATCAAATTACCATCTTGTTTCAAATTCAGTATTGAATACCGGATCCGGCAAGCAGGCTGGAAAAGCTTCTCATCATAAATCACATTTTTGATATCAGAAATGTAATAATTTACACATTTTCGATACGAGTTTCGTGCGAATACACACATTATCCATATAAAACGAAAGAAAAATTCAGGATAAATGCATTGTATTCAAATCGAAGAAAGTATCTTCGGTAAACTACCCAAATAATAAAAAGGAAGATTTATCAATCGGAAACTCTTTCCGGCAACCGTCTTCACATCATCAATAGAATATGGACCACTCCAAATACGGACAGCTAAATCACCGCCAGACAAATCCATGAAAGAATGTAACGAACGGAGATGCGCATTCTTTCCGCATTTCACTTCAACCGGAATAATTTGTGTTCCTTTTTGCCATACAAAATCTGTTTCGGCATTGGAGCCTTGTTTGTCACGTACCCAAAAATGCAAGTCGGAAATATACTGTTCATCAAGTAATACCTGCAATTGTTGTGCTACAATATGTTCGGCGATAGCTCCTTGCCACGTATCCATCAACGTACGGTCATGCAGAACTTCAGTTTGGATATTTGCAGCAAAATTAACTAGTCCTGTATCCAGCCACATCAATTTAGGAGCACGTTTTAGAGCAGGCAGCGCCGGTGCGTGCATAGCTGTAACAGGATAAACTAAATGTAGTATAAAAGCTTTTTCCAAAATAT
Source organism: Bacteroides ovatus (assembly GCF_001314995.1). Taxonomy (NCBI): domain Bacteria; kingdom Pseudomonadati; phylum Bacteroidota; class Bacteroidia; order Bacteroidales; family Bacteroidaceae; genus Bacteroides; species Bacteroides ovatus. The sequence goes on from NZ_CP012938.1 coordinate 3,977,918, forward strand.
TGAAAGCTTCACGCACTTCCTTTGAGTTATAGGTTGACTCTCCAAAATTTCCCAGTTTAATAGTCTGTCCTGCCTTGTTCCAGCCCGTCCGCAATATATGCCGGATGACATACGTCTGCAACTGGGTCGGTGCATACTTTTCAACATCCTCGTTATAACCTTTCAATAAAGAATTATAAATAGACTTCAAACGCACCAAGTCTCCATTCTCCGCATAATCGGCTACTACTTCGGGCATACCACCAATCAATGTATATCTATGAAAACGAGACATTGCCTCTTCATGCAACGCAGATGGCAAACTTATTTCATCTATAGCAGTACGATAATGCCCCTCGCCCATAGCAGTCAGATATTCTCCGAAAGTACAAGGGGAAAGTTGCATATATTCTACTCTACCCACCGGAAAAGAGATACGTTCTTTCAACAATGACTGTAAACGTGAACCGGCAGCGATAACATACAAATCAGGCATATCTTCATAAAAATACCGCAACAATGCTACCGCCTTAGGCACATTCTGTATCTCATCTATAAATAGCAACGTCCGCCCCTCACGCAGAAGAATATTCTTTTGAAAACAAGCTATCTTCATTATTTCCTGTACTTTATCCGTACTCTGAAACAGGCGCGCATCTTCTTCACGCTCCAGATTCAAATGAAGATAATTCTCAAAGTTCCGGGCAAACTCATTAACTAACGTCGTTTTTCCTACCTGACGCGCACCACGCAACACCAAGGGTTTACGCCCTGTACGTTCGGCCCACTTTTGCAACTGATTATAAATATCTCTTTCAAACATAAAAATCATTGTTAATCAGCTACAAATATACCATTTTATTCTAAGAACATAGGCAATTTAACGAAATAACCGCCTAAAAACATAGGCAAAATGAAGAAAATATAAGCAAAAAACATAGGCAAAGTAACCCATGATTTCTGCAATTACTACTTAAAGATAATCATAATCTTTTCACCAACACCTTTATCAGGTATTCTCACACTACAGACACCTGTTCCTTTATCCCAACTCCACACCACAGTTTCAGTGTCATTCTCCAGATTTTCTTCCAAACGTTCCGGTTTAGTTTTCTTTATCTTCTTTCCTTTGACAGTTACCTCTTTCGGGGCTTTCGCAGAATAAATACGGAACAACAGATTTCTCGGACCGGGGACAGTGTATCCTTTTCCTTCACGGGCAGAGACAGTCAATTCATATCCATTTGCCAAAGTACTGCAAATAATCGGTGTTTTGACAAATTCATCACGCTGGTACCCTAAGTTTTCTCCTTCATCTTCGTAAAGAGTAAAGGCTGCCTGTGCATCTTCCTGTGCGGGGAAGATTTCAAAAGTAAGTGGATATACCGGTTTCTCGTGGGTGTAGTTCATCACCGGCATCGTAGGGATGATAGAACCTTGCTTCACAAACATAGGAACAGAAGACAAGGGAGCATCAACGGTAGTCCATTGCTCTCCGGTGTAGACCGTCTGCTTGTTGTTGTAGTCTATCCATGTACCTTCGGGAAGGTACACGTTCTTTGTGCGGGCACCTTTCTTCACCACGGGGGCTACCAACAATTCACGACCGAACAAGAATTGGGCATCCGTAGAAAACGTTTCCATATCCATTGGATATTCGAGAAATAGAGGCCGCATGATAGGCAATCCTGTATCATACGCTTCGCGGGCGTAAGTGTAGATATACGGCAACAAACGATATTTCAGTTCGATAGCCGCTTTCGCGTTCTTTTCCGCTTCCGGTCCGAAAAGCCACGGTTCCACCGGATTATCTCCCTCGTGGTGAATACGGCTCAAAGGATTAAATGCTCCGAATTGAATCCAACGGGTATAGAGTTCCGCCATAGCCGGATAATCCTCAACATCTCCACAGTAACCGGTAATATCACAGGAAGAAAATGGGATTAATCCCAATCCGGCGGAAAGCATTACAGGAATCTGATTGGCTAATTGTCCCCACCCTTGCAGTACATCGTCTCCGTTTCCGCTATCACCCGTCCAACCGAACGTATAACGTTGCAATCCGGCATAAGCAGCACGAGTCATTTGGAAAACACGACGGTCCGGATTCCTCTTTTCAAATTGCTCTTTTACCACTTTGTCCCAAGTCAGGCCATAGACGTTATGGATTTCATCGTGCATACCGAGATGGTGCTTCATCACCAGGCGTTCCGTCTGCTCCTCGTTACTCCAGGCAGGTTCGCCCATGTCTGTCCAGAAGCCGGAGACACCATCGTCAATAGGTTTCTGCTGATAAGTTCCCCACCAGTCGGCTACGGCAGGCAGGGTGAAGTCTACCACTCCGCAGTTTCCACCCCACGGCCAGGGCATATCGTAGCTTTTACCGTTCGTACTGTCCTTTACAAAATAGCCCAGGCGGTCTGCTTCTTCCCATTGTTTTTTGTTGGCTTGTGCAATTACCGGGTCTTGAGATACGACTACCTTAAAACCCATCTCTTTCAAATCCGAAAGCATCTTCCTAGGGTTTTCATAGTTTCCTTTGCGCCATTCGAAATCCTGCAAATATTCTGTCCAGCCGATATCCTGATAGATAATATCACAAGGTATTCTCCGTTTCCGGTAACCTTCGGCTATTTCACGACTTAGCTTTTCACTTGTCAACAGACCGCGGCATTGAGCAAAACCCAACGCCCATTTCGGCGGCATGATAGGTTTTCCGGTCAGTCCGACGTATTGGCTGATGATTTCTTTATAGTCTTTACCGAAAATAAAGTAATATATCATTTCCCCGTTCGGCGCTTCAAAGCTGTAATAATCACGGCTTTCCGTTCCGAATTTGAATTCCGTCTTATAGGTATTATCAAGGAAAATACCATACCGGTAATTGCTCATAAAGAAAGGAATACTCTTGTAAAGAGGATCTTCTACCACACTATAACAAGGTTTGTCACTATTCCACATCTTATAAGACTCGCCACGACGGTCCATCTTTCCCGCTTTCTCACCAAGTCCGAAGAAGTGCTCGTCACGACGAAGCACTTTATATTCCACCTTCTTCGTTCCTTCACTGACATGGCCTTTATCGGCATAATCACTAAACAGGAGTTTCTGATATTTATCGAATATCTGAAGACTCATCGGAGATTTATTCACCCGGATACGCAACTTCGGAGTAAATATCTCGTAACAGGCCGCCTGTTCATCCACATGAATAGTTCCTACCTCTTCCAGTTCTTCATTAATCACTGCAAACGAAGCATTTCTTCGTTGCAATTGCCCGTCGGGTGAGAACCAGATTTTCACGACGGAAGAGCTGCAAAGTTGCAATTGTAAGGCGGCACTGTCCGCCAGGTGAAAAGTCACCTGACGTCCCTGCTGTGTAAAAGAAGTGCATGTACGTGTCGTATTTTCCGCCCAAACCCATGTTGGAAATATCAGGCACAACACCCATACCCATAATCTATATCTAATCATCATACCTATCATTTTAGTTATTCTGTAGCAGCCGCTTTATTCAACCACAATCATCGTCCAATATTTCAGGGAAGGCAATGTGAATGAGACAACCCCGTTCTCCTGTGTAAAGGCCAACTCCTGCAAAGCCCCTCCGTGTGCATCCGGCGACGCTACCCACAACTTATTCACTTTTGCCGACAGATTCATTTGCAAAGCTGCTTTTGTAATCAGAGCCGGTTCCGGCATCGTACCGTCCACATCTCTCCAGCTAAGGCTGTTCGCTTGCGAAAAGTTAAGAAGATGTATCACTTGCTTGCCACCTACCTGCTTGGCATAAGTAGTAACTGATCCCTGTTGAGGAGGCCAGCTATTCAATCTCATTTCGCCATTGGTACAATTCATGGAAACACTATTCTCCGTACCACCGTCACGAAGCAGATTTTGATAAGAAGTCAGGAAGTCATAGTAACGAACCATCGCTGTTTTCAATTCCTCGCTCATTGTCAGGTTCTCATTCGGAAAGTACTCTTTGCACAACATGTGATCGCCTCCCAACTCCAGGTGCGAACCACCCAAAGCAAACATGACAGCATCTGTCAATAAGATACCCGGCGTATTAAATTCTCCCCGGTTATCCGCTTTATTATAATTCATATAAGCTGCAAAAACCGTATTCAACTGATAATTGCCATAGACTCCATTTTCATAAAGAATGGCTTTCAGATTGGTAAAATCAGCCTCATCCGCCCACACCTCATTATAGAAGAAATCAACTTTACCTGTCTCCCCTATCTGACGGGCACCGTAACGGCTGACCGCATTCATCACCAAACTCTTGTCCGGATGAGCCTGCTTCGTCGCTTCAATAAAAGAAGCATATCCCTCACGCAGATTGACCGGAATACCATTGTAATTGTAAAGCGTGCTACGTCGTCCCAACTGGTCTATCTGATAGCCGTCGAAGGCAAAGTTCGCGTATACATCATCATTCCTTTCGTTCAAATATTTCTGCCATTCCTTATTAGAAGGGTCGACCAGATAAATATTACTTTTCCATCCGCCCGGCAAATCATGACTGTCTTTAGTAGTGTGAGAAGCATCCTTAAACAAATACCATTCCTCCTTCACCCCGTCCGTAGCAGCATCCTTCAACGCCCCGAAACAAAGATTGTAAAACATAGACTTCATACCGAAACGATGCTGCGCTTCAATGTAATTTTTCACCGAACTTGTATAAACCTCCCGGTTAGCGATGTCCATATATACTTCGTCCAACTGTGTGCGTGTACCGCCCAACGGCCAGTGATGTTTATTATGCCAGTCCTGAAACTGTACCCAATTGATGTGATGACGATTCAGATACGCCATCTCTTCCTGTGTCTTTTCAGCCGTCTTCTCCTGACTGAAATCAGCGACAAAACCATAACGCGGAAAACGTGACGGATCACTGGATACATCTACCGCAATCGTACCGACAATCACATCCGTACCATTCTCCTGACGGTACAGTTCCGCCATATATCCTTTGAAATCAGTAGTAGGCGGTTGCCATATCCAGCTCGTACCATTTACCGACTCTTCTCCGACAACCTCCCCTAAAAGACGATAGCGAACTTTAGTTCCGGCAGGCAACGCATCTTCTGCTGTAAATACCACTTTCTCCCCCGGTTTATAGAAAGCCTTATCCGTAGACAGGTCCACACTTAAATCCGATGTTACCGGAGTCACTTCGGTAACACTGCCCGAAGCTCCTCCATTCTCCTGGTTCGCCCCATGATCGTCACTGCAAGCCATACACAGAAAAGCAGCCACCCAATATATTATTTTCTTCATCTTGAATTCTTGTTTTATTGTTTCACAATCGAAATCGTCTCTTTCAACTGGTCAATCGTAATCCGATAAGAACCGGCTTCCTGAATATTCCACTTATTATCCAAACTACCCAAATCTGCATCCGGATACATACTGCTCAACTCCGCATCCGACTTAACAACAAACAATGCCGTCTCTACTTCTCCCGTCGGAGCCTTGTTGCTCTTATCCGCCATAAACCAATCCCCGTTCCAGTCTGATTGCTTGTCGCAGGAAATCTTCATCTCACCTGTTTTCAGTGTGCCGCTCCAGGTAAAGATGTAAGGACTGTCGGCACTCTTCGTCATCGGAGTAGCATTGCCTAAATCCCATCCGTTTGGAGTTGCCTCACCCACCAGATACAGCCCTTCGTAAGGAGTGAACGGACGCATCAGCATCTTTTCTTTTCCTTTGCCTGTATAGAACCATACTTTATAAGGTTTGCCACATTCGGCTTCCTTCATCTGCCATTTATTATCGTCACCTCCAAGCACTACTGATGTCGAAGTGTACGGAGCATTAGCCACAGTAGGATGGAAGAAAGCATCCGCCTGACCGAAATCTGTCACAGAAGCGAATTTAAATTCTCCGTCCGCCTTCCAGGGAATCACGGCTCCATAATGGAACAGGTTCATCTGAACAGCATCTTTAGACAGTGCTTCAAATCCCCAACCATTGTTACCCGTAAACGAACCGACAATGAAAAATTCTTCATATCTCCAGCCAATATCTTCTGTTTCAGTAAGTGTCAACGTCAAGTCGAGCAGGTTTGCTTTTACGATATAAGTTGCTTCTTTACTGATTGTGAACTGTTCGTCCGGTTGGTCACCCGATGTACGATAGGTCAGTTTGAGTCCTTCTCCGGCAGTAGCATCACGGTTGTACGACGGCAGGAATTCTCCTAAGGTCGTTATAAACTTAAACGATCCGGTATTCAGCTTTCCTGTCCATGTAAACTGTCCGTTATCCGTGCGCTCCATTGCCGTTGCGTTATCGGCACTCCATCCGTTCGGAGTAGCATCACCAATCAGGTAAAGCGTCGTAGTAACCGGCTGGTAAGTAGTCAACGTAAAGGCAGTCGTCGCAATCTGCTTCTGATCTTCCATTCCGGCAACGACGGCTGTGATACGTGCTTCCAGCTCTGCCTTCACGTCATAACCGATACCGAACTGCGTATGCAGAAATTGGTTAAGTTCTTCCACTTTCTTAGTCCATTGATACGTTCCCGTACCCAAATCCACCGAATAAGCATTCGCAAAGTCCGTTCCGGCTTTCGCCAGTTCAAGCGTATAAGAGATACGGTTACCGCTTCCATAATTCGTTCCGGTAGTCCATGAAAGCGCCAGCGCCTCCTGACTATGGTTCTTTTCGTTCAACACCAACTCCTGCTGATTCACCGAAAGGGTGAGGGTATCATGTCCTTTATCTGTCTCCATATAATCCTCGGTACAAGCAACCATCGTTGCGCCGATGAAAAGAGAGCATAACAACTGATATATATATTTTTTCATCATATTATTTGTCTAAATGAATGATTATAAAACGGATTAATAACCGGGATTTTGAGTCATCAGGTGATTGGAGTCCATCTCCGTTTGCGGAATAGGCAACAAGAGACGTTCTTTGGTCACATTATTCTTACCGATAGATTTCAGGAATGTCAATGCATAATTTCCATTATCAACCCGGATCATATCGAACCAGCGATGTCCCTCAAAAGCAAGTTCCATCCGACGTTCGTGAATAATCTTTTCTCTCATTTCGGTCTGCGTCAGAGTGGTCGGCAACCCTGTCAGTCCGGCACGCTTACGAACGATATTCAATGGTTCGGCAGCCTGATCCGGATGTCCCTGCTCATTCAAGGCTTCCGCTTTCTTCAGTAAGACATCCGCATAACGATATACTACAAAGTTGTTGGGGTTGGTATTATACTCCGGAGAGACGGTTTTCGACACAAGGAACTTACGTACGTTATAACCCGTATTCGACCAGGAACGTCTGTATTCCATACCGTCAAAAGCAGGACAACCCTGATACAACACAGTGATGTCTTTCCGCAAATCACCGTCCTCGTATTGCTTGACAAACTCTTCCGTAGGCAAGTTCCATCCATAAGCACCGGCTACCATACCCGAATTACGAGGCCCCATGAAAGTAGACAGCCAGGATGCTTGATTATCGCCGCCCCAGAAGTCATATTCCGTACTACCGGAGTATTGCACTTCGAAGAGAGATTCTGCACCATTATTGATCGTCGCATTAAAGTTATCAGCATAATTGCATTGAGTCAGATCATATCCCATTGCAGCAATGTTATTGCACAAGGTCACTACTTCATTATAATAGTCGCGATGGTTGGGAGCCAGTGTCAGGTAAATATCCGCCAGCATCGCCATTGCAGCCTCTTTGCAGGCACGTCCCCTGTCAGCATCTCCATAACTGCTTTTCGGAGGAAGCATATTCACTGCATTTTTGCAGTCGGAAAGAATTTGAGCATATACCTCATCTACCGTATTACGGGCAATATCCGCAGATTCTCCCGGTTCAAACGGCTCCAAGCGCAAAGGCACCCCTCCGTACAAACGAACCAGAATATAATAATAATGTGCACGCAGAAAATAAGCCTCACCCATGCAACGGGTCTTTATCTCATTGGAGACAGATGCTGAAGGCAAATTGGAAAGCACGATGTTGCAACGTCCGATCCCTACCCACGGAGAACGCCATACATACAAGGCAAAGCCGTTATCGCTCTGGGCAATGAAATTGGAAGCCTGAACAGTCTCCAAACCGTCAGTACCTCCTCCGGCTCCTACTTCACTGTTACCTGCGATGATGTCGAGGCTCCAAATACGCTGGTTATACATATTAGATGACTGAAGAGTCTTGTAGCAGGCAGTAGTCAGTGCCACAGCAATCTCATTCGTCACTTCCGACTCGGGATCGACGCCATATTTGGGATATTTATCTAAGAAATCGTTGCACGATGTCAATGCCAGCACGGCAGACATAAATACCAAAGTTATTATCTTTTTCATATTCTTTCTCCTGATTTAAAAGTTAAAGTTCAAGCCCATACTGAAGGTACGTGAAATCGGGTAACGGCTGCTGTCGATGCCATTAATATCAACTTCCGGGTCAAAGCCGGAATATCCGGTAATAGTTGCCACATTCTCGCAAGAGAAAGAGATGCGGGCATTTTCCAGTTGAATCTTTTGCATCCACTTTTTAGGCAGTGTATACGAAAGCGTGATATTCTTCAGACGGAGATAGGAACCGTTTTCCACAAATCTGTCGGATACACGGCAGTTCTGGTTCGGGTCTCCCCAAATGGCGCGGGGCATAGAGTTGCTGGTTCCTTCACCCGTCCAGCGGTTCAATACGGCTGTGGTCTGGTTGTAAGCGGCTGCCATTCCTTCGTTGTCAACATTGTTGGCATTATAAATCTTGTTTCCCGATACGCCTTGCAGGAAAACGGAGAGTTCCCATCCCTTATAAGAGAAATTATTGCTTAAAGAGAAGAACCAGTTCGGATTCGGGTTACCGATAACGGTACGGTCTTCATCGTTGATGACTCCATCGTTATTCAAATCCCGGAAACGGATATCCCCCGGAGCTGCTCCCGGTTGGGTGGCATGGCGGTTTACTTCCTCCCAGTTTTGGAAAAGTCCGTCGGTCACGTATCCGTAGAATACATTGATCGGATAACCGGCTCTAAGCATAGTCACGTATGAGTTACCCATCTGATTGATAAACATCGGAGTTTCGCTGTTCAGGTCCAGAATTTCATTCTTGTTATAGGTAGCCGTTAAAGCAGATTCCCAAGAGAAAAGACCTTTCAGGTTGATGGTGCGCAGGGTCATTTCCACTCCTTTGTTGCGCATCTTGCCGGCATTGGTAAAGGTTTCAGTAGTATCTTCAAAACCGGAGGTGATAGGGATGGAAGCTTTCACCAACATGTCTGCCGTCTTTTTGATGTAGGCATCCAGCGAAAGGTTGACACGTGAATTGAACAGGCTCATATCCACACCGAAGTTGGTTTGGCGTACCTCTTCCCAATGAATATTCGGATTGGAAAGGGTGGTAGATACCAAAGCGGTGGAGTTGTTGTTGCCGAAAGGATAGACTCCTGTATTATAGGAAGCCACAAAGCCGTAGTTACCGATTTCCTGATTACCGGTCACACCGTATCCAATACGCAGTTTGAGGTCATTCACCGGAGAGTTGTCTTTCGGAAACCATTCTTCCTGCGAAATACGCCATGCCAGAGAAACGGAAGGGAATGTTCCCCAACGGTTGTTCTTACCGAAGCGGGAGGAACCGTCACGGCGCACAGTGGCTGTAAGCAGGTATTTATCTTCGTAAGAATAGTTGAGACGTGCCATCAGAGAAAGCAGTGCCCAGTCGCTCTGGCTGCCACCGATACTGTACATCTTCTCGCCGTTGTCCATTTCATGGATATTATCAAACATGAAGATATTCTTTTGAGCATTCAGGTAATCATAGTTGTTCCACTGGGCGGAAGAACCTGCCATCACACCTACACGATGTTTTTGGGCGAAAGTATGGTCGAATACAAAATAATTATCCCACAGGTAGGTAAATGATTTGTTGTCACTCTTATAGCGGGAAGATTCTTCTACCGGATTCGGTTTCCAGTCGTAAGCCGGAGTAAAGTTGTCGACAAACCAGAATTTGGCATCATAACCAAAGGTACTTTTCAACTTCAACCATTTGGTAAAGGCAATCTCTCCGGTGATGTTTGCCAGAAAGTTATATCCTTTTGTCTCGTTCGTCATCATATACAACGTACCGATCGGATTGCGGACACTTCCATACCATTGCGCTTCCTGTCCGGGACCGCTCCAGCCACCGTCTTCATTCTTCACCGGCTGGGTGGGAAGTGCTTTCATCGCATCTCCGATGCTATAGCTTCCTCCCTCTTTCACGTCCGTACTGAATGTCAGATTGGTAGTGAACTTCAACCATTTATTGACCTGGGCATCACTATTTGCCTGGAAATTGAAACGACGGTAATTAACGCTTTCCACGATACCGGACTGGTCGAGGAAACCGCCGGATACATAGTAATGTGCCTTTTCCGTACCGCCGGAATAGCTAACCGAATAGCTTTGTTTCACTCCCGTACGTAGCATCTCATCCAGCCAGTTCGTTCCTGTTCCCAATAAAGAAGGATCTGCCCAATAAGGGTTTGTATTATCATCATTATTAGACAGCATATCATTGCTCAAAGCGGCATATTGCGCAGCATTCAGCATATCGGGCACTTTAGTAGCGTTCTGAATAGCCCAGTTTGCGTTTACCGTTACTTTTCCGGCACCCTCGGCACCACGTTTGCTGGTAATCATCACCACACCGTTGGCACCACGGGAACCATAGATAGCTGTTGCCGAAGCATCCTTCAATACGTCTACCCGTTCCACATCAGCCATATTCAAAGAAGACAATCCCAAGTCGGTAGGAATTCCGTCAATGACAATCAGCGGGTTACTGTTGTTGATCGTACCCAAACCGCGAATTTTAATAGTGACATTATCACCCGGCTTACCGGCATCGATTATCTGCACGCCGGATACTTTTCCCTGCATTGCCTGACCGATATTAGCTACCGGAGAGTCTTTGATGTCCTTCACTCCGACAGAAGATACGGCACCAGTCAAATCGCTCTTTTTCATTGTTCCGTAACCTACCACTACTACTTCGTCCAATACTTCCGTATCTTCCTGCAAGGTTACTTTCAACGAGTTTTTCCCGTTCACCGGAACTGTCTGCGTTTTATAGCCGACAAAAGAGATAGTCAGCGTGCTGTTAGCCGGAACGCTTAATGAGAAATTACCGTCTACATCGGTTATCGTACCATTCGTTGTACGTCCTTCCACCACACTGGCACCGATCACCGGTTCACCCGTGGCATCTACTACATGTCCTTTTATTGAAATCTGTTGTGCGAATGCACTAAGAGATAGGAACAAGCCCCACATTATTAATAAGAGGCGGCGTTCAAAGCCTTTCGACTTCATACTCTGTTTCATGTACATTAATTTAAAGTTAATATTAGGGTTACTTTTGTTTTCGTTCTCTGTGTCATTGCTGAATGACCGTGAAACAAAAGTATCCACATTTCATACTGCTTCTTAAAGCAGATAGCAAAAATATAGTGATTTATACAGTATCTCACAGCATAAACCACTAAATATAAGAACGTTATAAAATAGAAGTCAGACTAAAAAAGTAGTGATTTTCTTATTCTTCCACCTTCCCTATTTGCATTACTTTAGTCTCAAATTCATCTCTTTCTCCCAAAGCTTTGTTACGGACACGGGTCCGGTAATTATAAATGGTAGTCACGGAATAACGGAGGAATTGCGCTATCTTGGTACTGTCCGTAATCCCCAGCCGGATAAGGGCAAATATACGGAGTTCGGTGTTCAACAGTTCTCCCGGTTTGGGTTGCATGGGTTCGGTAAGCAGCGCATTAAATTCTTCCACAAAATTGGGGAAGAGTTGCAGGAAAGTCATGTCGAAATTTGCATAAAACTCTTTCAGTTCTTCGTCAAGGAATTGAGAAGATTTAATGGCTTTATATAGTTCTTCCACTCTTCCGGCAGCGGCAATTTTATTTAGGGAACGACGGTATAAATCCATCTTGTCGAGATAAGTGGAGCATTGGTCCATATATCGGCCGATATATTCCTCCTTGATATAGTTGGCTTCCGAAAGCGTATGGTTCATCTCTTTCAGTTGCGAATTGGAGTCGTGAAGTTCTTCGTTCAGTTCTTGCAACAACGTATTAGTATCAACCACTTCGCGACGTGCGGCAGCAACCTTTTTCATCTGCTTGTAAACGAAGAAAATGGCAACCAACAAAAATACGGAAAGCAAACTGATACAAATCAATGATACTTTCATCTCCTGTTGCTGCCGTTTGGTTTTCAATTGGTAAGCCTGGTCAATGATAGGAAAGACTTGCGAGATTTCTAACGTACGAAGGCGGGCATTACAAAGAGTGGCATCCTCTAAGGAGCATTTCAGGTAATTGTAGGCACGGTCAATATCCCCTTCATCGTAGACAAGAGAAGCGAGTTTGCGCAAAGATACATATTCCTTTACTGCCGATTTCAGGTCGGCAATGGCCGAAAGAGCCAGGTAATGTTTTTGCCCCTGTTTGTCGCCTTTCAACCGGTAACCCTCGGAGAGAGTATAAGTAAGCATTGCTTTTGAATGGTCATCCAAAGAAGGTTTGTTGTAATATTCCATCAGCATACGGATGGCTTCATCGTATTGAGCATGTACGATACACTTATCCGCCATCACCAACACGTGCCCCAAAGAGTCGGAAGCGTTGACCTGCAGAAGAGAGTCACGATACAGATCCGTCATTCGATAATACTCTTTCTTGACTTTCTCCGTAACGGCATAATCTCCCATCAATCCGTAAATAGTGCGATACAGATGATAATAGTAACCATAGAGATAATCGGGCAACGTTTTCTTATCAATCTGCCCCAATAGTTCCAACGCTTCTTTATACATTCCGGTAGTTCCCATCACTTCCGCCATATTCATGGCAGCATCATCCAGGTAATCCAGTTTATCCATGCGATGCGCCAGTTCCTCTTTCCGTTGAGCATAGACAAAAGACGAATCCAGATTATAAGCCCGGTATTCATCGAAAAGACGTCCGCAAAAACCATATCGTTGTTCATCGGAAGTAGCCTCCGCCAACAATTTCTTCAGGTCAGCGATACGCGCCTCCTTTTCTGCTCCATAGGTCTGACGGTTTTTAATGATACCATCAATCTCACGAAGTAACGCATCGGTACTCTTATTATCTTTTGCATAAAGCAGACCGGAAAGGACGATTGTCACAAAAATCAGAATCACTTTTTTCATAGTGCCGTATGTATTATAGTTGCAAAGATAAAAGTCTTTCAGAAACTTCCGGCTTTCAGGAGAAAATTATTGCAGGCAGAAAAACAATGTTTATTAAAAAGAGGAGGTAAATCGGATTTATTATAAACATAATTATTATATTTGTAATAATTGTATTTATAATAATCAGTATGGCAATCGTTAATAACCCTTTTATCGTAGGCGGATACCTATCTCCCCATTACTTTTGTGACCGCGAAGTGGAAACAGAACAGTTGATACGTAACATAACCAATGGAAGAAATGTCGTTATCATTTCTGTGCGTCGCATGGGAAAGACAGGTCTGATTCGTCATTGCTTTTATCAGGATGAGATTAAAGAGCATTACTATACATTCTTCATTGATATTTATGCGACAGCCAGCCTTAGGGAATTTGTATTCGCTTTGGGAAAAGAGATTTTCGAGAAGCTCAAACCCAAAGGAATAAAGTTCATCGAACGTTTCTTCTCCGTCATTTCCTCACTGCGCGCAGGTTTTAAACTGGATTCTGTTACGGGAGAACCCACCTTCGATATTGGATTAGGAGACATTCATACTGCAGAAACAACACTGGATGAAATCTTCGCTTATTTAGAACAGGCTGATAAACCTTGTATCGTAGCCATCGACGAATTTCAGCAAATAGGCAATTACACAGAGAAGAATGTAGAAGCCATATTGAGAACTAAAGTCCAGCATTGCCAAAATGCTCGTTTCATCTTTGCCGGAAGCCAGAAACACATTATGATGAATATGTTCAACAGCCCGGCCCGACCTTTTTATCAAAGTGTCAATATGATGCAACTAAAGAGCATTCCGCTTACGGCATACAGGGCATTTGTTGAAAGGCTTTTCCTTGAAAATAAGAAACGTATTGAAGAAGAACTGATAGACGAAGTATATAATTTCTTTGAAGGACATACCTGGTATGTACAACTCATGTTTAATGAATTATATATACTGACCGGAAAAGGGGAAGTGTGTGATCGTTCCCTCCAAAGTATTGCCCTGACCAATATCCTGCAGATGCAGGACTTCACATATCAGGAGATTTTCTCCCGCCTTCCGGAAAAACAGAAAGAAGTACTGATTGCTATCGGAAAAGAACAAAAAGCAACCGGAGTCACTTCAGGAAAATTTATAAAAAAATACAAGCTAAGTACTCCGAGTTCCGTACAAGCTGCACTCAAGGGATTACTGGAAAAGAATCTAGTCTCGCAGGAACAAAATCAGTATGAAATAGCTGATAAACTGTTGGGAGTCTGGTTACAAAAGAATTATTAGACTATAAATCCTAGAAATGAATAGTTAAGAATAAGGTTTCATTCATTTTTGGTACGGTTATTAGCAAAGCATCTCCATTATCAACATTATTTGGCTAATGACATAAAAACGCAAGAGGGTTTATATTCATCACTCTGGTGCGTCAACATCCCCAACTTTCTTTCCCTTTCTTTGTTCTTTCTGCGGGAATATGCTACTTTTGCATTATCTCATAAATATGAGAACTAAAGAAAGGAACAAATTATGGAAGAAGTAAAAAGAATCCCTTACGGAGTTTCCAACTTTGTGGAAGTGGTGGAACAGAATCAATATTACGTGGATAAGACTATGTATCTGCCGTTGTTGGAAAAACAACCTAGTAATTTGTTCTTTATCCGCCCCCGCCGTTTCGGCAAGAGCATCTTTCTGAGTATGCTCCGAACTTATTATGACATCGCTCAAAAAGAAAAGTTCGAAAAACGTTTCAGCAATTTATGGATAGGCAGTCGTCCTACACAGTTGCAAGGGACTTTCCAAATACTCTTTCTTGATTTCTCCAGAGTGGGAGGGCTTGACAGAACGCTTGCCGAAAACTTTGATGATTACTGTTGCGGCGGACTGGATGATTTTGCTTCTATCTATGAACCCTATTATTATCCCGGCTTTGAAGAGGAAATGAAAGCCCAATACGGCACTACCAACAAACTGAATTTCCTCGATCGCAAGGCACGCAACAACGGCTCCAAGCTTTATCTGATAGTGGATGAATATGATAATTTCACGAATGTGGTGCTAAACGAGCAAGGCGACAAAGTCTATCACGCCCTAACCCACGCCAGTGGTTTCTACCGCGAAATCTTCAAGAAGTTCAAAGGCATGTTCGAACGCATCTTCATGACCGGAGTCAGCCCCGTAACGCTGGACGACCTGACTAGCGGATTCAATATCGGCTGGAATATCAGCACCGATCATCAGTTTAATATGATGTTGGGATTCAGCGAGACCGATGTACGCGAGATGATCCAATACTATAAGGATGCCGGACAGTTGCCGGGCAATACGAACATAGATGCGATGATAGAGGAAATGCGACCGTGGTATGACAATTATTGTTTTGCCGAAGAAAGCTTGGAGCGTGACCCGAAGATGTTCAACTGTGACATGGTGTTTTATTATCTGCGTCATTATATGACTTTGGGCAAATCCCCCAAAGAAATGATAGACCCCAATACCCGCACGGACTATAATAAGATGAAAAAACTTATCCGGCTGGACAAATTGGACGGTAACCGCAAAGGAGTGTTACGTAAAATCACCGAAGATGGGCAGATTGTCACCACGTTGACAACTACCTTTCCCGCTACCGATATTACCAAACCTGAGATTTTCCCCAGTCTGCTTTTTTATTATGGTATGCTTACCATTACTGCCACTCGCGGCAACTATCTGGTGTTAAGTATTCCCAATAATAACGTGCGTAAACAGTATTACGAATTCTTGTTGGAAGAATATCAGGACAATCGACATATTAATCTGAACGACCTTGGCCTGATGTATTACGAAATGGCTTACGACGGCCATTGGCGTGAAACGCTGGAATTTATCGCCCATGCCTACAAGGAAAACTCTTCCGTGCGCAACGCTATTGAGGGAGAGCGCAACCTGCAAGGCTTCTTTACTGCTTACCTGAGTACGAATGCATATTACCTGATAGCCCCGGAAGTAGAATTGAACCACGGTTATTGTGATCTGTTCCTAATGCCCGACCTGATACGCTATGACGTGAAGCACAGTTATATCATCGAACTAAAATATCTCTCTGTCAAAGACTCGGAAGCGAAAGCCGAAGCCCAATGGAAAGAAGCTGTAGAGCAGATAAAAGGTTATGCTGCCGGTCCCAAGGTACGCAGGATGATATACGACACCGAGTTGCATTGCATCGTCATGCAGTTTCGCGGATGGGAGTTGGAACGGATGGAAGAAGTCAGATAGAAACTCTGCCTGATATAATTATTCTGAATACACAAATTTTCATTTCTCATAGTGTCTTTCCAGTCAACCTATAACAAGAATAAAAAAACAACTAGTCAACCATTATCAGGGAAGTACATATTCTTTTTGTCCCATATATTGTGGGAAAGTATTCCCTACTAACTGGGAAAAGATTCCCTCATTTTGTGGGAACAAATTCCCATAATATGAGGAAATACTTTCCCACAATATATGGGACGATCGGAACTAGTTTATCTCCAACTAGAAAAAGGAAGAAGACAGTATCTTGACTATGAGAAATACCTTGAAATACTATGAGAACAAGGTGAATTTTAAGCTAAAATAGAGGGTACGTTATGAGAAATACCATATTAGAAAGTATTTCTCATAAGCTACTTATTTGATTCTTTGTTGTTTATCAGTCATCAATGAGAATATGAGAAATAAAAATGAAAAATCGTGGTTCTTAATCAAATTCCGTGCTAGTAAAGCTCATTGAAAGGCCGATGGATAAAGGGATATCGGCATATTAGAAATAACAAATAAATTATCCAAACTATATGCATCTTAAAGTACTCCAGAATAGCCATGAATAAGGTAATTGAACATAAATAAGTAGCACGGAATTTGATTAAGAACCAAATCGTTTGCAGAGCTTGCTGAATTTTTAATTGATGTACTCATGACTGCACCGTTCTTAGTTAAATGGAAATTTAGGGGCGCTATGCCCCTAAATTTCCATGTTTGAGTTGACATTTACCTCATTTCCAGACCTTTGTAAACCAATTCAATTTTATTCTTTTGATTCTCATACACCACTTTTTTAACCGGCATTTATAACAGTTGAACTGTCCTAATTCAAGTTCTATTTCTAAATCCCGTACCCGTTCGTTTTGTTCCATCCACATGCCCCGTAACGCATCTCGCTGTGATTTGGCTTCCCTATACATTTCAAGCTCTTTGTCGCGTGCCCCTAAGAGGAAAGCATATATCAAGCACGTCTCGGATTTACTGATACAGAATTGTTCCAATGCTTTCACATATTCCGGATCAATGCCTTTCTCCCTGGTTTTCAGGAATCCACGGAGACTTTCATCGTTTACAACCGTTTTGTAATCCTTGAAATATGACATGATTACCCGCATATCCACCCAAAGTTGGATATATTCTTTTTTAAGATTGTATTTCTTAGCCGCTTCTTCTACGCTAATCCATTCTGACATAATGTTCGTTTTTTTATGTGTGATACAATGAAAGAGGGATACTCTTTTTATTATATTAGTGCAACGGGCATCTACGCTTCCTGCAGTCCGGTGGGCGGGGATTGGTTAGGTTATATTGGGGTATTATGAATAAACCGACCGGATACAAGAAAGGCGCAGATGCTGTTGCACCATTATCCGCTCATGAGGCTTAGCAAGACCTTTCCAAAGGATAATGATAACAACAGACACCCACGCCAATCGTTTATATATAACACATTCCTGACGGATATGTTGATATACACCGTTCGCGTGGAGTATCTGCTGAATCATCTCTCTTTGGTCGAAAGTTGCTAATTTTCATGAGCGAGAGATAATACGCTTTTACTCCAATAAGAGATAAAACCACTTTCCACCAGTTCCATCACGCTGATGGGCAGAAAGCGTGTGACAAAGATAAATGATTTATTTGGAATATATTGGAAATAAGGTAATAAATAATAAAAGGTACATACCTTACAATAGAAACAGACAAAAGAAAAACAATTCTGTTAATAAGCCCTCAACCCATAATCGAATCTCATCTTCTTGCTATCTTTCACTTCAATTTTCAACAAATTACTTCCTTTTCGCAAGTAACGGCTGTAATCGCTGATATTATATTGATTATATTGCCTGGTCTGCTTTGCCTCCTGCGCAAAGACTTCCACTCCATTCAGCCAAACTTTGGCTTCTCCGGCAACATTCAGCCATAAAGACAGATGATTGAAATCCTTATCCACCTTAAAAGTAGCTTCTGATACTACCGTAGAACGAGGGGGACAGTCGAAAGGCAAAGAAGTCATTTTCAGCTCCTGACCGTTCAGACCGACAAGACGGGTATTCTTGCTTCCGTTCTGACCGTCTGCAATCAAAGTAACAGCTTTCGCAGGGGTGATTTCATACAAACGGTTGTGCATCAGGTGTAACAAGCCTTCCGGTATTTTAGTTACTTTCCGGTCGTAAGTAATCAGGCCGTTCACTTCTCCTTCCACATCAGTGGTTTGTGTATAGACTGCCGCACTCAATCCTTGGGCAATCAGCGTTTCCAAATCATATACCAGACGGCCGTAACTATCAATCAGAGCCATTGCTCCGTCTATATTCTTATACCCCCAGTTCCTCATATTCGGATTCCAGATATGCTCTTTGATTGCCCAGCCATAGCCGCCGAATTCTCCCAGTACGGAAATGCGGTTGCCGTTGTTCTCCGGCAGAATCATGGAAGTGACAGGATAATTATGTACGTCGTACATATCGCCTACGCCTCTGTCCGTCCAGCCGGTCACTCCGTTTATCAGGCGTGTATCGTCGTATTTTATCACTTTATTTACGATTTCCACCGTGTTATGCTGTCCCCATCCTTCATTGAAAACCACCCAGGTAGTGATACAGGGATAGAAACGGAGACGGTCGATCATCTCGAACATTTCTTTTTGCCATTGGCGGGTGTGTTCTTCGGGGGCGTTCCAATCAGTAGTAGCCAACGGATTGACGTGTTCCTCCTTCTTCCTTGACGTAGCAAAACCGGAAACCATGTCTTGCCACATCATCAATCCCAGAGAATCGGCGTAATAATAATATTGCTCCGGTTCTACTTTGATATGTTTACGGATCATATTGAATCCCATCTTCTTCAACTGCACCATGTCCCACAACATCGCTTCCTCGGAAGGAGGAGTCAACAATCCGTCGGGCCACCAGCCTTGATCCAGCGGACCGTATTGGAAGATGGGTTGGTTATTCAGGCAAATACGGTTGTATCCACATTCATCTTTACGGGCATCTACTTTTCTCAAGGCAAAGTAACTCTTTACCCGGTCTAAAACACGTCCTCCATTGGATAAGACAATATTCAAATGATACAGTTTCGGAGATTCGGGAGACCATAAGACAGCGTTTGGAACGTCTATCTCCATCACATCACGCAACTTCTGTTCCACCGTCTTGATTACTTTGCCATCATCCAACACTTCTATTTTCACTTCTTCATTGCCTTTGGCTCCGATTATATCGAAAGCCAGCTTCACGGATTTTCTTTCAATATCAGTGGAAGGAAGTACCTGACGGATATAGGTTTTATTCACCGCTTCCAGCCACACAGTTTGCCAAATGCCCGATACAGGCGTATACCAGATACCTTCCTGGTTAAGTTGCTGTTTCCCTCGGGAGATAGATTCCGTGTCCGTCGGGTCGGTGACGGCTACTTCAATGCTTTGAGGACCACTCTTCTTCAGGTATTTAGTAATATCGAACGAGAACGGGTTGTTTCCTCCTTTATGCGTACCGACCAACCGGTTATTCACCCATACTTGACATTCATAATCCACTGCTCCGAAATGCAGAATAGCAGATTTATTCTTCCAGGAAGGATCTAAGGAGAACTCACGTTGATACCATAGTTTATCCGTAGGAAGAAATGTTTTCTGCACTCCGGACAGAGATGATTCAATCGCAAACGGGACCAAGATTTCCCCTTCAAAGGAAACATTCTTCCGGGACGTGTTCTGATCCGTTACGGCATACTTCCACAATCCGTTCAGATTGATCCATTCTGCCCGTTGCAACTGTGGTCTAGGATAACTTTGCCACACATTTTCCGGCGTCACCTGTTCAGCCCATACTGTTTTAATTTTATCTCCTTTAGGCTCCCATGCATGGGTAAACACCTGCGACATGGCTCCTAAAGCCAGAGTTAGTAAGATTCTCTTATCCATAAGCATTAGCGGGTTTTATATTCTTTAAAATCTTTCCGTCGATTCTTATTGTAGGTATTCCACATTTTCTGGAAATACAAGACATCACTCTTGTCCGCCCATTCGAAATAGGCTGTTTCCAATTCTTTTGCCATTTCAGGATATTTACCGATCAGGTTGTGCTGTTCGGTACGGTCTTCCTTGATGTTGTACAATTCCCATTCATCTCCCTTGAAGTTGGCGGAAACCAGCTTCCAGTCACCTTTACGCACCATGCGGTTGCCTTCATGCTCGGCATAAATATATCTTTCGGGCATCTTCTTTCCTTTCACAATCGGAAGGATAGACTGACCTGCCGTAGGCAGAATCGCTCTTCCCTGATATTCTTTCGGATAAGTGGCTCCTGCCAGTTCCACACAGGTAGACATGATATCGGAGAATTGTGCAGGCTGATGATTCAGTCCGCCTTTGTTCTTCACATGATTACCCCAGGAAATGATACACGGAGTGGAAATACCTCCTTCGTGTGCATAATGTTTATAGAGCGTGAACGGCGTGCAGCAGACATTTGCCCAGCCTGTACCGTAATGATGATAGGTTCCGGGCAAACCCATCTGGTCGAGTTCTTCTCCGGTATGGGTATGGTATTCGACTCCGGTCTGTTTGTCGAAGCCAAATTCGTGCCATTCGGCACAAGCTCCGTTATCGGACATAAACATGATAAACGTATTGTCCAACTCACCGTTTTTCTTCAATTCATCCACTACCCGGCCGATGTTCGCGTCCATCACATCTACCATAGCGGCAAAAATGGACATACGGCGTGCGAGGTCGGTCTGCTGATCTTTCGTCAATGAATCCCATGCCGGTAGCGGATGCGTTTCATCTTCAAACAGACTTTCGGGAACTACACCACGCGGACTAAGTGCCGGCTTTCCCTGCATAAGTTTCAGGTCCACAATCCGTTTCCAGCGGGCGTCACGAATCTTGTCCCATCCCTGCATATAGAGAGACATATATTTATCGGTCACTTCTTTCGGTGCGTGCAAAGGGAAATGGGGAGCGTTATAGGCCAGATACAGGAACAACGGTTTCTTCTCCTGATGTGCCTGGTCGATAAAGTCAATCGCATAATCCGTTATCACATTGGTAGCGTAGAAAGTTCCTTCCTCATAATGTCTGGGGGTACGGTCTTTCGGCAAACGGGTATATACTGCCGGATTCCAGAAAGAATTAAATCCGCCCAACAAACCGTAATACTCCTGGAAACCACGAAGAATGGGATTCGACTTATTCCCTAGATGCCACTTTCCTGACATAGCCGTAAAATATCCGGCATCTTTCAGGACTTCTGCAATCGTGACGTTGTCCGAATTGGAACGGAAACCGGAATATCCTTTCGGCCAGGCAGGATGACTGCCGTCCATGTGTCCCAATCCCGTCTGATGCGGATAAAGTCCCGTCAACAGGTTGGCACGCGACGGGCAACTACGGGCACTGTTGTACATCTGCGTCATACGGACGCCATTCTTTGCCAGTTTATCCAGTACCGGTGTATGAATCTCACCACCGAAACAGCCGAGATCGGAGAAGCCCAAATCGTCTGCCAGTATGATAATAATATTCGGCTTGTCCTGCGCATACGTCATCGGGACCAGAGCCAGGCTGCCTGCTATCAATAAAGAAGTTTTCATTTGGTATTATAATTAAAGTTGGGTTTGAATTTACCATTCTCATAGATCATCGGAATTAATCCGGGACGGCACGTCACTTTATACTCTGCCGCCTGTGCCCCACGCGGATTGAAGAACATGGTAGCCCACCAGTTTCCATCCTTATCCTGGAAAAGATTGTTGTGTCCTCCTCCCGTGATGGCATTGTAGCGTTCGCTATAGGGACCATACACATTATCGGCTGTCGAGATGATGCAGTCGTAACTATAACGTGTCTTCGGCGAGGTTACTCCCTTTTTCTCGATATAGGTATCTCCCTCCGACGTACGGTGCGACCATATAGCCTGTACGAGGTGATATTTGTTATCATATTTGAAGATAAACGCTCCTTCAATATACGGTTCCGGATTATATTTTTTCTCTTTCAATGTTTTCAGTTCCTCGGCAAATCCGCTCATATCCGGTTTCATACGGGCGATATAATGGTTGTGCCCGACAAAGTAGACAGTGCCGTTCGTATCTTCGAACAAACTTCCGTCGATGTTCGGGAAGATAGCTTTGTCTTTATTACCTTCGATATTCTCGTACGGACCTTCCGGTTTTCCGGTCTTGCTCCGCAAAATAAAAGAACCTCTCCCGCCTGCCGACTCATTCATGCAGGCAACGATAAACCAGTTCTTCGCGCTTTTGATATAATGCATTTCCGGAGCCCACACTGCATGAAAGCGGTTGTCCATCGGATCACCGTTGATGGATTTCTTCTGATATTTCTCTCCTGCTTTATATACTTTCGGTTTCTTTTGCCAGGTTCCGTCTTTTTCCATCGACCATATTTGTCCTCTGGCTTCCCAGGACTTCATATCTTTGGAACGCCACAGGTACAAACCGTCGTTCCAGTCCCAGCAATGCCTCTGTCCCGGAAAGTAACGATCGGGAGTAGAGGTGGTTCCTGTGATATAATAATAACCGTCGGGACCCAGTGTAGCCCAAGTGTCCCTCATCCAATAATCAAATGCCGGCTTTACAGATGTCGGAACACGTAGTTCCGGAGCGTTTGTATCTGCCGTTCCATATAACTGTGCTGATGCTGTAGAGATGGAAATAAATCCTGTAAACAAGATCAATCCTAATCGCAAAATCAATTTCATATATTTCTGTTTTATGTTTACGGATACAAAAATAGGCCGTTGCGGGGCAGACTTCATGGAATCATGTTTTTAATATCCGTAGGTATGTACAATCTTCTTATTTTTTAGTATTCCGGATGGAGATAATTAAATGGATTCTGTTTAAAATGGTAACGTCTTTGCGGGAGAGGCAGCGGGTCCTGCAAACGCAACTCCCATGCCAGTAAACGGGTCAGAAGTTCTGTTTGAATTTCGCTGTATTTCTTCTCGCCAAACAGATTATGAACTTCCGAAGGATCTTTCTTTAAATTATAGAGTTCTCCGTTGCCATAATGATTCATGACCAGTTTCCAGTCATCCTTTCTTATCATGCGTGAGGTACCGCTTTGCGTCCAGGTGTTCAGTTCGTCGAAGTGGGCTATTTTGCCGGGAGTCAATGCTCCTTCCTGTTCAAAAGTCAGGGAGGCATCCAGTCCGACATCGGCTCCTCCGAAGCCTTGTTGTACGACCATGCTGGAGAATTCTTCTTTAGGGTAAGCTTTTCCGGTCAGCATCGGCCACAAGCTACGACCCTGAACTCCTGCCGGTATTTCGGCACCGATGGCAGAGCAGAAGGTGGGGAAAAGGTCGGCTATCGATACGTGGCTATCCATAGGGGCAGGCTGGTTTTTAATGTGATATCCTGCCCATACCATCGGGATACGTGCGAGGCTTTCGGAAAGTCCGGCTCCTTTACGGATCAATCCGTATTCCCCCCAGTAGTCACCGTGGTCGGAAAGTACGACAAAGAGGGTGTTTTCATATTGTCCGCTGGCTTTCAATGATTCGATCAGTCTCTTGATCTGATCGTCTATCAACCGGATCATTCCGATATAGTTGGCACGGATTCGAGGCAAGTCTTGTTCCAGGTTCGGGCAGGACGCGTCTTCCAGTTGCGCCAAAATACGGTATTTCTCTCCTTTCTTTGCCAAATCTTTGCGGGAGGTCTTTAAGACAGGGAGCTTATCGGGGGAGAACATGGAGTAATAGGGTTCACATACCTGATAAGGGTTGTGAGGTTCCGGAAAAGAGACCCATACGAAGAAAGGATTTTCTTTCTGCTGTTTAATCCATGCCAGCGCTTCGTTCACGATTTTGGTGGGATGCTGTTCTTCCAGCGAGATGGGAGATGGCTCCAGCCATTGCCCCCTGGCTTGCTGATTCAGGAAACGGGCAGTCTCTTTCTCTGCGGGAGTCGTCTTTTTGTGCTTTCCCCAGTGTCCGTATTCAGACCAGAAATCCAAGTCGGCAGGTTTCAGGTAAGCGTGATTCTTGCCAACCAATGCTGTTTTATATCCGTTTTCTTTCAATACGCCCACTAAGTCCTGTTGATAGGAGATGTCGGGGATATTGTGATTCGTGCGTACGTGAGTGGCGGAAGGAAAACGCCCGGTGAACATGGAACAACGTGCCGGAGAGCTGGCCGGCATCACAGTGTATGCCTTATTGAACCATACATTCTCCTGCGCCAAACGGTCGACAAAGGGAGTCACTTCCAGCGGAAAACCTTCCCTGCCGCACAAATCGGCACGCTGCTGATCGGTCATAATAACCACAATATTCGGTTTGCCGGTTTGCGCCTGAACTGACATAGCCAAACCTTGTATGGCAAGTCCTGTGATACAAAAGATTGTTTTCATTTTATTTTTATTTGCTATTTGACAATTTAGAGTTCACCACGGAGGACACAGAGGACACGGAGGCTTAATCATTTTATTCATTACAGAGTAACACAGAGTCTCACGCTTTTTTTACAGCTAACTGCATCTATCACTCTGTTCCTTGCAGAAAGAGAGAAAAAATGCTGTGTCCTCTGTGCTCTCTGTGTCCTCTGTGGTGAACTAAAAACGATATACAACCATGGAAGCTGCCTCCAGTTCGAACGGTTGATTCAGGTCCAGCCCGACTTCCGTCTCTACCGGTTGGACTTCATTCGGAGCAAACGGTGTGTTTTCTTTTCCCGGAACCAGTACCAGACTTGTTTTATGTGCCTTGACGGGACGTTTGAAGCCGGAAACTTCCGGTTGTAGAGTGACTTTTTTATCCTGCAGGTTTATCAGTTTCAGGATATATTGTTTGCTGGCCGTATCATATCCCATCGTAACAAAGATGTTCTGCAAACCTTCTATATCCTTGATCGCTGCATCCAGACACACGTCAAACGTGTTATCCCTGAACATCTTTGCCAGGTAGAAGAAGGAAGTCTTTACGCTACTGTCTACTCCATTAATCAACATCGGCAGGAAGATACGGTGTTCCAGAAAGTCCCAATGCCTCATCACCGGACGTTCAGCAAACAAGGGATTCAAATCGCCGTTGCGTTCTATTGACATACGGATGGCTCCGGTAGCCAGCAGGTTATAAGGATATTTTCCGTTGATTCCCAATTCGCCGATAAATAGATCGGCAACACCCCGTTTGTAGTTATCAAAACGATAATGCTGTTCGCAAGCCCATTCGATTGAGTTATAATAATGTTCGTCGAACACTTTCACATTCTTCGGGTTGACAAAATTGGGAATATCCTTCCGTTTGTCATCATTCTCTCTTCCGACTACACGGATGACACTATTGGCTATATAAATCAAGTCAGGATATTTGGCGGACAACGCCTGATAGATTTTCTCATAACGCTCCCAATACACAGGTCCGAAATCTTCATTTCCAATCTCGATATATTTTAGCGGGAAAGGAGCAGGATGACCGTTCTTTGCCCGTTCGGCTCCCCATTTCGTAGTTGTATCACCAATGGCATACTCGATGGCATCCAATGCATCCTGGATATAAGCGTCCAGATCGACATCAATGTGTCTGAAATTCCACTGTGGACTTTGCTTCACCCAACCGCTGCAAATCATACCCGTAGGCATCACATACATCGCATCAGCTCCCACATATTCGCACAATTCATAAAACTCATGATAACCGATTCCGTCGGTACGGTAATAAGGCGCCCATTTGCTCCACTGTCCCGGACGATTTTCAATCGGTCCGAGCGTCTTTTTCCAGTGATACATCGTTTCTTCATTGACTCCGTGCACGATGCACCCGCCCGGAAAACGGATAAAGCTAGGAGAAAACTCTTTCAAGTTCTGAACAATGTCTTTACGAAATACGGATTTTCCATCGTTCCAGGTATCGGACGGGAACAGGGAAACAACATCTACCTGAAATTGCCCTTTCGACATCGGTTGTATGGCAAACATTCCACGCCGGACGTTCTTTTCCGGTTTCAGTTCACCGGTATATTTTGTCCAGTCCCGATTTCCTACATTCACTTCGATCACATTGCTCACCCGCTGTCCCCATTCGTCAACTAGAAATACACGTAACGGAGCGGAATAATTCCTGTTCTTCAGAAACAAGGAAAGGCGGTAAGACGTATCTGTCTTCAGGTTCATTCCATAATATCCACGGTTGAGAATCAGGGCATCCGAATGGTTCGCAATATCTTCCGTGACATTAACCAGCATCGAATACTTATTTTCCCCGCTCATCGGATTTTCATCCGTGCGACTGATAAATACAGGAGTATATGATAACGGATAAGTCGTCCATCCAATCAGCGGATCGGCCTGAAACACCTTTTTCTCTTTAACGCGGGGAGCCGGAACATTTTCATAAAGACCATTCTTCACAGATAATCCGGCAGGCGGTGTAGCTTCTTCAAACGAACGGTTACGTATCAATTCGGCGTGCAGAGCACCCTCGCCCATCATTCCTATTTCCTCATAATGGAAACCGTACTTTACGGGAGCCACTTTGTGGGTTTTCGATTTATTGATATACAACGTTCCATCGGAGAAAGACAGAGAGGAACTATTCCCATATACCAGAGGTAATGTGAAAAACAGACCGATACCAAACGTAAAGGATTTGAATGTCGAATGATTCATAGCATTTGTTTTTAGAGTTTCACATTGCAAATGTGGTCTTTTCTATCCAAGAAAAACAGAAAAATAATGCTTAATACCTGCAATCATGTATAAAAATCTGTAGCGAAGCGGCAAACTGAACATGAGTGCTGCCCGTTTGAACAATTCTACGACTGTTCAAAACAAAAAAAGACGTATCTTTAGGTCGTGAAAATCAATCAGAAAAGCCATG
Organism: Bacteroides ovatus; assembly: GCF_001314995.1. NCBI lineage: Bacteria > Pseudomonadati > Bacteroidota > Bacteroidia > Bacteroidales > Bacteroidaceae > Bacteroides > Bacteroides ovatus. The sequence goes on from NZ_CP012938.1 coordinate 4,005,276, forward strand.
AGAACCACCTTACTTAAATTCGTACTCTTATTTAGTCTCGTGCTCTTAAATACAAGCTTATTGACGGGACAGATTCAATATAATAATATACGCTTCAAACAGCTAAGTATAGCTGAAGGACTCCCGCATAATACGATCAATGCAATCACCCAGGACAACCACGGGTTCATCTGGTTTGGTACACGCAACGGATTGTGCCGATATGACGGTTATAATATCAACCTGTTCGCACATAATGAAGCCGACAGCACCTCACTCCGCCACAATTTCATCACGCGCTTATATAACGATTCGCTCCGTAACATTCTATGGATCTCTACCGATCAGGGCATCTGCAGCTATAACTACGAGACAGAAGATTTCAGTCGTTACCAGATTAAAGGGAACACTAAGGATGATGTTTGTTTCCTGAATACCAGCGATGGTGTGCTTCTGGCCGCTTGTAGCAACGGACTCTATCGCTACAATGAACAAGACAGTCTGTTCGTTCCTTTTCTTCTCGATGAAGAAAAACCTCATGTGAGATACCTTGCGGAGGACGGAGACAAAACCTTATGGATAGACACCAACAAAGGACTGATGCGATACAGTCTGGAGAAGAAACAGTTCGTTTCCCTCCCGACTCTCATCCAGCCTTTTACACAGCAATGCAACAATGCCGTCCTGATCTCGTCCAACCAGCTTTTATTTAATACTAACAACGATTTTTTCGTCTATCATATACAAAGCAATACGCTGTGTAATCTCTCGAAAGACCTTGAAGTGAAAGACTTCCGGTGTGCGGCAACCGACCATACGGGGAATATATGGGTAGGCACGGAGTATGGCATCTTTGTCTTCAACAAACTCTACCAACTGATTGCACATTACGAACAATCGGAACGGGATTTAAGTGCGCTGAACGATTCTCCCATTTACAGCCTTTATCAGGACAAGGCTCATAATATGTGGGTAGGAACCTATTTCGGAGGAGTCAACTATTATATATTCGGTTCCGACCAGTTCCAGATATATCCATACGGAGCCAGTTTCAATCATTTGAGCGGAAAGGCTGTCCGCCAGATTATCAATGCTCCGGACAACGGTCTGTACATCGCCACCGAAGATGGCGGATTGAACTACCTGGACAATAAGAAGGAAATCACCCGTGCCGAACGGCTGCACAAGCAAATGCAAATCTACGCCAAGAACATACATTCTTTATGGCTCGACAAAGATAACAGCTTGTGGCTCGGACTGTTCCTGAAAGGAGCTCTTCACTATATACCGCATCTAAACCGCACGGTGGACTATAATCTATTGTCGGATGAGGTTTCTTCCGGCTTCTGCATCATCGAAGACAAGAACGATCATATCTGGTACGGAGGCCCTTCCGGCTTATTCCTGATCAACAGGAAGAAAGCAAACTCCCGCCCGGAAAAAATTTCATCTCTCCGTGTCTTTAACCTGGTACAGTTTAATGACAGTATACTTTGGGCAGGAACCCGAAAAGGCAGTATATTTCAGATCAATACCCATACACTGAAAGTAACCTCGCTCCCTATCCTGCCGCACACCAATCTCTACATCACCTATATCTACCCCGATTCACATCAACGGATATGGATAGGTACAGACAACAACGGGCTTTATGTATCAGACCGCAACGGTAACATTATCGCCTTTTACAGTAAAGAACAGTTGGGATCCAACGCCATCAAAGGTATCATTGAAGATGAGATGAGTAATGTTTGGGTAGGTACCGGAAACGGACTTTGTTGTATCAATTCCCAAACAGGAAGCATTGACCGATATACCACGGCCGACGGATTACCCATCAACCAGTTCAACTACTCCTCCGCCTGCAAGAAGCCTGACGGAGAATTGTATTTCGGAACTATCAACGGTATGATTTCTTTCTACCCGGAACAGGTACGCTCCGTCAATCCCCGTTTCAACATTGCACTGACTGCCATTTGGAGCAACAGCGAATATATGTCACCCAACAATGAGAAAGCATTCATCCCTTCCTCTATCTCCGAACTGACAGAGATCACCCTGACGCACGAACAAGCCCAATCCCTGCGTCTCGAATATTCCGGCCTGAATTATCAATATACCGACAACACTCAATATGCGATGAAAATGGAAGGTATCGACAAGGACTGGCAGTTTGTAGGCAACCAGCATCAGGTACGCTTCTCCAATCTGCCTTCAGGAAGATATATCTTAAAGATCAAAGCCAGCAAAGATGGTATCCACTGGGACGAAACGGGCCAAAAGGACCTTGCCATCAGAGTCCTTCCTCCTTGGTGGCTCTCACCGGGAGCATATTTAGTTTATGCACTACTCTTCCTATTAATCATTTACGCCGCATACAGATATACCAAAACGCGTATCATCCTGCTCATGCGACTGAAAACGGAGCATGAACAACGCGTCAACATAGAGAATATGAATCAACAGAAGATCAATTTCTTCACTTACATCTCCCATGACCTGAAAACACCGCTGACCCTGATTCTATCGCCTCTGCAACGATTGATCCAGCAGCCACAAATCAGCAACAACGATAAAGAGAAACTGGAAGTCATCTACCGAAACGCCAACCGGATGAATTATCTGATTAATGAACTATTGACGTTCAGTAAAATCGAGATGAAACAGATGCGTATCAGCGTCCGGAAGGGAGACATCATGCACTTTCTGGAAGAACTGTCGCACATCTTCGACATTGTAGCCGGGGAACGGGAAATTGACTTCATCGTCAATCTGGAAGACACCGAAGAGGAAGTCTGGTTCTCGCCTTCCAAACTGGAACGGATTCTTTATAACTTGCTCTCAAACGCATTTAAATATACCCAACCCGGCGGATACGTCAAGTTGAGTGCCAAACTAATAAAAGAAGAGAAAGAAACATTTGTGCAAATCTCCGTCAAAGACAATGGCAGGGGGATTCCTAAAGAAGCTCAGGAACAAATATTTGAAAGTTATTACCAGGTTGAGAAGCGCGACCATCGCGAAGGATTCGGACTGGGATTATCGCTTACGCGTTCGCTCATACACATGCACAAAGGGGAAATCCGGGTAGAAAGCGAAATCAACAAAGGTTCGGATTTTATCGTTACCCTGAATGTATCCGAGGATGCTTACAACCCCGATGAACGCTCGTCCGAGAACATCACGACCGAAGAAATACAGAAATATAACCAGCGAATCAAGGAAACCATCGAACTCATTCCTGAAAAGCTGACCAACAAAGAAAAAGATCCTGCCCGGGAATCTATTATGATTGTAGAGGACAATAAAGAAATGAATGATTATCTTGCCAGCATATTCAGCGAGAAATATGATATTATACGGGCGTATAACGGTGCGGAAGCCTGCAAGAAGATAGCCAAACAGCTGCCCAACCTCATTATATCGGATTTAATGATGCCGGTGATGGACGGCCTGGAATTCACGGAACGTGTCAAACAGGACGTAACGACCAGCCATATCCCCGTTATCCTCCTGACTGCAAAGACCGATGAGAACGACCATACGGAAGGTTATCTGCGGGGAGCCGATGCGTATATCACTAAACCTTTCAACGCCAAGAATCTGGAACTGCTGGTACAGAATATCCAAAAGAGCCGGAAACAGAGTATTGAACACTTCAAACAGGCAGAAGAACTGAACATCAAGCAAATAACCAACAACCCGCGGGATGAAATATTCATGAAAGAACTGATGGAACTGATTATGGCGAACCTCACCAAGGAAGACTTCGGAGTAACGGAAATCACAGCCCATCTCCGCATCAGCCGCAGCCTGTTGCACATGAAGCTGAAATCACTCACCGGATGCTCCATCACTCAATTCATACGGATCATCAAAATGAAAGAGGCTAAAACTCATTTACTGAATGGTATGAATGTCTCCGAAGCATCATTTGCCGTCGGTATATCAGATCCGAACTACTTTACAAAGTGTTTCAAGAAAGAATTTAATATCACTCCGACAGAGTTTCTCAAGCAGTTGAAATAGAAAGCAAAAGCAACTGCTTCAGAAATTCAACCTACCCTTAGACAACGTGTCAACTATTAATAGAAAAGTTCTTTTGCTCCCTTTGCAAAGATCTCTTCCCTTCATAGTAAAGTTGTCTTTGCCCTATTTCAAACTATAAACGGAACTTGCATTTATAGTTTGGAACGAAGGAAGAGAAAGTTATCTAACCGGAGAAAGATAGTTTGGTCTATAGCAAAAGGAAGTTATCTATTAATAGTCAACAGGTCAAGTAGGTATATCTTGTAAATCAACTACGCCCAACAGAAAAAGATATCGCCGGTAATTAATCTACAACATTCACTGATGCAGCTAATTACCGGCGAGCAATAGAAATCTATAATCAACTCATACCTATTCTACCACTCCTGGAAGCGTAAATCGGCTTCCGGATTCTGACGACGAATCAGTTCCTCGTCAACCTGATAAGTGACGCCACCTTTCGTGTACTTATAAGAAAGGGTAAACTTAGGCTGTTTCCCTACAAATTCCAATGATTCGGCAGCAGGATCTAATGTAGCGGATGCATCTGTGATAGCGACACTTCCTCCGGCTTCAATATTGACGCTTCCATCCGGATTGACTGTCAGATTCACCGATTCATTGTTTTCCAATGTGTTTCCGAAACCCGGTCTGCGTACTTTGTTTCTACCTAACGAAACAAAGTCGCGGGTCATATTCTGACTCAAATCCTTGTTACTGTATTCAGTAACCTGCTGGGTGGACAAATTGGTAACTTTTCCTTTCACAAAGTAGGTACCATGATACTGGCTGACAAATTTGACAACTACAATACTGTAATCCTTCAAATTGCCATTCACATCAGTACTTATTTCATCCTGATTATGATCGACCAACCGGAAAGGGATTGCATAGTGCTTGTCCAAGGCAGCATTGTCATTATAGAAAGCATCGGAGAAAGTCACTTTCACATCTGCTATTGCCAGATTCGGATTGCTAATTGTCATCTTATTCGGATTAGCCAACTGATAATAGTTTTCCGGCATCAGTGTCAAGCCCGTACCATCCAGTAAAGACGGATCGATCTCAAATGTAGCCCAATCATCGGTATGCACCTCTCTTTTACCGCCAATAGCCACTCCCACCTTTATCGACATATCTGTATCGGCTATCAGTGTCCGCAGAGGTTTTTGCGAAGCAAAGTACACAGAACTCTTATCGTAGTCCTTTTCATAATCGTCATAACAAGCAGTCATCAGAACGCTTATCAGCCCTATCCATAATATATTTAGTCTTTTCATTGTAAATAAGTATTTATATCAACAGCACGTTATTCCCAACCCTGATTATTCATTAGATTCTTATTCTTTTCCAGCTCTGCATACGGTAGCGGCATGAAATAGTTTTTCACTTCATATTTCCGTTGTTCCACTTTCTGTACTTTGAAGCTGAATGTACCATCTTCCTTGCGGGTAACGGCAACGCCCTCCACCTCTTCGTTCAACGGTAATACCCAACGACGCATATCAAAATAACGATGATTCTCGAAAGTAAATTCCAAGCGGCGTTCGTTCTGAATCAACTTTCTGAACGAGTCTTTACTTTGAGCCATTTCATCCAGATAAAGATCAAAATTGATACCCCCGGCTTGCGAACGGATTGTTTTCAATATTTCGTATGCAGAATACAGGCATCCTTCGGCTTTCACCGTCGGGTTGCCCCAAGCCTCATTAGCAGCTTCGGCAAAGTTAAGAAGAACTTCCGATTTTCGTAACAAAGGATTGTAATGAACCGAGTTTAAGGTCTGAATCGGATTCAGCATAGCCGATTTCTTGGAAACGAATTTAGCCAAATAATAACCCGTACGTGTAGCATTCTCACTAAACGAAGGAGAATCTTTTCCACCCTCGGACATATCCAACGGCTGGCCGGAATCGCCAAATGTAGCACTATGATAGTAGACATTCAGTGCAAAGCGATTATCCAGTACGGCATAAAGCTGCGTCAGATCGAAATCAGGATCAGACAGATCGACACCGGAACGGACATCGGTTGCCGGATAACCATTCTTCGCATAAAAAGCCTTTACCAGATTATGAGAAGGAGTGGCACGGGCACTTCCATAATAGAATGGCGGGAAATGAAGGCCTTCCAGTAGATTACTATTAAAATATTTGCGGAAAGCATAATCGGAACTTTCGGTCTGCACATCGGCAATGGAGGAAGCCGTAACAGGAACATAAGTTCCGAAACCTTCCATGCCCAGAATCTTATTGATCTCTTTGGCCACCGCTTCCCATTTTGCCTGGTAAACCGTAGGGTTCAGAATTTCGAATTGTCCCATGCCGGTGACCTTCGTCACGTCATCATCCTGCATGGCAGGACTTGCGCTATATAAAAGCGCACGACTTTTCAGAACAGCTGCCGCCGCTTTCGTGGCACGGCCGATTTGTGTATTACCAAACTCCAGGTCATCTCCCTGATACACATTCGGCAATAACTCGATGGCATTATTCAAATCGTTGACGATAAAATCGACTGTTGCCTGATAAGTAGGACGAAGAAATTCACCGTTCTGCGCGGCCTCATCCTGCGAAATAAAATGATCTGCCAACGGAATACCCAACGCTTTTCCATTCTTCGCCTTTCCGCCATACATCTTCAATAGCTCAAAATGCCACCATGCACGCAAGAAATACGATTCACCTTCCAGACGCAGCTTGATTTGCTTGTCCACTTCCGGATCGGTGCGGTTGTACTGCACCTGGTCGGTCAGGCCGTTTTCGAGGAAGGAGTTTACATAGTTCAACATGTTGTACGCATTACTCCAGTTTCCGATCGGGTTGTTAAACGCCGTCATCCCACCCATATTTAATTTATAGACAGAAGAGCTGCGCAGATTAGTCACTGCATTATCGGTAGCACAATCCAGAAAGTTATTGTCAAAACAATCTGGACGGTTGGCTATGCCATTATAAGCTTTATATAGTACGCCTTGAGCAAGTTCCGGAACTCTCCAGGTATCAGAGTCTCCGATCTGCCATGTCACCTTTGTATCCAATGTGTCGTCACAAGCACAAAAGAGAAACAGACCTGCTAAAACGCAACTTCCTAATATATGTTTCATATTGCCATCTATTAATTGTTCAAAATTAAAATACAAAAGAGACTCCGCCTGTAAAAGTACGTGTCACCGGATAGTTTGTCACACCGGCATTCAGCAATTCAGGATCCAAATCTTTCACGGAAGAAAGGACAAATAAGTTTGCACCACGAGCGAAAACCTTCATCTTCTTCACGACCGAACTTGGGGAGAACTGATTAAACGTGTAGCTCAATTCAACATTCTTCATACGGAAGAAGCTTGTATTCTTCAACCAGAAAGAAGAATTGCGGAAGTTGTTCTCACCGGCAGTGGTTGTCAGGCGCGGATAACTTCCGGTCGGATTGTTTGCCGGATGATAACGGTCTAATGCCAGTTTGGAGTATTTACCTTCTCCATTATTCCAGTAATAAGCATTCGTTGCCCAAGTGTGAACGCCCAGTTCGGAATATCCCTGAAGATACAATCCCCAGCCTTTGTAACTTACATTGAAGTCAATGCCCAATGTAGTACGTGGGAATGAGTTTCCGAGTTCCTTTACGTCACGACCGTCAATGATCTTATCGCCGTTCAGGTCTTTGTAGGCGATGTCGCCTTCCTGATAATCGGCAAACGTCTGGGGGGCATGTCCGTTGATGGCTACATCTTTGCCAAATAATCCTTCGGCAACCAGTCCCATCATAGCATCGGTAGAACGCCCCACTGTGTAACGGTATTCTTCACCATGCTTCACCTGGTTCCATTTCAATACTTTATTCTTAGACCATACGAAATTGGCTCCTACCGAATAAGCCCAGTCGTTGATACGGTCGCTCCAAGTGAACATTCCTTCTATACCGTGATTCAAGACAGAGCCCATGTTGTCCTGGTAGGTAAAGTTACCAGTATAATCCCCGTAAGAGGCATCAACAGAACCAATGATGTCCGTATGTTTCTCACGGAAATAGTTTATTTCGGTATATAAGCGGTTATTCAGGAACAGGCCTTCCACACCAATGTTCCATTCTGCTGCCTTTTCCCATTTCAGGTTCGGATTGCCTGCACGGACAAAAGTGGAATAGTAAGCCGTAGCACCGTTGTTCGTTGTTCCGAACCGGAAGCTGCCGTCTTGCGACCAGGCGCGTTCATACAATAAATGTTCCGTGCTTCTGTCATAGCCCAATATACCGGCGCTGGTTTTCAGTTTCAGGAAGTTCACGTATTCATTGTCTTTCAGGAAATCTTCATTGCTTAGAATCCAGGCTAGGCCGCCTGCTGCCGAGAAGAAGTATTTATCTCCCGATTTGAAACGGTTGCTTCCCATCAATGCCATGTCGGCTTCCACAGCATAGCGGTGGTCATACATATAGTTCAGACGCAATGCGTAGTTTGCATTGATGATGTCTTGGGTCACTCCCTGATTCGTTGTTTTCGAGTACATGTAAGTCAGCCGTGCCGATACATCATGCTTTTGGTTGAATGTATTCTCGTATGCGGCAAAGGCATTCCAACCCAATGTCTGCTGCAAGGTAGTCGACTTCCGGCTTTGTGAAGTGGCTACATCTGTTTTCTTCATCTGGGTGTACATAATTTGTTCCTCACCGGCAAAGTCACGATATGTCTTGATGGCATACGTCGGATAGACTTTGCTCAAAGAGAGTTGCAGGTAATCATAGTTGTCGAAAGAAAGGAAAGCACCGGCTTTCAATCCTTTTGTCAGCATATCAAGATCAAATTTCAAACCGATATTGGTCTGGCTGCGTGTATAACGCTCATCCGTATATCCTCCGTACATCGTTTCCGCGTATGCATTCATCGGACGCAACAGACTTGCGCCAAACAAGGGAATCCCGTCCGAGCTGGCTAGTCCGGTTTCTTCCGGTGACATAGTCAGCGGGTATTCATTCGGACGATGCGTAGACAGGGCCGTAAATACCTGACCACAGTCCAATTGCCCCCATTTACGCATTTCCATACGTCCGGCAACGTCTGCGGATATAGTCAGGAAATCCGTTACATTGAAGTCGAGGTTTCCGCGAAGAGTCAGGCGGTGCAATTGCGGAGTATAGGTGACGTCTTCAAATCCGCTACCTCCTACATATCCGGCAATCAGGGCATAACGCACTCTGTCGGTACCACCCGTCATATCGAACGATACTTTCCGATAATTGGCATTTTTGTTCAACAACTGATCGTACAGATCGACGTTCGGATACAATAGGTCATTGACTCCTTTGGAGTTTTTATATCCTTCCAGTTGTTTCTGATTATAGTAAGGAGTCAGTCCGTCGTTTGCACGCGCTTCATTATACAGATTAGCATACTGATAAGAATTCAGGAAATCAGGAGTACGCGTCATCTGTACCACACCTGCTTCGGCGGTTGCGTTATAAATGCGGCGGTTGGCCTTTCCTCTGCGGGTAGTCACCCAAAGTACGCCATTCGCAGCACGTGCCCCATAAAGAATCTTGGCAGTGGCATCTTTCAGCAACTCGATACGTTCGATTTCTTCAGGAATCAAATCCGCTGCCGGACGTTCCACACCATCGATGATAACAATAGCTGTATTCTCCGACATGCCATGCTGGCCACGGATAAATAAATCAGGAGTATTATTACCCAATCCGCTGACTGTGGAGCGAACTTGCAGACCTAACATTTTACCTTGCAGCATATTAGTCAGCGTCAAATCAGGGAAGGTTCCGAACTGTCCGTTCTCCAGTACGCTCGTTGCGCCTACTTCATTCCCTTTATATGTCTTGCCACCATCGGCTCTATTCACCAGCGATTCTTCGGTCAGGAACAGAGGCTCTTTCTTCAGGACAATCTTTTCAGGAACGATATTGCTGCCTGTCAGCTTATACACTTTATCTTCATATCCCAAAGCCTCCACCATGACGGTTGCGTCATTCTCGACCTTCGTCTGAAAACGTCCCTTTGCATCTGTATATAGAACGACTGCGCCTTCTCCACAAATGATAGAAACATTCTTCAACGGGCTACCTTTCTCGTCGGTAACAATAGAAACTACTTCCACCAAAGGCTTCTTCGCCGACTTTCTCTTTGATTTATTTTGTGCGAAAGTCAGGCTAGAGCCAACGATAAGGACAAATATGAGCCCTATCAGTCTTATATATCTAATCTTGTTTCTCATATACTTTTCTTTATTTTAGGTATCACCATCCGGGGTTCTGTTGAAGATTATCCAAAGCCGCCACTTCATCCATCGGTAGCGGATACCAATAATTACGCTTGTTAAACGTCCGCACGGCTGTCCTCACCGGAACATACTCGTAAGTAAAGTCAGTCAGCTTATAAGTGCAGGCTTTTTCCACTTTCAACTGGTCGGCCGTATAAGAATGATTGATCGGGGTTGCTTTGACGCCCATGATCGGATATTCACCCTTAAACAGGTCTTCAGCAATCATCCAACGGCGAATATCATACCAGCGGTGTCCTTCGAACATCAATTCCACACCACGTTCCCGACGATAAGCTTCTCTAAAGTCAACTCCATCCGGCAATTCACCGATTCCGGCTCTTACACGGATTTTATTCAAAGCCTGACGGGCCGACATCGTACAACCCGTAACGACTGCATCCGGATCACCTGTCGCTTCGTATGAAGCCTCTGCCATATCCAGATAAACTTGCGAAACACGAATGTACACAGCCACCAAACGATATAATTGGAAACCAGCTTCGCCAAACAAAGGCACACTTGCTTCCGGCCAAATGAACTTCTTACACATATATCCGGTCTGTTGAGAGCCTCTCGTAAACTGATTGGTAGAAATGAAGTTCTCGGAGTAACCGCCCGAATAAGTAGTCAGATAATAGGGAACACCCTGTAAATTCTTCCCCCATTGCTCACCGGGCACGAGGATATTATTCGTAAAGCGAGGGTCTCTATCCGAGTAAGGATTGGTAGTCTTTACCGCATCATAACCAGAACGCGGATCAGTGATCGGATAGTAGTTGCCGTCAGCTCCCTTACGTTCGTACATATCTACCGCATTTTGTGTCGGAGCATTATAAGGAGTACCTTCGGCACCGGTTTTATTATCGTATGGTTGTGTCAGCCACTGCGCTCTGACGAAAGCAGACCAGTTGCCATGATGCCAACGCAGGAACCATAAATATTCCGGTTGTGCGAATTGATTGGAATTAGGCATTAGCTGAATACTACGATATTCGTCATGATTCATCAGGCGATAATATTCGTGACTTTCAATAGCATTGATCGCCTTTTGCGCACTACGGGCAGCTTCAGCAGCCATCTCTTTTCCATATCCTTTGTTTTCAATAGAATTCAGGTCATTCTGCATCAAAGGGCTGGCAGCATACAGCTGTGTCATCGCTTTTAATGCCATGGCGCTTACTCTGTCAGGCCGTCCATGTTCCTCGTCAGGCCAGCTTATAGGTAAATATTCAATGGCTTTATCCAAGTCAGTCTGCATCCAAGCATTGGATTCCTGATAAGTTTTACGGGGAAAGTCAAAGTCGTCCGATGCTCCCCAAAGCTGGTCAAAGATGGGCATTCCGCCATATCGTTTGATAATCTCAAAATAGAAGTAGGCACGCAGGAAATGAGCCTGTCCCAACAGTTTTCTCCTTTGGTCGTCTGTGATGGATTTCACTTGATCTACTCCACTAATTACACGGTTCACGATACGAAGTCCGGTATAAGCACGAGAAATAGCACTTTTGAAATTCGCTCCATCACTTTTACTTCCGATTTCGAAACGTGTACTAGCATTCTCCAGCCAGTTACCTGCATTGACAAACTTCGACGGATCATTATCGCGGACGGATGCATATTCATCCGACAAATTGCCTACCGTTACATATGTATTCGAATAAGAGTTGATACCATGTGTAAAGATTAATATATCACCATTTTGAAAGATACGGTCCATGAACCCTAACAAACTGCTATAATCTTTATAAACATCATCTTCGGAAAGTCCGTCATCGGGAGAGCGGTCCAGATAGTCCTCACAGCTTCCTACAAACAGACCCAACAGAATGATCCATATCCAATTCAACTTATGTCTTCTCATATCAGTAAATTTAAAGTGTCTCATAATCCTAATCTAAAACCAATGTTATAACGTCTCACCATCGGATAAACATTCTGTCCCGAATGTTCGGGGTCACGACGGGAATCTCCTTTTGAGAACGTCAGCAAATTGCTGCCGTTGACATATACTTGCAGTTTTGTCAGACGTAAAGGCTGCAACCAACGTTTCGGAATCTGATAATTCACTTCCAGGTTCTTCAAACGAAGATAAGCATGGTTGGTATATGTGTATGTACTGGCCACCGAATTATAACTTCTCTGCACATGAATACTGGGGCGAACCGGACCGCTTTGAATCGGAGCATCGGCTGTCCATGTATTCAATGTATTCGGTTGAGCCTTGATATTACCTTCCGGGAAATCCCATAAGTAAGATGGTATTGCTTCTTTATAAACATCCATAGCACTGTACCACAACATATTGAATCCGATTCCTTTGTAAGAACCTCCCAATGTAAATCCGAGGGTAGTGGTCGGATAGTTCAGGTTTTTCATCGGAACCATATCCTTAGCATCAATCATACCGTCTCCATTATAATCGATGTAGTACAAGTCTCCCGGAATCAATGTGTTGTGTGCACCATTGGCAATAGTGGACTGTGCCGAGTTATAAATATCATCCAACGACTGGAAGTTTCCCGTTGCCAAGTATTTGTTCACATATCCGATTGACTTTCCGGCTTTTTTCAAATATTCGCTCTGATTCTTCGGGTCATCAATAAAGACAACACGGTTCTCACTGGTTGCAAAATTAAACTTCGCGTAATAATTAAACTTTCCGATACGGTCGTTCCAAGTGACATCCAGTTCGAGACCGTGATTTTTAGTCTTACCCAGATTCACTTGTGGGAAAGCAATACCGCTATCAGCCCATGACGGAATCGTATTACGTGTCATCAGAATGTTATTACGCTTTTCGTCGAACAAATCCACAGTAAAGTTTAGTTTACCCCACAAACCTATTTCGATACCGATATTCTGCTTAATAGATTCTTCCCAGGTAGCATCGGGGTCGGCCAGTTTCCCTTCTTTGTACAAAGGTCCCCAGTTACTGGTCTGATATTTACCAAACTGCGCATTGTCGGAGAGTTGCTCAAACTTCTGGATATAGTTGAAACGGGTAGCACCTTTATCATTACCAACTACCCCATACGAATAACGTACTTTCAAGTTCGTCAGTATTCCTTTAGTCCATTTCTTCACCCATGGCTCTTCACTGATACGCCAACCAATAGAGGCAGAGGGGAAGAATCCGAAACGGTGTCCCGGAGCAAACTTCTCCGAACCAGTATAAGCACCGTTAAATTCGGCAAGATAACGCTCTTTAAAATTGTAAGTGACACGACCTACCCAATCTTCTTCGTAAGCCGGGAAGTTCATCACATTCTGATTGGTCGATTCGTTCATCTTACGGTTAAATACAAATAAGGCACTTACATCATGATCGCCAAACTGACGACTATAATTCAATGCTAATTCGTAATAAAGTTTACGTCCGTAAGCCTTGAATCCGTCATAAACACCACCAACAGGCAAATCTCCGGGAGCATTCTCATCCGGATAACGTTTCTCGGTATAATTATAAGTAATTGTTCCATCAGCATTATAAATAGGATTGGCGTAATCATACACACGATTCATACGAATATGCGTACGTTGGGCAACCAAATCGTCTTTACCTAAAATCTTACCCGGCATGATCTGGGTGGTCCATGATGAAGAAGTAGTGTAAGACAACGATGCTTTCAATGATAACCCCTTTGTAATGAAGTCCAGCTTTTGATTCAGGATTACATCGTAAAAACCTTGATGCTGTTTAATATTACGACTACCTCCTTCATTCATCAGACAGGCTATATTCTGATCGGAACTTAACCCGTCTCCCCATATTCCATTACTATATTTAATCGGAAATTCATTACTTGGAGCCGTGAAAAACGTTTTAAAAAAGCGTTCATCCGGAGAATCGACATTCTCATAATAAGACGGCTGATTCTGATAACCCATCTTACCGGCCACATTGAACGAAAGCTTAGTAGTACTTGTGATATTGAAGTCGAAATTACTACGCCAATTATAGCGACGGTAGGAGAAGGAAGGATCGAAATCCTCTTGTTTGGTAGTATTAAAAATATCTCCGTCATGCAAATAACCCAAGGATACGAAATAACTCATTTTCTTCGTACCACCGCGTACATTAAGATTATAAGCCTGTTCATAACCTACATTCTTTACCAGTTCTTTCCACCAGTCCACTTCGGGAAAGACATCGTTATACGGACCGTAATTTCCGGTAGCATACGCATTTTCCCATGCGGTAATGGTAGATTCGGGAACCATTGCTCCCCAGTTACCATCATTAGCCTGTGCCCTATTATACTGTTTCATAGAGGTCACATAGTCAGACCATTCAGGAGCGGCAGAAGGTTGTTTAAAACCGAAGTTAGCAGTGAATGAGATTTCCGGTTTCTGTTCGAGTCCGCGTTTGGTTGTCAGCAAGATAACGCCGTTCGCACCTTTCACACCGTAAACCGCAGTTGCCGAAGCGTCTTTCAGTACGGAAATAGATTCAATTTCGTTCACATCGACATCGTTGAAATCACGTTCGATACCGTCCACCAATACTAACGGAGCAGCTTCTCCCCAAGTGGACTTACCACGAATCAACAAAGAAGCTTTATCGGCTCCCGGCTTTGAGGTGGAGTTAATGGCAACCACACCGGGCATCTGGCCTTGTAAAGCTTCGGAAACGGAGTTCACGCTACCTATCTTTAATAAGTCATCTCCTTTTGCAGTGGCAATGGAACCGACACTGGACACCTTTTTCTGTACACCGTATCCAACCACTACCACTTCTTCCAGGGTCTCCGTATCTTCTCCTAAAGAGATTACGCCTAAAGTCGTTTTATTCTTTAAATCCAGTTCCAGAGTTTTATAACCCACATAAGAAATGACAAGTATGTCTCCTTTTGATGCCTTCACAGTAAAATTACCGTCAAAATCAGTAATCGTACCGCTTCCCGTACCTTTCACGCGAACACTGACGCCAATCATCGGTTCACCGGATACTGCATCCTTCACTTGTCCCTTCCAATAGTCTTGTTGTGCCTGCACGTCCAGCGCACAAAACAAAAAGCAACAAAGACATAAGAAAGAAAAATAAAGTCTGTCTCTTTTCATAAACATTATTTTTAACTGTTAACAAATTCTTTATCTCAAGACACAAATTAAGCGGGAAAATCTTCAAATGAAAGGGAAGAATCTCCTTAAAACCCGTACAAATGTGCAAAATAGATTTCTCTACTACATTTCTGAACAAATCATTTCCACATTGGCTTTATGACGTGCTCTTTGTCTACGGTGATATTGTATATGCCATCGTTTCCTTTCTTCAGGATGAGCGGAACAATACGTGTTTTACGAGGAGACACGGTGGAATCCGAACGATGAACGTGGTAAACATAGTAATATTTTCCATCCAGCCCTTTAAATACATCTCCATGTCCTGATCCGTTTTCTCCTACGAGGCTGCGATGAATGATCGGACTGTTCGGGTGCTTCTTCCACGGACCGAAAGGGGAAGAAGCAGTAGCATAGCCTACCGAGTAGTCGATATTCATAAAATGATTGGCAGAATAGAAGAGGTAATATACCCCGTCCCACTTCATAACAGTCGGTCCTTCCATCACTGGTGCAGACTTGTAGGTCGGAGTCTTTTCCCAAGCCTCCGTACAGTCCATACATTGTTTCAATGTTTCCGGTTTGATACTTCCCTTCTTTATGTCAAACTCGGCTACCCAAAGGTAATTACCTTTATTAAAGCGGACATGATATAGGTAGTACTTCCCATCATCATCCTTAAATAGGAAAGAGTCTATATTCTTAGCGGAAGCGTCTATCGGCTTGACTTCCTTCTGCCGGAAAGGTCCGAATACCGATTTGGAAGAAGCGATCACCGTTTGCTCATTGGCAGTATAAGTGAAATAATAAGTTCTTTTATCCTTAAAGTATTGAGGTGCCCAGAAGCCTTTTTCACCATACGTTCGATCTCCTTTCCGCAGAATCAGTTGCAGGGAACTGCCATCAGGCACTGTCCAATGCTCTAGATCGGTCGATTCGAGGATAGCAAAGCCCTGTGGTTCCTGATTGCGTGTACCGGTGAGGTAATACTTGCCGTTTTCCACATAAATTGTAGGATCAGCATAAGTGATCTCCTTCTCATTAACCGAATCAGCCCGTCCCCCAGTGACAGACAAACCAATGATTCCTAATGCGAGAATAAGTCTTTTTGTCATTTTATGTTTTTTCATACCTATTTTATTCTATATCTGATCTTTATCTCATCTACAAAATTTCAATCTAACATCCAAACCAAACCGGGTTTCTCCCCTGCGAGATTCCATATTGCTTCATCCCAAGAAAGAGCCTTGGCAGCATCTATCGGGGTACTCATCGTAGAAAGACCATTGTAACGGTCGGCACCAAATGTTTGTGCTCCGTAATTGGGTATTTCTTCGTCTACGATAGCGGGCGTATTGGCAGAGAAACGACATTCCATATTTGGATTCGCATAGCAATTATTAGCCTCATTCTTGTTAAAGCGTCCGCAAATTCTTCCCGACTTGGGTGCACCGTTAGAGAATAATTTCTGGTTCCAAGCCACACAATGTGTTACGGTGATTCCTGTCGCCTTGTTAGCAAATCCCATAATACCGCCTACCTGATTTTGAGCGGAAATCTCGCAATCGGAATAACAATAAGAGATCACAGCTGTCGGACTAGGATCTACAAATCCGGCAATACCACCCGCAGGATTCGCCACTTTCATCGGGAAAGCTTGTGCAAGACCTGAAGAATAACACTGCGTAACGATAGAATATAACATACGTCCAACAATGCCTCCTACACATGATTCAGTCACAATATCCCCAGTGGAAGAGCATTGAGAGATCGTTGCTCCGCCTCTCGTTTCCCCACAAATACCGCCGGCGCACCATACGGCAGTAATATCCGTTGCCGATGTACACTGATGAATTTTACTATCTGCACCATGAAGTCTTGCACAGATACCACCAGCCTGACCGTTATCCCAGGCAGCCGCTCCCGTTCCCGAAGTTAAAGAAATCGTACCGGATACCCGAACATTCTCCACGATACCCGGAGAAGTAGCAGCTCCCACCTGTCCGGCAAGGATGCCTGCCATCTTTGTATTGGCTGTAATCTGCGCATTTTCAAAGTTTATATTGGAACACTTACCAACCAACAATCCAAAGAATCCCTGATTAACAGAAGAGGAAGTATTTACTTTCAGATTACGAATCGTATGTCCGCCTCCATCCAATACAAGTTGTTTGGAAACCGAGGTCTCTATCGGTTGCCAGTCTACACCTTGCAAATCAATATCATTCTCTATCTTGGCATAAATCGTCTTACCATCTTTGAGTTTCTCTCCGAGAGTTATCAAGTCGCTCGTTGTCGCCACGGTATAAGGGTTGTCGATTTCTCCCTGTTTCTGTTGCAGGAAGAAAGTCATTGTACTTTTCTCTTGATTGACTGCAAGATCGTCGGAAACCAGTTTCAAACCGAGAACGTATTTCTTTGATCCGTCAAGCGTACCTAAATCATGGAAGCGCAAATTTACCATACGCAGGACATCGTCCCCCTTAAAATTAAAATTACTTCCATCCAGATCATAATATTCCACAGGTAAGAGGTGATATTCTTCACCAAACTCTTTGGCATCAACAACAGCCAATTTCGCCTTTGCTTCTTTTTCGCAATGGCTTTTCTCCACCATAATGTTATATTGGTATTCCGGCTCATCCAGATATAAATCATATTTGCCTGTCTGATAAAGCGACAAGGTAATATTGGAATAGGTAACTTCAGCCTTTTCCGGCTGTGTCAGATCCATGACTTCACCACATGATATCAACGAAAACACCATTAATGACGCTACAATAGGAATGTATCTTTTCATAATATCTTTCTTTTAATTATTAAAAACAGGGATTACTATACCGACGTTATCTCCTGACAACCAAACTTTATCTCCGTCTATACGAACTACCTCCATCTCCATCCCTTCTTTGAGGAAAGAAACTCCTTGGAATGAGAATTCAGTCTTCATCTTTTGACCAACAGCCGTGGGCTTCCCGTCAAACTTCACATGAATGTATTTGCTTTGATCCGAATTTTGCAGGCGATAAGTCAACCGTTTAGGATTAATTGCAGCCTGAAGTTGTTCCTGCTCTGTAAAAGTACAAATTCCATCCAAACTATAAAACCCAACTTCGGTATATCCCGTTATATTCTTTTTATCAACCCCGTTTTCGGCATATTCCGTCTCCGCACAAGAGGCGAAAACCAACAAACATACCAACACTACATATATTACTTTCATAAGCGAATAAATTTAAGATAATTACTTTCTAATAGTTGTCGACAACATTTCTACCGATCCATCCTTATAAGTCACTTCGGCGGTAAGTATTTGTCCGTTCAGGTTCTTATTCACTATATTGATTTCCTGTCCATCCAGCTTTACTTTATAAGATGAGACATCATCCGGCAAATTTAATAGTTGTACCAACATATATCCATCCACTTGTTGATATTTCAACAAAGGAAACTTTCCTGTTACAGACTTGGTCTTAACATCATCCTTCCACAACACGGCATCATCCGATTTCAGCAATGCTACATGATAAGTCGTTCCGGGAGCAAGATTTTCAACCAATGTATAGTCATTCTCCGAATCAAGCGATCGACGCACCACCTCTGTTCCCTCCTCATCTGTTACTGACAATATACCTGTTTTATCGGCTCCATTACCCCAACTTATGAACAATTCCCGTTGTCCTCCGACAAGGCTGGAAACTGTCAATCCATCCCGGGCAGCAATAAAATCAGGATATAACAATGGATTGGGATTGTAGAATCCGTCTGCATCCAGTCCTAAATAACGGGAAAAATAAATTCCTCCAAGTTCCCACATTTCAGTCTTCGCATCGTAAACAGCTCTCGCTCCACCGGGAACCACACTAAAACGTCCGGTAATGGCATACGTATCATATTTCTTGAATACTTCATAAAAAGTCTTATACCAATTCTTCGGATACCAGGAATAACTCTCAAAAAGGCTCTTGAACTCGGTTGCACTGACCGGTGTACCGGCATTAGCTTTTTCAGCTATCAGATTAAGGTATTCGTAAATTTTCATCCCGGCCGTATAACCATGCTTGGTTCCCCATTCTCCCAGTGCGTCGGCTACATGAGGATTTAAAGCACGTACCATAGAGAATTCCGTGCAAATCAGTTTCTTTGTTACACCATATTTATCGCGGATAATACGGAAATCATCTTCCGCCTGGTTGATTTTCAATGCGTGAACGTGTAAGTCGAGCCCTACAACATTAGGATTGTTATTAACCACAGAGACTACCGCAGGTACCGTTTCGCTCTTCGGCAATTCGGATACACGGTTCAATGCTCCGGCATAAATATCAAATGTCCATCCATTAGCCTGTTTCCAGGCAGTCAGCCGATTGGCAAACTCATTCAGAAATGCCCGATAATCCTCACCGTCCGCATGACAGAGATCGGTATCCAATGCATTCTCCCATTCCGGTTCGTTACCCATGACAAGTATTTCAATATTCTTCGCCATATCATAGGTTTTCAGTAATACTTCAGTTGCCTGAAATATGTACTCCATCTCCTTAGTTCCTACTTTGGGAACCGTGTCGGTATATAATTCAAAAGGTATTTTCAGGCTCAATATAAATTTCACACGGTCGCCCAAGGCTTTCTTGGCCTGAATAAATTTCAGTGTAGGAATATGTGTCCTGATGGCATTTTCTTTCACACCAACAATCTTCCCGTTTTCATTTTGAAGAAACAGATTGGGGATATTGACAAATCCTCTCACCCAAGTCACTTTCGACTGTTTCAACATCTCTATTTCCGTAATCGGGTAATCTATATTTTCATTATAGTTCGCCCCCAAATCCTGCGCCTTTGTTCCCATCGAACATAAGAACAGCAATACAAACATTAAAAAAGCTTTCATTTTCATATACATACTTCAAGGTTAATTGTCCGACATCGAACAGAACAAAGGTAGAGAAATAAACTCCGGTAGAATAGAACGATTGTTTTATCAACGGGATTTATGTTCAGAATAAACATTTGACCTTATTTTAATGGTTCTTCTTCTACTTCACTGCGATAATAACCGTCCACTTCAGCAAAGAAATTCTGCTTCAGGGAGTCCAGAAGTTCGGGCTGTTGTGCCGCCATATTCTGTTGTTGAGTCCGGTCGGCTTTTACATTAAATAATCCGTATTCACCCAGATTACCCAATTCATTTCCGGTCAGGTTTCGTTCGGAACCTTTATAAGGAGGCATCATAATCCAGTCGCCCGAACGATAAGCCATACGTCCTTGCGCTTCCAGCACTACATCCTTGCGGGCAGTCTGCTCTTTTCCGAAGAAAGCATCCAGATAGTTCCGACTATCCAAACCTTCCGGCAAATCGGCATGTATCATCGAACCCAGAGAAGCGAGAATATCTACCTGACAAACCAGTGCATCGGATACGACCGGCTGAATCTTTCCTTTCCAATAAACAAACAGAGGAATATGCGTACCACCGTCGAACAAACTATATTTACCTCCGCGCAGACCTCCTGCAGGAAGGTGATCGCCTGCCAGTTCGGGAGCACCGTCTTTGTAACCGTCATTCAGAACCGGCCCGTTATCGCTGGAGAAGATAATCAGTGTCTTTTCCAACAAGCCTTCTTTCTTCAAGTGGGCAAGCAGTTCGCCGACACACCAGTCTGCCTCAACGATGGCATCGCCACGAGGCCCCATCGTTGTTTTGCCCACAAATCGCTGGTGGGGAGCACGAGGGACGTGAGGTTCGTGTAAGCCATAATACAGGAAGAAAGGAGCACCTTTGTGTTCAGTAACAAAGTTCTTTACCTTATCTACAAAATAGTCGGCCATATCCTCGTCTTTCCAACGGGCTTTCTGTCCGCCTTTCATATATCCGATACGAGGAATTCCGTTTACTATAGAGTTATTATGTCCGTGTGCCCACTGCATTTTCAGCATCTCCGGATGAGAGATGGCAGTCGGTTCGCCCTCAAAATTATGCTCGTAACTCACTTCGATAGGGTCGGCCGGGTCGAGTCCTACTACATCACCGTTTTCCACGTAAACCGTCGGGACACGGTCGTTGGTTGCCGCAATCAGGCAAGAGTAGTCGAAACCGATTTCTTTGGCACCCGGTTTGACGGTTTCGTTCCAGTTGACATTGCCGTCTCCCATCCCCAAATGCCACTTTCCGATAGCTCCGGTCACATACCCGCACTGCTGCATCATCTTCGGCAAGGTAAACTGATTTTCATTAATGATAAGAGGAGCATCTCCCGGCAGGATTTTTGCATCCTTATTTTTCCACGGATACATTCCGGTCATCAAAGCATAACGGCTGGGAGTGGAAGTTGCCGAAGTGGCATATCCGTTCGTGAAACAAACTCCGCCATGAGCCAGACTGTCGATATTCGGAGTATGAATCGTAGTAGAGCCATAAGCGCTGACATCACCAAATCCCAGATCATCGGCAAGAATCACAATCACATTCGGCTTTTCTTCTACTGGCTGTGAGGTACAACCTACTAAAGACAACGTAGGAACTAGATAGATTATCTTTTTCATAATATTATGTAGTTAATAACGATGCAAATTTAGCCACCACTTATTTATTTATGTAGAACAAATGTTTAATAATGGGGAGAAATGTCCATCCTGCAACTATTCCAGAGAAATAAGGTATGAAAATGCGTGTGATGAATTAACTCGAAATGATAGCATAGGCCTGTCAATGTTCTACTTTTAATATTCTACAGGAAAATAGCCAGTTAGAAAGTAGCAAACTAGAAAATAAACTGTATAAATAAACGCATGAGCATACAAAAAACAGTCTAATATTGCATAAAGCCAAACAAGATATACATCTTTCTCTATTCAGGAACCGTTCATTGCCTTAAAACCAACGAAGTGTTCCTCGGTGTGCATCGACTTGTTCCTCACCGAGGAAGCTATCGTTCTCCGGTGAAGAAGATAAAAATGGACTATTAAGAAATATTTTCTCCCTAGTTTATCATAATATATTGGAAAGGAGAAAATAATAAAATGATTGGTTATTCAGGTATCTACTCTCCAAATAACAAAAAGAATCAAGAATCTATCGCAATTCGATTAGTATATTCTCAAAACAGCGAGAATAGAGAATCACGTAATTACAAATGCATGGCATTTTCCGGCTTTTCTTTACCAAACTGCGATTTATGTCCTTCTCCGATGATTAAATATTCCTTTTTTAAGAATCATCGTTTTTTAAGGGAGGCTATATAGTTTGGAATAGAGGTTGTGCTTAACAATAAAAACTGTAATAGTATACAGGAACAGCCCAATAAGATATTACCGGATTCTGACAAGATTAGGTAATGTCTTATTTTTATAATGATGAAAATTGTTACCTTTGTATATATCTTATATTTACAATTAAGATTAAACCTAATTTTTCGCTTATGAAAATAGTTAAGGCTACCTACATCGTTATATTCATTACCGGACTATTAGCCGGAGTGTTCTTCTCATCCTCTGTTTCCGCCCAAGATATTTCGGGAGCCTGGCACGGAAAACTTTCCCTTCCCACCGGTTCATTGACTATTGTATTCCACATCAGTCAAACGGAACAAGGCGCTTATGTGACCACACTGGACAGTCCCGACCAGGGAGCCAACGGTATCAAGACACAGACTACTTCTTTCAATGATTCTACTTTAATTATCCAGATACCTGTGATTCATGCTTCGTACAAAGGAAAACTGAACAGTGATAACACAATCAACGGAACATTTACGCAAGGGATGCCCCTTCCGTTGAATTTGAAAAAGGGAGAAGCCAGCCGCCCCAAGCGTCCGCAGGAGCCTCAACCGCCTTTCCCTTACAGAAGTGAAGAAGTCACCGTGAGGAATGAACGCGATGGTATTAACCTTGCCGGAACATTGACTCTTCCCGAAAAAGGAACTAAATTTCCGGCAGTGGTAATGGTGACAGGAAGCGGTGCGCAGAACCGGGATGAGGAAATCATGGGACACAAACCTTTCTTTGTCATCGCCGATTATCTGACCCGAAACGGAATTGCTGTGCTTAGATGTGATGACAGGGGTACTGCCGCTTCACAAGGTACTCACGCAACAGCTACCAATGAGGATTTTGCCACAGATACGGAAGCAATGGTGAATTATCTGCGCAGCAGAAAAGAAATAAATGCAAAGAAAATCGGAATTATCGGACATAGCGCAGGCGGAATCATTGCATTCATCGTTGCCAAAAAGGACCCATCCATTGCATTTGTCGTTTCATTGGCAGGAGCCGGCGTGAGAGGCGACAGTCTGATGCTGAAGCAGGTAGAGTTAATCTCTAAATCCCAGGGAATGCCGGATGCCGTCTGGCAAGGGATGAAGCCTTCGATACGGAACAGATATGCCATACTGCAACAAACAGACAAAACTCCCGAAGAGTTGCAGAAAGAACTGTATGCAGATGTTACAAAAACAATGTCTCCCGAACAATTGAAAGACCTGAATACCATCCAGCAACTATCCGCACAAATCAGTTCGATGACTTCTCCGTGGTATCTTCATTTTATGAGATATGACCCGGCCCAGGATTTGAAGAAACTAAAATGTCCGGTTCTGGCTCTGAACGGAGAAAAGGATATTCAAGTGGATGCCGCCATGAATCTTGCTGCCATTCAGGAAAGAATCACCGGAAATGGAAACAAAAATGTAACAGTCAAAGCCTATCCGAACTTAAATCATCTGTTTCAGACTTGCGAAAAAGGAACATTGGCTGAATACGGGCAGTTGGAAGAAACAATCAATCCGGAAGTCTTGAAAGATATCATTGAATGGATAAGGAAACAATAAGTCTATTAATGATATTACTTAGCAAGTACACATTTCTCAATATCACATTCTTTTCTTGCTAATTCTTGCAAATTCTTCAAATATTTGCAAGAATTGGAAAGAAAGTAAATGGCTACAATTTACATATACTACATAAATCTCCCGTCATCAGCTTACACCAACATTGTCTAATTTGATTTAAATCAAAATC
Source organism: Bacteroides ovatus (assembly GCF_001314995.1). NCBI lineage: Bacteria > Pseudomonadati > Bacteroidota > Bacteroidia > Bacteroidales > Bacteroidaceae > Bacteroides > Bacteroides ovatus. Next base: position 4,029,623 of record NZ_CP012938.1, read on the forward strand.
TATCTCATCGAACTCACCCTGAAAGATTTTGTTTTACCTTTGCAGCCGAAATAAATAAGCGGCAAATAATAGTAAGGTAAAAAGGTAACAGGTATTAAGGTTAAGTTTTGTATGAAGAAGAGTCTTATTGCATTGGCGTTCGGCACACTGGGATTAGGTATTGCCGAATTTGTAATGATGGGAATTTTGCCCGATGTGGCAAAAGATTTAGGTATTAGTATTCCTACCGCAGGGCATTTCATTTCTGCTTATGCATTAGGCGTCTGTGTCGGTGCACCTGTATTGACACTGGCTCGCAAATATCCGCTAAAACATATTCTGTTAGTATTAGTTACCTTAATTATGATAGGTAATATCTGTGCGGCTATGGCTCCCAATTACTGGGTGTTGCTCGCTGCCCGTTTTATCTCCGGCTTGCCTCATGGTGCATACTTCGGAGTAGGCTCTATTGTTGCAGAGAAACTAGCCGACAAGGGTAAAGGTTCGGAAGCCGTCTCCATCATGATTGCAGGAATGACCATTGCCAACCTGTTTGGTGTACCTTTGGGCACTTCCCTAAGTACCATGCTTTCCTGGCGTGCCACTTTCTTGCTGGTCGGTATCTGGGGAATTGTTATCCTATATTACATCTGGCGATGGGTTCCGCATGTAGAAGGCTTAAAGGATACCGGCTTTAAAGGACAATTCCGCTTTCTTAGAACTCCGGCTCCGTGGCTGATTCTCGGTGCTACGGCACTAGGTAATGGCGGTGTATTCTGCTGGTATAGCTACATCAATCCGATGCTTACCAATGTGTCCGGCTTCTCCGCTGAAAGCATTACGCCTTTAATGATCCTTGCCGGCTTCGGTATGGTGATGGGAAACCTGATTAGCGGACGTCTCTCCGACCGCTACACCCCCGGAAAAGTAGGGACTGCCGCACAAGCACTTATCTGTATTATGTTATTGCTCATTTTCTTCCTTTCTCCCTATAAATGGGCAGCAGCCCTGTTGATGTGTCTTTGTACGGCAGGACTGTTCGCAGTATCCAGTCCGGAGCAGATATTAATTATCCGCGTATCAAAGGGAGGAGAAATGCTGGGAGCAGCCTGCGTGCAGGTTGCATTCAATCTCGGAAATGCCATCGGTGCTTATGCAGGCGGACTGGCTGTTAGTGGTGGATACCGTTATCCGGCTCTGGCGGGTGTACCATTTGCTCTAATTGGATTTACTTTATTCTTGATTTTTTATAAGAAATATCAGGCAAAATACTAAATAACTAGTAAAAGCTGCCCTACTTTCTGCTGCAAGATAAAATTCACTTTAAAGTCTTGTAGAATTATATTTTTACTCATACTTTTGTAAGGTCTGTTAAGTCTTGATAAATGGGAATGAGGAAAGATACACTTATCACAATTATTATGGGAGTAATTAGTATATTTACTTCTTGTAATCCGCATCCCAATCTATCAAAGGCTGACCAACTAATAAATTTTTATCCTGATAGTTCCCTGACATATTTGAAAGCTATCCAGCATCCTGAAAATATGTCCCCAAAGGATTATGCAAAATGGTGCCTATTAGTAGCTCAAGCAAAATATAACAATGCTCAAAGCTTAGTTCCGGACTCATTTGTTTTTAAAGCTTTTGATTATTTTTCCAAAGACACATCCGACCCGATACTAACAGCAAGAACATATTTTTATACTGCACTTATCAGTAAAGAAATAAGAAACATAGAAGAAGCTGCTCAATACTTATTAAAAGCAAGAGATTTCGCGGAGAAAGCAAATGACTACAATCTAGCATTCAAAATTTCCCATGACTTGTGCGACATCTACTCTAAACAAGGATTATTTGATTATAAGTTAACAGAGGCATGGAGAGGATATAATTATGCACAGATTTCTAAAGATAGTCTGTCTATTTATTATGCATTGGCAGATCTGGGACATGCTTATTCTACCAAAGAGCAAATCGATAGCGCACTTTATTTTTTCGAAAAGGCATTCCCTATTGCTCAAAAAGTACATCCCAAAGCCACCTCTTCTGCTTTAAACGATATATGTTATGCATATATAAATAAAAAAGATTATATTTCCGCACTAAAAATCTGCAATGAGGCCATTGCATGTGAAAAGGATTCAATTGACCGATATAACAATTACATTATCAAAGGAGTAATCTTTCAAGATATACAACAATATGATTCTGCTATCCATTATTTTACCCTAAGTAGTAAAAACCAATATATATATGCAAAAGCACTCAGTTATAGCTATCTGGGAGAAATTTATGAAAAAAAAGGGAACATTCTTAAAGCGTTAGAATTTATCAAAACCTATGAACTATTAAGAGATTCAATAGAAGATCAAAACCAAAGCGTGGCAATTATTAAAATGCAGAATCTATTTCAAAACGAAAAACTGCAGAAAAACAACAAAGAACTATCTAAAAAGATGGAAGAAATTAGTTCTCTTGTATATAAAATAAGTGCAATTGCAGCTTTCGCGTTACTAATTACAGGATTATGCTACTTCATAACCTACAAAAAGAAGAGTGAACGTATACGAAAACAAGAAAGAGAAATATCTCAAGCCAAAGATAAACTACAACAGCAAGCTATAGAAAATCTTCAAAAAGAAGAAAAACTATCTTCACTACAAGCAGACTTTTTACGCAGATTAGTGGCTATCAACATTCCATCTCTAAATAATAAAGCAAACGATCTCGTTATCAAACTTTCTAATGAGGATTTTGCTAATCTGGAAAAAGATATTAATGCTACTTTTGATCAATTTACAGTAAGACTAAAGAAAGAATATCCACTACTCGACAAAAATGAAATTCAGTTCTGCTGTTTAATAAAAATACAATTAGATTTAAATACCCTTGCCAATATCTACTGCAGAAGTAAAGCTGCAATTAGCAAAAGAAAACTTAGAATCAAACAAGAAAAACTAAACATTACAGATAAAAACATCTCTTTAGATGATTTTATTCAAAGATTCTGAAATATCCCTCCTTACATTAACATCTATTCATAATAAAAGGATTTAATTGCCATTTGTCCAATGGTAATCTATACCTATTTACATTAACACATTAATTATTAGCGATTTATATAATATCTATTGTCCAATGCTTTTTTTGTATTCATAAATCATATTCCATAACTTTGCAATATCAAACGTAAGCAAAATCAGATTCTATAATAACATCTTGATTAAACTATTAATATATAATATAAAATGTGATATAGCAAGAAAATCAATATTAATTATTTAAAACTAGAATTATGAAGAACCTAATTTGGCTTAGCGCATATCTTATCATAAGCGCAATTTTCAGTTCTTGTTCAAAAGACGACGAAAACACCTCTATTATTCCGGAAGGAGAAAAAACAAATGTAAATGTATCATTAAATATTGCTCCTATCAACGCAATGGGAACCAATATAAATGATAACAGAACTTCTATTGAAAACTTTTGGTTATTAGAATTCGATCAACAAGGTAAAAATGTTGCAGTTATAAAAGAACTACGATTCAGTATCAACTCTGCAGAAACAGTAGAATTAGTAGCAGGGGCTAATATGAAACTGGTAGTAATTGCTAATGTAGATAAAAGCATTGTTTTCCAATTAGGAAAACAAAACTATGAAGCACTAAAGAATACTATTTATACATTACCAGTCAATTCATCTAACGCAATTCCGCTAGTAGGAGAGCAAGTAGTTTCTATTACCAAAGAAAATCAGACATTAGATGCTATCACATTAGAACGAATTGCAGCTGAAGTAAAATTCACTATCAATAATACCTCTTCTGATTTCCAGTTAACTTCCATAGCATTAAAGAATATATATAAAATGTATTACTTTAGTAAGGGAACAATATCTCAAAGTAATATTGCAGACTATAGTGAAATCCCATGTACTATCGGTGAAGAAAATTATACCCATTACATAGCTGAGAACCTGATGGGAACAAATTCTAGTATCACAACAGACAAAGACAAGGTAACAGATAAACTAGCGACTTTCATTGAAATTGTTGGTGAAAGAATGAGTGAAGGCAATAAAGAAATAGCAACTTTCAAAATGTTCATTGGGAAAAATGAAAAAGATTTCAATGTAACAAGAAATAATGCATATAATTACAATATTAATCTTAATCTGGCAGATGCCAGTGATAAACGCATCACTATTGAAAAGATTCCATTAGAAGGCATTGCAGCTGAAGCTAACTGCTATATACTGAATCCAAATTCAGAACATGAGCTACTGGTTCCTGTGAAACGAGTAAATGCATTTTGGGGAACAGAAGAAGGCGGCTTCAAAACAGATCATATGTTGAATGACGGAAACAACCAAGGAAAAGTAACTAAATGGGTTGCCCGTATCATAACAAAAGATAGTTCTAAGGAATTACTGAAATTCACCACCCAACAAGGAAGCTCCGCCAATGATTATATAGGAATCAAACCTACAGGAAACGAAGGTAATGTATTAATAGGAATCTACGACGCAACAGCAGGAGAACCTGCACAAGACGCTAAACCATTATGGAGCTGGCACATTTGGATTACAGATTATAATCCGGGAGGAGATATTAATGGAATAATTCCTGCAATTTCTCAAAACCCAGGAAAAGCAGATGTTACAGGAGGAGCTATCTACCGTTTTGGGGGAGTTGATAACAATCAAACGAAAGATGGATCCACACAGGCAATGATGGATCGTAACTTAGGCGCACTAAGTGCAACACCAACTGACGGTGCGAAAACGATCGGTATGTATTATCAATGCGGTCGAAAGGATCCGATAATGACTGATTGGAGCCAAATCACTAAGTTAGGAACCAGCTCTTTAGGGGGAGACGTTTACTCCATTCATATCAAAACAGCAAAAGGTCCCGTATCTAAAGAAACAGCTGTGAAAAACCCGGATACCTATTTCTTGGGAGATGCAGACCATTTTACTTATAAAGATTGGTTAATTGAAGGCAGCGGTAGTACTGAACTATGGTACAAAAAGAGTGATGAAAAAACCAAAACACTATACGATCCATGTCCGGCAGGCTGGAGAGTGCCTTATAAGATGAACACTTATGGTGAAATAAACGGAGAAGATGTTGACAATGGTATTTATCTTTGCCCTAATATCTCCATAAAAATATTTTACCCGTTTGGCGGACATTTAAATGCCATTACCGGTCAATATCCGGGAGGAAGTTTGTTTGAATACAAAACTGCACAAAATGGTTGGCTGGGCAGTTATCCGGACAATCCTAATAATGCCTATAGTTATCATATATTCTCTGCAGCATTAGTAGACGAATATGACGGACCATTCTATCCCATCATGCCTAACAATGCAGACGGCAGATACTTAGGTTATAGCGTACGTTGTGTAAAAGAATAAATCACCAAAGAAAACAGGTACATGAATAAACACATTATTCTATTATTTATCATATTGTGCATTGGCCTTACAAGGGCCAGTGCACAACATAGTATTACTGGTAAGGTGCTAGATGCTACTAACCAAGAACCTATCCCATTTGCCAGTGTTACTATAAAGAACGTCAAGAGCGGAACAACTACGGACAATAATGGAAATTTTACCTTGAAGGTCAATAATAACGATATCCTTATCGTCAGTTTTATGGGATACGAGACTAAAGAGGTTAACATTGGAACACAAAAGAAAGTAACGATATTATTATCAGAATCTTCTGTTTTATTGGATGCGGTAGTAGTCACCGGGTTTCAGAATCTTAAAAAAACAACCTTTACCGGCTCTTCCGTTAAAATCAAAGCTGATGATATTAATTTGCCCGGTGAAACAGACATAAGCCGTATGCTGGAAGGCAAAGCAGCCGGAGTATCTATTCAGAATGTATCGAGTACCTTTGGTAGTGCCCCCAAAATACGTGTACGTGGTGCCACGTCTATCAATGGAGAAAACAAACCTTTGTGGGTAGTAGATGGAATCGTATTAGAAGATGTGGTAAATGTATCCAACGACCAACTAGCAAGCGGTGACCCTACCACCCTGTTAGGCTCCTCCGTAGCAGGTATCAATACTAACGATATCGAAACAATTGACGTATTAAAAGATGCTGCTGCAACAGCATTATATGGAGCCAGAGCTATGAATGGAGTAGTTGTAATTACGACTAAAAGAGGAAAAGAAGGAAAACCACGTATTCATTATAGCGGAAACTACACAGTACGGACCAAACCACGTTATTCTGAATTCAATATTATGAATTCAGCCGATCAAATGTCTGTGTATGCAGAAATGGAACGAAAAGGTTTATTAACTTCGGACATTGTAAATAACCAGTCTTCCGGTATTTATGGAATCATGTATAATAGAATCAACACATGGGATGAATCAAAGCAACAATACCTTTTAGAAAATACATATGCAGCCCGTCACAACTTTTTAATGGAACACGCAGCAGCTAATACAGACTGGTTTGATCTGCTATTTACCAATTCCATAATGAATGAACATACATTAAGTGTATCAAGTGGTTCACAAAAGTCGAAATCCTACATTTCATTAGGCTTTTTGAACGATCCGGGATGGACTGTTGCCGACAAAGTGAATCGAATCACAATGAACTTCCGAAATGACTACCAGCTAAATGACAAAATCGGATTTAGTTTTCAAACGGTAGGTTCTGTCAGAATGCAGAACGCTCCCGGTTCATTAAGTCGTTCCAGTGACGTTGTAAGTGGTATTTCCTCACGTAATTTTGACATAAATCCGTTCAATTATGCATTAAACACAAGCCGTGCATTACGAGCATACGACTCAAATGGAGAACGGGAATATTATACACTCAACTTTGCCCCATTCAATATTTTAGAAGAACTCGATAATAACTATATTAAATTGAATGTGATAGATTTAAAAGCCCAAGCCGAATTTAACTGGCAAATTTTTAAAGGATTAAAATACAATTTTACCGGAGCTATCCGCTATGTACGTTCAAAGCAAGAGCATGAAATACACGAAAATTCTAATATGGCAAATGCTTATCGTGCAGCTGGCAATTCTACCATTCGAGAAAACAATCCCTACCTCTACAAGGACCCTAGTGATCCGTCAGCCGAACCGATTGTTGTTCTCTCTAAAGGGGGATTCTATAATACTGCCGAAAACTTATTATTAAATTATGATATAAGAAACTCTGTTAGTTTCAGCAAAATATGGAATGAGAAACATGAGTTCAACGCATTATTAGGACAACAAATCAAATATTCCGATAGACAAACGAACAGCAACACCGGCTACGGATTCCAATATGACATGGGAGGCACTGTTAGTATGAACTATCTTATAATGAAACAAATGATCGAGCAAAATTTTGATTATTATTCAAGAGCTTTGACATACGATCGTTTTGCCGCTTTTTATGCAAATGTTGATTACACCTATGACAGACGATATTCCATTTCCGGAACAGTACGGTATGACGGCTCCAACACAATGGCAAATTCCAGTTCAGCCCGCTGGCTGCCTACCTGGAATATCAGTGGGAAATGGAATATAGGTAATGAAGCGTTTATGAAAGATTTTGTCTGGCTGGATGCATTAGCGCTACGTGCCGGCGTTGGATTAACAGCCAGTATGCCTCCATTATCAAATGCAACACCCATTTTTATAAATTCCAATACTACGCGACCAAGTACGGACATCGAATCAGGCATTGAAATTTACACATTAGGTAATTCTGATTTGACATGGGAAAAGAGTTATCAATCTAATTTTGGTTTTGATGCCACTTTCCTTAAAGGAAGACTCGACTTCTCTTTTGACTATTTTATCCGAAACAGTTTCGACTTGTTAAGTGTAATAAAAGTCTCCGGAATTGGAGGAGAAAGATATAAATGGGCCAATAGTGCCGACTTAAGCGCCTCCGGTTTCGATATAACATTGTCAGGAAAACCTATTGTAACAAAAGATTTCATGTGGTCAAGTTCTTTCACTATGGGATATTCCAAAAATGAAATCAAGAATTCAATGCAACAACCACAAATCAACACGTTGGTAGGAATCACAGGAGGAAATAAAAATGGGTATCCGGTGAACGGGCTTTTCTCTATACCATTTGCCGGTCTGAATCCGGAAAATGGTGTACCGATGTTCTATGATGAGAATGGTACTATCACCAGTGATATCAATTTCCAAAGTACTTCAACAGATTACTTAAAATACGAAGGACCGACAGATCCCAAATATACAGGAGGGTTTAACAATTCCTTTACTTGGAAAGGTATCTCATTAGATATTTTCTTCACTTTCCAAGCCGGAAATGTAATCCGATTGAATCCTGTATTTAACAGCAGTTATAATGACTCTCAAGCAACCCCCAAAGAGTTCTTTAACAGATGGGAATTCAGAGGAGATGAGAAGCATACTAATATCCCTGCAATAGCTGATAAAGATCTGATATCAGATTTGAGCAGTACTTATCCTTATTCAGCATACAATTATTCAGATATACGGGTAGCGAAAGGAGATTTCATCCGTCTTAAATCATTATCTGTAGGATATACCATTCCGCAGAAGCTTTTCAAATCGTGGAAGTTGTTCTCTGATATTCGTTTACGAGTAACCGGCAAAAACTTATGGTTACTATACTCTGATAAAAAATTGAATGGACAAGACCCTGAATTTGTCAATACCGGTGGTGTAGCCCAACCGATACAAAAACAAGTTATTTTTTCATTAGATGTCAGTTTCTAAATCATCCTTATACAATGAAGAAAATTAAAATATACTTATATATTGGAATCATGTCCTTTTGTACCAGTTGCTCTGACTTTCTGGACAAAGTACCCGACGAACGTACTCAAATAGATTCTCCGGATAAAGTATCCGCATTACTAGTAAATGCGTATCCTAAAGTTTCTTATGCGGCTATTGTCAATACCCGTTGTGATTACATAACCGACTTCGGAAGTGTTTACTCTGGTGCGCAACCAGGAGCATTATTCAGCTTTATGGGTGAAAATTTCTTATGGAAAGACGTGATAGAAGATGGAAATGATTCCTTCGAAAACTTCTGGACAGGATGCTATGCAGCTATTGCAGTATCTAACCAGGCGCTTATTTCTATCGACGAGTTAGGAACACCTTCAAGCACAATCAATCAAAAGGGAGAAGCACTCATGACCAGAGCCTTCTCACATTTTTGTCTTGCTTCACTCTTTGCCCAACAATATGACGAATCGACTGCATCGTTATATCCGGGTATTCCTTATGTAGAGAAACCAGAAACACAGCCAGTAGAACAATATGACCGGGAGACAGTGGCAGATACTTATAGAAAAATCACACAAGATTTTGAGGACAGCTATCCTCTTATGACGGATGGAAGCATTTATACAGCTCCCAAATATCATTTCAATAAGAAATCAGCTGCCGCCTTTGGTACCCGTCTTTATCTATTAATGAAACAATATGATAAGGTACTTGAATATGCCAATCAACTCATTTCCATACCGTCACAATTTGAGACATTGACGGATAGTAAAGGAGAACCTCTTAAAAATCAAGATGGTACACCGCAACAGTATATCTCAAAAGATGATCCTGCATTTTCGTTTGTAAGCAACAACTTTCATCCTTTTGCAACAACTTACATGGATGCAAGCGGATATATTGAAATGCGTTCGTATTTCTGCAGTTCTTCCACCAATGCCAATTTATTGATTACAGAAGCATTGTCTTCAATCGCCTGGGGAGAATTACCCTTCTATTCAAGATATGGTTTATCTTCTACTGACATTGGCAAGACAATCAATGCAGATAATGTTACAAATGGTATGTGGGCTATTCCCTATTACGGTACATCCAATTTCTACTTCATACCTAAATTTACCCAATTTACTAAACAAGAATCTTTAGACGCATCCAACTTTTTGCCGTATGCCAATATTCCTGTTTTGAGAATGGAAGAAGTGTTATTAAACCGTGCAGAAGCCTACCTAATGCTTAACCAATATGACAAAGCTATCGCTGATCTAAATTTATATGCCAGCCAACGTTTTGTTATAGCAAGAAGCCCAGCATCAAGCAGATATTATGATTCTAAAGAATTATGTATTACACGCGATAAGATACTCAATTTCTATAAAACCAAACTTAATAATACTGATCACTTTATCAATAAGTACAATCAGACAGACTCTTGGAGTGATTTGAAAAAAGGTATCCTACTTGCAATACTTGATTTCAGAAGTATAGAGTTTTATAATGAAGGACTTAGATGGTATGATATTGTACGCTGGAATATCCCCGTCACCCATACCCAGGCTAACGGCAGCAAGTCCAGCTTAATGCCGGACGACGACCGAAGGGTACTACAAATTCCGGAAATGGCAACTATTTCGGGAATAAAACTTAATCCAAGAAATAACGTAAATAATACATGGGAATAAAATGAAAACAACAAATCACATTGCCAAATGGATACAAGCATATTTCATGCTACTATTCTGCATTAGTACTGTTATTTTCACTGCCTGTAATGAGGACAAACTCAATCTTGACCAAGAGATTTATGGATTGGGTGGAAATGACGAGCAAAAAAATGAACTGGACAAATGGTTATATGAAAACTATACCCAAGCTTACAATATCGAAGTGAAATATAAATGGAACAGTTATGAACTGAACACTACCGCCCAACTAGTCCCCATTATGGAACGCTTCGTAAAACCTTCTATGGATATGATTCAACGAGTTTGGTTTGAGCCTTATAAACAATTGGCAGGAGATAAATTTCTTAGAGAGATGACACCTAAGAAAATCATTTTGGTAGGTAGCCCGGAATATAATGCAGATGGCAGTCAAGTATTGGGACAGGCTGAAGGCGCTCGTAAAATTACGCTATTTGATGGTAATAGCTACAATCCGAGTGATGCAGACTGGATACGTTCTATCATGCATACCATTGAACACGAATTCGCCCATATTCTCCATCAAACCAAAATGTATGATTCCAGTTTCAAAGATATATCCGCCGGAGATTATAATCCGACAGGGTGGACTTCTGAAACGGAAGTAAGTGCATTACTTGCCGGATTCTATTCCGCATACGCAATGTCGGGAGTTGATGAAGATTTCGTTGAAGTGGCATCATTAATTATGGTGTATGGAAAAGAATGGCGTGACTATCGAATTAATTTGCTCGAAAGTTTAACAACGTCTCCTCCTTCAGAGGGAGAAACAGCAGAAGAAACAGCACAGCGTATAGCCCTTGCCAATCAGGCACAAACGGCTTTAACCAGATTACTGGCTAAAGAAGAAATTGTGATCAATTACTTTAAAAATGTATGGAACGTACAGTTTTATGACGACGCAATGGGAAATAAAGGATTAGTATCTTTAGTACAAGATGCTATTAATCAAATTGTAAATGAAAACACTCCAGAATAAATAATTATGAAAATAGTTTATACATATTATCTTCTAACCTGTGTAGCATTGTGCAGTATATTTTCATCTTGCAATAATGAAACCGACATTTATATGGAAAACCCGGATAAACGGATTCAAACTAAAATGCAGGAATATACTGATATACTCACAGGAGCTCCCGATGGATGGATTGCAGAAATAAATACCCAATTAGGAGGTATTCACACCTTATGGATGCAATTCACTGCAGACAATCGAGTATCTATGATGTTCGATTATGTAGAATATTACCGCGACTTGAAAGCAAGTCCGTTTGAAAGTAGCTATATACTCAAGCCACTACAAGGACCAACTATATCATTTGATACGTACTCTTTCTTATCTATCTTTGCAGATCCCAACCAGCTGATGAATGGTGCAGGACAAGCAGGAACCGGATTAGGAGCAGACTACGAATACGAGATTATATCCTACAAAAACGATCAGTTTCTCCTAAAAGGAAGAAAAAACAAAATGGAAGCTACACTGACTAAAGCTACCAATGAGGAAAGAGAGGCCATCAAAAATGGCGCCTTAATGGAAAATCAGGATCAGGCTCCTATCTATCAAAAAAAATACTTCACTTTCAGTTATAAAGGACAAGCGTATGATTTTGTATCTAATGGTAGAAAAACAGGTTTCTTATCCGCTAACAATGGAAATCCGACCCTACAAATAGAAGGTTCTAAAATAGACCTGAACGGAAATATCGTAATGATGAACCCGTTAATCCTTAATGGTTACGAAATTTATCAGTTCAACAAGACATCCACCGGATACACTACACAAGTAGGCAATGATATACTTGAAATTAAAGGAGGTACTACACCAATTGTTCCTCTATTCAATGCACCTCCAGGAGCAATTCATCAGACAATGGTAGTGTACAACGATATGCAAAATCAATGGTCATCCGAATATTTTGATAAACATAAAGCTGCTGTTTCGAATTTATTTGCATTCACTCAAACTCAATTCTATATTGTGTATGTTGCCATACACATGTACACAGACGGAAGTATAGTGGAGATTGGTTATAAAATATATCAAAACGGTTCATTAGGAGCCGATACTTACGGATTCTATTATACATTCAACTATCAGAAGAATTCAGATGGTTCTATCACTTTTGGAGATTATACACCGTTCGATACAAGCAATCCTAATCACGAAGAGTTCGACAAATGTCTGTCACCTATTTTAGATGGTTACTTTAAAAAACACAAATTCTTCATTAAAAGCTGGCCGGCTTTGTACAACAATTCCAGCCAATATGTGATGTCCTCGCTAATTCCTGCAGAAGATAAGACACTTGGTGTCATGGTAGGCGTACCTATGACGTTCTAAAGTTTACTTTACATTTATAGGGATGCCTGAAAACGGCATCCCTCACTCATTAAATAGATATAAGAAAGAAGTATTTGTTTTCCAACCAATGTATATAATCTAAAAATGCCTATCTTTGCAGTCAGATTATCGATAACTAAATAAAAACGAAATAGATAAATGGCATTGCAATGTGGTATTGTAGGACTACCGAACGTGGGTAAGTCGACACTTTTCAACTGTTTGTCGAATGCGAAAGCACAGGCGGCAAATTTCCCTTTCTGTACAATTGAACCCAATGTAGGTGTAATCACTGTTCCTGACGAACGTCTGAACGCACTCGCTGAATTGGTGCACCCCCAACGAATTGTTCCTACAACTGTAGAAATCGTAGATATCGCCGGACTGGTGAAAGGCGCAAGCAAAGGTGAAGGACTGGGAAACAAGTTCCTTGCCAATATCCGTGAAACAGACGCAATTATCCACGTACTCCGTTGCTTCGATGACGACAATGTGACACACGTAGACGGAAGCGTAAATCCCGTCCGCGACAAAGAAATCATTGACTACGAACTTCAATTGAAAGACCTGGAAACCATCGAAAGCCGTATCCAGAAAGTACAGAAACAAGCACAGACGGGCGGAGACAAAGCTGCAAAGTTAGCTTACGATGTACTCGTTCAATATAAAGACGCATTGGAACAGGGAAAATCTGCACGTACAGTGACTTTTGAAACAAAAGACGAACAAAAGATTGCTCATGAACTGTTCTTATTGACCAGCAAACCGGTAATGTATGTCTGCAATGTTGATGAAGCAAGCGCAGTAAACGGAAATAAATACGTAGATATGGTACGCGAAGCCGTAAAAGACGAGAATGCTCAAATCCTGATTGTTGCCGCCAAGACAGAAGCCGACATCGCCGAACTGGAAACGTATGAAGACCGTCAGATGTTCCTTGCCGAAGTAGGACTGGAAGAGTCGGGCGTGGCACGTCTTATCAAATCGGCTTATAAACTCCTGAACCTCGAAACTTACTTCACAGCCGGCGTACAGGAAGTACGTGCCTGGACTTACGAAAAAGGTTGGAAAGCTCCGCAATGTGCCGGAGTGATCCACACCGATTTTGAAAAAGGCTTTATCCGTGCCGAGGTTATCAAATACGATGATTATATCAAATACGGCTCGGAAGCAGCTGTGAAAGAAGCCGGAAAACTGGGTGTGGAAGGAAAAGAATATGTGGTGCAGGATGGCGACATCATGCATTTCCGTTTCAACGTGTGATTATCGGTTACCACCGACGACTTATTAATTACTAATTCGCTAACAATATGAAATATCTCATTGCAGGAACGGGAGGTGTAGGCGGCAGTATCGCAGGATTCTTGTCGATGGCAGGCAAAGATGTAACCTGTATTGCCCGTGGAGCTCATTTGCAGTCGATTCAAACGAACGGTTTGAAACTGAAGTCGGATTTAAAGGGTGAACATACGCTCCGAATCCCGGCAACTACGGCTGAAGAATTTAGCGGGAAAGCAGATGTGATATTTGTATGTGTGAAAGGTTATTCGGTCGATTCCATCGTAGAACTGATAAAAAGAGCAGCACACAAAGACACGGTTGTCATCCCTATTCTGAATGTATATGGCACAGGGCCGCGCATACAGAAGCTAGTTCCGGAAGTCACCGTTCTCGACGGCTGCATCTATATCGTAGGCTTCGTATCCGGCACCGGAGAAATCACCCAAATGGGAAAAATATTCCGTCTGGTATATGGTGCTCATCACGGCACGGTTGTGAAGCCCGGATTGCTGGAAGCCATCCAACAAGACTTGCAGGAAGCAGGCATAAAGGTAGACCTGTCACCAGACATCAACCGGGATACGTTTATCAAATGGTCGTTTATCTCTGCAATGGCTGTGACGGGTGCTTACTACGACGTTCCGATGGGAGAAGTGCAGAAACCGGGAAAGATACGGGATACATTTATCGGACTTTCTACGGAAAGCGCTGCCTTAGGAAAGAAACTGGGCGTCGAATTTCCCGAAGACCCAGTCAGCTACAACCTGAAAGTGATTGACAAGCTTGACCCCGAAAGTACCGCTTCTATGCAAAAAGACCTGGCACGCGGACACGACTCGGAAATACAGGGATTGCTCTTCGACATGATTGCAGCAGCCGAAGAACAGGGAATAAATATACCAACCTACCGGATGGTTGCGGAGAAATTCAAAAAATCTAATCATTAACATTAATCCAATATAGAATGAATACCATGCTATTATCCATCAACTGGAACCCGAACCCCGAACTATTCAACCTGTTCGGCATTTCTATCCGTTATTACGGATTACTGTGGGCAGTAGGAATATTCTTTGCTTATGTGGTTGTTCACTACCAGTACCGGGATAAAAAGATAGAGGAAAAGAAGTTTGACCCGCTTTTCTTTTATTGTTTCTTTGGTATTCTGATTGGTGCCCGCCTGGGACACTGCCTGTTCTATGACCCGGGATACTACCTGTCTCATTTCTGGGAAATGATTCTTCCTATCAAATTCATGCCGGACGGAAACTGGAAATTTACCGGATATGAAGGACTTGCCAGCCACGGCGGTACATTAGGATTGATAATCGCCCTTTGGCTGTATTGCCGCAAGACGAAGCTCCATTATATGGACGTGCTGGATATGATTGCCGTAGCTACTCCAATCACCGCCTGCTTCATCCGCCTTGCCAACCTGATGAACTCCGAAATCATCGGCAAACCGTCTGATGTACCTTGGGCATTCGTTTTCGAGCGTGTAGATATGCAACCCCGTCATCCGGGACAGCTCTACGAAGCCATCGCTTATCTTATCCTATTCTTCATCATGATTTACCTGTATAAGAATTACAGCAAGAAACTGCACCGTGGCTTCTTCTTCGGGCTTTGTCTGACTTATATCTTCACCTTCCGCTTTTTCATCGAATTCCTAAAAGAAAATCAGGAAGATTTTGAAAACAGCATGATGTTCAATATGGGACAATGGTTAAGCGTTCCGTTTATCATAATAGGCGTCTATTTCATGTTCTTCTATGACAAGAAAAAAAAGAAAATAGCCTAAATCAAAAAAAGAGGGATTAGCGGTTCAAACATCGCTAATCCCTTTTTTTATCAATAAAACAAATGCCATTTCCCTAATGTCAGGACAATAATCGAAAACATATCCTAAGACATTATATACATTTTCAGCTTATTTCCCCCTGACTATCTTCTTAATATCATTCAGTTTATTCAGCGCTTCAATAGGAGTAAGATTATTCACATCAAGATTCAATATCTCATCGCGAATCTGACAGAGAATCGGATCGTCCAACTGGAAGAAGCTTAACTGCATACCTCCACGATTCTCGCTCACTTCTGCCAACGGTTTACCTGCTATGCCCTGTTGGCGATTATCAGATTCAAGCTGTTTCAATATCTCATTTGCACGTTTCACAATGCTTTTCGGCATACCGGCCATCTTTGCTACATGAATACCGAAAGAGTGTTCACTACCGCCACGTTCCAGTTTACGAAGGAAGATTACTTTGTTATCAACTTCTTTCACCGATACATTATAATTCTTGATACGCTTGAAAGATTTCTCCATCTCATTCAATTCATGATAATGCGTAGCAAATAATGTACGTGCTTTTGCTTTGGGATGTTCATGGATATACTCTACAATTGCCCAAGCAATGGAAATACCATCATAAGTAGAAGTACCACGACCCAATTCGTCAAATAATACCAGACTCCGGGAAGAAACATTATTCAGGATATCAGCCGCTTCATTCATCTCTACCATAAATGTAGATTCACCGACTGATATATTATCGCTCGCTCCTACACGGGTAAATATCTTATCAACTAAACCGATATGCGCACTTTCCGCAGGAACAAACGAGCCGATTTGAGCCAATAGCGTAATCAATGCTGTTTGGCGCAAGAGTGCCGACTTACCGGCCATGTTCGGACCTGTAATAATAATAATCTGCTGTGTATCGCTGTCCAGCATTACATCATTGGCAATATACTTCTCACCTATCGGAAGTTGTTTTTCTATTACCGGGTGACGTCCCTGACGAATATCCAATACGTCATTATCCTCAATAATCGGACGGATATAACGATTCTCACGAGCCACATTGGCAAATGACAACAGACAGTCCAGACGTGCAATCTGATTCGCATTAATCTGTATCTGTGGAATAAACTCCATCAATGCCTGTACTAAGTCCGTATATAGCTGCGTTTCCAGAATCAGAATCTTATCTTCCGCTCCCAAAATCTTTTCTTCATATTCCTTTAGTTCCTGCGTAATATAACGTTCCGCATTAACCAGCGTCTGTTTACGAATCCACTCTTTAGGAACTTTATCTTTATGGACATTACGGACTTCGATATAATAACCGAATACGTTATTATAAGCCACTTTCAAACTCGGAATACCCGTCTCTTCGCTCTCCCGCTGTTGTATCTTTAGCAGATAATCTTTTCCTGAATAGGAGATTTGCCGCAATTCATCCAAGTCTGCGTTCACACCGTCCTGAATCACTCCACCTTTATTTATCAGTAAAGGAGGATCATTTTTAATCTCTTTGGCAATCCGGTCACGAATAGAAATACAAAGATTCAACTGTTCGCCAATGCGATTCAAGCTCGCATTATCAGCTTCCATACATGCCTGTTTTATCGGCTCAATTGCTTGCAAGGCAACTTTCAACTGAACGACTTCACGAGGCGACACACGCCCTACAGCCACTTTGGAAATAATACGTTCCAGGTCACCTATCAGATGCAACTGTTCTTCAATCAGTTCCTTAAAATCAGGTTGGCGGAAGAAATATTCCACTACGTTCAAGCGTTCATTGATCGGTTTCTCATCCTTTAAGGGAAAAACCATCCAGCGTTTCAACAGACGCGCTCCCATCGGGCTGATTGTTCTGTCAATCACATTGAGCAGGCTACTTCCGCCATCATTCATATTACCAATCAACTCAAGACTACGCACCGTGAACTTATCCAGACGGACGTATTTATCTTCTTCAATACGCGCCAATGAAGTGATGTGACCAATTTGCGTATGCTGCGTCATTGTCAGATACTGCAGGATAGCACCGGAAGCAATGATACCGTTCTTCAAGTGCTCTACTCCGAAACCTTTCAGATTCTTCGTTTCAAAGTGTTTCAGCAGTTTCTCACGGGCAGTCGTTTCTGTAAATACCCAGTCGTCCAGCTCGAATGTGAAGAACTTGTTACCGAAATTACCTTCAAACATCAGGCGTTTGCCACGTTCAAAAAGAATTTCCTTAGGGGCAAAGTTATTCAACAGCTTGTCTATATAATCAAAAGGCCCTTCTGCAGTAAGGAATTCACCGGTAGAAATATCGAGAAAAGCAACTCCACAGGAAGCCTTTCCGAAATGAACGGCAGCCAGGAAGTTATTTTCTTTATAGTTCAGAACATTATCATTGATAGAAACACCGGGAGTAACCAATTCGGTAATGCCACGCTTCACCAGCTTCTTCGTCATTTTCGGGTCTTCCAGCTGGTCACAGATGGCGACACGTTTTCCGGCACGAACCAGTTTCGGAAGGTAGGTATCAAGGGCATGATGAGGAAAACCTGCCATCTCGATAGTTTTTCCTTTCCCATTGGCACGTTTTGTCAGTGTGATCCCTAAAATTTCGGCTGCAACGATGGCATCCGTAGAATATGTTTCATAAAAGTCACCGCAACGAAACAGCATCACTGCATCCGGATGTTTTGCCTTCAAATCCAGAAACTGTTTCATCATCGGGGTGAGGACAATCTCTTCTTCGTTCACGGGTGTCTCCTTTTCTTTTTTGTTGAGTATATAATGAATTATCCTTGCAAAGATAACGGTTTTTCGGCAGAGAATCAACGGTATGCTCCGATTCAATTTTCAAAATAAATGTTGCATACCTTGAAAAAAGGAGAGTTTATTTCTTAATAAGTAGGGGAAAACTATTAAAACGTGTTATAAAACATGCTATTTTTCTTGGATAATTTGCTAATTTCCCAAGAGTCCGTATCTTTGCAATGTGTTTTTCATAGTATTAGATTTAAGGTTAACAAAGGTTGGAGCAAGGCGTTGCTCCTTTTTTTATGCCTATACGCTTCGTCCCTATTTGATATAAACCAGCAGAACTCTCTCTTTTTCAATCATCAGATTCTTTTGGCCAACCTGAAATCCTAGAGATTCGGTTCAGAGCAGCCCCACCTTTAAAAATAGATTCATTCCGGTGCTCTAATGAACTAAACTAAACAGTAGCTTCCAATAGCCAGTAAGAGATAACCTGTTTTAATACTGTATTTAGTTTTTCATAATACTTAATTATTAAATTAAAAAATACAGTATTGATTAATGCATTAAAGATGAACCAAAGATATTTTATGGTGATTAATATTCTCTTAATGGCGAAACTTTACAAAAAAAAATATTTGTAGAAGATAGATTTTAAGGTTACATTAAGTTTTCATTAATCAAATCATCCTATATTTACAGCAAATCTAATTAAAACCATCGAAAAATAAAAAAATCTGTTTATGTACAAGAGAAAATTCATTCCGTTAGTACTGTTAATGATTTTAATCGTCAATGGATGCAGCAACAAGCAAGAGGTAGTGTTAACTCCGGTTGACTATGTAAATCCCTATATGGGGAATATCAGTCATTTGTTAGTTCCTACTTACCCAACTGTCCATCTTCCCAATAGTATGCTCCGCATCTATCCGGAAAGAGCAGATTACACCTCTGATAAAATAAAAGGCTTACCGGTCATTGTCACCTCGCATCGGGGAAAGTCTGCATTCAGCCTGTCTTTCTATCAGGGAGCAGAGAGCGGATTACAACCGGTATATTACTATTGTTATGATAATGAAGTGATAAAACCCTATTCCTATTCTTCCTATTTTGAAGAAGAAGAGGTTTCCACTAAATTCGCTCCTTCCCACCAGGCAGGAATCTATGAACTAAGTTTCCGGAAAAACAATGCTCCATATTTAATACTTAGTACCACCAATGGTGAGCTTAAAACTACGGAGAATACCATTTCCGGTTATCAGAACATAGATCATCAAACCAAAGTATATGTTTATATGGAGACTTCCGCACTGCCGGAAAAAACGATGACTGTCAGCAAAGAAGAAATAAATCACAGCCACACTGCCATAAAAGGCAAGAACGTGGGTATCGCTCTCTTATATTCAACAGATATAAAAACAATCAAAGTTCGCTACGGTATTTCCTTCATTGATGAAAAGCAAGCAAAAGCCAACCTACAGCGGGAAATAAAAGATTATGATGTGGAAAACCAGATGAACATTGCCAAAAACATCTGGAATCAAACATTAAATAAAATCAAAGTGGAAGGAATAGACGAAAATGCAAAAGCAATATTCTATACTTCCCTCTACCGGACTTACGAACGGATGATTTGCCTTTCGGAAGACAACCGCTATTACAGTGCTTTCGACAATAGTATCCACAAAGATTCTGTCCCATTTTATACCGACGATTGGATTTGGGACACGTATAGAGCAGTCCACCCCTTACGTGTTATCATCGAACCACAAATGGAAGCTGACATGATTCAGTCTTTTATCAGAATGGCACAGCAAATGGAACATAACTGGATGCCTACATTTCCTGAAGTTACGGGAGACAGCCGTAGAATGAATTCCAATCACGGTGTAGCCACTGTTATTGATTCATATATAAAAGGAATCCGTAACTTTGATTTATCAGCTGCTTACGAAGCCTGCAAACTTGGTATTACAGAAAAAACGTTAGCCCCGTGGTCAGGCATAAAGGGAGGTGAAATCACAAAATTCTATTGGGAAAACGGATATTTACCGGCATTGGCACCGGGAGAACAAGAAACAGCTGACGAAGTACACCCATTTGAAAAACGCCAACCGGTAGCCGTCACTCTAGGTACGTCTTACGATGAATGGTGTCTGGCACAAATAGCCAAACAACTTGGGTATGAGAAAGACTATAACTACTTTCTACAAGGGAGTAAAAACTATCGGAATATTTTCAATCCTGAAACAAAATTCTTCCATCCCAAAAATGCAAAAGGCGAATTCATAGAACCCTTTGATTATGCCACTGCCGGTGGATTAGGTGCTCGTGAAGCATACGGCGAGAATAACGGTTGGATATACCGATGGGATGTTCCCCATAATATTGCTGATTTAATTGAACTGATGGGAGGGAAAGAAGCATTCAGAAATAATCTTGAAACGATGTATAACACCCCATTGGGCGAAGCCAAATATGTATTTTATGCACAATTACCGGATCATACGGGTAATGTAGGTCAATTTTCAATGGCTAATGAACCCAGTATGCACATTCCTTATCTGTACAACTATATAGGAGAGCCCTGGAGAACTCAAAAAAGAGTAAGGACATTGCTCGATGAATGGTTTAGAAATGACCTGATGGGACTCCCGGGCGACGAAGATGGCGGAGGAATGTCAGCATTTGTAGTCTTCTCCATGCTAGGTTTCTATCCTATTACTCCTGGTTTGCCTATTTATGTCATCGGAACTCCTATGTTCGAAAGAGCAGTTATTGAAACAGGAGCCGGCAAATCATTCGAAGTCATTGCACACAACTATTCGCCGACAAATAAATATATCCAATCAGCCAAATTAAATGGCAAAGATTGGAACCAGTCCTGGTTCGAACATAAAGAACTGATGAATGGCGGCAAACTGGAATTTACAATGGGAAACACTCCCAATAAGAATTGGGCGGCAGACAGTGTGCCCCCTTCTTTTGAAATGAATAAATAACAGAATATGAATAAAATATTATTTGTCCTTTTATCGCTTTTGATTTCTCTGCAATCATACTCCCAAGAGCAAAATGAAAAAGAAGTTTCATTTCTCTTGTTGGGAGATATACACTATGATTTATTGGAAGATCACGATATGGAATGGTTATCCACCAAACCGGATGATCTGCGCCAAGTTACCAAAGAATATTCAGTATTCACGAAAAATACATGGCCGGAATTCTCCCGGATAATCAGCGGGCAAGTTCAAAAACACCAGCCGTCAATAAAAGCCGTTCTGCAAATGGGGGACTTGTCAGAAGGATTGGCCGGTTCTCCACAAAAAGCAATACAGATGGCTAACAGTGCCTTTAAAGCTGTCAACAAAATGAATCTGAAAGTACCTTTCATTATGACTAAAGGTAATCATGATATCACAGGGCCAGGGGCTAAAGAAGCTTTTGAAAAAGTATACTTACCCAATATGGCAAGATTGGCAGGACATCCATCCTTACAGTCAGCCAATTACACTACTACTCTTGATGATGTATTATTTGTGTGTTATGATCCATGGGATCGGAATCCGGAAGGGCTACAACAATTAGAAAAGTCACTAGCCGGTTCGAAGGCAACTTACAAGTTTGTCATGTTACACGAGCCTGTGATTCCGGTAAACGAAAGATGCTGGCATGTATTCCGACAAGATAATGCCAAGAGGGAACAATTGCTGCAAATCATTGCCAGTCAACAAGCAATCGTGCTCTGTGCACATCTGCATCTATACTCCGTTGTCTGTCGGGACACTCCTTGGGGACCTATCGTTCAGATTCTCGTCAACAGTGTCATCAAAGATAAAAATATGCTGGTTCCGAAAAATGTAGTTGCAGACTATGGTCCTGAATTTGTAACGGCACACCCACAATGGCAACCTTCTACTCTACAACAGCGTATGGAATGGATTGATAAAGAAACTCCCCATATCCGTTTTTTCAAACAAATGGATTTACCGGGCTACGGCATCCTTTCTATTGACAAAGAAAACAACAAGATGCAATTAGAATATTATGCCGCATTTGGAGAAAAGCCATACGATACAGTCAACATATCCGAATTACTTACTTCTAATTAAAAACATATTAGCCATGAATGTAAAATTTAAAGCTCATTTATTTATTTTCTCCTTATTCTTTTGCTATAATCTATCAGCACAAGAAATCGTCAAAGGAGATTTTAAGAACGAAAATCCACAAAGTTCGTATGTTCCTTCATTTGACATGGATGCTACCGACAAACCGGTGAAGAATGTCATCTTAATGATAGGTGACGGCATGGGACTGGCGCATATCTGTTCAGGAATGTATGCCAATCAAGGACAGCTTACTATCACTAATTTAAAAACATGCGGTTTCGTCAGAACGCAATCTGCCAACAAGTTTACAACAGATTCAGCTGCTTCCGGAACTGCTTACTCAACCGGAAAAAAAACTAAAAACGGAGCGCTCGGAATGGATGAAAATAACCAAGTTATTCCAAACTTACCGGAGAAGTTATCCGGCTATGGCTACATTTCAGGAATCGTTACCACTGACAATCTCGACGGAGCTACTCCTGCTGCTTTCTTTGCTCACCAACCGGAACGTGGAATGTCTAAAGAAATTTGGGCAGATCTTCCTAACAGTAAGCTGACATTCTTTTCTGCCGGTAGTTATGAACTATTTGAAAAACAAGCACCAAACGTTCAAAAGGAAATCAAAAAAGAGTTTACCATCATAGAGGAACCGAATGACAAAGCTATCAAGAAATCTAAAAAACTGGGATACTTACCCACAAAGAGCAAAACAGCTTCTGTAAACGAAAACCGGGGAGATTTCCTTCCGTCTACCACCCAAATGGCTATTGACTATCTTTCGAGCAGGAGTACTAACGGTTTCTTCTTAATGGTAGAAGGTGCCCGAATAGATAAAAGTGCGCACAGCAATGATTATTCGGCAGTTGTCCGTGAAGTATTGGACTTTGATAAGGCGGTAGAAGCTGCCATCAGATTTGCAGAAAAAGATGGAAATACATTAGTGATTATTTCAGCTGATCATGAAACCGGAGCATTAGCTTTACGTGACGGAAACATAAAAGAAGGCAAAATGAAAGCAATGTTTGTATCTAAAGGACATACACCAATCATGGTTCCACTGTTTGCATACGGTCCACAATCCAAGCTTTTTGGCGGTGTTCAGGAAAACAGCGATGTTAGTAATAAAATTCTCCAATTACTCGCTAAATAAGATATAAAACAGATCTGTCATTCAAACTGAAATAAGAAAGAGTTTCTTCTATATGAAAATAAGAAATTCTTTCTTATTTTTTCTCTGCCTGATAAACTCCAAAAATAATGCAACCTGCTCCCAATAATGTAATCCACGTGATTTTTTCGTGGAGAATGATTACGGATGCCACCATTGTTACCAACGGATTGAGATAGATATAATTGGAGGCTCTAACGGTTCCCAACTGTTTCAATACCACATTCCAGAGGACATAACAAACCAAGGATGCCAAAACGGCCAAAAATAAGAGATTGGATAATACAACCGGTTTTAAAAGTACATCGAAATCCGGTTGCAGCGGATGAAGAAGAAAGGCGGGAAGTATGGTCAATACTCCATAAAAGAATATTTTGCGGGTGATAAATACAGTGGGGTAACGCCCTGTCATTTTCTTTATCACCAAACTATAAAATGCCCACGACAGGGCGGCAAGTAAAGTGAGCAAATCCCCTACTGGAGATAATTTGAGTACAAAACTACCGTTGAAGACCACCAGTCCCACCCCAATTAAAGCTAATATGGAACCATAAATCAAACCTTTGGTGGCTTTTTCACTCTTATAAAAGAGAAGGGAAAGAATGGTAGTAAGCAAGGGAGCTGTGCAAATGATGAAAGCGACATTGGATGCTTGCGTAATTCCCAAAGCTGTATTCTCTGTAAAGAAATAGAGTGAACCACCGAAAAAACCTCCTGCCATCAACCAAAGTTCGTCTTTCCAATTACTCGTAAACAGACGTTTGGGAGAAATCACCCAAATGCCCAGATAGGCAATAAGAAAACGATAGAAGAATATCTCCTGTGGGGTCAGTCCGTGATTAATCAATACTTTGGTTGATATGAAAGTCAATCCCCAGATAGCAACTACAAGTATCGCAATCAGATGGTAATATCCATGCTTCAATTCCATAATGGTGGTGATGTTTGTTTAATAGAGTGCAAAGATAGCGAGAAGTTATGGAATGTTTGTTTGGAGAAGTAACAAAAAGCCCGTACCTTTGTTTATGTTCAAAGAAAGTTCCTAAAATAAGGTATAAGTTATGGAAAAATATATAGCACCGGACAGGAAACGTATCCCATACGGCATGATGAACTTTGCAGTAATCCGCCGCGACGACTGTTATTATGTAGACAAAACCCGGTTTATACCCATGATAGAAGAGGCGGACAAGTTTTTCTTCTTTATTCGTCCGCGCCGTTTCGGCAAAAGCCTCACAGTAAATATGTTGCAGCACTATTATGATATACTTGCCAAGGATAAGTTCGATGCCCTGTTTGGCGACCTTTACATCGGAAAGCACCCTACGCGCGATCGGAACAGCTATCTGGTACTATACCTCAACTTCTCCGGAATAGTAGGCGAACTACACAACTATCGCAAAGGACTGGATGCGCATTGCCAAACAATGTTCGACTATTTCTGTGATATTTACGCCGACTATCTCCCCAAAGGCATCAAGGAAGAACTCGACAAAAAAGAAGGAGCTGTCGAACAATTTGAATACCTATTCACAGAATGTAATAAGACCAACCAACGTATTTACCTTTTTATTGACGAATACGACCATTTCACCAATGCCATCCTCTCGGATATAGAAAGCCTGCACCGCTATACGGACGAAACACATGGCGAAGGTTATCTGCGCGCCTTCTTCAATAAAATTAAAGCTGGAACTTATTCCAGTATCGAGCGTTGTTTCATTACCGGTGTAAGCCCCGTGACAATGGACGACCTCACAAGCGGTTTCAACATCGGAACCAACTACTCGCTCACGCCGGAATTCAACGAGATGATAGGTTTCACGGAAGAAGAAGTGCGCCAAATGCTCACTTACTATTCTACCACCAGTCCATTCAACCACAGTGTGGACGAATTGATAGAAATAATGAAACCCTGGTATGACAACTACTGCTTTGCGGAAGAATGTTATGGCGAAACCACCATGTACAACTCAAATATGGTGCTCTACTTCGTCAAGAATTATATTCAACGAGGCAAAGCCCCCCGGGATATGGTAGAAGACAATATCCGTATCGATTACGAAAAATTACGTATGCTCATCCGGAAGGACAAAGAGTTTGCCCATGATGCTTCCATCATACAAACATTGGTGAGCGAAGGCTACGTCACCGGAGAACTGAAAAAAGGTTTTCCTGCCGTCAATATTACCAACCCCGACAACTTTGTGAGCCTGCTCTACTATTTCGGTATGCTCACCATTAGTGGCACGTATAAAGGAAAGACCAAACTCACCATTCCTAATCAGGTAGTCCGCGAACAAATCTACACTTATCTGCTAAGTACCTATAACGAAGCCGAACTCAATTTCAGTAGTTACGAAAAGAACGAACTTGCCAGCGCTCTTGCCTACGATGGCGACTGGAAAGCCTATTTCGGTTATATTGCTGACTGCCTGAAACGCTACACCTCCCAGCGTGACAAGCAGAAAGGTGAATTTTTTGTCCACGGCTTTACGCTTGCCATGACGGCACAAAACCGTTTCTACCGTCCCATTTCCGAACAGGACACACAGGCAGGCTATGTCGACATTTTCCTCTGTCCGCTACTGGATATCTATTCAGACATGAAGCACAGCTACATTGTGGAACTGAAATATGCCAAGTATAAAGACCCTGAAAACCGCGTGGAAGAACTGCGACTGGAAGCTATTGACCAAGCCAATCGCTATGCTGACACTGATACGGTGAAAAGAGCAGTAGGCACTACACAGCTTCATAAGATTGTGGTTGTGTACAAAGGAATGGATATGCCGATATGCGAAGAGATTTAATATGTGAAGAGGTTTAATACAAAAAGAAACTCGCATTACAAGCGCATTATGCAAAAAACAGATAGGCTGACAATATGAAAAGATCAATAAAACGTCTACCCAAACGCACGCAAGAAGAGCTGGCGGTGCTGCAAGAACTGATATTGTCGAATCTTTCGAAAGTGCGTATGATTATCCTGTATGGAAGTTATGCACGAGGAAAATATGTCATCTGGGATGAAACATTCGACGGGTACGGGAGTACTTACTACCAAAGTGATTTGGATATTCTGGTGATATGTGATACGAAAGATGCTACTAATGCAGAGAGACATGCGCGCGAAGTTATCGTCCCCAAATATGATAAAAGAATGGAAGGAAAGCGGCGTCCGGCTCCCCCTAGTATTATTGTAGAAAATCCGACGACCATTAATCGGGCTATGAGAAGGAAGCATTATTTCTTCTATGAGATTATAAAAGATGGTATTCTGTTGTATGACGATGGTACGTTTCAGATTGGCAAACCGGAGAAATTGCCGTTTCGGGAAATTAAGCAATATGCGGAAGAAGAATATGCAGAATGCTTCGACATGGGAGAATGTTTCCTAGATTCAGGACACACTGCTTACAAAAATGGTAATTTTAAATACGGTTCTTTCTTATTACATCAAGCCTGCGAGCGTTTCTACAAAACATTTACGCTTGTGTATAGCGGCTTTCGCCCTAAATCTCATGAATTGAAAGTGTTGGGAGCGATGGTTAAAAGCTGTTCACGAGAATTCGCAAATGTATTTCCAACCCATACTTTCGAAGATAATAAAGCCTTTGATAAATTATGCAGAGCATATGTCGAAGCGCGATATAACCGACTATTCACCGTTAGCAAAGAGCAATATGAGTATATGCTGGCACAAACAGAGGTGCTACACGAAGTTACTATTCGGGAATGTGCCGCACGCATGGCATATTACGATGAGATGATAGAAAAAGAAGAGAAAGACAAGATGTAAACCATATATTGTAAAATAATATATCAACCTTTTACATTCTCCTTTCATGTACGATTTGTTTTTCAAATATCTCCCTTTTAAAATAGCCAAAACAAGAGAAAAGAGGCTGTATTCCTCTTCGGGATACAGCCTAAATATCAAATTTATACATGAGTAACTATATACTTTATTTGGTCACTTTGTAAGTTCCACTTCCATAGTCCTTTGACTTCACCTCTCCGGGAAGGGTTACGGTAGCGGTAACACCCTTAGGAATGGTGAATTCCCAAATCCAAGTGTCACCTTCGTATTTCCAGGCACTCTTGATGAGTCCGGCGGTGGAACGGTATTCGGCAGTCACATGTCCCAGTCGCTTGTCTGGAATGGGCTTCATGATGATATGCTTAAAGCCGGGAGTGGCAGGATCGGCTGCGATGCCGGCAACGGTTTCCCAAATCCATTCACATACACATCCGTAGGCATAATGATTGAAGCTGTTCATGCCGCGCGGTCCCATTCCCTTGTCTATCATATAACTGTTCCACCGTTCCCAGATGGTGGTGGCTCCGTTGTCCACAGAATACAGCCAACTTGGGTTCTTACGTTGGAAGAGGAGTTCATAGGCAATGTCTTCCATGCCATTTTCCGTGAGGGTGGGCATGAGGATAGATGTGCCCAGAAATCCGGTCTGCAAGCAAAGATCGTGTTGTGCAAAGTTTTCGCGCAGGCGGTCTATCATCTTCGCTTTGGCTTCGCCTTCCACAAGCTGGTTCTTTAGGGCAAATAAGGCAGGAGTTTGCATGGTGTTGAGGATGGCGGTTTTGAAAGTGCCGTCCTCGTTGAGGAAGTTCTCTTTGATGTATGCCTTTGCCGAATCGGCCATTTGCTGGTACTTGGCGGCATCGCGACCAGTGGCGGCAGCCATATCCCGCATCATGAAAGCATCTATCACCCAGTAAGAAGCGCTCAAATAGTTCCAATAGCTGACGGCATCAGGAAGCGGGCCTTGGGGAGAGAAAGCGAGTCCGCTACAACTTTCCAGTGGTTCGTAGCTCAACCAGTCAGCCCATTGGTAGTTGCCGTTCTCACCGCAGAGAGTCTCGTGATTATACTTGGTGTCGTTGATGTGGTTCATAAACAGGTCCATGGCGTTCCAGCTCTCTTCAATAATTTGCGTGTCACCGAATTGCTTCCATACCGTCCAGGGCACAATGATTCCGGCATCGGCCCAACCCAAACGCATTTTCTCATCACCGTATTGTGCCAAGGGAGCCACTCCGGGGAATCCACCCAAACTGTTTTGAGTGTCGCGCATGTCACGCATCCACTTATGGAAAAACTTCATGGTGTTAGCAAAGAACGTACCGGTTTCTGCAAACACTTGTGTGTCTGCTGTCCAGCCCAGACGCTCGTCACGCTGCGGACAGTCGGTGGGTATAGACAGG
Source organism: Bacteroides ovatus (assembly GCF_001314995.1). Lineage (NCBI taxonomy): Bacteria > Pseudomonadati > Bacteroidota > Bacteroidia > Bacteroidales > Bacteroidaceae > Bacteroides > Bacteroides ovatus. The sequence goes on from NZ_CP012938.1 coordinate 4,058,770, forward strand.
TAGTTGGATAGCTGTCCCCAATAAGTGTTGGAGATGAGCTTGTTCACAAGGTCGTTGCCTGTGGTGATAGTGCCGGTCTCCAGTTCCTTTGCGATGGAAGTAACGGGGATGGACTTCAACGACTTGATGGCAACATTCCCGGTGGCAGTTATGGAGACATAGCGGTAACCGAAGAAGGTGCAGTGAGGATAATAGGCCACATAGTTATCTCCGCCAGCAAAGGTGTAATCCAGACGGATGCTGGTGTGGGGGATGCGCAGGTTTTCGCGATGGCAGCTTCCTTCCGGACCGTCCATGCCACGAATCTTGGCACCGTTGCCATCATTGAGCAGCTCTGCAGGAAGGCAGGTCAGCACCGTTCCCTCGGCGGCTTTGAATACGAAAGAGGGTACGCCGGCACAATTTTGTCCGAAGTCCACCACTAACGTCTCTCCCGGACTTACGGTCATCTCCGTACCCGATGCGAACTCACGGGCGATAATTACCTTACCGAACTCATTCTCCTTTGCTCCTTCTACATTCTTCCAAACGTATGCTTTGACAGGAGCGAGGGCGAGATCAGTACGCAGATAGACTTCCGCTCCGTCCGAAGGCAGGATGTCGCCGGAGAATTCTGTATTCTCTTCGGGGGTGGAAAGTTTGTCCACACATTCGTAGCCCATCGGCTCGCGTGCATCGTACTCTTCTCCGTCAAAGATACCGGCATGTTTCACCGGGCCGGCAATTCCGGCTTTCCAGTTTTTAAGGTCAGTACCGTAACGCTTTTTGCTTCCGTCAGAAAAAGTCAGTTCCAGTACACCACGGAAGGCACATTTCTTGCCTATCATGCCGTCATATCCTCCGGGGGTTATGATTTTGTCACCCCACCATCCCGGCGTCACCTGTACGGAAAGCATGTTCTCGGCGTTTGGCTTGGTACGGATGATGTCTGTAATATCATAGGTGAAAGAACGTTTGGTCTTGGCATAGTGTGTGAAGCCCGGTTTCAGAAATTCCCCGCCTACGGGTTTCCCATTCACATACAACTCGTAAACTCCCAGTCCAGCGGTCATCCACTTGGCAGAGACAATTTTCTGTTCGTTTTTCACGGTGGACACGAACCAACTCGCTCCATCGGCTGCGCGACCGTTGTTATGTCCTTTCACTACAGGGGCGTTTACTGCGGAAATCCATTTGGATTCGTTCCAGGCTGATGCTTCCAATGCGTCAGTACGTTTTCCGACTTCGGTTGCGTTTATCAGTCCGCTATTCGAGAAAAGCGCGAAAATCATTATCGGGATAAGATTCGCAAAACAATGAAGATTCATTTTCATACTTATATGTATTTTTTAGTATTAAAAGATTAACTTAGAAATACTGTTTTAGTTTTACGGGGCTTGCACAACAAAATTACAGAATTATATGATATGACAGACGATTTCTGCATTTTTTTTGACTCAATGATGGTTTCTATTCAATCCGGAACTGACTCATAAGTCCGATCTGATTGAACAGACGACAGGAGCTTTGTACATTGAATGATCGATTATCGAGCAAAACAATGACATATTGTAAAATAATATAATCAATACACTCATTCAGTATATTGTAGAAATTATTTATTAAAGAAGAAAAAAAGATGCCGGTTATTCATTGCAATCATTCTTTCTTCTTTACACGAAACCCTCGAAATCGAATAAACTCTATTCAAGTTTTTAATAAATAACGAAGAGGTTTATTATAAACGGTATCCAAGTTTATTATAAACTCTTTTTTGACACTTTCAATACCTAAAATAGAATTATTGCAACAAAAATGGGCAAGAACTTTCACAGTTTCTTGCCCATTCGTTATCCTCATTATGCAATTCGCATATTAACCTATTGAACTTTATGTAATAAAATTTATATATTTCATTGTTATTTCTTTATTATTATTGACCTCAAATATACAAAATAAAAAGAAGAAAGTCAATAGGGAAAGCGTGGTTATCTGAAAATAAACACGTAAATTTGTGCCTCGAATTAGAAATAACAGTATAAATCACTATAAATAAAAACTTTATCACTATGGAGTACAATTTCAGAGAAATTGAAAAGAAGTGGCAGAAAAGGTGGGTAGAAGAGAAAACCTACCAAGTTACGGAAGATGATTCGAAGCAAAAATTTTATGTACTAAACATGTTTCCTTACCCATCAGGAGCTGGTCTACACGTAGGTCATCCGCTGGGATACATTGCTTCGGATATTTACGCCCGTTACAAACGACTGCAGGGCTTCAATGTACTCAACCCAATGGGATATGACGCTTACGGTTTGCCGGCAGAACAATATGCTATCCAGACCGGACAGCATCCTGCTATCACTACCGTCAACAATATCAACCGCTACCGCGAGCAGTTGGACAAAATAGGTTTCTCTTTCGACTGGAACCGTGAAATCCGTACTTGCGACCCGGAATATTATCATTGGACCCAATGGGCCTTCCAAAAAATGTTCAACAGCTATTATTGTAACGATGAACAGGAAGCCCGTCCTATCGAAGAACTGGAAAAAGCCTTCGCCATCTACGGAAACGAAGGACTCAATGCCGCTTGCAGCGAAGATATCAGCTTTACTGCCGAAGAGTGGAACGCCAAAAGCGAAAAAGAAAAGCAGGAAATCCTGATGAACTATCGTATCGCTTATCTGGGTGAAACAATGGTAAACTGGTGTGCCGAATTAGGAACTGTACTGGCTAACGACGAGGTAGTAGACGGAGTCAGCGAACGTGGCGGTTTTCCTGTTATCCAGAAGAAAATGCGCCAATGGTGTCTGCGTGTATCTGCGTATGCACAACGCTTGCTTGATGGATTGGACACGATCGAATGGACAGATTCTCTGAAAGAAACCCAAAGAAACTGGATCGGACGTTCGGAAGGTGCCGAAGTGCAATTCAAAGTAAAAGACAGTGACCTCGAATTCACTATTTTTACCACTCGTGCAGATACCATGTTCGGTGTTACCTTTATGGTATTGGCTCCGGAAAGTGAATTGGTGGCACAGTTAACGACTCCTGAACAAAAAGCAGAAGTAGACGCCTACCTCGATCGTACCAAAAAACGTACGGAACGCGAACGTATTGCCGACCGTAGTGTTACCGGTGTGTTCAGTGGTTCGTATGCTATTAATCCGTTCACAGGTGAAGCAGTGCCTGTATGGATCAGCGATTACGTACTGGCCGGATACGGAACAGGAGCTATTATGGCTGTACCTGCTCATGATAGCCGCGACTATGCATTTGCCAAACATTTCGGATTGGAAATCCGTCCGTTGGTAGAAGGTTGTGATGTTAGCGAAGAAAGTTTCGATGCAAAAGAAGGTATTGTTTGCAATTCTCCGCGTCTTGATGTCACTCCTTACTGTGATCTTTCATTGAACGGACTGACCATCAAAGAAGCGATAGAGACAACCAAGAAATATGTAAAAGAGCACAATCTGGGCCGTGTGAAAGTGAACTACCGTCTGCGTGACGCTATTTTCTCTCGCCAACGTTACTGGGGTGAGCCGTTCCCTGTTTACTACAAAGACGGAATGCCCTATATGATTGACGAAGCCAGCCTGCCGCTGGAACTTCCGGAAGTCGCTAAATTCCTGCCTACCGAAACAGGTGAGCCTCCATTAGGACACGCAACTAAATGGGCTTGGGATACAGTAAACAAATGTGTCATAGAAAATGAGAAGATTGACCATGTAACCGTCTTCCCGCTGGAACTGAACACCATGCCGGGATTCGCCGGTTCTTCGGCTTACTATCTCCGCTACATGGACCCGCATAATCATCAGGCATTAGTTGATCCGAAAATTGACCAGTACTGGAAAAATGTAGACCTATATGTAGGTGGTACCGAACATGCAACAGGGCACTTGATTTATTCTCGTTTTTGGAATAAATTCCTGTATGACATGGGTGTGTCTGTAATGGAAGAACCCTTCCAAAAGTTAGTAAACCAAGGAATGATTCAAGGTCGCAGTAACTTTGTATATCGTATCAAAGATACCAATACTTTCGTTTCACTGAACCTGAAAGATCAGTACGAAGTTACCCCTATTCACGTAGACGTAAATATCGTATCTAATGATATTTTGGATTTGGAAGCATTCAAAGCATGGCGTCCTGAATATAAAACAGCCGAATTTATCCTCGAAGACGGAAAATATGTCTGCGGATGGGCAGTTGAAAAGATGAGTAAATCTATGTTCAATGTAGTCAATCCGGATATGATTGTTGAGAAATACGGTGCAGATACACTTCGTATGTACGAAATGTTCCTCGGCCCGGTAGAACAGTCCAAACCGTGGGATACAAACGGAATCGACGGTGTACACCGTTTTATCCGTAAATTCTGGTCGTTGTTCTACAGCCGTACAGACGAATATCTGGTGACAGACGAACCTGCAACAAAAGAAGAATTGAAGAGCCTTCATAAATTAATCAAGAAGGTGACTGGTGATATTGAACAGTTCTCTTACAATACATCTATCAGCGCATTCATGATTTGCGTAAACGAACTCTTCAACCTGAAATGTAGCAAAAAAGAGATTCTGGAACAGCTCGTTATCACTCTCGCTCCTTTCGCTCCACATGTCTGCGAAGAGTTGTGGGATGTATTGGGACACGAAACTTCCGTATGCGACGCCCAATGGCCTGCATACAACGAAGAATATCTGAAAGAAGATACTGTCAACTATACCATCTCTTTCAACGGAAAGGCACGTTTCAATATGGAATTTGCAGCAGATGAAGCTTCGGACGCTATTCAGGCGGCGGTATTGGCCGACGAACGTTCGCAGAAGTGGATTGACGGCAAGACTCCAAAGAAAATCATTGTCGTTCCGAAGAAGATTGTAAACGTTGTAATTTAAAGTATTAAGTAATAAGTATTAAGTATTATCCGTAGCCGCTATCCCAATATATCCGCCAGGTTAATACTTAATACTTTATACCTAATACTTTAAAAATCCTATTACTTAAAATCCTATGCATAAACTATCAAAAGCAGAAGTAATGAGAGAAGTGAAAGATTATATCTACATCACTCTCGGATTGATAAGCTATTCTTTGGGATGGGCTGCATTCCTGTTACCTTATCAGATAACTACCGGAGGAACTACCGGTATCGGAGCTATTATCTATTATGCAACGGGATTTCCAATCCAATGGTCATACTTCATCATTAATGCAGTTCTGATGACCTTCGCAATCCGGGTATTAGGTCCAAAATTTAGTATAAAAACCACTTATGCTATTTTTACGCTGACTTTTCTGCTTTGGTTATTCCAGTTGGTGGTGAACAATTATGTAGAAGCACCGGATATGACGCCGGACGGTAAGCCGCTATTGCTCGGTACAGGACAGGACTTCATGGCCTGTATTATTGGTGCAGCCATGTGCGGTGTAGGCCTCGGTATCACTTTCAACTACAATGGAAGTACGGGTGGAACAGATATTATCGCAGCCATCGTCAATAAATACAAAGATGTATCGCTTGGACGAATGATTATGATTTGTGATGTATTCATTATCAGCTCCTGTTACTTTATATTTCATGATTGGCGCCGGGTTATTTTCGGTTTTGTCACCCTGTTTATTATTGGTGTTGTGCTCGACTGGATTATCAACAGTGCTCGTCAATCGGTTCAATTCTTCATCTTCTCTAAGAAATATGATGAAATAGCCGACCGTATCATTAAAGACGCCGACCGGGGAGTAACGGTACTCGACGGTACGGGATGGTACAGTAAAACCAATGTGAAAGTGTTGGTAGTACTTGCCAAGAAACGTCAGTCACTCGAAATTTTCCGTTTGGTAAAACGCATTGATCCGAATGCTTTTATCTCTCAAAGTTCCGTTATCGGTGTGTATGGCGAAGGATTCGATAAGCTAAAAGTGAAATAAGAACCGGTTGATAAGTAGTGAACAACCCTGTTAAAACAAAAAATAAGATGATGAAACGCAAACTTGTATTTGCTACCAATAATGCTCATAAACTAGAAGAAGTAGCCGCTATCCTGGGAGATCAAGTAGAATTATTAAGTCTCAATGATATCGGTTGCCAAACGGATATTCCCGAAACTGCTGAAACACTGGAAGGAAATGCGTTATTAAAATCTTCCTATATCTACAAAAACTATCATCTGGATTGTTTTGCCGATGATACGGGATTGGAAGTGGAAGCCTTGAACGGAGCTCCCGGAGTCTATTCCGCCCGCTATGCAGAAGGTGAAGGACACGACGCCCAGGCTAATATGCTCAAACTTCTTCACGAACTGGACGGAAAGGAAAACCGTAAAGCACAATTCCGCACCGCTATTTCGTTGATACTGGACGGAAAGGAGTATCTCTTTGAAGGAGTGATAAAAGGCGAAATAATCAAAGAAAAACGTGGTGATTCCGGATTTGGCTACGACCCTGTATTCATGCCTGAAGGTTATGACCGGACTTTTGCCGAATTGGGAAATGATATCAAGAACCAAATCAGCCACCGTGCACTGGCTGTACAGAAACTTTGTGAGTTTCTGCAAAGCTGATTATACATACCCACTTAAAATATAAAACACAATGAAGAAAATTACTTTGTTTACTTTACTTACGCTCCTATTGTGTACTTCGTGTGTAACAAAAAAGAAGTTCATGCTTGCAGAGATGGCAGCCACCGCAAGCAAAGACAGTCTGCAAGGGTTGTTGGATAACTCCCGCGAAGTTGGTAACCAGCTATCGGCACAAGTCAAAAACCTCTTGCGTGATACGACCAAGATGGGGAACAGTATCCGCCAGTATCAGAGTATGTTGAATGTCAACATGACTGAACAGGAAAAACTGAATGCGCTGTTGAGCCAAAAGAAAAATGAGCTGAACGAAAGAGAACGCACGATCAATGAATTGCAGGACATGATTAAGGCGCAGAATGATAAGGTACAAAACCTCTTGAGTAATGTAAAAGACGCATTACTTGGTTTTAGTACTGACGAGCTGACCGTTCGCGAGAAAGACGGAAAAGTATATGTAGCGATGTCCGACAAATTATTATTCCAGTCAGGAAGTGCCCGCCTGGACAAACGTGGAGAGGAAGCTCTCGGCAAACTGGCCGAAGTACTGAACAAACAGACGGACATCGACGTATTTATCGAAGGACATACGGACAACAAACCAATCAATACTGTACAATTCAAAGATAACTGGGATTTGAGTGTGATCCGTGCCACTTCCGTAGTTCGTATCCTCATCAAGAATTACAATGTAAATCCTTTGCAGATTCAGCCTAGCGGCCGCGGTGAATATATGCCTATTGATGACAACGAAACAATAGAAGGAAGAAGCAAGAATCGCCGTACGGAGATTATCATGGCTCCGAAGTTGGATAAGTTGTTCCAGATGCTTCAAAGTTCGGAAGAATCCAAATAAAAAATAATTGATTCAATAATCAACAATAAAAAATCCTCTCGGTTAATAAACTGGGAGGATTTTTTTATCTTTAAAGAATTGAATTATTTTAAAACAGTTTCTAACTGTTATTCATTCAAGAACAATAATAAAAACCAAATTTCTTTATAATCCCAACTTAGCCGAAATCTCCAACATCCGCTGAATCGGCTTCACTGCCTTCTTAGCCACCTCCGGATCTACCGTTATTTCCGGTGCTTCATTCTTCAAACACTCATAGAGCTTCTCTAACGTATTCAACCGCATGAAGCTACACTCGTTACATCCGCACGTACTATCGTTCGGAGGAGCAGGGATAAACGTTGTCTGCGGACACTTCTTCTGCATCTCATGCAAGATACCCGATTCGGTAGCCACAATATAGGTGTTTTCCGGATGATTCACTGCATACTTCAACAATGCTGCCGTAGACCCTACCACATCCGCCAGTTTCAAAACCGTACTCTTACATTCGGGATGTGCCAAGACCAACGCTTCCGGATGCTGCGCTTTCAATTCCACAATCTTTTCAACAGAGAACTGTTCATGCACGTGACAGGCTCCGTCCCAAAGCAACATATTCCTGTTCGTAACAGAGTTGATATAATTACCCAAATTCCTATCCGGACCAAAAATTATTTTCTCATCTTTGGGGAAGCTTTCCACGATCTGCTTCGCATTGGTGGAAGTCACCACCACATCTGTCACTGCTTTCACGGCAGCTGTCGTGTTGACGTACGAAATAACGGTGTATCCCGGGTGCTCTTTGACAAACTGTGCAAACTGATCCGCCGGACAACTGTCCGCCAACGAACAACCTGCCGCCATGTCGGGTACCAACACTTTCTTGTCCGGACAAAGCACCTTTGCCGTTTCCCCCATAAAGTGAACGCCACACATCACAATAATGTCCGCTTCCGTTTTGGCTGCCCATTGAGCCAATGCCAAACTGTCGCCAACGTAATCGGCGATGTCTTGTATTTCCCCTTTCTGGTAGTAGTGTCCCAGAATGATTGCATTCTTTTCTTTCTTTAGCTCGTTAATAGCCTTTATGAGTTCATTCATAATAATATTCTTATTTCTTTCCTTTTAAAAAAAAATCCTTTGTTAGTGATGATAGCCTGTTAATAATGTTAGCAAATAAATACGATTTCTCTTGCCAGATAAGTTATTAGTCCATACTTCTGCTTTATGAGTCGGTTATGAACTGATGTAAAGGGCAAGATATCCTATCCTACTTGCTTCATTATCAATGAAAGCATCGTTAAATGCCGTCAAATGGAAGTTTGCTATTAACTCCCTGTTGATAAAGTGCAAAGTTAAAAACTTTATGGATATAAACAGGTAGATAAGTGCTGAAAAATATGTTTATGTCTGTGTAGAAAGTTTTGGGTTAGTTTTTTGGAATGTTCATAATGAAGGCCTCTTATATCTTCTTTTGAATAATGCAAGAATTATTTTTCAAAATCTTTGCCGATAGTTTTGACAGGTTTTAAACCGTTATCAACACCTTGTTAACTGAAAAGAATTACCTTTGTGGACAAGAACATAATAAAAGAAAAGACGTATGCGTAAACTGAAAATAACAGAGCTGAACCGTATCAGTGCCGAAGAGTTTAAACAGGTTGAAAAACTGCCTTTGGTGGTAGTGCTGGACGATATTCGTAGTTTGCACAATATAGGTTCTGTGTTCCGTACTTCGGATGCTTTCCGTATTGAATGTATCTATCTGTGTGGTATAACAGCTACCCCACCGCACCCTGAAATGCATAAGACTGCGCTGGGTGCAGAGTTCACTGTCGACTGGAAGTATGTTAATAACGCTGTTGATGCTGTTGATAACCTCAAAAACGAAGGGTATATCGTTTATTCTGTAGAACAGGCGGAAGGAAGCATCATGCTTGATGAACTTCAGCTGGATAAAACCAAGAAGTACGCTATCGTTATGGGAAACGAGGTGAAAGGGGTACAGCAGGAGGTTATTAACCATTCGGATGGCTGTATAGAGATTCCTCAATATGGTACAAAACATTCGTTGAATGTTTCCGTAACTACCGGTATTGTGATTTGGGATTTGTTCAAAAAGTTACACTAATAGTCATAATACAGGATTGGTTAATAAGTTGTTTATAACGAGTTAATAGCTTAGTTAATTCATTTATAATCAATAACTATGTTCTGTTTATAACTATATGGATCCATGTTGATTCTATGGGTGTTGGGTAGTTATTATTATAGTTGTTGATAGTTCGTTTTCAGGCTGTTAATACTTGAGTTGTCAGGTATTAACAGCCTATATGATACGTATTAATAACTGGGAACTCAAGTATTAACTTCTGAGAAACCGGAAATTAATACCTTGCAGGAAGCTTATTAATTCTTGAAATGATAACTAGTATGGTTGAGTAGTGATCAATTAGTTTATAAAGTTGATAAACTTATAAGCTGATTGATTTTAGATCTGTCCGTTCTCCACCATCAACACTACACGTTCCGTTAGTTTGTCTTCACCTTGCGGATCATATTCTTTTTTTAAACTGACTCCGAACAATGCAGCAAAAGTCTGATAGAATCCCGCTTTGAAAGGTCCCATAAATGCTTTTACCAGTTCATAACTGGTAGAATTGCTTTGGCGGTCTATTAATTTAATCAACAGTTTTCCCTGTGCAAACGAGAGTTTCTTCATTCGGGGAGTATATTGATCTTTCAATCCTTTTTCAACCCGTTTGATATGTTTTTGGCGGGCTTTCTCATTGGGTAAAGTCTGAAGATATTCGTAAGTTTCAATGATGGCCTGGTTAATTTCTCTGGAGATAGGATATACCTTTTTCACATTGCGGATCAGTCGGTAATATTCCTGGCGTTCCTTTTCATTTTTGAATTTCAACGGACGGAAAATATACACAGTTCTTAACTGGACACATGGAATGGTATCTCCATTGTAGATACACATCGGAACCAAATATCCATTGATGCTTTGTTTATCTTGAGCTTGCAGGCGCAACGAACAACAAACAATAGCAAACAGCGTCATTACTACTATGTTAAGCCTTCTTTTCACGATACAAAAATAGAATTAAAATTTTATTATTCAGACATTTCTCTTCGATGTTAACCTATTTAAAGTATCTTTGCGGCCTTATCTGTTAAAAAGCAGGAAGAATAAACCATTTTATTGATGAAAACTATTCAACTTTTACGGTTGATAAGTATTATAAACAGCCTGTTAATAATTCCTGCTTGTAGTGCTCAAAACCTTTCTGAAAGTCTTTTAGAAGATGTTCTTGAAGATTTATCCGTTAATAACGGAACTGATAACTCTGTTAATACTCCTAATTGGGAAAATGAATTGGAAGAACTTTCCAATCGTATGCAGGAACCAGTTAATTTGAATGTTGCTACCCGTGAACAACTCGAACAGTTTCCTTTCCTTAGTGATATTCAGATTGAACATTTGCTGGCTTACATCTATATACACGGACAGATGAAAACCATCTATGAACTTCAACTGGTAGAAGAGATGGATAGGCAAACAATCCAGTATTTACTACCTTTTGTCTGTATAAAAGCTATTAACAATGAACCTGCTTTTCGGTGGAAAAGTCTGTTGAAAAGCGCAGCGAAATATGGAAAAAATGAGCTGTTAACTCGCTTTGATATACCATTTTGTAGGCGAAAAGGTTATGAACATACCTATTTAGGACCTTCTGTTTATAACTCTGTGAAATACAGTTTCCGATACAGTGACCGACTCTATGCAGGAGTCGTTGCTGAAAAAGATGCTGGAGAACCTTTTGGAGCTTTACACAATCGCTACGGCTATGATTATTATTCCTTTTATCTGTTATTAAAAGATTGTGGACGATTAAAAGCATTAGCTATTGGTAACTATCGGCTTAGTTTCGGACAAGGATTAGTGATTAGCACTGATTATCTGATGGGAAAAACAATTTATGCCTCTTCTTTCAACAATCGCAGTGGCGGAATAAAGAAACACTCTTCCAGCGATGAATACAATTATTTTCGGGGAGTGGCCGCCACTGTTGCTTTATCTAAAGATTGGGATCTTTCCGGTTTCTATTCACACCGTTCATTAGATGGAGTAATCACTGACGGAGAAATCACCTCTATCTATAAAACCGGACTGCACCGAAGTCAAAAAGAAGCGGATAAAAAGAACCTATTCACCATGCAATTAACAGGTGGACACGTGAGTTATCAACACAACCGTATTCGACTGGGTATCACCGGTATTTACTACCTTTTCAACCGACCATACGAACCGGAATTAACAGGCTATTCCAAATACAATCTTCATGGAAACAACTTCTATAATCTGGGGATTGATTATGCTTACCGCTGGCATCGTTTTTCTTTTCAAGGAGAGACGGTCATCGGAAAACAAGGTTGGGCCTCTTTGAACCGTTTGCAATATTCACCGGTTCAAAACACTCAAATCATGTTGATACACCGGTTTTATTCTTATAACTATTGGGCCATGTTTGCCCATTCTTTTGGTGAAGGAAGTACGACACAAAATGAACAGGGATATTATATCGGCATGGAGACTTCTCCTTTTGCCTATTGGAAATTCTTCGCCTCATTCGATTTATTTTCTTTTCCGTGGAAAAAATACAGAGTAAATAAACCCTCTCGCGGAACAGACGGATTGCTTCAAGCCACTTTCACTCCACGCAGCTATCTATCCATGTATCTGAAGTACCGCTATAAACGCAAAGAACGGGATTGGACAGGTAGTAAAGGATCACTAACACTTCCTATTTTTCACCATCAACTTCGTTATCGTTTGAACTATTCTTTAGGAGATGTGTTAAGCAGTCGTACAACTTTAGATTATAATCATTTTCATTCTCAGGACAGAGCTGCTAATATAGGATATCAGGTTACACAAATGATATCCTCCCAACTGCCTTGGGCCAGGCTGTTTGCTGACGTTCAGGGCAGTTACTTTTTTACAGACGATTATGATTCGCGTGTATATGCTTCGGAAAGCGGATTGCTTTATACGTTTTACACACCGTCCTTCCAAGGTCGTGGATTTCGCTGCTCCGTTCGTTTCAGATATGAACTGAATAAGCACTGGTTGTTCATAACCAAGTTTGGCGAAACAGTCTATTTAGACCGGAATGAGATCGGTTCGGACAATGATTTGATCTGTGGAAATAAAAAAGCAGATGTACAAATGCAACTGCGTATTAAGTTTTAATGTATATTTGTCTGCCAGAAATAACAGAAGAATACGATATTAAATGGATGACAGGGCTACTTTTGACAAAATGTTTAATGAATGGTATGCACAGTTTGTATATTTTGCATATTATTTTATAAATGACGCTGAGGTATGCAGAGATATCGTAAGTGATGCTTTTGAGTATTTGTGGCGTAATTATGAAAAGATAGAAGAAGCGACGGCTAAAACTTATCTTTATACAATCATTCGTACACGTTGCATTGACTATCTTCGCAAGCAAAATATCCATGAAGAATATGTAGAGTTCACTTCGCAATTAACTGATAAAATGATAGAAGTCGATTCACAACATTCTGATTCTCGTGTTTTGCGTATTCGTAAAGCTATGGAAAAGTTGACTCCTTATAATTATCATATATTGGAAGCATGCTATATTCATAATAAGAAATATAAAGAAGTGGCCGAAGAATTGAATGTAAGTGTTGCGGCTATTCATAAGAATATAGTAAAGGCTTTGCGTATTCTTCGCGAAGAATTGGGGCAAGAGGGTAACCGGAATAGACTTTAAAACGTAAATATATATATTGAATACATTATTTATGGATGAAAAGAATATAAATATAAGTAAGTCGGAAGAAGAACTCCTGGAAATTATGGAGAATCGTTCTCATATAACTGCTGATCAATTACATAATTTGAAAGAAGATGAGGAATGCTTGCAAGCATGTTCTGATTTGGCAGAAATTGTGATAGAGATGCAGAAAAAACAAAATATGCTGGCAATTGATGTCCGGAATGAAATGGCAGATTTTCATAATAAACATTCTAAAAACAATCGAAGAAAAAATACACGCATGCTGTTGTGGGCCAGTATCACAGGTGTAGCGGCAGCTGTTGTCATAATTTTAGTTTTGCGTGCAATGATGATTTCGTCGCAACCGGAAATCATTCAAGTGTTTCAAGCCAATCATGTTGCCCAAGAAGTCACTTTACAAGTGAATGATGAGAAGGAAATAAAACCACTGAAAGAAGTAGTAGAATCTTTTTCGTCTTCTTCCGCTGCACAGTTGTCTTCTAAAGAAATAGATTATAGTCGCGCTCTTCTTCAGACAGAAACCAAGGAAGTGGGAAAGCAGAGAATACAGATACATAGATTAAGTATTCCCAGGGGAGAGACATTCAAAGTTGTTTTATCCGAAGGAACCGAAGTCTTCTTGAATTCAGACAGTCGATTAGCTTACCCTACGATTTTTAAAGGAAAAGAAAGAGTCGTCTCTTTGGAAGGTGAAGCTTATTTTAAAGTTACTAAAGATGCAGAACATCCTTTTATTGTAAAAACTGGAAATATACAGGTTCGCGTATTAGGAACGGAATTTAATGTGCGTAGCTACTCTCCTACTGACGTTCGTGTTACGCTCATTACAGGAAAAGTGGCTGTTAGCGATACTTGTGGGGTTCATAGTGTTGAAATGATGCCGGGACAAAGTGCACAACTTTCTTCTAACGGAACATTTGCTGTGAAAGAGGTGGATATTGAATCATTTTTATATTGGAAGGAAGGATTTTTCTATTTTGACGATGTTGCTCTGGTTGACATGATGAAAGAAATAGGGCGTTGGTATAATATAGATATTGAGTTCCGCAATAGCAAAATCATGGATCTTCGTATGCATTTCTTTGCAAATCGTCATCAAGACATCTTTCATTTGATTGAATTATTGAATCGAATGGAGAGAATACATGCTTATTTTGAAGCAGGAAAACTAATTATCGAATAAAAAGCAAGCAAAAAGATATAAATCTGAATAGAAAAATATATTTCTGAAAAAAAACTCTTTTAAGGGTAACCATTCTTTTTTAAACTTCGTATACAATTAAAAGAATGAAATATTATTTAACTATTCAGGCTTATGAAAAAGAATCAAGCACAGAAGTTCATTGTTTTATTTTGGCTTTTCCTTTTTGCCTATTCATGGCGTGTGGAAGCACAGACAGGCAAAGAAAAGCAACTAACAATGGAGTTTAAAAATGAAGGGTTGCCCTCTATTTTTAAACGTTTTGAAAAAGTATCGGGGTATAAAGTTCTTTTTATTTACGATGAAATTAGTTCTTATACTTCTACCGGAAAAGTAGAAAAAGCTACAGTTGATGAAGCATTGAAAGTGATTATTGGAAAAAATCCGTTAAAATACCACATTGACGGACAATTCATAAATATCACAAAAAAAGATTCTAAGAAGTTTTTCTCACAAGTAAAGGGAAAAGTTTTTTCCGAGGAAGACGGACTTCCGGTTATTGGCGCCACTATTATAGTGGAAGGTCCTAATAATATCCGTACTATCACAGATAATAATGGTAATTTTCAGCTCTCTGATGTTTCGAAAGATAGCCGAGTCAGAATATCGTATGTAGGTTTGGAAACCCAGTTCTTGAATCCTTCATCCTATATGTCGGTAGTGATGAAGTCTGATACAAAGGCGCTGGATGAGGTAGTGGTGACAGGTATGTTCAATAGGAAGAAAGAGGGATTCACCGGTTCTGCTGTTACTATCAAGGGTGAAGACCTGAAAAAATATAGTACGAATAATGTGGCTAAAGCAATAGCTGCTGTCGCTCCTGGGCTTCGCATCATGGATAATATCAATATGGGGTCTAATCCGAATAATCTGCCTGATATGCGTATGCGTGGCGGTGCAAATATGGATATGGCTACACAGTCTGCGGTAGATTTTAATTCTACCAGTAATGACGTATTAGCAGTTCAGGGCGAATATGAGACCTATGCCAATCAACCGCTGCTTATCATGGACGGATTTGAAATCACCATACAGACACTTGCCGATATGGATCCCGACCGTGTTGCTTCTATCGTTGTGTTGAAAGATGCGGCAGCTACAGCTATTTACGGCTCGCGTGCGGCAAATGGAGTAATTGTTATCGAAAGCAAGACTCCCAAACCGGGACGGATTTGGGTGACTTATGGTGGGGAACTTCGTATTGAAGCTCCGGATATGACCGGATATAATTTAATGAATGCAAGAGAGAAGATAGACGCAGAGTTGCAAAGCGGGCTTTATACATACGGTGGTGAGACAGTTGAAAAATGGCAGCTCTATCAATCTAAATTGCGTGAAGTGCTGGCAGGAGTAAATACTTATTGGCTGGACAAGCCTTTGCAAACAGCTTTCCAACAACGACATACGGTTACGTTGGAAGGTGGTGACGAAGCCTTGCGTTATCGGATGTATGTCGGATATAATAGTTCTCCGGGTGTGATGAAAGACAGTAAGCGTGATGTATTGACCGGTTCACTTGATTTTCAGTATCGCCTGAAAAAAGTGTTGTTAAAGAATAGCATTACGTTGGATAATTCGGTAGCTAATGAGTCTCCGTGGGGAAGTTTTAGTGAATATACCCGCTTGAATCCTTATCTGCGTCCATATGGAGAGAACGGAGAAATACAAAAACGGCTTGATAATTTCGAAGGAGTGGGTGGTGAGTCGAGCTACCTGAATCCGATGTATAATACGACATTCAACAGTAAAGACCAAAGTAAAAACTTTACAGTACGTGAACTTTTCAAGGTGGAATATAATCCTACTAATGAATTACGGTTTGAAGGAGCTTTTAATTTGTCCAAAAGCGTAGGACATCGTGATATTTTTCGTCCTGCACAACATACGCTTTTTGATAATGTGACCGATCCTACCTTAAGAGGTGATTACCGCAGAAGTCAGAGCGAAGCTGTCAATTGGGGCATAGATTTAACAGGAAGCTGGAATAAGCAACTGGAAGATCACTACCTGACTGCTAATGCACGTATGAGTGTATTGGAGAATAATTCGGAGACTTATGGAAACTATGTGACTGGTTTCCCGAATGATAATATGGATAACTTGTTGTTTGGTAAGAAATATAATGAGAAGGTGACAGGAGATGAGAGGACAACGCGCTCCATTGGTTGGGTAGCTGCTGGAGGCTATTCTTATAAATATAAGTATTCGTTCGACTTTAATATACGCTTGGACGGTTCATCACAGTTTGGAAAAAATAACCGTTGGGCTCCTTTCTGGTCAACCGGATTACGTTGGGATTTGAAAAAAGAGAACTTTTTGAAAGATGTATCTTTTATTTCCGATTTTATTTTGAGGGGTACATACGGTACGACCGGTTCCCAAGGTTTTGATCCTTATCAGGCACATGGTTATTATACATATTCCAATTTACTGCTTCCTTATTACTCATCGGATGCAACAGGTTCGGAAATCTTGGCTATGCATAATGAAAGTTTAAAATGGCAGACTACAAAAAGTACTAATCTTGCCTTGGAACTCGGTTTTTTCGATCAGCGTTTTACTGCACGTGTGGAATATTATCGGAAAATAACAGATAATATGGTTGCCAATATAAGTCTTGCTCCTTCTCTTGGTTTCAGCAGTTATCCGGAAAATCTGGGAAAGATAGAGAATAAGGGTTGGGAAATTTCTCTCTCGGCTATTCCTTATAAAAACACTGCTAAACAAGCTTATTGGACAATTACAGTAAACGGTTCTCATAATACTGACAAACTATTGAAAATATCGGAAGCGATGAAATACAGAAATGATAAAAGTGCATCAGATTTAAAAGATACGCCGTTGCCACGTTATGAAGAAGGTGAATCTCTTTCCCGTATTTGGGTAGTACGTTCATTAGGTATTGATCCGGCTTCCGGAGATGAAATATTATTGAAACGTAACGGGGAGATGACGAGTGCCGTTAACTGGAGTGCGAATGATGTAGTACCTATTGGTAATACAGAACCTAAATGGCAAGGATATATTAATTCTTCCTTTACATACAGAGGTTGGGGAGCAGATGTCAGCTTCAGGTATCAGTTTGGCGGTCAGGTATATAATCAGACCTTGCTTGACAAGGTGGAAAATGCTAATTTGAAATATAATGTAGATCGACGGGTAACTCAGCTACGTTGGGCGAAACCGGGTGATAAGGCACAGTTCCGTGTTCTTAATCCTAACGGTTTGGAAACGAAAGCCACTTCCCGGTTTATAATGGATGAAAATATATTCCAGGGAAGTTCGTTGTCTGTTTACTATCGTATGGATCGTACTAATACAAAATTTATTAGTCATTGGGGATTGAGTTCCGCTAAAGTGACGTTTAATATGGAAGACTTTTTCTATTGGTCTACAGTGAAACGCGAAAGAGGTTTGTACTATCCGTATTCCCGTCAGTTTACATTTGCTTTGAATGTTGCTTTCTAATTAAAAACCTATTTGTATGAAACAGATAATATATATACTATTAACAACAACAATGCTGGGACTTATGTCTTGCAGCGACTGGTTGGATGTATCTCCGAAGACTTCTATTCCTACCGACAAGCAATTTGAGTCGGAATCAGGATTTAAGGATGCGCTTACAGGTATTTATTTGAAGTTGGGAACCACGACATTGTATGCCGGAGACTTGACTTATGCTTATTTGGATGAGTTGGCAGGATTATATTCCGATTATCCGGGGTATAATACAAATGCTGTTTTCGATCAAAGTATCGTATTCGATTATGAGAACATGTTTTTGAGTAAGAAGAATGGGATTTACTCAACGATGTATAACATCATAGCCAATATTAATAACTTCTTGGAGTACGTAGACAAAAATAAAGATGTTTTAGTTACCGAACGCTATTATGAAACTATGAAGGGAGAGGCACTCGGGCTTCGCGCTTTTCTTCACTTTGATTTGTTGCGTATGTTCGGTCCTGTTTATAAAGAACATCCTGCATCCAAAGCTATACCCTACCGTATTGCTTTTGATAAGGATGCCACTCCTGTTTTACCAGCCAGCGAAGTGGTTGACGCTATTCTCAAAGATTTGAATGACGCTGAAAAATTACTGAAAGAGAGTGATCCTCTTGATTTCTTTACCGATCAGACGGATGAAGATTTTACAGATAAAAATCATTTTCTTGTCAATCGTGAGTTTCGTATGAATTTATATGCGGTTAAAGCTATGCTGGCTCGTGTATATTGTTACAAAGGTGATGCGGAAAGTAAAGGATTGGCCACAGAGTACGCTAAACAAGTGATTGCTGCCTCTAAGTATTTTACATTGTATAAATCGCAGACTGCTTCCAATTACAATTCCATACGCTACGCAGAGCAAATCTTTGGAATAACAGTCAATGAATTCTCCAATTTGCTTATTGGAAATTATATGGATATGGAGAATACCAATACTCAGCAACATTTCTATCTGGATGGAGATAAATTTAAATTCTTCTATGAAACTGCCGATGCAGGGAATACTGACTGGAGAAAAAATACGGAAATGTTTGAGGTTATTAATGGGGCAAGTCGGACAGATGTTTTTTGTAGAAAATATAATCAGAAACCTTTGAATGGCGGATATGCTTATTCCGGTGCTGACGCTATCCCTTTGATACGCTTACCCGAAATGTATTATATTGTTGCAGAATGTGTTCCTTCTGCATCGGAAAGTGCTGATGCACTAAATACCGTACGTTTTGCACGTGGTATTTCTTATAGTGATGAGATATCGTCTATCGGATATGATGACCTTGATAATACTTCGGAAGAAGACAAAAACCAGACTAAACGTATTAATGAGATAATGAAAGAATATAGGAAAGAATATTTCGCGGAAGGTCAACTTTTCTATTTCTTGAAAGCGCATAATTATAGCACTTATTATGGTTGTGGGATTGAAACGATGACTGAAGCCCATTATCAGATGACGTTGCCGGATGATGAGTATATTTTTGGAAACAACTCTAAATGATGAAGCATTATGAAACGTATTATATATTTTGTTTTAGCTATTCTTGTTTGCGGCATTTATGTAGGATGCAGTGAAAACGAGATAGACTTATATGACCAGACACCTCGTATCAATTTCTATGGTAGCACTACGCATGTCCGTACTTTGGTTGATACGGATTATGTGAAGAAAGAACCTTATGCTGTAGACAGTTTCGAGGTAAGAATACAAGGAGATTTTTTGAAAGAGAATCGTGATTTCTGTGTGAAAGTAACTCCGAATAATGATTATCAGAATTCAGTGGATGTATTATTGGAAAGCAAGTATACATATACTGACCTTGATACAGTTTGCCAGATATTCTATTATAAAATAAATCGTCCGAAAGTACAGGCAGGTAGAAATGTTTATGGTTGTTATCTGGAGTTTGATTTGAATAACCCTCTTCATCAGTTTGATAAAGGTCTGGTAGAAAAGAATCAAATCGTTTTAAATGTCAGATGGGAGTTGAAACCGACCGAATGGAGTGATTATGTGGGATTTGGTAGCTATAGCGATGCTAAATATATGTTTATTATGGATGTATGCCAACGTGTATGGGATGACTTGGAAGATGAAGATATTGATGTAATCAAGCAAGCTTATAGAGAATATAAGGAGGCGGGGAATCCACCGATTTTAGGTGAAGAAGGTGATGAAATAGAATATGAATAAGATTAAAAAGAAACGTTATGAGGAAATATATCATCTGTATAGTAAGTTTTATCGGAGCGGCTTTATTGCAAACAGGCTGTTACGATGACAAGGGAGATTACGATTATCATGATGTAAATACGATGGATATCGTAATACCTGAAACGAAGGTACGTATGCCTAAAGAGGAAGCAGTGGAAGTTTCAATTATACCCGAGATTTCTCAGACTTTGGAGCAAAATGAGGAAAACCTTGTGTTTCAATGGAAGAAAACAATCGAAGGAAAGAAAGCGGGGTCGGACAGACTTAGTGATTATAAAGATTATTCCGTAGGCAAAGAATGTAAAGTAACAGTCGAGCCTTATGAATCGGAAAATATAGGTTTAATGTTGGTCATTACGGATAAAAAGAGTGGAACAATCTGGTATCAGATAGGTGAAGTTGCAATTATTCGTCCTTTAAATCCTTGCTGGTTTGTATTGCAGGAAAAAGAAGGAAAGGGAGTATTAGGAGCGATAGAGGGTACTCCGGAAGGATATTATGTTTATCCGGATGTCTTTAAATCAGAACTGAATCAGTCATTTCCGTTAGAAGGAAAACCTTTGGCGGTAAGTGCAAGAAAAAACTATGGAGATTCGTTTTTAAGTAGTATGCTGGGTTTTTTTGGTTTTAAAGTAAGTCCGGCGTTAATGGTGGTAACCGATCAGGACTTGGCCTTATTGACTCCAAGTACTTTAATAACGAGATATCCGTCGAATAAAATACTTTTTGAACCGACTGGAAAAGGGGAACCGTTGAATATTGAGTTTTATAAAATGAGTACTCATGGTGAATTGTTTGTAAATAGTGGAAAAGCATATTGTGCTCCTATGGATGGGTTTTGTGTACCATTCTCGGTAAAAAAAGAAAGTGAGTTTCCTGCTATTTCCGCTTATGGTTCGTATGGAGGAGGCTTTTTGTTTTTTGATTCTGAAAATCATCGTTTTCTTAGTGCATCTATTCCGGGGGTTGGTGATTATATGGGGAATCAGGCTACTCAAAGTATACGTAATTATGGTACTAAATGGAGTGACCAGAAGCCTGTATCCACGTATTCAATGTCAGACGAATCTAATTTGTTTGATCCGGATGTAATTGATCCGTCTTTAGAAGTACATGATATTGTTACGGGTGGAAATTGGGGAAATTTTGCTTATGCGATTGCTTCTCCCCGGAACGGAAAAGAGCTGACTGTGTTTAAATTCAGTGCGCAAGATGAAGATCCTATTTGTGCTGCCCGGTATACGATTGCTTTACCGTCCGAAGTAAATGTAGAAACAGCAAAATTTGCAGCTTCTTACGCGTATACGGCAAACCTTATATTTATGACATCGGGTAATAAATTATATCGCATTGATCTTGATCGCGGAAGGGCAATTGAACTTTATACTTATGAAACTGATCCGTCAGCACAGATAGTTAGTTTAAAATTTAAGGACCCTGAAAGTGTGAGAGAGGAAGGTGACGATGAGGAAACGGGCGAATATAAGGAGAAACTAGGCATGTCTCTCGGGTTGGGTATCAATACTGCTGATAAAGGTGTAGTTGTAGAATTGCAATTGACAGTGGCGGGTGATGTAGCTCGTGAAGAAAACAGCATTTGTGTTTACGAAGATCCCGATCAGCCTATTGGGAAGATTGTTGATATTAGCTATAATTATGAATAGTATAAACCGGTCTTTATGCTAAAAGGAATTATCGGTGCTGTATTTCTTGCTGTTGTCTGTACTTGTCTGTACGGGCAACAGCAAAGTATTACAACTTTTATTAAAGAAGAAGCACCAGTGGAAGTTATTCCCGGTATGTTTATTACCTACCGAAGTGATAAACATATCTATTGGGAAATCCCGGATTCATTGATTGGACGTGAGTTTGCCGTAACGACAACTATCCTGACAGCTCCTGCCCGTCCGGACCGGGATATGGAAAAGAAATTCGGATATGCGGGTGACATGATAGGTCCGGTATTTTTCAGTTTCCGTAAACAGGGTGACGAGTTGTGGATGATGGATCCACGATATGAAAGGGTGATAGAAAATCCTGAAGGAACGTATGCAAAAATCGCCGCCCAACGTGGGAATGAAAGGCTTTATAAAATATTACCGATTAAAGCTAGGAATCAGGGAAGCAGCCTGATAGAGATTGGTGAAGTATTAAAAGATTTTCCTTTGTTTACTCTTGATATTGTATCTTTTGATTTATTGATAGGTACGCGTTTAAGAGAGAAAGATTATATTAAGGAAATTAAAGGATATGACAACCGCTTGTTGATACACGCATCACGAGCTTATCGAAGTTCGTCAATGAAAATACCAGGTAAGCCTGTTGCACCTCCTTATATTGGAGACTGGGATACAGGTATCTGCATAAAATTACTGTCAAAAAGACCGTTGGAGGCAGTTGCTGCAAATACCGGAGCTTATTTTTCTATCAGCAAGGAGTGTTTTCAAGGGAATCAGCCTGCTATTCGGAAATCTGTTGTCAAACGATGGCGGCTGGAAATAAGGGCGGAAGATGAAGAAAGATACATGAGGGGGGAACTGGTAGAACCCATACAACCTATTATTTTTTATATAGATCGTAATACACCGGAAAAGTACATCGACTGTATCATTGAAGCGGTGCGTGACTGGCGTCCGGCTTTCGAGAAAGCTGGATTTAAGAACGCCATTGATGCGCGGCTGGCTCCTACCGTTGAGGAAAATCCTGATTTTAGTATTTATGACAGTACTTATCCGTTCATCTCATGGAAGATATCAGGACAAAATAACGCTTATGGACCGACTCCATGCGAACCCCGGTCCGGTGAGATTATTGCTTGCCACATCGGTATTTTTTGCAGTGTCTTGAATTTGGAACAGAAATGGTATTTTGCTCAATGTGGAGCGAATGATCCGCAGGCATGGAATATAGAGCTGCCGGACTCTTTGCAATACGAACAGATAAAACAAGTGCTGACACATGAAGTGGGTCATACATTAGGATTGGAACATAACTTTCTGGGTAGTTCTCATTACTCCATCGATCAATTACGTGATAATGACTTTTTAAGTCAATATAGTATTGGTAGTTCCATTATGGATTATGTGAGGTGTAATTATGCTTTGCGTCCTCAAGATAAAGTTGATTTGAGAAACAGGAGGGTACGTGTCGGTGAATATGATAAGTGGGCTATTGAATGGGGCTATCGTATATTTCCGGGTAAAGATGCTTCTGAAAGAGAAAAGAACAGGAGCCTTTGGAATCAGGAAAAACAGAAAGATCCCTCATTACATTTTTCGGGCAGAATGGATGTAAGGGCTCAGGCAGAAGATTTGGGTAATGACCATGTTATGGTTAATACACAGGGAATAGAGAACTTGAAATATTTGTGTGAACATCCGGATGTCTGGAATGTGACGGATAAAACGTCTTTGCGTGTATTACAGGGGCGTTATGAAGCGGTATTGGAGCATTATAAACAGTGGGTACAGCACGTTTTGTCTCATTTGGGCGGGAAACGTCTTGCTGAGCCGGATGATGAGAATATTTACATACCCGAAAAAGCCGATTACAATAAGAAGGTTATGAGCTTTATACAGGCTTATATATTACAACCGCCTGTGTGGATGTTTGATGAAAAACTTACCGCTAAGTTAGAAATAAACGGTAGTCGGGAGTTCGATCGCTTTTATGAAGAGCTGATGTCGGAAATGATTCGTTCCCTCCGGGAAGTGGAAAGAACGGAGAATGTTTGTGAGGATATGTTGTCTGTAGATGAGTTTTTGGAAAGCATACATAAAGAATTATTTGCCGAATGGGCTGACAATATTCCTGTAAGTGACGCTAAGTATAAAGTGCAGCTGCTTTATGTGAGTAAACTTGTTAAATTGTTGGATAGATCAGAAAAGATAACTTCGTCGAGATTATTGGTTTCCATTATGCAGGCTTTGAATAGAATAAAGGAGGAAAGTCTTGATTATAGCCATAAGATTACGGATCCGGTTGCCAAAAAACGGGCAATGTTTCTTGTAGATAGTATTTTGTTTTAATGATGAAAAGTAAATAAAGAAATTCATGAAGAGAAGAAGATATGTGATTGGTATATTGTTGTGTGTCACAGCTTTGCTTCAGGCACAGGATTCCGTCAAGTCATTTGACGAGTTTTTTGTTGCCGGGATGGATAAGATCGACGGTGTGTTTCCTGTGTATGTAGCGGAAAAAGAAATCTATTTGGAAATACCCGAAAAATATATCGGGCGGGAAATTGAAGTCAGTGGACAGATAGACCGAGGGTTTGATTTGTTGAATCGTCCGGTTGACGGACTGGGAGTAGTGCGTATTATATCTCCGGATAAAGCTACAATTTGCTTTCAAAAACCGTTTTATACAGAGCGTATTTTAGATGAAAAAAGCACATATCACCAATCTTTCTCGTTGTCAAATATGCAACCTGCCGGTAAAAGTTATTCAGTGGTGGCCTATTCAAAAGAGCAGGGAGCTATTATTCGGATAACAGAGTATCTGATGACTGGCGATGACTGGTTCAGCTATAATGATAGTTTTATTCGTTCCTTGGTTCCGGAACTGTCGGAAATAATGAAAATACATCCTTTTAAGGAAGGTGTGTCGTTTACGGTCAGGCGCTATCATGGAGTTGAAGCGGAAAGATATATGCTGTCCAGTTCTGCCGTTCTATTGCCTGAAGGTAGTATGCCTTTGGAAGTCACTTGTGCAGTACGCTTGCTACCTCTGAAAAAAGATCAGATCCGCCTGGCAGATTACAGAATACCCTACCGGACATTGAGTTTCAAAGATTACTCGCAAAATCCTTATTGTATGGTAGAAGATTCATTGATTCTTCGTTGGGATATGTCACAACCGCTTACTTTCTATGTAGATACCCTTTTTCCGAAGGAATATTTCCAGGCAGTAAAGGAAGGAGTGGAAGCATGGAATACCGCCTTCCATAAAGCAGGTATTCATGATGCTTTACAAGTAAGGTATGCAGACCGAAAGATAATTCCGGCGGAACAACGTGCTTTTATATCTTATGATTTAAGAATACCGGGGATCAAAAGTGACTTTATCTGTCATCCTCGTACCGGAGAAATACTTTCATGTCGTCTGAATATCGGACATGGATTCCTAAAAGGAAAATTAGACGACTATCTGTTAAGTTGCGGTGCCTCGGATTCGCGTATTCTGGCTGACCGTTATTCTAAAGAAGTGGAAAAAGAATTGTTGCAAAATGAAATAACGGAAGAAATTGGATATCTTTTAGGTTTGCGCAGAAGTTTATCGAAAAGTTCGTGTGGAAAGACTTTAAAAGTTGGAGATGATGATTGCCGTACTATTTATTTTGGTTATCATCCTTTCAAAGGAGACCAAAATTGTTATGATGAACGGGAGAAGCTCCGCCAATGGATAGAGCATAATTTACCAGATCACATTCGTTTATTCCAACCATCAGGGAAGGAGAATTCTAATTCTTCATTTCCAGAAGATTATACGGTCAAAATATCGGATTTACAGACTGTAGTGAGTCGGTTGGACAAGATTGTGTATAAGGGGAAGAAATACGATAAAGGGAGTTCGCTCACTGATATATACAGAAAGGCTATTCGTCTGTATGGGAGTTATCTGATGGAAATAGCAAAGGTGGTGGGTAGTTCTCAACCGGCAGATGCGCAGCGTCAGGCAATGCTTGATTTGGACAACTATTTATTTCATTCTGTTAAAAAGATGGAATGTACCTATGTAAAAGAGAATTTGTTGGAAACAAGAAACAATCTTCTGTATCCGGAACTGGCGAAGTTGTTCAAACAATTGTTGAGTGTAAAGACAATTTCAGCTCTTCGATTGCAGGCGTTGCAGAGTGACCGGAAGGGGTATGACGATATTGATTTTTTCCGGGATCTTTATAAAGGATTGTTTAATGGTTTTGATCCGCAGTCTGCCGTTAGTTATGAACAGATGGATATTCAGCTGATATGTTTGGAAGCGTGGCTGGATATTATGCAGGAAGCTACTGAACATAATAGTATAAAGAAACGTTTAACGAACGAATTGCATAGTCTGCACGATAGACTGGAGGAGCTTAGCACGACACATTCCCAAAGGGAAGTACGTGATATGTATATTCTGCTTTTGAGAAGAATGGATCAATATTTCCGTGTGGTTTCTTGAGTGGCGTTAGAGTAATAATTTGTTTGGGATGATGAAAAAATGGTCGTACAGATAGAATAACCTATAAGTTTTGGGTTATCTTTGCTATGATTTATGAATAAATAATTAGAATAAGATGACTATTATTTTTCCTTCACCCATCTTCGGCCCTATTCATTCCCGCCGTTTGGGCGTTTCTTTGGGAATCAATTTATTGCCGGACGACGGTAAGGTTTGTTCATTCGACTGCATTTATTGTGAGTGTGGTTTCAATGCCGAACATCGTACGAAGAAACTTCTTCCTACCCGTGAAGAAGTCCGCACGGCTCTCGAAGAGAAACTGAAAGACATGCAGGCAAACGGCCCTGCTCCCGATGTACTGACATTTGCCGGAAACGGTGAACCGACTGCGCATCCCCATTTCCCGGAAATCATAGAAGATACACTTGCGCTTCGCGACAAGTATTTCCCAAAAGCGAAAGTAAGCGTATTGAGTAACTCTACATTTATTGATCGCCCTGCTGTATTCGAAGCACTGAACAAGATAGATAATAATATCCTGAAACTGGATACGGTGGATGAAGAATACATTCATCTGTTGGACCGTCCTAACGGAAAATATTCTGTTAAGAAGATCATCGAAAGAATGAAAGAGTTCAAAGGAAACTGCATCGTACAGACGATGTTTCTGAAAGGAGGTTATCAGGGAAAAGACATGGATAATACATCCGACAAGTATGTGCTCCCCTGGATAGAAGCAGTGAAAGAAATCGCTCCCCGTCAAGTGATGATATATACGATTGACCGGGAGACTCCCGACCACGATTTGCAAAAGGCTACGCATGAAGAGTTAGACCGTATTGTGGCTTTATTGGAAAAGGAAGGTATTCCGGCAACAGCTTCTTATTAAAATATAATTTAAACAGGGATATATTTCTTCTTGATAATACGTAAGAAAATTAATATAAGAGGGCGAACTAATAGAATTCAGAAGTTTTATACTTCCTATTCTATTGCTCGCCTTTTTATTGGCTTCATGAGCTGTTTCAGCCTATTCTGACAAGGGTATATTCTCACTGCGATGAGAAAAAGTTCTCATTGCAGTGAGAGTTTTTTCTCATTATAATGAGTATTTTTTCTCATCGCAGTGAGAATGCTTGAGAATGTGTACTTCCCTGATAATGTTTCCTTTCTTCACATAATCTTTCGGCAATATCCCGAACTGCTTCTGAAAGCAACGGGCAAAGTACGAAGGATTATTGAATCCTACAATGAAACAAACCTCATTGATCCGGTATTTACGCCAAGTGTTATCTGCAAAACGTTCTTTATAAAGAACACTCTTTTCAGATTAAAGGACTTGTTTACCTAACTATGTTTCGGTAAAATGATTATTTACAGGAAACATAATTAGGTAAACAAAATAAAGTTCTTATATTTGCATGAATTGAAGGTTATTAAAAAACTGATTTTGGTATGGAAAAGACCCTGATACGCCAGAATGCCCAATGGAATGGCAAAATGTTTGATCACTTGTGTCCGAGAGACATCATGGACAATCTTTTGAAAAAGAAAACGATGCGTCATGTTCAGATACTGACCGGTGTACGTCGTTGTGGCAAATCTACTGTCTTCAAACTATTAATTAATGACCTGTTGCAATCAGGAGTGAGCGGTAAGTCGATTCTTGTACTTAATTTGGATGATCCGCAGTTCATTCCATTTTGGGATGATTCCTCCAAATTATTCGGCGTGATTGAAAATGCAGAACGTCTGACGGGAGAGAAAGTGAAATTCCTGTTTTTGGATGAAGTACAACATTTATGTGATTGGGAGATATTCATAAAGAGTGCTTATGACACTGAGATATTTGAAAAGATATATATTACGGGGTCTAACTCGCAATTGTTACAGAACCGTTTTTCCGCCTTGTTGTCCGGTCGTTATTTCGAGAATGAAGTGCGTCCGTTTTCTGTTCGGGAAGTTTTTCGTTCGCAAGGAATAACGACTTTGCTTGATTGTTATACCCAAACACCGAAAGTTCTGCGTATCATGGACAATGTCCTTTCTACAGGTTGTTTTCCTGAAATCGTATTGGGTGATGCTGATGAGGACATCAAACAGGAATTATTGAAAAGCTATTTCGAATCCATTGTGCAGAAGGATTGCATCGTTTATAGTGGCATACGTGACACCCATTTGTTCTTTCGTCTGGTCAGTTACTTGATGCAGAATATGGGGAGTCGTTTTTCTATACCGGCTGTGGGTAAGGCACTGAAAAGCAATGAAAATACAGTTGCGTCCTATCTCAACTTTTTGTGTGACAGTTATATTTGCGTCGATGTACGTAACTTTTCTTATTCTTTGAAAGAGACTTCCCGTTCCCAGCATAAGTGTTATTTCATTGACAATGGCTTGGTTTCAGCCAATGTCTTTCGTTATTCTCCGCAAAGTGGTAGTGCCTTGGAGAATCTTGTTTATAATGAGCTGAGAAATAAAGGGTATATGAATATTTCATTCGACAATAGTAAGACGGAATGTGATTTTTTGGCGTATAAAAACGGGAAAGCTTATGGCTTTCAGGTTTGCTATGAACTGAATGACATGAACCTGAAACGTGAACTGTACGGATTCGAACTGGAAAATGTGATGCTCGAAAAGAAGACCCTGCTTACTTACAACCAGAAGGAAACTTATGGGGATATTGAAGTTGTTCCCTTTTGGGAATGGGTTATGTCACCACCTTTCACATAATCTTTCGGCAATATCCCGAACTGCTTCTGAAAGCAACGGGCAAAGTACGAAGGATTATTGAATCCTACAATGAAACAAACCTCATTGATCCGGTATTCTCCTTCACGCAGCAGTTCTCCGGCTGTTTTGAGCCGTATCAACCGGATATAATCATTGGGTGGCATTCCGGTCAGCCCTTTCAATTTGCGCTGTAAGTTGGAACGGCTGATAGCCATCTCCTCTGCCATCTTATCGATGGTAAATTCTTCATTGGTGAAATTGCGGGTAATGATTTCATTGATCGTGTTCAGCCATTTCACGTCTGTTTTGTTCATTAATGTCTGGTCGTATGACATATTCGGAACAGTTGTAAAGTGGTTGAACAGCATGCGCCGGTTTTCCAGCAGATTATTGATGGTGGCTTTCATGTGACTTAGCGAGAAAGGCTTTTCTATATAAGCGTCCGCGCCATAGTCAAGACCCGCAATTTTTGAATCGATGCTGTCGAGTGCCGAAAGCAGGATAAACGGGATATGGCAAAGCATATTGTCGGAACGGATGGACTTTAATAATTCGAATCCGTCCATGTGAGGCATGACGATGTCGCTGATAATAAGATCTACTGTTGTTGTCTCCAGACATTCCAAGGCTTCCTTGCCATTGGCGGCTGTATGGATGGTATAGGTATTTCCCAGATTCTTAGCCAGAAACTCCAGCATATCCGTCGTGTCTTCCACTACCAGAAGAGAGTAACCGGCGGGTTCGCCTTCTTCTTCCAAAGCGGGAACCTTGTCGGGCATGGAAGTAATGGAGGGGCTGACAGAGATGCTTTTCTCCAAATACGGAATTTCCACACATACCTCGCACCCTTCCGTATAGCTGGGATTGATATAAACCTTTCCTTTATGCTTTTCCACCAACAATTTGACGAGACTCAATCCGATTCCTACTCCCGAACCGTTGTTTCCTGTGTTTCCCACTTGATAAAACGGTTCGAAAACCTTGCTGCATTCCTCTTGCGGAATACCCGGACCGTCGTCGCGTACACACAAGGAGAGCGTACGCCCTTCTGCAGACAGATGTTCGTCCAAAATCACCATAATGCGGGTGCGGGCATATTTCATGGCATTCGTCAGCAGGTTGCTGACAATTTTAGTCAGCGCCTCCTGGTCTACATTATATTGCAGATGTTCTTTCGGCAGGGAGACACTGAAAGAGATTCCGGTCAGGGAGATGGCACGGAAACGGTCGATGATGTCCTCTATCATCCGGTTGATATCCACTTCATGGAATGAAAGCGTATAACCTTCCTTGTCCACTTTTCGGAAGTCGAGCAATTGTTTGATAAGCTCCATCAGCCGGTTGGTATTCTTTTGTATCACAGACAGGTTGCTTTCCACTTCACTGTTCCATTCATGTGTTTCCAAAATCGCTTCCAGCGGAGCTTTGATAAGACTAACCGGAGTCTTGATTTCATGTGCCACTTGGGTGAAGAATGTAATTTTCGACTGGAACAATTCCTGATTCTTGATTTGTTCCATCTCTTTCATCTTTCTTGCTTTCACAGCCTGCTGTTTACGCAAATAAAGCTGTATCAGGAAATATGCGAGGCCACACGCTATTAGTAAATAGAAAATCTTGGCATAAATGGTCTTCCAGGGTGGAGGAAGAATTTCAATATGCAGGCAACAGTCGTCATTGCTCCAATATTCATCGTTGTTACTGGCTTTCACACGGAAAGTATATTCACCTGGAGGCAGGTTGAGAAAAGATACGTTATGTTTATCCGTATATATCCATTCTTTGTGAATACCGTCCAGTTTGTAGGCATATAAATTCTTGCTGGGAGCCACATAACTAAGACTTTCGAATGCGATGTCGAACGATACTACCTGATAAGGAATCGTTACTTGTCCGCTAAGAGCAGGTATACGCTTGCTAAGGCTTACTTTGTCGTCGGGGCTGTGCATATATACCGCCGAGATAGACGCCGTAGGTCTTACCTTATTAATCGATAATTTGAACGGATAGAAACTATTGAACCCGTTCACTCCACCGAAATAGAATTTCCCGTCACTGGCTTGCAGGGAAGAGCGGAAATTGAACTGGTTGCTTTGTAATCCGTCCTCGATGGTATAGAGCTGTGCCCGTTTGTTCTGCGGCTCATACCGGATCAGTCCCCTATTGGAAGAAAGCCAATAGTTACCCGATTGGTCGTCCAGTATGCCATAGATGATATTGTTTGGCAGATTCTCTTTGGTAGAGAAGTTTTCAAAACGGTCCTCCTGATAGTGATAACGGCAGATACCACCGCCTTCGGTACAGAACCATAGATGCTGCTTATGATCGATATACACACGGATTACCCAGTTGCTACAAGGAGAATCAGGATTTACTGGGTCGTTGCGATAGTTGTGCAATTTACCGGTTTGGCGGTTGTAACGCCAAATGCCGTCCCTTTTGCTTGCCAGCCACATGTCCCCATGTTGGTCTTCAACCATATCGTAGATAAAGATATGGCTTAAAGGTTCCAATGTCCGGAAAGAGTCACTTTCCGGGTCATACCGGCAGAATCCGGAAAGCGTTCCCAGATAAATGCTGCCATCCTTCGTTTGATAAATGGAGTAGATATGATCGTTAGGAATTGAATGTGGGTTTGCGCGGTTATGGCGATAGTTTTTCATTTTTCCCGTTTGAATATCCAGGATATATAATCCACGGGAGAAACTGCCAATCCACAATTTCCCTTCATTGTACAACAGTGCATGGATATTGTGATAACCGATATTAGGGTTATTGCTTCTCAACAGATGGTTTTTAAACTTCTTCGTGCGGGGATCAAAGAGGTTCAGTCCCCCGTCTTCGGTGGCAATCCAAATGTTGCCGTTGGGATCTTCGCAGAATTGGCTGATTACATTTCCCGAAAGAGAATTTTCCGTACCATTGGGATAATACCACTCGATATCCTTATGCTTGGGAGACAGGTAACTCACTCCACTGAAATAAGTCCCGATCCAAATTCCCCCCTCCCTATCTTGATAACAGGCATAGATACTTTCTTTATTTTGTTCGTCGTCGGTAGGCAGACATTCTCCTGTCGTGGTGTTGAATGTATAAAGTCCGTCGTCGGAGCCGAGATAGAAAGAGTTGGCCGTCCGTTGAAACAAGGTGCGGATGCGTGGAATGGTAAGCGTGTCCCCTTCTCCGAAATAATAGCGGAATTGTCCCGTTTCCTTATTGAACCGTGCCAGTCCTCCGTACCATGTGCCCGCCCATAATACTCCCTGCGAACTTTCCATCAAAGAGATAATCTCGTTGCAGGCAGGACGTCCGAAAGAAGTGTCCTCGGATATATACCCTGTGAAGTTGTCCGTGCGTTGGTTGTATTTCGCCAAACCATTCCGGGTACCTATCCAGATAGTTCCGAACGAGTCGTTGTAGATCACCCACACGTGATTGTCCGGCAATGAATGGGGATCGGAAAGAGAATGTAGATACTGCTTCAACGTACCTTTTTTCTCGTTGTAGACAAACAGTCCGTTGGTTGTTCCGATCCATAACTGCCTGTCATTGTCGTATGCCATTCCGAAGACACTGTTGACTGTCACTCCGTCTTCCGTCTGTGTATCGAATACGGAGAATTTCTCCTCCCGCGAATCGAATAAATACAGTTTTTCCGTACTGGCCACCCAAATCTGATTGTTATCCTGATGGCGGCAGATCGTTACTATATTCATATAACTGTTTCCACCGTTTTCTGACGAATGTCCGTAGTTGGTGAACTCGATACCGTTGAAACGATTCAATCCGTCCTGTGTTGCAAACCACATATATCCGATGCTATCCTGAAGGATGCTTCGGACACAATTGCCCGATAACCCCGATCTAACGTCATATTTCTTGTAGATATTGGCGAAGACCAGAGAAACGGATGCAAGCAGTATACCTATGAATAAGATGAATCGTTTCATAATTTCCTTTCTTTGTTATTAGGTTCGGTTTAATTCAATTCAATTCTGTCCAGCTTAATTCTGTTCCGTTCTGTTTTTCAGTTTAATTTTGTTCCGTTCAGTTTAGTTCTATTCATTCCGGTTTACTACCGTTTAGTTTTCGTTGGCAGTTATCCGCTCCACAAGCTATGAGAGCCTGTTTTATGGGGGATATATTTCTTGTTTACAAGAGCTATATGTGCTGCGTATTGGATCTATATACCCAACACGCAGCACATATATACCCAACAGATTGGATCTATAGCTCCTGTAAACAGGGTAATTACCCCCTTTGTAGAAGCCTTTATTTCACGTCGTCCCACGTATCTGTGCGGAACGGGAAAGCACTCAATCCGAAAGTATTCCGCAGCGTGATATTTCCCACATAATTACGGAAAGCATAGCGCACGGCAACCGGTTGGGTTACCTCTTCACTCCACACTTCTACTGTGTTGGTACGTCCTACAATCTTTGCTTTCGCCGGATAGAACTTCTTGTCCGCTCCCGCAATCTCGAATCCTTCCAGTTCGGAAAAAGTAGGAAACAACCCCTCAGGTGCATTATCAAATGTCACTATAGCCTTTTTGTCCGCATAGTCCACTTTGGTCATCGTCGGACCGTTGGATGGCAACCGGCGGATACCGTATGTTTTAGTCAATGCAAGTGTAGCTAACCGAAGCCCTACTACATCCTTCTGTGGCGGATGGATGCAGAATTCATCACCGATATCCGTAGTGGGGACCATGCCCGAATTAGGAATCGTTTTCAGTGCTTCCATCTGTGCTTCACGCAATAAAGCAGCCCCCGTATTGCTGCTGTTTTCATATTTGTAAGGAGCAATCTGCACATAATAGAAAGGCATATCGGGAGCCTCCCATACATTTCTCCATAGCTGCACCATGGCAGTCATCATCGGAGCATAGAATTGATAGTTGGATATGTTCGATTCTCCCTGATACCAGAGGAAACCCTTTGCCGTGAAGTTCTTAACAGGCCATAACATCGAATTGTACAGACATTCCAGACGTTGGTGCACTCCTCTTTTAGGATTTTTGGCAGCTTCAATATTCATACCTTCAACGGTTTTCAATGTCGGTTCATCCATCCATGCCTCGATCGCCGAACCTCCCCAACTGTTGATAACCAGCCCTACCGGGAGATGGAGACTTTCAGTCAGTTGGCGGGCAAAGAAATAGGCGGCGGCACTGCAATCAATGGTCGTTTCGGGTGACGATACTTCCCATTTTCTTTTCTCGAAATCCGTGCGGCGCTCTGTATCATTGGTTCTCGGTACGGTAATAAAACGGATACGGTCACGATAATTTCCCGAGTTC
Organism: Bacteroides ovatus; assembly: GCF_001314995.1. Classification (NCBI taxonomy): domain Bacteria; kingdom Pseudomonadati; phylum Bacteroidota; class Bacteroidia; order Bacteroidales; family Bacteroidaceae; genus Bacteroides; species Bacteroides ovatus. Next base: position 4,093,140 of record NZ_CP012938.1, read on the forward strand.
AGTAACGTTTCAAGCGAGTTGTCAATGGGTTGCGCTGCATTTCCCATCATGCGCATTTCCATGTTCGACTGTCCGGAGCAGATCCACACCTCCCCTATCAGTATATCCGAGAGAGTGACCGGAGTGCCGTCACTGATAGTAATAGAATAAGGTGTATAACCCCCTTCGGGAGTGTCTACTTTTACCAGCCAGGCCCCGTCTTTATCCGTAGATGCCTGATAAGTCCGGTTGTTCCACGAAGTGGTGACGGTTACTTTTTTGCCGTCCGCCCACCCCCATAACTTAACGGAGCTGTTCTGTTGAAGTACCATGTGATCTCCCATCATTGCAGGGAGTTTTACTTTGCCTTGTGCAATCGGCAGGAATAAAAGTGATAAAATAAGAAGTAGAAAATGTTTTTTCATACTGTTTTTATTAGATATTCGACGAATAATTATATAGGTATCAGGCAAAAATACAACCTATTTTTAAATATGGAATAAAACTAGCTAGTCATTTTCTGATAAAAGCTGGTCGAAATCTTAAAAGCTTGTTTTTCCTTTCCATTCTCCGCCGAATTATCTTAATTAGTGGCATCAATCGCCTAAACAGTATTATTAGATTGGCTAAATATCCCATTTCTTTGCACTGTGAGTATTTAACAACCTAATTGTTTCATTAAATCTAATCAAATGAAAAAGAAGCATTATTTATTATTTTTATTGGCTTCGCTCTTTTTACTGACAGATGTGGTGTGGGCACAAACATCTGCCACAGTAAGTGGAGTAGTGATCGATGAGAATGGAGAAACCCTGCCGGGTGTTTCCGTCGTCGAAGTAGGTACAACAAACGGTGTCCTGACAGACCTGAACGGACACTACACCTTAAAAACAACTTCTGCCAAACCTTCCGTTTCTTTCAGTTACATTGGTTATCAGACCACCACGCTTCTCCTGAACGGGCGTACGAAACTTGATGTACAGATGAAAGTGGAAACGAAAGTGCTGGATGAAGTAGTGGTAGTGGGCTACGGTGTACAGAAGAAAGTGAACCTGACCGGTTCTGTGACTTCCATCAACTTTGCCGACCAGACGGAAGGACGACCCATCATGAGTGTTTCTTCCGTCCTTTCGGGACTTGCCGCCGGTATGAACGTCACGCAGGCTTCGGGACAACCCGGTTCGGACGGTGCCACCATCCGCGTCCGCGGTAACGGTACGTTCAATACCAACTCCCCATTGGTCCTGGTGGACGGTATCGAATGGAGCATGGACAATGTGAACCCCAACGACATCGAAAGCATCTCCGTACTGAAAGACGCTGCCTCCACAGCTATTTATGGTACGCGAGCCGCCAACGGAGTCATCCTTATCACCACCAAAAGCGGGAAAGGCAAACCGCAAATCTCCTATTCTTATTCGGGAGTCGTGCAGATGCCCTACAATAACCTCTCTTTCGTAAGCGACTATGCCCGTTATATGGGACTGGTGAACGAGGCTTGCGACAATGTGAATACCAAAGGTATCTTCTCGCAGGAAAGCATCGACCGCTGGAGGGCTGCTTCTGCCGATCCGAACGGGTTGAACGAGTACGGAGTACCCAATTACGTAGCTTATCCCAACACCGATTGGTTCGACGAAGTATTCGACACCGGATATTCGCAAGAGCACAATCTGTCTGTCTCCGGCAGTTCGGAGAAAGTGAAATACATGCTTTCTTCGGGCTATCTTGACAATCAGGGAGTCATGAACCGCTGGAACCTCGACTCAAGTACGCAGAAAATCAATTTCCGTACCAACCTGGAAGCCAAGATAGTGAAATGGATGACCGTCGGCACCCGTCTCTACGGACAAAAGCAAGATTACGGGATGGCTAATATCAGCAACGGATTCAAGTATCTCTATCAGACCACTCCGGGTGTATACCCCGGCGAACCTAACTACTGGGGACGTGCCGCACTGGCCAGCGAAGAATCTTCCAATGCCAATAATATCTTCGGTCAGATGGCAGGAGCCACCGGTTTCAATACCGTCTGGCGTCTCAACGCATCAGTCTACGGAATTATCACTCCCTATAAAGGGCTCAACATTGAAGGTACATTCAACTATTCGCCGACATTCACCGACAAGTCTTCTTATAGCCGCCAAAATGGTTATTGGGACTACGTCACCGACCAGCGTGTCAGCGAAAGCGCGTTGGAGAACGCTTCCATCACCAATACGAGCGCACGCACCTGGCGTCAGAGTGCCGAAATACTGGTACGCTACAATACAACCATCAAGAAAGACCACGACCTGGGCGCACTGCTCGGATATTCCGCACAGGAATATTACAGCAAGAGCTTTGCTGTTTCCCGTAAAGGCGCTACGGACTGGACGCTGAACGAACTAAGCACTTATGAGACGCTCGTCAGCTCTTCCAGCTCATCGCCTGCCAAATGGGGATTGCTCTCTTATTTCGGCCGTGTCAACTACGGATATAAAGGACGTTATCTCTTCGAAGCCAACCTTCGTGCCGACGCCTCCTCCCGTTTCGGTGTGAACCAGCGTTGGGGATATTTCCCCTCGTTTTCCGGCGGATGGCGTATCTCGGAAGAATCATTCATGCAGGGCGCATCGGACTATCTCTCTAACCTGAAACTCCGTGTTTCCTGGGGAAAGACAGGTAACAACTCTACGGGCAACTACGACTGGCAGGCAAACTACGCCACAGGCAATGTCGTTATCGACGGTGAAGGAACCAAAGGACTGGTACGCAAGAAACTAAGCAACGACAAGCTGCACTGGGAAAGTACCGCCACCACCGACATCGGACTTGATTTCGGCTTCTTCAACCACCGCCTGACGGGTGAGATAGACTATTATAATAAGTATACTTCGGACATTCTCTACCATCCCGAACTCTATCTTTCGATGGGTGTTGTAGGCTCTGCTCCCGAGAATTTGGGTGAAGTGCGCAACCGTGGTGTTGAATTTACCCTCAACTGGAACGACCGTATCGGAAAAGATTTCGAATACCGAGTGGGTATGAACTTCTCTTTCAACGCCAACAAAGTGATGAAGTTCAAAGGCGAACTCCAGAAATACTGGACGTATGATGCACAGGGAAACAAAGTGAGCTATGTCAACAACTTCAGTGATGTGTCTGAATCTGGTTTCGGAGGCTACATCTGCGAAGGCCGCCAACTGGGAGAAACCTATATGTATAAGGTGTACAGAGGTTCCGGCGAAGGCTATACCGGAGGTGCGGTGGATATCCATGCGGGACCGAAGGACGGAATGATACGTACGAAAGAAGATATGGTATGGGTGCAGGCCATGATTGACTCCGGTTATTCGTTCGGAGGAATGAAGACGGTTGCCAAAGACCAGCTTTGGTATGGTGACATACTCTATGCCGACAGCAACGGTGATATGAACTACGGTGATACGAACGACCGGGATTTCTCCGGACACACCAGTGTCCCGAAATTCAATCTGGGCTTCAACTGTGCCTTCTCTTACAAGAACATTGATTTCTCCATGTTATGGTCGGGAGCTTTCGGGCATTACCTCAACTGGAATACGGATTACTACAACTCGACACTGGTCAGCCACGGATATGGCATTATCGAGCATATCGCCGATAACCATTACTTCTTCGATCCTTCCAACCCGGACGATCCGCGCACCAACCAGTGGGGCAAATATCCCCGCCTGACATACGGTACTACCTATAATAACAGAATCCAGAGCGACTGGAACGAATATAAGGGCGACTACTTCAAGTTGAAGAATATCCAAATCGGCTATACGTTGCCGCAACGGATTTCCAGCAAGTTCTTTGTTAATAAACTCCGTGCTTTCGTGTCGATGGACAATATCCTGACGATTACCAGTTATCCGGGACTCGATCCGGAAATAGGAACTGCCATCGGTTATCCGTTGATGCGTCAGATCTCTTTTGGCGGACAGATTACCTTTTAATGATGTAGAACTAAAAAAACAGAATCTGATATGAAAAAGATATTAATGATTTTAACGATGGCGCTGGCGGCTACCTCCTGCATGGATATTCTCGATGTGGCTCCGGAAGACCAGATTGCAAGTGAAAACATGTGGACCACGGAGGAGCTTGCCGACAAGGGAATGGCAGGACTCTACTTCCCGTTCTATGCCACCCAACTCTCCTCTACCCAGCTTCGCCGTGCCGACGGACTGAACCGTCAGGGAATCGAAGCTATGAGCTTTGCAACCGATTATTATTCCAATAACTATCCGGTGGAACTGCTTTCGCTGGCTACCAAGCCTGCCAATGACTTTCAGGTGTGGTATGAATGGAAGTTCTGTTACACCATCATCCATGCGTGTAACGATGCGATTGCCAATCTGCATAAAGCAGATATGAGCGCTAATAAACTGGCGCGTTACCAATGCGAAGCCCGTTTCCTCCGTGCCTGGGCGTACAATCGTCTGAATATGCTTTATCAGGGCGTCCCCGTTTATCTGGAACCCATCAATAACGAAGACTGTACCCGTGGTCAATCTTCGGTAGATGAGGTATGGCAAGTCATTCTGGATGATTTGACGTATTGCATCAACAATCCCGACTTCCCCAATAACACGCTGAATGAAAACTACGGTCGTCCCTCTAAAGGAGCCGCTTATGCCCTGCGTGGTATGGTATATATGTGGAAGAAGCAATACAAGGAAGCAGGCAACGATTTCAAAGAAGTGGAAGCGTGCGGTTATGGCTTGTGGACAGGCGAATATGCCGACTTCTTCAAATATGAAAACGAAAAGGATAAAGAAATGATCTTCTCGCTCCAGTTCAGCGAAGAAACCGGTTATTGTGATAACATTCAGCAAATGACCGGTGCCCGCGATACGTATGATGGCTGGACGGAAATAAAACCTTCCGCAGACTTTGTGGACTACTATAAGAACGCGGACGGATCGGACTTCAAATGGTCGGAAGTAGACGGCTTGGAAGATTGGGACTTACTGACTCCGCAACAACGTGAAATCTTTTTCTGCCGTGACGGATTGGAATCCATGTCCTCACAAAAAAATGCCCTTATCAAACGGGTAGGCGAAGATATCTATCAGAAATATTACCTCAACAGTGGTAATGAAGCCCGTATCAAAAAGGCGTATGACAACCGTGACCCGCGTCTGCAACAGACCGTCGTCACTCCTTATGTGCCGGTGGACTGCTACAAGCCTAATTATGCAGGAGATGCCAACCAGATCGGTAAACAACTCCGTTGGCCGTTGAAGGAACAGGGAACGAATGGCGGAGACTTCTGGCTCGATAAACGTACTTCTGCTTTCTACTGCTATCGCAAGTACAATGAGTTTGAGAAAGGCCGTTTGATTAGCCGGAGCCGTTGCCATACCGACTGGCCGTTGATTCGCTATACCGATGTACTGTTGCAGTATGCCGAAGCATTGGCACAGACCGATCAGCTGGGAGAAGCCATCCGCCTGGTGAATAAAGTACGTACCCGTGCCCACATGCCCGCACTGACAGAGGGCGGAAGTGGTCCGTGCGCAGTGAACGGAAAAGAAGACATGCTCGAAAGGATACGTTACGAACGTCGCGTGGAATTCTGCCTGGAGGGAATTAACTTCTTCGACGAAGTACGTTGGGGAACCTACAAAGAAACCAAATTCCAGGGAAAAGACGTGAATGGCGGCAAGTCCTGGTGGGGCGATATGGTAGAGTATAACTGGTATTATGCCGATTATATATGGCCGTGGACTGCTCCTATCGTTGAAACGCAAAAGAACCCGAACCTGACTAAACGAAGCGGTTGGGCGTATTAATCATAAAGATTTGAATAAGGATGAAGAAAATACTTTTACTATTACTCATTTTTGTATCCGGTTGCACGGGTGTAGTTGCGCAACAGTTTGATTATGGCAAGATAGCGCCTCATCCCCGGTTGTTATTGCCGGCGGGAGGAGAAGAAGCCATCAGGAAAGCCATTGCGGAGTATCCCCCGTTGGCCACTGTTCACCAGCGGATCATGGAACTTTGCGACCGGACACTTACGGAACCACCTGTGGAACGTATCAAGGAGGGCAAACGCCTGCTGGCGATTTCGCGCATCGCATTGAAGCGTATCTATTACCTCTCATACGCTTACCGTATGACGGGAGATAAGAAATATGCTCACCGTGCGGAACAGGAGATGCTGGCCGTCAGTCGTTTCACCGACTGGAACCCCACTCATTTCCTGGATGTGGGTGAGATGGTAATGGCATTGGCTATCGGTTATGACTGGCTGTACGATTCTTTGCAGCCCGACACCCGCCGGGTAGTGCGCGAAGCAATCATCGCGAAAGGCTTCGACGCGGCAAAGAACACCCGTCATGCCTGGTTCTATACAGCTAAGAACAACTGGAATTCCGTATGTAATAGTGGATTGGCGTATGGCGCGCTGGCTCTTTTTGAAGAGGTTCCGGAAGTATCGAAAGGCATCATTGAGAAATGCATGGAGACAAATCCGAAAGCGATGGTAGGTTATGGCCCCGACGGAGGTTATCCCGAAGGGTTCGGATATTGGGGGTACGGAACAAGTTTTCAGGTAATGCTCATTGCTGCGCTCGAAAGTGCTTTCGGCACAGACAATGGGCTCTCCCAAGCCCCCGGCTTCATGGAGTCTGCCCGTTTCATGCAGTATATGACGGCTCCGGGTGGAGACTGTTTCTGTTTCTCGGATTCTCCGGTAGAGGCGGAGTGCAACATGATGATGTTTTGGTTTGCAGGCAAAGCGAAAGACCTTTCCCTGTTGTGGATCGAACGTCAGTATCTCGACCGGCCGGATATGCCGTTTGCCGAAGACCGTTTACTGCCCAGCCTGATGGTGTTCTGTTCGCAGCTCGATTTGAAGAATATCGGCAAGCCGAAGAAAAACTTCTGGTTCAGTCGCGGAGATACACCTGTGTTTATCTACCGTGGCGGATGGGACAGCAAGGAAGATACCTATCTGGGAGTGAAAGGCGGTTCGCCCTCTACCTCTCATGCGCACATGGATGCCGGTTCATTTATCTTCGAGAGAGACGGGGTGCGTTGGGCGATGGACTTGGGTATGCAGAGTTACATCACGCTCGAAAGTAAGGGAGTAGACCTGTGGAATATGTCGCAGAACGGACAACGCTGGGAAGTATTCCGGCTAAGCAATATCGCTCACAACACCCTGACGATTAACGGCGAACGCCATTTGGTAAAGAGTAATGCTCCGATCACCCGTACTTTCGAGTCGAAGAAACAGAAAGGGGCGGAAGTAGACCTGTCGAGTGTGTTTGCCAACAGCGTAAAGAAAGTCGTCCGCACCGTGATATTGGATCAGAAAGACCATCTGGAAGTAACCGACCGGTTGGAGACGGGGGACAAGGAAGCTGCCGTATCCTGGATAATGGTCACTCCGGCGGAAGCCAAAATAACGGGCAAGAACCGGATGGAATTAACCAAAGACGGACAACGGATGCTATTGACGGTAGATGCCGATACGGAAGTAGAAATGAAAACCTGGTCGAACGTGCCCCCGCATGAATATGATTTCCGCAATCCGGGAACCATCCGCGTGGGCTTTGAGACGGTGATTCCTGCCAATCGTGCCTCGCAACTGAAAGTACGACTTATTCCTTTGAAGTAGTAATACAAATAAATTCATTGAACCATGAAAACGATTCTTTTTAAAACAATCATCATAGCTTTCTTTGTAGGAACAGCCGTTAGTTGTTCCGATGAAGATGAGAACAGATTCCGTCCGGGATCTACCCATGAGAAACCGAATCCCACGGAGCCGGAGGGCGGACTGGATTATTCCAAACTGACTGCGGACAATCATCCCCGCCTGTTGATGAACGCCGAGGCCTTCACTGCGTTGAAAGCCAAAGTGGATGCCAATTCGAGTGCCAATCTGACCTTGCTCCATAATACCATTATGGGAGTGTGCAACAGCAAAGGGATGAACGCCACGGCACTGACTTATAAATTGGATGCCAGCAACAAACGTATTCTCGATGTATCCCGCGATGCGTTACTGCGTATTTTCACCTGTGCTTATGCCTACCGGATGACCGGCGATACCAAATACCTGACTAAAGCGGAAACGGATATGAACGCTGTCTGCAACTTTCCCGACTGGAATTCGAAACGTCACTTTCTCGATGTGGGCGAAATGGCTACGGCTGTTGCGTTCGGCTACGACTGGCTCTACAACGAACTAAGTGCAGCCACCCGTACGAAAGCGGCCAACGCACTGTTGAAGTTTGCCTTCCAACAGGCGCAGAACAAGAACTGGAACCTCAACTTCTACGAAGCCACCAACAACTGGAACCAGGTTTGTAATGGCGGACTGGTCTGTGCGGCACTGGCTTCTTATGAAAACAATCCTTCCGAAGCAAAGGACATGATTGAAAAGGCATTGGAATCCAACAAACCTGCATTGGAAGTGATGTATTCTCCCGACGGCAACTATCCGGAGGGCAGCGGTTACTGGTGTTACGGCACGCTCTATCAGGTATTGATGCTTGCCGCCCTCAACAGTACGCTCGGTACGGATAACGGGCTTTCCGATACACCGGGATTCTCCAAGACGGCAGAATATATGCTGTATATGACAGGCTTGAACAGCAAGTTCTTTAATTATTCCGACTGTGCTCCCTCCTCTACTGCGGCATTGGCTTCGTGGTGGTTTGCCGATAAATACAGTAATCCGTCCTTATTATATAATGAGCTGAAAATGCTGAAGAACGGCGAATACGCTTCTTGTGCCGAAAACCGCCTGTTGCCGATGATTATGGCGTTTGCCAATAATCTGAATCTGGACGCAATCTCCGCTCCTTCCAATAAACTATGGAGTGGAAAAGGGGAAACGCCCGTGGTGATGGTACATACCGACTGGACATACACCGATACGGACAAATACCTCGGAATCAAAGGCGGCAAGGCAGGTTCGAGCCACGGACACATGGATGCCGGTTCATTTGTATACGATGCGTATGGAGTGCGTTGGTCGATGGATTTCGGTCTGCAAAGTTATACAACGCTCGAGTCGGTATTAGCCGGCTTAGGCGGTAATCTTTGGGATATGGGACAGAACTCGATGCGTTGGGATGTATTTCGTTTGAATAACTTGAATCATAGCACGATTTCAATCAATGACGCCCGTCACCGGGTAAATGGGGCGGCTACGCTGACTACTACTATCAATACCGCTACGGAATTGGGAGCCACTTTCGATCTGACAGAAGTAGTGTCCGATCAGGCTGCGTCCGCTACCCGTACCGTGAAAATCGTGAACGATAAAGATTTAGTGGTCATGGATGAGATCAAGGCAAGAACGGATAAATCCGCCAAAGTGCGTTGGTGCATGGTGACGCCTGCCGTTCCGACGGTGGAAAGTAACCGCATCGTACTAACGAACGGAAGCAAAGTGATGTATCTCACAGCCAGCGGAAGCGTGAAGCCTACCTACAAGCAATGGAGTACCACCAGTGAGAACTTTTATGACCAGGCTAATCCGGGCACCTATATGGTCGGCTTTGAAGCAACGGTCACCGCCAATCAGACCGCCACATTTACCACAACCCTGTCCCCTAAATAAAAAGAATCGAACGTATGAGAATCCTATTAATATCTATACTCGGACTTTTGACATTGGCCTCCTGCACGAAGCAGGAGCCGATGGAGGAGTTGATTGACCGTGTATTTACCGTTGCGGAGCAACAATACACGGCTATGGACACCCACCTGACAGAAAAGACACTTCCCCGCACGCTCTCTGCCGACGGTGAGTTTGTTCCCTCGAATATCTATTGGTGGTGCAGCGGCTTCTATCCCGGTTCCCTTTGGTATATCTACGAATATACCCGGAAGGACGCAGTGAAAACACTGGCCGAGAAGAACACGCTGAAACTCGACTCTATACAATACGTGACCAGAGATCATGATGTCGGTTTCCAGTTGAATTGCAGTTACGGCAATGCTTTCCGGTTGACAGGTAATGAGGCTTATAAACAAGTGCTCTATCAGGGTGCCAAATCCTTGTCAACCCGCTTCAATCCTGCTACCGGTGTGATCCGTAGCTGGGACTTTGTACGCAAAGGCTGCGACTGGAAGTTTCCGGTGATTATTGACAATATGATGAACCTTGAACTGCTGTTGTCCATGTCGAAAGCCTACGCCGACGACTCTTTGCAGAACATTGCCTGTACGCATGCCAATACCACTATCCAGCATCACTTCCGGGATGATTATTCCACGTATCATCTGGTGGATTATGACCCTGAAACGGGTGCGGTGCGCGGCAAGCAAACAGTGCAGGGCTTCTCGGACGATTCCTCCTGGAGTCGCGGACAGGCATGGGCCTTGTATAGCTATACGATGATGTTCCGCCTGACGGGGTATCAGAATTATCTGTTGCAAGCCGGGCATATCGCCGATATGCTGCTCCGCCGTCTACCTGCCGACGGTATTCCTTACTGGGATTTCGACGCTCCGGTAGAAGAACAGACCTATCGGGATGCTTCCGCTGCGGCTATCATGGCCTCCGCCTTTATCGAACTAAGCCGTTATATCCCCGGCACGGAAGCCAAGGAATCTTATCTTGCCATGGCAGAAAAGCAACTCCGTACGCTTGCCTCGAAAGAGTATCTGGCAGAACCGGGTACGAACGAATGTTTCATCCTGAAGCACAGCGTGGGTGCACTTCCTGATAAAAGCGAAGTAGATGTCCCCCTGACGTATGCCGATTATTACTTTTTAGAAGCATTGCTGCGGTATAAGAATTTACAAAAATAAGACTAATACAATATGATTATGAAGAACTTACATATAAATATGGCATTTATCTTCGTACTACTGCTGATAACTGCCTCCTGTTCGGACAAGGATGATTCGGCTCCACGTGTCATCCCCACCATGAACCTAACAGTTTCGGAGATTGCAGACAATACGGCTCTGATTACTTCCGAGCAGCAAACAGGTACTACGTTCGGAGCAAAAGTCATTGAATTCTATCCGGTGGCGGACATCGGTTTTGACTATAACATTGAAGTGAAGCTGGTGAAATTCGTAGAAGAGAACGGAGAACCCGTATCTCTGCCCTATACGCGCAAAATCACCGAAGGATTGCGTCCGGGAGTGAATTACATCAGTGCGATCATCGCCTATAATGCCGAAGGACGTGCCGTGTGTTCCGCTTTCCAGACCTGGAAAGCTTCAGGAACGGAAGGAGCATGGAGTGACGGCGGTTCTGCCGGTGATCTGGAAGAGAATGAATGGTAAAAATGGTGTAACTCAAAAGAATGAATGGTATGAAAAATAGATTATTTGCAATAGGTGCAATGATTCTCATGATGACAAGTTGCACGCAGGACGAACTTATTTCGTCCGATAAGGGCAAAGAACCGGCAACGGCAGGTTCATGTCTGACGTTGGTTGGACTCTCGTCTCCGCAGACGCGTGTTTCTATCGGTGACAAAACAGGGGACGTTTATCCGGTGCTCTGGAGCGAAGGGGATGCCTTGGGCGTTTTCTCCCGTACGGCAGGGACCGATATCAATAATGTGCAGTCTTTATTGAGTGATGAGTCGATCGGACAAAACTCCGGTGTCTTTACTTCGGACGACGTGAAGATGGCGGAAGAAGGAGCTACGGAACTTCTTATTTACTATCCTTACCGGGCAAGTACGGAACTAGCCGAAAATGGCAACAAGATAACTTCTACCCTGTCCGTTGAGCAGGAACAAAGCCGTCCCGGCGATAGCCGTCATATTGGAAAGTATGGTTTTGCGTTTGCCAAGGCTACGGTCAGCGGTCCGGATATGCTTGCTAAGTTTACGTTGAACCATGCGATGGCGTATGTGAAGTTCAGTATCTCGTCCCAGGAGCTTTCTACATACAAGCTCAAGAGTGTTTCTTTATATGACAAGGAGACAAAGACTCCTCTTTCCGGTGTATTCACAGCAGATTTGGATACGGACGAACTGACCTACGGTACGGATGTGAAACCGTATGCTACTGTTTCACTGACTACTCCCGAAATGCTCGCTTTCGCACAGGATATATACCTGACTACGTATCCTGCTGATTTGAGCGGCAAAGAAGTGTACATTGTCATCACTCTGGAGAATGACCAACAGACTATTACAATTCCTATTCTCAAAGAAGGAAAGCAACTGAAAGCCAATGCTGTCAATACGATTGCTATCAACAACCTGAAACTTTCGGATAATTCCTGCGAATGGTACGAGCCGGTAGAGACACGTCTGCTGGCTGGAGGATGGGCTTATGGCGAGTCCAACTGTCTGTTGACGAATATTTCTACCAGTGGCGTGAGCAATACGATGAGTGTGAAAGCACGTGGTAACTTTATGGAAGTGGAAGAACCCAAGTATGCCAAAACTATTCTGGGTTGCGATTTGAACGTTAATCATAAGATGATTGCCGTGAATGGCTCTACTACGGACATCTCTCCTATTGGCAGTGATTACAATATTACGATCAACACCTATAAAGTAAGTGGAGGCTATGACGGCGGTTGCGGTCAGGTGGCTATCTATGGAGCGGATCAGACTACCGTCATCTGGAGTTTTATTATCTGGATGACCCCTACTCCGGCAGAACACCCTTATGGTAATACGGGATATGTAGTGTTGGATCGTAATCTGGGTACTTATATGACGTGCGAAGGAGACAACTGGAAGCAAAACGGTGTTTACTTCCAATGGGGACGTCCTACGCCGGTCGGCTGGTCGGGAACCGTGGGTACTAATATACCTACCGAAGCCACCAACGTCCGCTTCTCTATAGAAAATCCCCGCGCGTTGCTTTATACCAATAATGTGGAGAATACAAAATCCGACTGGTATCTGGGCGCATGGACCGGTGCACGTACCGATCGTAAAGATGACTTCTGGGGTAACCCGAACGAATCGAGCACTTATCTCAATCCTTCTGACGGTCATAAATCTATTTATGATCCTTGTCCGAAAGGTTACCGGGTTGTATCTCCCCGCGTATTGGATGAGATAGAACAGAAAGGTGAATTTGTGAAACAGAGCGCAACTGCGGTATTTAAATATTGCTATGACGGTACGAACTATGCTTATTGGCCGTTGGCAGGTTGTAAGTGGGGTTCCAACGGCGGTAATAATGGCAACAATACAGGATTGGATACCGCTAAGGGTGCCGCTTGCTATTGGTCTAACTCATCGGCAAGCAGTTATGGAAATGACAAGGATCAGGGAGCTACTTCTCTGTATTATAAAGTTTCCGATAAGACTTGGACACATTCCTCCGGTCGTTCCCATGCGTTCTCCGTGCGTTGTATGAAGGATGCCGAGAATCGTTGATTCTCTTCGTTGATTCTCTTCATTGAGAATATGAAATAGAATTCCCCGCTATATGAAAGTTTCTGCCTGTCTCCGGATACAAGGAACTTTCATATAACGGGGAATCTGTTCTGTTTTTAAGATATTCACGAAAAAAGGAAAGAAAGAAAAGAGCCAAACAGAAAATAAACTGCATGAACAATTGCAAGAATATACATTATATCTCTCTATTTTGTATTTATTTCCTTGAAATATGCACGATATGGTGTAATTAAACGCTCTGTTTGCCGTAATCAAACCCTCTGTTTGGTTTAAACAAACCGTCCGTTTGCTATAATCAAACCTTTCGTTTCTTTTAAAGGAAGCTAAACTTGGTTTTTGAAGAGGATGTATTGAGCTACTTTGTCTTTTTCTACTGTTGATTTATAAATAGCAATCTGATGCATCTCTTGTGAAATGATAGCTGTTTGTGTTTTTGAATGGCTACTTTTATTGCAACTTGTTTGCTAATAGTACCTATCTGGTGTTATTTGCGAAATCTGTAACTCTAAATGGAGGGCGTTTTTCATGAAGTGCAAGGAAACGGCTCGAATGATGAAGAGCAGGACAGATAAAATATACAATTCTTCATGTTGGCACTTTTTTCAGCGATCAATGTCTTTTCTCTATAAGTATGTATCTCTCTTAAATCACCATATATGGTGAAAAGCATGATAGTATGCTTTTATACTATGCTATTTATGCGTAAATTCACTGTATATGGTGAATTAGCTTGTTTTTCTACTAAAAAGATTCTATCTTTGTGAGAAAGTCACTATATATGGTGAATTATGGATTTAATAGAGATAGGAAAACATATTCGCGAAAGGCGTAAAGAGTTGGGCTTGGATCAGGCTACGTTGGCAACTCTTGCAGGAATAGGGATTAACGCTTTGGTCCGCTTGGAACGTGGAAGTGGTAATCCCCGCTTCGATGTCCTTTTTAATGTCCTGAAAACTTTAGGACTTAGTATTCATATTCAATAATAGACACGCATATGAGTCGATCTGCCAAAGTCTATATAAAAGGTATTTATGCCGGTCTGTTAACAGAAATAGATCGTGAACACTATTCATTCTGTTATGATACGGACTATTATAATAATCCACAACTCCCAGCTGTCTCACTGACCATGCCCAAGACACAGCAGGAATATACCTCTTCCTATCTTTTCCCTGTCTTTTTTAATATGACATCTGAAGGGGATAATCGTATTATTCAAGCTAGAAACCTGCATATTGATGAAGAGGATGATTTTGGTATTCTTCTGGCTACTGCCCATACAGATACAATCGGAGCAATAACAGTTAAAAGAATATGATAATGGAAACAGATACTCATATTTGTCCCTCACTTTTACGGGAGACTGGCGGAGAAAGCGGATACTCACCCAAAGCCTTGAAACTGCTTTTTGACGGAGAAAATATATCTTGTGAATTGCCTTATAAGCATTTTGATGATAATGTCGGCATTGATATCTTCAATAACAATAGCAAACGCATATCTGTTTCAGGAGTCCAGATTAAGTATTCTTTAGTTGCCGATGACGGGATATTGCGATTAACCAAAGAGGGAGAACAGGGCGAATTCATATTAAAGCCTGTCCCTAATAATCTTCGTAACAAGGAGTTTTGCCCTGCCAACGAACATTTGACAATGCAGATAGCTGCGCAAGTATATGGGATTCCGACAGCTCCTAATGGATTATGCTTTTTTCAGGACGGAACCCCTGCTTATTTTGTACGACGTTTTGATTTGTCGGGGAAAGGAAAGTTGCAAAAGGAGGATTTTGCTTCTTTAGCCGGGCTTACCAGGAAAAATGGAGGTTCCGATTATAAATATGATAATCTGGCTTATGAAGAGTTCGCAGGAATTATAGATAAATACAGTTCTGTGCCACAAGTAGATAAACTACGTTTCTTTGAACTTGTTTTATTCAATTTTGTCTATTCTAACGGCGACGCTCATTTAAAGAACTTTTCTTTATTGGAAGAGAAAAAAGGAAGATTCCGCCTATCTCCTGCATACGATTTATTGAATACTCATCTCCATATAAACGATGGTATCTTTGCCATGAGCAAAGGTCTGTTTGTTAATCCTGAATCGGATTATTTCGGTGCTGCATCGGCGGTTACAGGAAAAACATTCTATTATTTTGGTTTGAAAATAGGCCTACCCGAACGTTTGGTAAACTCTTGTCTGGAGAAATATACTAAGGTATATGAATTAACAGATAAACTGATTGAACATTCTTTCCTTTCTAAAGAACTGAAACAGCAATATAGACTTATGTATAAGTCAAGAATCGGGAGTTATCTTAGTGTTATTGAGTAATAATGTGCACATTATTACTCATTTTTTATAGTAAGATGAGCAAGACTCCCAAAAAGATTTTTCTAACATAAGAATCTGTTCTTTTTGTCATTCTTCTTTTCTGTTCCGATAATTGGCCGGTGATGTTCCCAAATGCGCTTTTACGTATTTCCCGAAAAAGGACTGATTGGGGAAGTTGAATTCTTCCGCAATTTCCTTGATAGACTTTTCCGAACGTTTTAATCGGTATTTGATATGCTCCACGGCAGTTTCATTAATCAAATCCAACGGAGTCCTGCCACACGCCTGTTTGATGACTTTCGAGAAATGCTTCGGAGTGTAGCAAAGCTCGTTGGCAAAATAACTCACCGAACGGTGCATACCCTTGTCCTTCGATAACAGTTCCATGAACTTCCGCAAAATGTAATTCACCTGTTTGATGCCTTCTTTCGAACCTTCCGTATTGCCGGCGGCTTCCATTTCCTTATGAAGCTGCCCCAGCATTTCGCAAAAGATAGCAGAAAAGAGATATTGCATCACTTCTTTGTGGTAGCAATGAGGCTCATCGTTTATCTTGGCTATAATTAAATCCCGGTAGAATCCGAAGAAAGTTTTATCCTCCCCGTTGCCAACCGACTTCACCGGATTGTTGTGGATATGAATGGCAGTATTCCACGTTTCCTTTTCCATTTTAATAATACGTTGCAGGAAACGGGTAGAGAATCCGGCAAGCCTGACCTTATATTTAGGACTAAGCATCGTATGGCTGATAATCGTATTGGGCAGACCGAGCAGCAGCTCGCCCGCCTGCAACTTGTAGGTCCGGTAGTTGACGTCCAGCTGGATGCACCCTTCTATGCAAACCGCGATGAGAAAACAATTCAGTTTGATTGTATCATTACTATAAGGAGTCCCCTCCAGACTGTTGACTATCGCAAAGTCATCATCTATATAATCAAGGACGTGCTGACTGTCCTTAAAATCCTCTATATCCACCGTAATAATGTTCTCTTTTTCCATGTTCTTTCCTTTTTTACTTTTTGCAAAGTTGGTGAATAATCGGGAAAACAGAATGTCCCATATTTCTTCAGATTTGTTTGATATGTCGTTTATTGCCAAATAGTTAGCTATAATAAACGTAAATGGCGAGAATGGGACATTTATGGAGGGAAATTGGTCACTGTTGCCTTGTTCTTTTCTCCTACTTTTGTCCAGGATTTAACAAAAGACCAAAAGAGAAAGTATGATTACAGTAAGCAAAAAATGGATACGGCTGATAGGGATTGTCGGTTGTACAGTGTGGATGGCATCTTGCAAGCAGGCATCGGATGCGGGAGTGAAATCTTCTTCTTATGCAGTAATGCAGATAGAAGCGGTGGATAAGGAATTTTCTTCTTCCTATTCGGCGAGCATACGTGGGCGACAGGATATTGATATTTATCCGCAGGTGTCGGGAACGATTGAGAAACTCTGTGTGACCGAAGGGCAAAAAGTACGCCGCGGGCAATCGCTTTTCATTATCGACCAAGTGCCTTACAAGGCCGCACTGAAAACCGCCACTGCCAATGTGGAAGCAGCACGTGCCGCGCTGGGTACTGCCGAACTGACCTACAAGAGCAACAAAGAACTGTATGCGCAGAAAGTAGTTTCGGAATTCAGTCTGAAAACGGCCGAGAATTCTTATCTCACCGCCAAAGCTCAACTGTCGCAGGCCGAAGCCCAGGAGATCAGTGCCCGCAACAATCTCTCTTATACCGAAGTGAAAAGTCCCAGTGACGGAGTCGTAGGTGCATTGCCTTATCGTGCAGGCGCATTGGTAAGTGCCAATATGCCTTATCCGCTTACTACGGTCAGCGACAATTCGGATATGTATGTCTATTTCTCCATGACCGAGAATCAGTTGCTTGCCCTCACCCGCCAGTATGGCGACATGGACGAAGCTTTGAAGAACATGCCGGAAGTGGAATTGCGCCTCAATGATAATTCGGTTTATAATAAGAAAGGTGTCATCGAATCCATCAGCGGCGTCATCGACCGGCAAACGGGTACTGTGGTGGCGCGCGTGGTGTTTCCCAACGAATCGCGGTTGCTTCATAGCGGAGCCTCGGGCACGGTGGTAGTGCCAAGCATTTATAAAGACTGTATCGCCATTCCGCAGACGGCCACCGTGAAGATGCAGGATAAGACGATTGTATATAAGGTAGTGGACGGGAAGGCTGTCTCTACCCTGATAACAGTGGCCGAAAACAATGACGGACGCGAATATGTGGTGCTGGACGGACTGAAAGCAGGTGATGAAATCGTATCGGAAGGCGCCGGACTGGTGCGTGAAGGCACGCAAGTTAAATAAGAAGGAGATTGATTATGAAAGGAAATGTGTTTATAAAACGGCCGGTGATGGCTATTTCCATCTCTGTCCTGATTCTGGCCATAGGGCTTATTTCGCTCTTCACGCTGCCGGTGGAGCAATATCCTGACATTGCGCCTCCAACGGTATATGTAACTGCCAGTTATACGGGTGCCGATGCCGAGGCAGTGATGAACAGTGTCATCATGCCACTGGAGGAGAGTATCAACGGTGTGGAAGACATGATGTATATCAGTTCCAGTGCTTCCAATGCAGGTCTGGCTATTATACAAGTTTATTTTAAGCAGGGCACAGACCCCGATATGGCGGCAGTCAACGTGCAAAACCGTGTGGCTAAAGCACAGGGATTGCTTCCGGCTGAAGTAACGAAAGTCGGCGTCAGCACAATGAAGCGGCAGACCAGCTTCTTGCAGATTGGCGCTTTGGTCTGCACGGACGGTCGATACGATCAGACGTTCCTTGCCAATTATCTGGACATCAATGTCATTCCCCAGATTAAACGTATCGAGGGAGTGGGAGACGTGATGGAGCTGGGCGATACATACAGTATGCGTATCTGGCTGAAACCGGAACGGATGGCGCAATACGGACTGGTTCCGTCGGACATTACCGCCATATTGGGTGAGCAGAACATCGAAGCTCCTACCGGTTCACTGGGCGAGAGTTCGAAGAATGTTTTCCAGTTTACAATGAAATATCGCGGACGCCTCAAAAGCGTGGAAGAATTCCGGAACACGGTTGTCCGTTCGCGGGAAGACGGTTCCATACTTCGCCTGCAAGATGTGGCAGAGGTGGAGTTGGGTACGATGACGTATAGTTTCCGCAGTGAAATGGACAGTCAGCCGGCCGTTCTTTATATGATATTCCAGACAGCTGGTTCCAATGCTACCGCTGTCAACAAAGAAATCACTGCGCAGATAGAGCGGATGGAGAAGAATCTGCCGGCAGGAACGGAGTTCGTCACGATGATGAGTTCCAATGACTTCCTTTTCGCTTCCATACACAACGTGGTGGAGACGCTGATTATCGCCATCATTCTAGTCATCCTCGTGGTCTATTTCTTCTTGCAGGATCTGAAGAGTACGCTGATTCCCTCCATCTCTATCATTGTGTCGTTGGTGGGTACGTTTGCCTGTCTGGTAGCTGCGGGCTTCAGTCTGAACATCCTGACACTGTTTGCGCTGGTGCTTGCCATCGGTACGGTGGTGGATGATGCCATTGTGGTGGTGGAAGCCGTGCAATCCAAGTTCGATGCCGGGTATAAGTCTCCTTACCTTGCCACGAAAGATGCAATGGGCGACGTGACGATGGCTATTGTCTCCTGTACCTGTGTATTTATGGCTGTGTTTATTCCTGTAACCTTCATGGGAGGTACTTCGGGTGTGTTCTATACACAATTCGGTATCACGATGGCAACTGCCGTAGGTATTTCGATGATTTCGGCTTTGACGCTCTGTCCCGCTTTGTGCGCCATCATGATGCGTCCGTCGGACGGAACGAAGAGTGCCAAGAGCATCAACGGACGGGTACGTGCAGCTTACAATGCTTCGTTCAATGCCGTATTGGGTAAATATAAGAGAGGTGTGATGTTCTTCATCCGCCATCGCTGGATGGTGTGGACTTCACTGGCTGTTGCCGTTGCCTTGTTGGTTTACCTGATGAGTACCACTAAAACGGGACTTGTGCCGCAGGAAGACCAGGGTGTCATTATGGTGAATGTCAGCATTTCACCGGGAAGCACGCTCGAAGAAACCACGAAAGTGATGGACCGCCTGGAAAATATCCTGAAAGATACGCCCGAAATAGAACACTATGCCCGCGTAGCAGGATACGGACTGATATCCGGTCAGGGAACTTCGTACGGTACGATGATTATCCGCCTGAAAGACTGGAGCGAACGAAAGGGCAAGGAGCATAGCTCGGATGCTGTGGTGTCCCGCCTCAACGGACAATTCCAGTCTATAAAGGAAGCACAGATATTCAGCTTCCAGCCTGCCATGATTCCGGGTTACGGTATGGGTAACTCCCTCGAACTGAACCTTCAGGACATGACGGGTGGAGAACTGGCTACGTTCTATGAGGCGGCTATACAGTTCCTCGGTGCTTTGAACGAGCGTCCGGAGGTAGCAATGGCGTATACATCGTATGCTATCAACTTCCCGCAGATATCGGTGGAAGTGGACGCTGCCAAATGTAAGCGTGCGGGAATTTCGCCGAGTGCGGTGCTCGATGCGGTGGGCAGTTATTGCGGTGGCGCGTATATCTCCAACTATAACCAGTATGGTAAAGTATATCGTGTGATGATGCAGGCTTCGCCTGAATATCGTCTCGACGAGCAGGCGCTGAATAATATGTTTGTACGCAATGGTACGCAGATGGCTCCGGTGAGCCAGTTCGTGACGCTGAAGCAAGTGCTGGGACCGGAAACGGCCAACCGTTTCAATCTTTACAGCACTATCACCGCCAATGTAAATCCTGCCGACGGTTACTCCTCCGGCGAGGTGCAGAAAGTGATTGAAGAAGTGGCTGCGCAGTCTTTGCCGGCAGGTTACGGATATGAATATGGTGGTATGGCACGCGAAGAAGCAAGTAGCGGCGGTGCGCAGACGGTTTTCATTTACGCCATCTGTATCTTCCTTATCTATCTGATTCTGGCCTGTCTTTACGAGAGTTTCCTCGTGCCGTTTGCCGTTATCTTCTCCGTGCCGTTCGGGCTGATGGGGTCGTTCCTTTTCGCCAAAATACTCGGGTTGGAGAATAATATCTATTTGCAGACAGGTGTGATTATGTTGATCGGTTTGCTGGCTAAGACGGCCATCCTGATTACGGAGTACGCCATAGAACGTCGTCGCAAGGGAATGGGTATTGTGGAGTCTGCCTACTCTGCCGCACAAGTCCGCTTGCGTCCTATCCTGATGACGGTGTTGACGATGATCTTCGGTATGCTTCCGCTGATGTTCTCCTCCGGTGCAGGTGCCAATGGTAACAGTTCGCTGGGTACGGGTGTTGTGGGCGGTATGGCAGTCGGGACACTGGCATTGCTCTTTGTCGTTCCGGTTTTCTACATCATCTTTGAGTTTTTGCAGGAGAAAATCCGCAAACCGATGGAAGAGGAACCAGATGTGCAGGTGCTTTTAGAGAAAGAAAAGAGTGAAGTTGAACGCGAACGTAAATAAATGAAAGAAAGAATGAAGAAGAATATCATCACATTAGTTGCCATCAGTCTGTCGTTGAGCGGTTGTGGCATTTATACCAAATACGAACCTGCCACTGTCGTTCCCGACGATCTTTACGGCGGGGAAGTGGTGACCGAAGACACTGCCGGTCTGGGTAATATGGACTGGCGGGAACTCTTCACCGATCCTTATCTGCAATCCCTCATCGAAGTGGGATTGCAGACCAATACCGATTATCAGTCCGCCCAGCTCCGTGTGGAAGAAGCACAGGCCGTACTGATGTCCGCCAAACTTGCTTTTCTGCCCGCTTTTGCTCTTGCTCCGCAGGGAACAGTGAGCAGTTTTGATACGCAGAAGGCTACGCAGGCTTATTCGTTGCCCGTTACTGCCAGTTGGGAGTTGGACGTTTTCGGGCGTATGCGCAACTCCAAGAAACAGGCGAAAGCACTTTATGCTCAAAGCGAAGATTACCGTCAGGCAGTCCGTACACAGTTGATAGCAGGTATAGCCAATACCTATTATACCCTGTTGATGCTGGACGAACAACTCGACATCTCCCGTCAGACGGAAGAGGCATGGAAAGAAACCGTTGCGTCTACCCGTGCATTGATGAATGCGGGACTGGCAAACGAATCGGCTGTGTCGCAGATGGAGGCGGCCTATTATCAGGTGCAGGGTTCGATCCTCGATTTGCAGCAGCAGATCAGTCAGGTGGAGAATAGTCTTGCCTTATTATTGGCGGAGACGCCACGCAACTATGAGCGCG
This sequence comes from Bacteroides ovatus, assembly GCF_001314995.1. Lineage (NCBI taxonomy): Bacteria > Pseudomonadati > Bacteroidota > Bacteroidia > Bacteroidales > Bacteroidaceae > Bacteroides > Bacteroides ovatus. Next base: position 4,115,109 of record NZ_CP012938.1, read on the forward strand.
GTATATTGGCAAAGCAACAGTTTCCTGCTGACTTCTCGATAGGGATTCCTGTCCGGATGCTTTCTTCCCGTCCGGACGTCCGCTCGGCAGAGCGGACGCTGGAAGCGGCGTTCTATGGCACCAATGCGGCACGTTCGGCTTTCTATCCTTCCATCACTTTGAGCGGGAGTGCCGGATGGACAAACTCCGCCGGGGCGATGATTATCAATCCGGGCAAGTTTCTCGCGTCGGCGGTAGGTTCGCTTACGCAGCCGCTCTTTAACAGAGGACAGGTGGTGGCACAATACCGCATTGCCCGTGCGCAACAGGAAGAAGCGGCGCTCGGTTTTCAGCAAACGTTGCTCAATGCCGGTAGTGAGGTGAATGATGCGTTGATTGCCTATCAAACCAGTCAGGGAAAAAGAATCTTGCTGGATAAACAGATCACTTCCCTGCAAACGGCTCTGCGAAGCACTACTCTGTTGATGGAGCATGGTAATACAACCTATCTGGAAGTGCTTACCTCCCGGCAGTCGTTGCTTAGTGCGCAACTGTCGCAGACGGCCAATCATTTTACTGAAATACAAAGTTTAATTAACCTATACCGTGCTTTAGGAGGAGGTCAGGAATAAACTGTATCATACTCTCTGTTTTCTAATTTAATGAAAGAAGGGCTGCCGGAGAAGTGATTCTGTGGCAGCCCGTTTGTTGGTCATATATGCCCAACACATTGAATCTATATGTCCAATACACACGGTATATATAGCTTGCAAGTAGCTGATAAACAGCGTTATTCTACCAGACTTTTCGCTCTTTCCAATGCTACGTTGATATTCGGGCAGATATTCTCTTTTCCCAGCAACTCGTAGAATCCGGCTTTTTCCAGTACATTATGCACGTTCTCGTTGACTCCCGAAAGAATAATGGTAGTCTTTTCCTTCTGCGACATTTCGCAGAGAGCAGTCAGGTTATGAATACCTGTGGAGTCGATAAACGGAACTTTGCGCATACGGATGATACGTACTTTCGGGCGGTCTCCCAGTTGTGTCATTGTTTCTTCAAACTTGGTAGCGATGCCGAAGAAATAAGGGCCGTTGATTTCGTATACCTCTATACCTTTGGGAATCATCAGGTTTTCTTCGTGTACGGTAATATCCGATTCTTTGTTCGGGTCAATCTCATCGGTAATCACCGAGATTTCGGTAGTCTCCATGACACGTTTCATAAAGAGGACGCAGGCAATCACCAATCCTACCTCGATAGCGACAGTCAGGTCGAAGATAACGGTCAGGAAGAACGTGATAAGCAGTACGGTAACGTCCGATTTCGGATTCTTCAGTAAAGCTCTGAATACACGCCATCCGCTCATGTTGTAAGATACGATGACCAGTACTCCGGCAAGGCATGCCATCGGGATATATTGTGCGAGTGGCATCAGGAAGAGCAGAATCAACAGTAATACTACTGCATGAATGATTCCGGCTATCGGTGTCTTACCTCCGTTGTTGATATTCGTCATGGTACGGGCGATAGCTCCGGTGGCAGGAATACCTCCGAACAGAGGAGCTATGATATTGGCAGCTCCCTGTGCAATCAGTTCTGTATTGGAATCGTGGCGGTCGCCTATCACACCGTCGGCTACCGTGGCAGACAGCAGCGACTCGATAGCTCCCAATACGGCAATGGTGATAGCCACCGGAAACAGTTCCCTGATAGCTTCCCAATCCAACGCAGGCACAACGGCATCGGGCAACTCCGATTTGATGGTGAAGCGGTCGCCGATTGTCTGGATGCAGTCGATCCCTCCGAAAGTTTTCATCAGGTAAACGGCTACCGTGACTACGATGATGGCAATCAGCGAGCCGGGAATTTTCTTTGAGAACTTCGGAGTGATGGCGATAATAATAATGCTGACAATACTAACGATGGTATTCCACCAGTTGATCGTGTCGAAGTGTCGGAAATAAATCAGCCACTTCCCGACGAAGTCTCCCGGCACTTTCTCGTCTCCGAAAGATAAACCGAAAATATCGGCAATCTGGGTCGTGAAAATAGTGACGGCGATACCGCTGGTAAATCCGACGATGATAGGATAAGGAATGAATTTGATGACAGCTCCCAGCTTGAACACTCCTAATAATACAAGGAGTACGCCCGCCATTAGCGTGGCTACAATCAGTCCGGCCTCGCCGTATTGTTGTATGATGCCATAGATAATGACGATAAATGCTCCCGTAGGACCGCCGATCTGGACTTTGCTGCCTCCCAACAGGGAAATGATGAATCCCGCAATGATAGCGGTGATAATACCTTTTTCGGGCGAAACTCCCGAAGCGATACCGAAAGCGATAGCCAGTGGAAGCGCTACGATACCTACGATGATGCCGGCCATCAGGTCCGCCATAAACGTTTCTTTCGAATAATTCTTTAGACAAGAAACCAGTTTGGGTTTAAATTCAAATAGCTTCATTTTTAGATGTTATTATACGTGTACTCTGTACTTTTTTGCAAAGTAGAGGTTGCAAAATTAGATAAAATAATCGAAATAAGTATGTTTTTGAACATACTATTTGTCTGTTGATAGATTTCATCAATGAGGTGATAGTTTTTATTCATTAAGAAAAGGTGGTTTATTGTGAACAAATCGTTTATATTTGCGTTATAAATAGTACGACAAGTTACGTTTGGTAATCAACCAATTTAAAATATATATAGAATTATGGCTAAGAGTATTAAAGGAACTCAAACAGAGAAAAATCTGTTGACTTCATTCGCAGGAGAATCACAGGCTAGAATGCGTTACACTTATTTCGCAAGTGCAGCTAAAAAAGAAGGCTACGAACAAATTGCGGCTATTTTCACTGAAACTGCCGATCAGGAAAAAGAACATGCAAAACGTATGTTTAAGTTCCTCGAAGGCGGTATGGTAGAAATCACTGCCAGCTATCCGGCCGGTGTAATTGGTAATACACTTGAAAATCTTCGCGCTGCCGCAGCGGGTGAACATGAAGAATGGTCACTGGATTATCCTCACTTTGCCGACGTGGCAGAACAGGAAGGTTTCCCGATGATTGCTGCTATGTACCGCAATATCTCCATCGCAGAAAAAGGTCACGAAGAAAGATATCTTGCCTTCGTAAATAACATCGAAAATATGACTGTATTCGCTAAAGAAGGCGAAGTGGTATGGCAATGCCGTAACTGCGGTTACATTGAAATCGGTAAGGAAGCTCCTGAAGTTTGCCCGGCATGTCTGCATCCACAGGCTTATTTCGAGGTGAAGAAGGAAAACTATTAATCTACGGATGAATTAGATAGAGGGGATATATCCATTAGGTATATCCTCTTTATATGTTACTATGGAAATCATATTATACGATTCAGAAATAAAAAGATTAAAACTCTCCAAGTTTCAAATGGATTATCTATCTTTGCTACAAATTGCAGTTGTATGTCATCAAGAAGAACTAATAAACTTGTAGTTCCCTTTGTAAAGTGGGTTGGAGGAAAGAGGCAGATACTTTCAGAAATTGAAAAGTATTTGCCTTCAAAATTTGCAACTTACTACGAGCCTTTTATTGGTGGAGGAGCGTTACTTTTTCATATACAGCCAAAAAATGCCATTATCAATGATTTTAATGCTGAATTAATAAACCTTTATACTGTAATAAAAGAAAATCCATTAGAACTGATAGCGGATTTGAAAAAACATAAAAATGAAGCAGACTATTTTTATGAGATTCGGAGTCTGGATAGAGATAGAGAGAAATTTTCGGCATTAACAAACATAGAAAGAGCTTCGCGAATTATATTTCTAAATAAAACTTGTTATAATGGTTTATTTCGAGTGAATAGCTCTGGGGAATTTAATACTCCTTTTGGTAGATATAAGAATCCTAATATAGTCAATGAGATAACTATAAAAGCTGTCTCCTTATATTTGAATAATTCCAATGTCTTAATAATGAATGGTGATTTCGAGGAGGCTTTACATAACGTTTCTAAAGGTGATTTCGTTTATCTCGATCCTCCTTATGATCCGTTATCAAACAGTTCTTCATTTACGGGATATACTCAGGGAGGATTTGATCGTACAGAACAAGAACGGTTGAGAAATGTTTGTGATTGGCTGCATGCAAAGAAGGCAAAGTTTCTCTTATCAAACTCATGTACTGATTTGATTCTTGATTTATATAAGAACTATAACATAACTGAAATAAAGGCCATTCGATCCATCAATTCAGATGCTGAAAAGAGGGGACAGGTCTCTGAAGTATTAATAAGAAATTATGAATAATGCAAGTAAGATAGACACTAATTGGACGAAAATTTTTAATAAATATCCTATTCTGCAAACTATAAAAGATGAAGGAAAGTATATTATAACAGCACAACAAATTAAAGAATTTTGGGAGCCTCGTTTGATGACTAAACACGATCATAGTGTCAATAGACCCCAGATATTTATAGATAATTCTTTGTCTATTTTGCCAATTACACGAGGAAGCTATATTATTGGTGCAATGGACTTGTATCATGATTTTGCATTATCTGATAGAGAGAAAGTCTTTGATAGTACAGATAGTATGCCTGTTTCTTCACCTGCATTTATTGAGTCTATTGATTTTAATAATATCACAAGTGAGGCTACGGCTATTAATAGCATATATGTTTCGGATATTCTCAGGGATTTCTTGAATGAACCGACCTTGTTGCCTACGGTAAATGGGCGAATGGGAGCTGGAAGTTTCTCATTTAGTGTCAATTGTTTGTCAGGTGAAGATACTTCTCTTTTAGTGGATGTAAGTAACTCACAGATAGAGATTGATGGAGGTTATGAAGGAACAAATTCTTTGTGTTTGATTGAAGCTAAAAGTTCTCTTTCTACAGATTTTTTGGTACGCCAACTTTACTATCCTTTTAGATTATGGACTAATAAGATAACTAAGCCTATCAGACCTGTATTTTTATTGTATAGTAATGGTACATATTATTTATTTGAATATGCTTTTGAAGAAATAGGTAATTATAATTCCTTAAAGAGAGTGCAATATAAAAAATATCGTATTGAGAACGATGTGATAACCTTACAGGATATACTTGAGATACCAAAGCGTATTCCAGTTGTCAAGGAACCGCAAATTCAATTCCCACAAGCAGATTCGTTGGAACGCATTATCAACCTTTGTGAAATTATGAATTCGGATAATAAAGCGTTTAATAAATATGGTATAGCAAAAATATATAGTTTTGATGAGCGCCAGTCAGATTATTATGCGAATGCAGGTGTTTATTTGGGTTTAATTCAGCGGTATAAAAAAGGGAGTATCTACAATTATAAACTATCGAATTTAGGGAAACAAATTTTTAAATTGCCATTGCGAAGCCGACATCTTCGGGTGGCAGAATTGATTCTTAGCCATAGTCCTTTTAGACAGACATTGAAGAGTTATATTGATAATGCTAATATCCCATCTAAAGAGGAGGTAATAGATATCATGAGGCATTGCGAACTTTACCGCATGTCTGAAAATTTATATTATCGCCGTTCCAGTACAGTGATTAGTTGGATAAATTGGGTACTTAATTTACGTACTGAATAAATTCGTATAATGCCCTTAAAATCATATTATAAATCATCGGATGGAGCATTTACTCTTTTACTTGGCGATTGTCGACAACTTTTGTCACAGTTTGATTTTCAATTTGATATGATTTTTGCTGATCCTCCTTATTTTCTTTCGAATGGAGGGATTTCTGTACAATCTGGTAAAATTGTTTGTGTAGATAAAGGAGATTGGGATCGTAGTTTTGGCAAAGAATCCATTGATAATTTTAATTATAAATGGATTGCTGATTGTCGTGACAAACTTAAAGATAATGGTACAATTTGGATATCAGGGACTTATCATAATATTTTTTCTGTAGCTAATCAGTTAACTGAACTTGGGTTTAAAATTCTTAACTGCATTACGTGGGTGAAAACTAACCCTCCTCCTAATATCTCGTGTCGTTATTTTACATACTCGGCAGAATACATTATTTGGGCTCGTAAAAATAATAATGTTTCTCATTATTATAATTATGATTTTATGAAAATGAGTAATGCTAATCATCAGATGACAGATGTTTGGAATTTGTCTGCTATTGAGGGATGGGAAAAGATACACGGTAAACATCCTACTCAAAAACCGATAAATTTATTAGCTAGGGTTATTGCAGCTAGTACTAGGCCTGGGGCATGGATATTAGATCCTTTTGCCGGTAGTAGTACTACTGGTGTCACGGCTAATCTTTTGAAACGTCGATTTCTTGGTATTGATATTGAACAAAAGTACCTTGAACTTAGTATTCTACGGAGAAAAGACTTGGATTTTCCTAAGGTTCGTGCAGATTTTCTTTCTAGGATTTACAGCATTAATGTTCATGCTATCTCTTTAGAAGATAAATAAAATTGAAGTAAAATACTTGAATTTACAATATTAGAAAAATAAATAGGATGGATAGTTCTTATATGGAAAAGGTACATTTACTGAATATCCCTGCTTAAAGATACAAAAAAGGCAACTGACTTGCAATGAGTTAGTTGCCTTAAATTTTCTTATTTTAGGAATATCCCTACCTATTTTTCGGATAGCCTTTTTTGTATTATCTATTGATTCCGGTAATCTTTGGGAGATACACCGTATTGCTTTAAAAACTCCCGATAGAAATAAGATTTATTAGAGAATCCACATTTAAACATAATCTCGGATACGGTCAACTTGGTTGTCCTTAATAACTTGGCTGCATATTCCAGTCTGATGCCTCGTACAAATTCACTCGGAGTCTTATCTATTATTTCTTTGAACTTCCGATATAAGGTAGCTTTGCTCACTCCTACAAATTCGGCAATAGAAGAAGGGCTTAATAACTCATCATCTATATTATTCTTTATGAAGTCTGTTACATTCTGTATTAACTCTTCGTCTTCCGGATGAAGAACAATCCCGTCTTTCACTTTCACAGAAGACATGCTGGAATTGAAATAGTCCTTTAAAAGCATTTGTCTCGACAGCAGATTCTCTATGGTGGATATCACCTGCCTCGGGTGAAATGGTTTGACGATATAAGCATCCGCACCATGGTTAAAGGCATTAATCTGGTCTTCTACAGAAGCCTTTGCCGATATTCCTATGATCGGAATATAACTTGTTTTCAAATCGGATTTCAATTTATTAATCAAGCTCAAGCCGTCCATATTGGGCATGACAATATCACTTATAATAATATCAGGATGATTATGTTCTATCTCTTTCAAAGCCTCCACGCCGTCTTTTGCTTCGTGTATCACATAATCAAAGAGGACATCTTTCAGCAGGTCTCTGATATTCTTTTCATCTTCCACTATCAGTATGACAGTATCTTTGCGAGGGGATAAGTGATCCTGCCCGTTCTTTTCTTTCTGCAACGAATCTTTTTCATCCGTTACAACAAGTGAATGATCGGATGGTAGAGAAGGAATCACGACTGAAAATTCAACACTTTTTCCCAGTTCACTATTTACACTTATCTGCCCGCCTAATAATTCAACCAGACTCTTGGTTAGATTTAAACCTATGCCATTGCTTACAGAGTTACCCAATTTGGGAGTATCAAATATCTTATACTTATCAAATATCTCTGCCATCTGTTGCTCGGTTAACCCCTTGCCGGAATTTCTTACGAGCAAGTATAAGGTTTTATCAGGCTCATTTTGTGATATTTCAACATGAATATATCCATAACGAGGAGTATATTTGAACGCATTCGACAGTAAATTGAATATAATTTTTTCCAAAGCATTGCGGTCGGAATAGATCTCTGACGTATCATGAGTCTCTACCTTGAAGTCTATTTTATTCTCTTTCAGGATATCCACATAATTGTTGGAAGCATATTCCATCAATGATTTTACGTTCACATTTTCAGGATGCAAATCCATATTGCTCGATTTAGTTTTACGAAACTCCATCAACTCACTAATCAGCTTCTGCATCCTTTCGGCATTATTCTTTATTATTTGGAGATATTTCTTTGTACTACCATCTACACCGTCCTGTTCCAACAAGTGCTGTGCAGGTGTATAAATCAAAGTTAGGGGGGTAAAGAATTCATGTGCCACATTGGTGAAGAAATTGAGCCGGGATTCATAAATCTTCTGTTCATGCCGTTTCTCTACCTGGGCTATAAGAACCTGGCGGCTTAACCGTATGCGATTTTTGATAACAGACTTTGTGATGTAGAAGATAATAATGCACAATATGGCATAGATAATCAATGCAGGAACACTAAGCCACCACGGATAACCTACTTTTATAGTTAAGCGATAAATGTTATTTCCCCATACTTTGTCGCCATTCGTGCTCTTCACTTCAAGCTGGTACTCACCCGGAGGAAGTTGGGTAAAGATAATATTCGGGTTATTACCCATCCCCACCCAATCATCCGAGTGGTTTTTCAAGCGATAAGCATATTCACAGTTTTCATTATTAATAAAGTCTTTGGCTATGAAATTGAAAGTCATGAATCTTTCTTCATAGCTAAGTTTTAACACTCCTTTTCTGATACGTTCATTAATGTCCTGTACCGTATTATATATCTTCAAACTACTTAATATAAGTGGAGGATTAAACTTGCGCAAATGTATATTTCGAGGATTGAAATAACTAAACCCGCTTACTCCTCCAAAGTACAAGAAATCACGATGATCCTTGAAGAAAGCTCCATCCGAGAATTCATCATTCTGCAATCCGTCATTCAAGGTATAATTATCTATTTTATTGTTTTTTACATTCAGGCTAGACAATCCCTGGTTGGTACTGATCCATATCTTTTCTTCGTGGTCTTTTAATATTCCATGAATTGTTTTATTATTCAATTTCTCGTCGGCATATTGTATCAGGCGAAAATCATTCTCCTCCTTTTTCAATTCGTTCAGTCCATAACTTGTTCCTATCCATATATTGGCATCATCACGCAGTAAGCACAATACATCATTATTGGTCAGTAAAATCCGACTGTCCATATCCTCCAATGATTTTATGCTGTTATCTTTCATGTTGATACAGTTCAAGCCTCCGCCACGTGTGCCAAACCATAACATATTGTTTTCCGGATCGGATGTAATGGCATAAACAACATCGTTATTCAATGAGATATTCTTATCCGACGAATTATATTGCCTGAATCCTTTAACGTGATAACGACCTTGCTCTCTGGAAATATTTATTTTGATTAAACCATATCCTGATGTTCCCACCCATAAAAGAGAATCATTGTTCGTAAAATAAATGTTGTACACAGCCTTGAAAGGCGGGTATTTGTCAGGTATCTCTAGCTTTTCCAATCGTCCCGTAGCAGCATTCAATATATTGATTCCGGTTCCTTCCGTTCCGATAAAAATGTCATTCGCTTTATTTCTCCTCAAGGCATAGACAGAATTGGAAATCAATCCTTTACTCTCATTCAGATAATCTGTCAATTCTTTCGTTGCAGGATTCAACAGTTTTATTCCGCTTCCTTTTGTTCCTATCAGAATATTACCATCTTCATCTTCACAAAAACATCTCACAGGGTGACTGGTGTGAACGGTTTCAAATAAAGAGTCGTAATGATAAAGTTGAATTAATCCTTGTCCGTCCGTTCCTATCCACAATATGTTCTGACTACCGGAATAAAGAGTGAAGACTGATAACTGACTGGATAGTTCGTTCAGGTAGGTAAAAGTATTCTTTTTTAAATCATAATGAATACATCCCCCTTCTATAAAGCTGACGTACATCTTGTTCTCTGCTAAAATAACCTGCGATACAGGTTTGCTACTATCCAGCTCAATGCATTGGGAAACTGTAAAGTCGGGATTTAAAAGGAAAAGTTTGTTGTCTTTGTTTAAGATAAATCTGTCTTTCGACAGAAATATCTTATCTACAGGCGTCTGTATGTCGACTGTGCGTAAATCACTCTGTTTTCCTCCGTTAACGAGTAGATTGTAAGTCAGATGCACGGTATTTCCATTATTTAAAAGGAAAAGCATACGATCGGAATCACTCACGGAATAATCCTTTATATGACTTGCAAAGTCTGTGTTAATCGGATTAAACTCATCTTCAGAATCATTGTAGACAAAGAACCCCAGCCCCTTTATGAGGCAGATAATATCTCCTGCCGCACTCTTTCCTAAAATAAAAGACTTTTCCTGATTGGGTACTTTATTATCTGTTCTTAAATAATACCTTGTTATCTGACGGGTTCGTTTATCTAACCGATTGATTCCATTATCTGTTGCTATCCATAAACTGCCCTTACATTCGATAATCTGGCGGATAACGTTATTACTTATAGAATTCGGATTGTTTTTGCTATATCTGAATGTCGTAATTTCTCTTCCATTATATGCATTCAGTCCATCCCATGTCCCAATCCAGATTGTATGTTCTGCATCTTCCAAAATACAGTTTACTGAATTATTTGTCAGTCCGTTAACATTTGATATGTGTTTTGCCACATTAAAAGCATAAGACTTTGTGGAAGTGACAAATGCAATAATCAGAATAAAAAATAATTGTGCGTATAAGATGTTTCTCATGTAAATGAATGTTATTTATACGGTTAGGATAATAGCAAATATAAGGAATTTATTTTATTCCGCGCATATTTTCATCGGTAACGGAGGACTTATACAATTGTGGAATAGTCAAAATTACAAACGATAATCTACGATTTCACCGTCAACAATCAATTTACCATGTTTCTTTGTCTTTTTAGCGGAAGCAGGAATACAAACAATAGTTACGGCATTGTCCGGGTTCAGGATAATGCTTGTTTCGCCGGTACAATTTTTCTTTATGTATTTTTTGGATACCAGATCGTACAAGTCCGTCGGTTCCGTAAAGTGTTGATTCAAAGTTACCTCTTTGGCTTCAAAATAAGGATTGAATAAAAGATAAGTAGGATATTTTCTTGTGGAATAAAAGTCTGTGGCATTACAATCCAATTGAAGAATACATTCCACATTAGTAGTATCTACAATAGAGGCTAGCATACCCACCCAGGCCGAGCCATACAAGCAAATATCTGTAGCTGAAGACATGGTTTTTACTTGATCCCCAATAGCATAGGGACCCTCATCGGACAATAATCCCTGGAACGGTTCAAAGTGATTGCCATGATACAAATCCTTCCTCAATCCTTCATAACAAATGACGTGTTGAGGATCACCTTCCCAGATAGAACTTGACTGACGGTTGCGGGGGTGCTCGTCTGCATAAAATAAGCGGCAGGCGTTTGCCAGGTTCAGCATCCACTTGCCTATTGTGGAAGCATAAGCCGGGTTGTATTTTACAATTGGGACAAGTGCGGCAGCTTGTGAAAAGGTGTTCATGGCAAAAGCATATTGTTCATCCTTTTTTTGTCCTACCAATCCGTGTACGTCGTATTTGTTCCAACGCTCACACATCACTCCCCATCCGTCACGGTCTGAATTATTACCGTCGAAGCACCAGTTCAGCATTTTCAGCTCATCATAAGCAGTTCCAAGTTCTGCATTCATGCGCACTGCCAGATAAGCCCCATAGGGCATCATTATCTCATAGAAAGTACCTTCTTTCTGGGGACGGTTTTGCAAGAATGCCATGCATTGGCGTGTAGCATTCAGATACTTTTTATCTCCGTATTTAATCCAGGAGATGTATTGCAACCAAGCAAGTCCTGCGGCTGCATCCGGTTCACGCCATACTTTATTATGGTACCCTTTACGGTTCTTAAAGTTGAAGGCGGTGAAGTTGAAGTCCGGATATTCTCTACCTTCACTCAGGTCCTGGATAGCAGTATACCAATTGTCGACAGTGATCTTCATCGGCTCCTGCATCTCTGTTTTTTGAGGATATAAATCTACTAGCATCGAATAAGCCATTGCCGGCCATATTTCATACCAGAAACTTTCTCCGGCTTTCCTGTCGAGTCCGTTCAATATAAGATTGGTTCCATTCTTCTTGTTGAAGAATTGTCGTATCATTGATACATAATCTTTTCCGTCATCATTGCTTTTGTCTACTCCTATCAGACTTGCACTAATGAGTGATCCCATAGTGGGAAGAGACTCATAAGAGTTTCCTCCTAAACGTCTTTTATCTACGTAGCTTGGAAGTCCGAAAGTGCGGAATGGAAAGTTTACTTGAGAGTCGTCCCACCAGATAAGAGGTAAGTTCTGTCCTTTGGCGTTGAAATCGTAAAATAGTTTATCCTGCTTCGTAGTTATATCTTTCCAGTTTTTCATTTTATAGGGGAAAGGTATATTGGGCATATACTGTACTAAGCGGATCTCTTTTTGTTCTATCGGCTTTTGTGCCGGCAGGTTGTTGAGAAAGAAAAAACCTGCTACGAGAAATAATAATGTCTTTTTCATGGTCAGTTGGTTGTTAAAAAAGGGCGGATTATAAAATCCGCCCCCTCATTTTATTCATATTAAAAACCCGGATTTTGGGAAAGAATATTGTTGCTCTTATCCCTTTCACCTTGCGGTATCGGAAACAGATAATCTCTGTCGTCCCTAAAATTGGCACCTTTCGATGTATTATATTTGGTTGCATAAGCACGCATAACGGTTCCGAAACGTTTTTGTCTCATCAGGTCATCCCGTCTCCATCCTTCCATTGCCAATTCACAACGACGTTCCTTCCAGATGATTTCTTTCAGGCGCTCTTGGTCGGTTTCTGTTATGTCGGGCAGTGTATTAGTTGTTGTAGCAGGAATATACGCCTGTTGATCTCTTCTCGGATCTATCGGATTAGTTTTGCGGGCTCTTTCTCTTACATCATTCAGGTAAGGAAGTGCAAGCCCTGGTTTTCCATTTTCGTTTAATACTTCGGCATACATCAAGAGAACATCGGAATAACGGATCAAACGAATGTTGTAACTAATCATCCAGACGTCGAAACCAGTTTTTTCTACTGCTGGCACAGTCATCTTGTAATCATGATAACCGCTTGGAGATTCAGCATTGTCCTGCGCTTCAGTATCACCTTTATATCTATCACCAGTTTGTGTGAATACATAAGTAATACGTGGGTCATCTGCGTCAAAGGCATCATGGAGATCTTGGGTCGGTACGTGAAATCCATATCCCTGATAACCGGAGATGCGTCTGCTTGTGAAGAAGTGAGGGACATTGGTACCTGTGGCTATGTTTTTGTCATATACTTTGTTGGCAATCTCAAATACTGATTCCGAACTGTTTTCATATTCAGTGCGCCAGTTCATGCCGTAATCACTCAACAACGCATAGTCTTTGTCCACTTCAATAATATCATGAAGTACCGTTTCGGCAGAGGTAAAATCACCTTTGAACATATATGTTTTAGCAAGCATTGTTTTTGCAAAGCCGCGTGTTACACGATAAGCATCATCTTCAGAGTAATCTCCTTTTGCAGGAAGTGCGGAGGCATCGGTTAAATCATTCACAATACATTCATATACCTTCTCCAATGGGGAGCGGGGTATTTGCAGTATTTCAGCGGGTTGCATCGGCGTAGTGATTAGAGGCACTTCTCCGAATGTAGTGACCAGACAATAGTACCCGAATGCTCTCAATGCTTTTGCCTCGTTTGCATAACGTTTCAATAGTTCTTCGTTTCCTATTGCATCAGGAGCATAATAAATCACATCGTTACAGCGATTGATTAATCTGTACAGAATCTCCCAACGACGTCCTACTTCACCATTGGTTGTGTAGATCGTAAAGTCGGACAAGTCGCGTACTTCGGCACGGTCACCGTCATTTCCTCCTCCTTTTAGAGCATCATCAGTGCTGCAATCACCCACAAAATAATGATTTAATGCATATTCATTCCAAGTTGTACGTAATTGAAGATAAGCTCCTGTCAAGGCTTGTTCAATATCGCTTTCCTTCTGATAATAATTATCGCTTGTGGTTTTACCATAACTTGGTTCGTCGAGAGAGCAGCTATACAACCCCACTCCGGCAAGAGCCCAGCATATTATAAATAATATTTTTCTCATAATGTAATGTCTTTTTAGCTAGATTTAAAATTGCAAATTAACTCCAAAAGTGAATGTACGTGAAGACGGATAACGTGTAGTATCCACTCCCATATCCAATGGGTTATTGATACCCAGTTCCGGATCAAGTCCGGAATAACCGGTTAAAGTAAATATATTCTGACCGCTCACATAGAATCTACAACTTGAAAACAGTTTGCTCTTCTGGCAAATGTGACTCGGCAGTGTATAACCTATTTGCATATTCTGCAAACGCAGGTAAGAACCGTTCTCCACATAGAAAGAAGAACCTCTCATATTATTGTTAGAGTCAGAGTTGGTTATGCGTGGATATACAGCATCCAAATCCCCGTCTTTTGTCCATGCTTTTGTGTAAGCATCCGCCAACGCATTCTGGCGTCCTGCTGAAGCAAGGCTTCCTTTAGCAACGTTCCAGATGTCATTTCCAATAGTTCCCTGGAATGCCATACTTACATCAAAGTTCTTATAACTGAATCCTAAGTTGAAACCATAAATGAGGTCCGGATTAGGATCACCGATAAAAGTACGGTCATCATCATCATTCAATTCGCCTGATTCTCCTAATTTGGCAAACTTAAAATCACCCGGTTGTGCATTAGGCTGAATCTTGGTACCATTCTTATCCACATAATTGTCTATCTCTTCCTGATTCTGGAATATTCCTATTTGTTTGTACCCCCAGAAACGTCCGATAGGACCTCCTACATACGTACGGCTAGTATTTCCACTCAAATATTCCGATGTAAGTTTGGTTACCTCTGTCTTATAAGTAGACATGTTCAGCCCTACATTGTAATTAAAGTCTTTTCCTATCTGGTTACGGTAGTTGACTACTATTTCAAAACCGGTATTCTTCAAGTCTCCCGCATTAAAGAAGGGGCTGTTAGGGAAGGCGCCAAAAGAAGGAATAGGCATATTCAGCAACATGTCACTTGTTTTCTTTACATAAAAGTCCATACTTACATCAAGGCTGTTTTTAAAGAAAGACATATCTAAACCGACATTGGTTTGCTGGCTGGTTTCCCATTTAATATCTGCATTTCCCACATAAGTCGGAACGTAACCTTGTGAGTACCCGTTTCCAAAGTACCATTGATTTTCATTATTGGTACCAATCAACGTAAGAGGTGCGTCTCTGTCGATTCGTTGGTTACCATTCTGTCCCCAACCTACACGCAGTTTTAAATTGGAAATTGTATTTTCAATGTTCAGGTTCTTAAAGAATTCTTCATTGCTCACTCTCCAACCTAATGAGACTGATGGGAAATAGCCCCAACGGTTACGTTTGGCAAATCTTGAAGAACCGTCGGCACGGAAATTGACTGTAGCAAGGTATCTATCATCATATACATAGTTGATACGTCCCAGGTATGACAACATAGAAGATGTTTCTTTACCTCCCGAGGTGTTATCTCCGGCTGTTTGTGCATCAAGTATCTGATAGATTTCATCGTTACCTAAAGCCTTTCTCTTAAATGCATTAATGCCTTCGCTGCTGTTCTTCTCATAAGTCATGGCAACCATTGCATCCAGTTTATGCCTGCCTATTGTCGTGTTGTAGTTAAGGCGTTGTTCCACTTGATAATTAGAAGTAACAGCGCTATTATTATTCAATTGAGTTTCTTTATTATATTTACTTTCCTGATTCGCTAAGTTATCTTCCGAAAAAGTAGACGAATAGACAGGGCGGAAGTCTTTGAAAGTATCATGGTATCTTTCGAAGCTATACTGTACCCGATAGCTCAATCCTTTATACAATTTGATTTGGGCAAACACATTACCAAATACATTGAATATGTCATTGTATCTATTAGGAAGTTCGAGCATGGCTACCGGATTAGGGTCGTAAGACCACTCGGTAGGCGCATATTTGTTATATTCGTAATTTTCAGAAGACGGATCTACCAACGGGCTGATAACAGGGGTAAAAGGATCAGCTTTTTGAATGAAATCGAATGAAGGAATTGCTCCTGCGTCACGTTTTCTTATCTTTGCCAGATTGACATTGGCGCCAACAGTGATAAATTTGTTAATATCATATTCAAGATTCGCTTTAAGTGAAAGTCTCTTGAATTCAGTAGTGATGATTGCACCCTGATCGTCTACATATCCTAAACTTAAAGAAGATCTCGAATTATCTGTCCCCTTACGGATGCTTAGATTATAGTTCTGGTTGAAAGCTGTACGGGTTACTTCATTCCACCAGTTGGTATTATAACCTTTCTGATACTGATTGGTAAACTTATCCTTCATTGAGTTTTGAAAGCTTGCATCATTTTCATACGCTTTCATGATGAAGTTGTAGTATTGGTCGCTGTTCATCATGTTCAATGCTTTATAACTGTTTTTTACACCTACATAAGCATCCAATGTTACAGTCGTTTCACCTTTCACCCCTCCCTTGGTAGTAATGAGGATTACTCCATTAGAACCTCTCGAACCATAGATAGCGCAGGCTGAAGCATCTTTTAATACTTCCATACGTTCAATATCAGATGGATTCAGGCTGCTGATGTTATCCATGAACTGTCCATCAACCACGTACAATGGGTTGTTGTCATTGACGGTCCCTAAACCTCTCACGCGGATCACTGCATCCGATCCTGGCTGGCCGGAACTGGCGGCAACAAATACGCCGGCTGCCTTACCTGTAAGTAGTTCGGATGCATTGGATACTGCATAGTTCTTAATATCCTTACTACTTATAGAAGCCAAAGCACCGGTAAGGTCACTCTTTCTTTGAGTACCGTAACCAATAACTACAACCTCATCCAATTCATTATCGGACACTAGATTTACATTGTACGTTCCGCTATTTGTTACGTTTACAATTTCTGTTTTAAAACCTACATACGAGAATGAAACTTTATTTGACGATACTTTTAATGTATATTTACCGTCAAAATCAGTGATAGTACCATTGGTCGTTCCCACTTCAAGAACAGAAACTCCAATTAAAGCCTCTCCGGTATTACTGTCGTATACCACACCCGAAATACTCTTGGTTTGCTGTGCAAAGACATTTGTGCAAACAGCAAGAATAAGAATGAATAATAAATGCTTACTCATAGTTTATACACTTAGATTTAATTATATGAAATGATATTTTGTTTATTCGCAATAATCTTACCATCTTTCAGTTCTAATTCTGTTCCGGCGGGAAGTTCCACAATTACTCTTGCGTCGTTGGCCGGGATCTCAACGGAGCCATTTGTCTTTATATTTTTTGCTATATATTCTTTGGCAACAATATCAAACAAATCGCATGGTTGGGTAGCTTGATAAGTAATGGTTTTGGTCTCTTTATGAGGGTTATAATAGAGATAGACCGGATAAGGTTTCTCTGTATAGAAGTCTGTGACATTACAATCCAGCCGGAGGATACCCTCCACATTCGTTTGACAAACAATGGCCCCTAAAATACCAACAGGAGAAGAACTGTAAACGCTGAACATGCTCTCCGTCGGATTACCTTTTATCCATTTGGGACCATCGCCGATTGCAACCGGATTAACCCCTTTTAATGATGCTTTTCCATAGTCATCCGTTTTTCGTAAACCTTCATAAGAAACATTATCATAAGTAATGTCCTTCAATTCAGGAGCCCATTGATGTGTTTCATCTATTTCCCCCGGATAGAACAAACGACATGCACTTGCATTGTTCAACATCCACTTGCCGATAGCTTTTGCATATTGAGGCTGATATTTCACCATCGGAATGAAAGGCCAGGCAGGTTTGATACTGTTCATGAGGAATGCATATCCTCCGCCGTCTGTGATACTTCCTTGCAGACCACTTACATCATAGTCACCCCATTTTCCTACAATAATTCCCCAACCGGTTCTTCCTGTAGGGCTTTTACATCCGTCAAATACCCAATCAAGAAGTTTGGCTACATCATAGTTGGCTCCTTCTACTGCATTCAAATAGGCTGCCGTATAAACTCCGAGTGGTAAAAGGGCCTCGTAAAAACGGCTTTCTTTTTGGGCAAGCAGGGCTTCGATGGCACTTTTACTATGTTGCAGATAACGTGGATCACCAAACTTATGATAAGCACACAACAATACATAAGCATGCCCACCGGCGGCGTCTTGTTGCAATGGAATATTATTAACCATTCCTTTCATTTGTGCATAGTCAAAATAAGAATAGTCGTAATTTCCATTCAATACAGAATCTGCTTTAACAAACTGCTCCGCAATACTTTTTTGTATCTTCTCTGCCCCGTCTACATTGGGGAAAACATCGCAAATAGCATAATATAAGGCATTGGGTAATACATCATACCACCAGTCGCGGCCATAGCCTCCTCCTAAAAGGGCTACTGACGGAGTCGTATTGTTCATGACTATATTCCAGCCGTTATCAGAGTTGAAATAATTCTGCACCATTTTTACATAGTTATATCCGTCTTGATTCGTCTTGTCAATCCCTACAAGGCCGGCACCAAGAATAGCTGCCAATGAGTTCAGACTTTCATGGAACTCTCCGTTATTGGCATTTTTTCCCTGACGAATATCTTTAATGGCAGTATATAAGCCAAATGTAGTCTGGTCCATATTTCTGCGGGCGTCATCTAACCAGATTAATGGTCCGACTTCGCTTTTATTATTCCAGTCAAAGATAAACTGGTCATACTTTTGGGCTTTTTGCTTCCAGTCCAGCATTTTATAAGTTTCAGGCATATCAGGCATAGAGTCTACCCTATGGATGGAAACCTGCTTTACCTTTTCACCAAAGTTATTTTCGTTGCCCGAGCAAGATGCCAGGAGACAAACGGTCATAAGTACAAAAACACCTTTACTTGTCATTTTCATGTTCAATAGTATCAGTTTGATTAGTAATATTCTTAGCTAAAGGATATGCCGCTAATTGTAATCCGGCAACAATCACCAGCGCATATTTCAATGCAAAATCCTGCGATACACAATAAGCAAGGAAGATAAACAGTAGTAAACCGAAAGCTCTTCCAAGGAAAAGGCCGAACTCATGGCTTAGGATATATGCATATTCGTTTCTATTCTCAATCTTTGCAACTGCATCAATTGTTCTCATCATAATGGGGAAGTAAGCCAGGTCGAACAAAGGCTGGAATATCACTTTGCAAAGGACGAAAAGGATCACTCCTGTAGCAGAGAAGAGAATACCGTTGAATAGTGTACCGACAAAGAATACGATTAGTCCTCCTACAAATATTTTCAAACGGTCTTGCGGGCGGGCCATACGTCCTAATACATACACCAGGACAGCAGTCAGTGCCCCGCTAACTCCCTGAATCAATCCTAACGCTCCTTCATCTCCTACCAGCTTCAATACTAATATAGCCGGTGCCGTTACTAAAAAACCTTGAACCATTCCTTTCAATCCGGCTAGCCAAAGCATCTTTTTCCAAAGTATGTTGAAGCGGAAATAGAGGAAGTTCGTTTCTTTGGGGTTCTCGAATTTACCTTTCCACAGTGTCATGCAGGCGATAACGGTAATGACTACTGCTGCCATCGTAACTACACAGTAAGAGGTATTGATATTGAAGAGGAATCCGAAAACTTCTTTTCCATCTATCTGGCTGATAAATGCGCCTATAATTAAAGGAACACCGATGGAGGTAATAGAAAAGAAGAAAGACTCTAGTCCGAAGAAATAGTTACGGCTGTTGTCGTTGGTATTATAGAGAGCCAGTAGGTATCGGTTGGTCCAGAAGAAACCAGAAGCTGCTCCCATTAAAAAGCCGGCCAGACCAAGTTCGACGAAGCCAAGTGACTTGATAGTCATCATACCGAACATGGAAATGCCACTTACCAGGATTCCTACCGAATAAAGTGTCTTCACACTGTATTTCTTTAGCAGATAACCGTTAACAAGAGAGGTAGTAATGATGCCTATATACATTGCCAGCTGATAAAAAGCAACCATCACGGGGTCACTCGTGTTTCTCATGATATAGGCTCCCACAAAGATTTCTACTATCGGTAGTACCAATGCATAAAGCATATTGGTAACCAACAGTGTTCTCATGTTAGGTTCCTGTTGCTTAAAGAACAGATATTCTTTTTTCAGTTTATTCATTACTTCTCTTGTGTCTGTTTTAATACGTTTAATATCTCTGAAATGGAAAGCTCTGCCTTACAAATCACTTCATCGCTTGCTCCATAATACATGGTTATCGTATCGCCGTCCACTAAATGCCCATTAGTGAAAACTACATTTCCGAAGAAACCTGTTTGCTCATAAGCGGCGATAGGTTCCATGATAGGTTCTTCGCTTCTTGCAATGACTTTCGACGGGTCATTTAAATCGAGTAATAAAGCCCCCAAGCAATAACGGTGATTAAAATCGGCTCCATGATAAATCTCCAGCCAGCCTTCTTCTGTCTTTATTGGAGCTGCCCCTGCCCCTACACGTGCGCAATCCCACATTCCGTCACGAGTGGTTGCCACACATTTGTGGTTTCCCCAATGCAAGCGGTCGGGCGATTCTGCCAACCATATATAATTGCCGCCAAGTTCGGGACTGCTCGGGCGATGAAGAGCGAAATACTTGTCACCTATCTTCTGTTCGAACAATGCACAATCTTTATTATGCGGTGGGAATATCATTCCATGCCGTGTATAGTTTTTCCAATCATTGGTGTGAATCAGTCCAACCCCTACAGCTACCGACGATACTTCTGTGAAAGTAAGGTAAAAACCATCTTCGGTTGTTGCAACACGGCAATCCTCAATGCCGAATGCTTCCAGCTCTCCTTTTCCGAAAATAGGTGGAAATTCCGGTTCATCTTTGAAGTGAATACCGTCGGTACTTGAAACCAATCGTAAGTAAGACATCGTAGTCAGATAATTCTTTCCTTTGTAACCGATAACGCGTGGGTCTGAAGCATCTAAATCGGGATCATTCTTTAAAAACGAAACCACTTCTATTTTTCCTTTTTCATTATATATAGGAAAACTGATAATTCCTTCTTTCTGTATAGGTCTCTCTGCGACGCGCAAAAGTAACCAAATTTTGCCTTGATATTTGAAAACTCCGGGATTTAACAAACATGTAATTTCCATTCCGTTGATTCCCGCTTTTAAATCTTTTGGAGCCAGTAGGGGGTTCTGCTCACATCTTTTAGCTATATCCATAATATTTCGATTAGTGATTATTTCTGTGAACAAAAGTATGAGATGAAAGACAGGAAAGCGTTTACTATATTCTCAAAGAGGTGTACACATGCTCAAGAACATGTTTTTAAGAGGATGATATTAGGGAATGATTTTAGAAGAGGCAGAGATATTCGTATTTATATGCTGTACTATTTAAAAGCTTGATTTATAGATGGATGTGCACTTCGTTGAAGTGTATTATATTCTCATAAGTGTATAGTATAGTTTCTTTGAGGAGTGCAAAAGAAACATATAAAGATAAAAAAATAAGAGGCCAAACTCAAAAATATAATTTGAGGAAGCCTCTTGTTTTTTCTTTTTAATAAGAATAATACTGTAAATCCTATTTCTTCACGTGCGGATAATCTATCGTATAATGTAATCCGCGGCTTTCCTTACGCTCCATTGCTTGGCGCATAATCAGATAACCCACATTCACCATATTACGCAATTCGCAGATTTCTCTGGACGCTACGCTACGTTTGAACAGGCTTTCAGTCTCTTCGTAGATAATATCGAGTCTGTCCCAAGCACGTTTCAGACGGAGGTCGCTGCGGACAATACCTACATACGTACTCATAATCTGGTTCACTTCCTTCATACTTTGCGTAATGAGCACCATTTCTTCCGGCGAACGGGTTCCTTCGTCATTCCATTCGGGAATATCTTCATTATAAGAATACTGATCGACCACTTGTAGACTGTGCTTGGCGGCAGCGTCGGCATATACGACTGCTTCTATCAGTGAGTTGGAAGCCAGACGATTGCCTCCATGCAATCCTGTGCAGGAACATTCTCCCACGGCATAAAGACGTTCGATGGAAGATTGTCCGTCCAGGTCGACAAGGATACCTCCGCAGAGATAATGGGCGGCCGGGGCTACCGGGATATAATCTTTCGTGATGTCGATGCCCAGGCTAAGACATTTCTCGTAGATATTGGGGAAGTGTTTCTTTGTTTCTTCGGGATCTTTGTGGGTGACGTCCAGATATACATGGTCGTCTCCACGGTTCTTCATCTCGTTGTCGATGGCGCGTGCCACGATGTCACGGGGAGCGAGTGAAAGACGGGGATCATATTTCTGCATGAACTCTTTGCCGTCCATTGTACGCAGTACGCCTCCGTAGCCGCGCATCGCTTCTGTTATCAGGAAAGAAGGGCGGTCTCCCGGATGATACAGGGCGGTAGGGTGGAATTGTACAAACTCCATATCCTTCACCGTACCTTTGGCACGGTAAACCATGGCGATACCGTCTCCGGTAGCGACTAGCGGGTTAGTGGTTGTTTTATAAACGGCTCCTACTCCACCGGTAGCCATTAGCGTCACTTTAGCAAGATAGGTATCTACTTTTCCCGTTTTCGGATCGAGGATATAAGCACCATAACATTTGATGTCCGGTGTCTGGCGGGTTACGGTTACACCCAAATGATGCTGTGTCAGGATTTCAATGGCAAACTGGTTTTCGATGACCGTGATATTCGGATGGCGTTGTACGGCTTTAATCAGACTGTCCTGAATTTCCGCTCCCGTATTATCTTTATGGTGAAGAATACGGAACTCCGAGTGTCCGCCTTCGCGGTGCAAGTCAAATTCGCCTTTCTCGTTCTTGTCAAAATCCACTCCCCACTTAATCAGTTCTTCAATTTGTGCGGGAGCTTCGCGCACTACTTTTTCTACTGCGGCACGGTTACTGATCCAGTCGCCGGCAATCATTGTGTCTTCAATGTGCTTGTCGAAATTATCCACCAGAAGGTTGGTGACGGAGGCTACACCTCCCTGGGCGAAGTACGTATTGGCTTCTTCCAGCCCGCTTTTACAGATAAGAGCAACTTTACCTTTGTGCGCCACTTTCAGCGCAAAACTCATACCGGCAATTCCGGAACCGATAACGAGGAAATCGAATTTTCTTACCATAATCTTGTTATTTCTCACCGCAAAGCTACAAAATAAGTTACTTCGTTGTACTTTTCGTTGTCACTAATTCATAAAATTGCTACCTTGCAGGCAAAAATCTGACAAAATGAATCGAATTTTTCATGCCCGCATCGCCTGGTACCAATATTTCCTGTTGGTGGTGCTTACTGTAAATGCTGTTGGCGCATTGTGGTGCAAATATATCTTGGTAGCGGTACTGTTTATGCTGATGCTGATTGTAGTGATCGAACAGATTATACATACTACTTATACGTTGACTACAGACGGTAACCTGGAGGTTTCACGCGGCCGTTTTATTCGTAAGAAGGTTATTCCGCTTTCCGAAATCACCACAGTCAGGAAATACCATTCCATGAAGTTCGGTAGTTTCTCGGTGACGGATTATATCTTGATAGAATACGGAAAAGGGAAGTTTGTTTCGGTGATGCCTGTCAAGGAACAGGAATTTGCAGAACTACTCGAAAAGAGAATGTTTGAAAAGAAGATAAAAGAGTAACTGATTATATACTATGAAATATCAAGTGATTATCATCGGTGGCGGTCCTGCGGGATATACGGCTGCCGAAGCTGCTGGTAAAGGCGGTTTGAGCGTATTGCTTATCGAAAAGAATAGTCTGGGTGGCGTCTGCCTGAATGAAGGCTGTATTCCTACGAAAACGTTGCTGTATTCGGCAAAGACTTATGACAGTGCAAAACATGCATCAAAGTATGCAGTCAATATCCCGGAAGTCTCTTTCGATTTGCCTAAGATAATAGCTCGTAAGAGTAAGGTAGTGCGTAAACTGGTGCTGGGAGTGAAAGCGAAGCTGACTGCCAACAATGTTACAATCGTATCGGGAGAAGCGCAGATCATTGATAAAAATACGGTTCGCTGCGGGGAGGAAATTTACGAAGGGGAGAACCTGATACTTTGTACAGGCTCGGAAACTTTCATTCCCCCTATTCCGGGAGTGGATGCGGTGAACTACTGGACGCACAGGGATGCTTTGGACAGTAAAGAATTGCCGGCCTCTCTGGCTATTGTAGGTGGCGGAGTGATCGGGATGGAGTTTGCATCGTTCTTCAACAGTTTGGGAGTACAAGTGGCGGTGGTTGAGATGATGGACGAAATCCTGGGTGGAATGGATAAAGAGCTTTCCGCTTTGCTCCGTGCGGAATATGCAAAACGAGGTATTAAATTCCTGCTTGGTACGAAAGTGGTCGACTTGTCGCAAACGGGAGAAGGGGCTGTTGTTTCTTATGAGAACGCGGAGGGAAACGGCAGTGTCATTGCAGAAAAGCTGTTGATGAGCGTCGGTCGCCGTCCTGTGACGAAAGGTTTCGGGCTCGAAAACCTGAATTTGGAGCAGACGGAGCGTGGTGCTATCAGAGTTAATGAAAAGATGCAGACTTCTGTGCCGGACGTGTATGTTTGTGGTGACCTGACAGGATTCTCTTTGCTCGCCCATACGGCTGTTCGTGAAGCGGAAGTTGCCGTACATTCCATCTTGGGAAAGGAAGATGCCATGAGTTATCGGGCTATTCCGGGCGTAGTCTATACCAATCCGGAGATTGCCGGAGTGGGTGAAACGGAGGAGTCGGCCTCAACGAAAGGAATCAATTATCAGGTTATCAAACTTCCGATGGCTTACTCCGGCCGTTTTGTGGCGGAGAATGAAGGCGTGAACGGAGTCTGCAAAGTATTGCTGGATGAACAGCAGCGGGTGATTGGCGCTCATGTATTGGGCAATCCGGCTTCGGAGATTATCACTCTTGCGGGCACTGCCATTGAGCTCGGATTGACGGCAGCGCAATGGAAAAAGATTGTTTTCCCACATCCTACGGTAGGAGAGATTTTCCGGGAAGTGTTATAAACGGATTCTGATATCTGCGATCGTTCATTGATGTGGGTATCTTACTGATAAAATCAAATATATGATGAGAAAATATATAATCACTCCGGTCTTATTGGCAATAGTTTGTATGGTGATGTGTCATTGTACATTTAATCGTAAAGCGTCAGTTGCCGCCAATGAATATTTGATTCAGGGCGAATTGGCCAATCTTCCCGACAGCATTGTGATCGGCCTGTATGAAGAAGACGGAAATATTCTTAACTGTGTCTTGAGAGATACGCTTATGAATGGACAGTTCTCTTTTCGCGACACGGTTTCTACCACACGGAAAATGCTGATAATGTCTGATAATCGGGGCTTCCCGGGTACATGGCTGGAAGTGTGGATCGCACCGGGAGAATACATCGAAATCAAGGGACAGGACAAACTAGTGAAAACATGGGAAGTAGTAAGCGATGTGCCGGAACAGCAGGAAGAAAACCGCTTTACGGCTTGTACGATGGCTCAACAGAAAGAACTGATGCAATACATGGCAGCGGAATATGACTGGCAACGGATGATGTTCATAGACCATCCGGGCGACCGGGAGTTTGAAAGTCAGGCCTGGGCCAAAATAGATTCTATCCGGAAACTGTCAATGCCGTTGCAGCAGGAAATCTGGAAAAAGGAAATGGAATACATGGAAGAAGCTCCCGTCTCCCCGGTGTGGATGGATAGATTATTGTTTTTTGCTTCCATGATGAAATATAAAACCATCATGCCTTATAAAGAAGAGGTGAAAAACCTCTATGCTCGAATGTCCGAATCCGATAAACAAACAGATGACGGACAGGAGATTACAGCCTATGTTTATCCTCCCACTACCGTAGGAGTTGGAGATATGATGGTGGATGGAGACTTGTATGATGCGAATGATTCTCTCCGTCATATTTCCGAATTCAAAGGAAAATTCATCTTACTCGATTTCTGGAGTAGCGGGTGTGGTCCTTGCGTGGAGTCGATACCCGAAATGGAGAAGGTGATGGATCTGTATAAGGATAAAATGACTGTAATTAGTATTAGTGAGGACCCGAAAGCACGTTGGAAAGAGTATATCAAGACGAAAGGAATGGGCGGTAACCAGTGGAACGAACTTCGTAAAGGACGCACCGGTCTTGCCCTAAACTATCAGGTACGGGGTATCCCTCATTATGTATTGATTGCCCCTGATGGAAAAATTCAGGATGTATGGTCCGGCTATGGCTCCGGTTCGCTTTTTGGACAGGTAGAGAAAAACTTGAAATAGATATAGAGGTAAGATACTATCATTTGTTGATGTCATAAACTGTATTGTATGAAAAAAAGTCTTTTGTTGGTCGCCCTTTCAGTTTGTTTGTTGCCACTTTGGGGACAACAAAATTTCTCCCGGATAGATTCGCTTATCAAGAAGATGCTCCCCGAAGCATCCGAGGTCGGCATATCCGTCTACGATCTGACGGCTAAGAAATCGCTTTATAACTATCGTGCGGAGAAACTTTCCCGTCCTGCCTCTACCATGAAGCTGCTGACGGCTATTACCGCACTCTCCCGCCCCGAAGCCAACGAGCCTTTCCGCACGGAAGTATGGCACGATGGCGTGATAGAGCATGATACCTTGCAAGGCAACCTGTATGTAGTGGGCGGATTCGATCCTGAATTTAACAGCCAGTCGATGGATTCATTGATAGAAGAGGTAATCACTTTCCCTTTTTCGGTGATTAACGGACAGGTATATGGTGACGTTTCGATGAAAGACTCCCTTTATTGGGGTAGTGGATGGGCATGGGACGATACTCCTGCGGGCTATCAGCCCTATTTGTCTCCACTGATGTTTTGCAAGGGGACTGTACAGGTTTCTGTTGTTCCCTCTACGGTGCAGGGAGATACCGCGAGTGTTTCCTGTCAACCTGTATCCTCCTATTATACAGTGACGAATCAGACGAAAACACGTACCTCTTCTGCCGGAAGATTCTCTTTCACGAGAGACTGGCTGACGAATGGCAATAATCTCCTCGTTTCGGGCAATGTCACTTCGATCAGAAAGGACGATGTAAACATCTATGACTCTCCCCGTTTCTTTATGCATACTTTCCTGGAGCGTCTTCGTGGGAAAGGAATCACGACTCCCCAGTCGTATGGCTTTGCCGAATTGCCTCGTGATAGTGTGACTGTAGAACGGATGGCTTGCTGGAATACTCCCGTGCAGAAAGCGCTGAACCAGTTGATGAAAGAGAGTGATAATCTCAATGCGGAAGCATTGCTCTGTCGCTTAGGGGCGCAGGCTACGGGAAAGAAGCAGGTAGCTGCCGAAGATGGTATTGTCGAGATTATGAAATTGATCCGTCGCCTGGGGCATGACCCGAAAGACTATAAGATTGCCGACGGTTGCGGACTGTCCAATTATAATTACCTCTCTCCTGCCCTGCTGGTGGACTTTCTGAAATATGCGTACTCGCAAACAGAGGTGTTTCAGATGTTATATAAATCTCTTCCCGTTGGCGGGGTGGACGGAACATTGAAATTCCGGATGAAAGGTACTCCTGCCTTCCGGAATGTTCATGCCAAAACAGGCTCGTTTACGGCAATAAATGCGCTCGCGGGCTATCTGAAGATGAAAAACGGACATGAAGTAGCCTTTGCCATTATGAACCAGAATGTGCTTTCGGCAGCTAAGGCACGGGCGTTTCAGGATAAGGTGTGTGAGGTGATTATCGGGAAATAGATGGTGTCATAATACCCAAATTGAAAGACTTACCCCTGCTACAGCTATGTACAGCAGAAGCACTTTCCTAAAGAAAAGAGTTTTGACACCCCCAAAAACAACCCAAGTGGAATTTCGTTGTTGAATCCGATTTCTATGTTGTCATAGGTTAAGTTTCTACTCTTTATGGAGGGCTTATTGATTCTTCTATAACTTATTGATTTTTCTATAAAAAGATAATTGTATTCTCTAATAAGCAAAAATCGTTGGATTTTGTTTACCAGAGAATACAATTATACTTGTTTAGAATCGAATATTGTAAATCCTATATTCTATTTACTTGGCGTATTCAGCCCAATTGGTATTCTTCATATCGCCGCTTTTAGCCAACTCTGCGTGCATACCAAGTGCAGCCTGAATAGCGTGTGGAGTCTGCGCGCGGTTGCCGGCCAGTTTGAGGTAATCCCAAAGAAGCTCTTTGTAGTCAGGATGAGCACAGTTTTCGATGATGGCTTGTGCACGTTCTTTCGGACTCTTGCCACGAAGATCGGCAACACCTTGCTCGGTGATAACGATGTTAACATCGTGCTCCGTGTGGTCGTGGTGGGATACCATCGGTACGATTGCACTGATCTTACCTTCCTTAGCCACAGACGGACAAGTGAAGATAGAAATGTAAGCGTTGCGGGTAAAGTCTCCCGAACCACCGATACCGTTCATCATTTTTGTTCCGCCGATATGGGTAGAGTTTACGTTGCCGTACAGGTCGACTTCGATGGCTGTATTGATAGAAATGATACCGAGACGACGTACTATTTCCGGGCTGTTTGAGATTTCCGACGGACGGAGAACCAATTTATCGCGGAAGAAATCCATATCGTTGTAAATGCCTTCCAGACAGTCGTTTGTTACAGTCAGTGAGCAGGCACTACCAAATTTGATACGTCCTTCGCGAATCAGTCCGATCACGGAGTTCTGTATTACCTCTGTGTACATTTCGAATGGAGGAATCGTTTTATCACGTCCCAATGCACCGAGTACGGCGTTGGCGATGTTTCCTACACCCGATTGCAAGGGTAAGAAAGTAGACGGAATGATGCCGCGTTTCATGTCGGCAGCGAGGAAGTCGGCAACATTCTGTCCGATTTTGTCGGTCAACGGATCGGCAGCGGCGAAAGAACGGGCTTCGTCCGGCCAGTTGGTTTCTACTACGCCAATAATCTTTTTCGGGTCTACCTGAACGTAAGGCAGTCCGATGCGGTCACTCGGTTTATAGATAGGGATCTCGCGGCGGTAAGGCGGGTCGAGCGGTTCGTACACGTCATGCAGACCCATACAGGATTTGCTGTGTGCGCTGTTCAACTCTACGATGATCTGGTCGGCCAGACGGCAGATGGTCGGAGCGATACCACCGGCAGCAGTCAGATAAATCTTTCCGTCCGGAGTCACTTCACAGGCTTCGATGATGGCTACGTTCACTTTGCCCATGAATCCGTAGCGTACTTCCTGTGCCATTTGTGAGAGGTGTATGTCGTTGTAGGCAATCTCTCCGTTGTTCACAGCTTTGCGGAAATCAGAGTTGGTAGTATAAGGGGCGCGGTAGCGGATCGCTTTGGCACGTGACAGTACGCCGTCGCAGGACTCTCCTGTCGATGCTCCTGTAAAAATTCCTACTTGAAACGGGTTTCCTTTCGCATGTTCTGCTTCAGCAATTTTTGCGAGTTCGGCTGTTACAGCCTTGGCCGTTCCGGCGGGAGTAAATCCGCTTAGGCCGATGTTGTAGCCATGTTTAATCAGGCTTGCAGCTTCCGCTGCCGAAATACGATTGAGTGACATAAATAGTAAATTTCGTGTTAAATACAGTTGATATCTAATTAGTTGAAAATTCGCTCAAAATGTATGTATACAGGTTGACACCTGATACTCCATGTTTAATACTTAATACTTAAAAGAAGTCTCCTCCGACTGTCGGTCAGTATTTCCGTTGAAGTATTTCTCCCCAGATAATGGCTCGGCGTGCTTCTTCTGCCGAATGAATCGTAAAGTCTTCTTTATTGTCGGGTGAATCGTGAGGAGTATTATAGTGAGCACCTTGCCGACTGTTTTGTTCATCCTGTGCGACACTGTTCGCGAGGGATGCAGCCACGGATACTTCTTCTTTTTTCTTTTTCTGTTTCGAAGTTTGCTGTTTGGAAGGTTGTTTGGCGACCGGTTGCTCGCGAAGAATCGGCTGGAACAGTTCTTCCAGGGATTTGGGCCTGCCCCAAGCTTCGGGCATAGGAGTGGTATCGGGGTTTACTTCAACCGGAGATGGCATTGGGGGAACGGGGTGCTTGGCTTTAGCCTTTTTTGCCTTGCTGTTTTTATTCACCTCTTTGAATATTCCCACAAGAATGACGCCTGCTATCAAGAGAAATTTCAAAAAATCTTCCATTGTGCTTCACATCTAAATAGTTATCCGCCAAAGGTAGGCATTTTATCTGGTTTGAACTAACATTTGGGCATGAAAAAAGGGCAGCTTCACAGCTCCCCTTAATTTTTTTAACCTAAACCTTAACTATGAAAAAATCTAATGTTTCTTTCATTGCACAAATGTGAAAAATAAATTTAAATTTGCCAAGTATATGGATGGAAAATGTTTATCCTCTTAACATAAATTACAAATTTGCTTGCCAAATCATCAATTTTTGCGTTATTTCTGTGTCAATTAACTACTTATTGAAAGTGAAGCCGTATCTTTGCATCCGAATTTTTAAACTAAGATTTGAGTATGAACGAATTAACGGGAGCGGACTTTAAATCCGCAACTGAAATGACTGATGACAACAAGAAGTTGTTTATCGAAACATACGGCTGCCAGATGAATGTGGCCGACAGTGAGGTGATTGCATCGGTGATGCAAATGGCGGGATATTCCGTAGCTGAAACGCTGGAAGAGGCTGACGCTGTGTTTATGAACACTTGTTCTATCCGCGACAATGCGGAGCAGAAGATCCTGAACCGCCTGGAGTTTTTCCACTCGCTGAAGAAAAAGAAAAAGCGCCTGATTGTGGGTGTACTGGGCTGTATGGCCGAACGGGTAAAGGATGATCTGATAACGAATCATCATGTCGATCTGGTAGTCGGTCCGGATGCTTACCTGACGTTGCCCGATTTGATTGCTGCCGTAGAGACTGGCGAGAAAGCAATCAATGTGGAGCTTTCTACTACCGAAACTTATCGGGATGTGATTCCGTCGCGTATCTGTGGCAATCATATTTCCGGCTTTGTGTCCATTATGCGTGGTTGCAACAATTTCTGCACTTATTGCATCGTTCCCTATACTCGCGGACGTGAGCGTAGCCGTGACGTGGAAAGCATCCTCAATGAAGTGGCGGACTTGGTGGCAAAAGGTTATAAAGAAGTCACCCTGTTGGGGCAAAATGTCAACTCATACCGTTTTGAGAGACCGACAGGAGAAGTGGTTACCTTCCCGATGTTGCTCCGAACAGTGGCCGAAGCCGCTCCGGGGGTACGTATTCGTTTCACGACTTCCCATCCGAAGGATATGAGTGACGAAACGTTGGAGGTGATTGCGCAAGTGCCGAATGTATGTAAACATATTCATCTGCCTGTGCAGAGCGGTAGTTCCCGCATCCTGAAACTGATGAACCGTAAGTATACCCGTGAATGGTATCTGGACCGGGTGGCAGCTATCAAACGCATCATCCCCGATTGCGGACTGACTACCGATATTTTCTCCGGTTTTCATTCTGAAACGGAAGAAGATCATGCCATGTCGCTTTCGCTGATGGAAGCGTGTGGGTACGATGCTGCTTTCATGTTTAAATATTCCGAGCGTCCGGGAACGTATGCTTCCAAACATCTTGAAGATAATGTGCCCGAAGAGGTGAAAGTCCGCCGCCTGAATGAGATTATCGCTTTACAGAACCGTCTGTCTGCCGAATCCAACCAGCGTTGCATCGGAAAGACGTATGAAGTGCTTGTGGAAGGTGTTTCCAAGCGTTCGCGCGATCAACTGTTCGGCCGTACGGAACAAAACCGTGTGGTGGTGTTCGACAGAGGTACGCATCGTGTCGGTGATTTCGTCAATGTGCGTGTCACGGAGGCTAGTTCGGCTACGCTGAAAGGGGAAGAAATCTGATTCACCACAGAGGACGCAGAGGTCTTATTCTCATAGTCGTGGCTGTCTTGTAGTTGTGACTGCCTGTACGGTATGTGGCAACTGCGCTTATACAACACATCCTGTGGGGGCTTTGAGGATTAATATAAAAAAACAGTGTTCCTCTGTGTCCTCTGCGTCCTCGGTGGTGAAACTTACATCATCATGTGTCTCCTGATGGAGAACTTCACAATCGCCATTGCGTTGATGGACGCGAATGGAATATCCATCGGTTCGTGGTGTGTGTTGTAACTCACCAGTTTGAGATGACCTTCTTGCTCCGAACGGTTTACGTATTTTACTGCCAGATACTCGTCTCCGTCAATCATAAACGACACCAGGTATATTTCCCCGTAAATGACGTTGTCGAAACTGCTGATTTCTTTATATCCGATAATGTCTCCCGATTTCAATATAGGGTACATGCTGTCTCCGTTGACGTAGACCGCCCCGTCGCAGACGGATATATTGGGAATCAATATCTTCCCCAGTGCATACTGCTGTTTGTTGGTGAATAATGTTTTCAGATTGGCTGCCGCTGTGATATCGTACAACATGACGCTGCGGTCATCTGTCGGTTCCGCTGTTTTCGGATTGTGTATAATCTCCACTTCTCCTTTTACCAGTTCGCTTTCGCAATGTCTCGGCTGATGTTTCGGATTCCCTTTTCCTAATAATAGCCAGTTGTAGTCCACCTTGTCCCCGAATTTGTCGAGTAACAGGCGGAAATCAATGCTGTTTCGTGCACCCCAGTTGGATACTGTGGCACGTGAGACTCCTAAATATTCAGCTAATTCGCTGTCGTTCTTGAAGTTTAGCACCTGTTTGGCACGCTTCACGATTCCTGTGACATCTAAAAATGTATCCATTCTATGATCGTTTATTTTTGATGTAAAAATTCATAAACTCGTTAATTGCTCATTGATAATCTGTTATCTACTTTTTGAAAGTTAATTTCCAAAATCTTTTGTTTTCTTTATGAAAACTATTTTATATTTGTAGCAACGAAATCACAAATATGTTTCAAAAATATAAATATTAAATAGGAAAACCATGAGAAACAGCAAAAAGTTTACGAAAGGTTGCAAAATACCTCATTCACCGCCTTTTTAAGGAAACCGTGCCGGACGCGCGAAAGTAATAGTAAGTCTGCTTGCAGCGTCTATATATCTTGCATATAAGATCTATATATCCTGCGTGTAGCATCTATATACCCAATGTGCAGCCGATATATCTCCAATATACAGCAACTATATGTCCTGCGCGCCAGCGATATATCTTCAATATACAAACAAATATTTAAATATGAAAACTATAAAAATGGAAAAGCAATATGGAAACCATTATGAACAAATCTCTATGCATCTGCGGATGTTGCAAGCGGGAGCTTCCACAGGAAGCCTTTTATATGAATCAGCGTACCCGTACTACGGATAGTTACTGCAAAGAATGTCGTAAGGCAAACGCACGCAGACATCGCAATCAGGATAAAAGTACATTATTTGAAAACAAATCTGTTTCCTATCCGGTGATAACCGAGGTGAAGGACTACGCTTTGCGAATGTTCCTTATCCGCCATGCCCGGCAAGTGGTGTCGGACAGTATCCGCCGGAAGCAGGAAAAGGAAAAACTACGCGCACTATGGGAAGAATAAAACAGGGGTTGGATTATTTCCCCATGAGCACCAGTTTCATGCACGACCGTATAGTGCGTCGTGTCATGAAACGGGAAGGTGATGCCGCTTTTGCCACATTGGTAGAAACGCTGTCGTACATCTATGCCGGAAAAGGATATTATATCCCTGCCAGTGATGAGTTTTACGACGAACTGACGGACAGCCTTTACAATACGGATCTTGATGACGTGAAACGTATCATCGCCCTGGCCGTGGAGTGTGGACTGTTTGATGCCGGACTTTTCCGGCAATACGGCATCTTGACTTCCGCCGATATCCAACGGCAGTATCTTTTTATCACCAAGCGGCGCAGCAGCTCGTTGATAGACCCCGCCTACTGCCTGTTGGAAGCGGAAGAGCTTGCATCGTACCACACTTCTCCAAACAGCAAAAACAGTGCGGAGGATGCTGATAACAAAACAGGCTGTGATGTAACACCAACTGCTGATACTGTAACATCAACCACCGATTCTGCAACATCGGAAGCCGGAATGTCGACATTGGGTACACAAAACAAAGAAAAACAAATTAAAACAAACCAAAACAAAATAAACCACCTCTCTGACTCTCCTCAAGGAGAGAACGGAGGAGGAAAAATTTTGAAAAGCAGGAAGGTGATGACACAGGAGGATATCAACAATCTGCAACCACCGCCCGACGGCATGCAGCGTAACTTCGAAGGGTTGCTGGAGAACCTTCACTCTTACAAGATTCCGCCTTCCGAGCAATACGCCATTATCCTGAAAAGCAACTTCGGAGCTATCGGACACCCGGTGTGGAAGGGATTCAGCAGCATCCGCGGGAGCAATGGGAAGATCAAATTGCCGGGACATTATCTTTTGAGCGTAATTAATTAATTGATGAACGCACTTTGAAAAAATGGTTGGGTCAGTCTGAATAATACCCGTATCTTTACAGTGTCATTAAGCTTAAGGACAAAACTAAACTAATTTATTAACACGTAAAAACTATTACAATTATGCCAGTATTGTACAAACCCTTCCAGTCCATTCTGGAAGACAAAAACAAAAAGAAATTATTTCATCCCCGTGTGATTTACACGGCCAATGTGTCAACCACCCAACTCGCCAAAGAGATAGCCGCTTACTCGTCTCTCTCCACGGGTGACGTAAAGAACACGCTTGATAACCTGGTGACAGTGGCTGCCCAGCATCTGCAAGCATCGGAAAGTGTAACGCTCGACGGCTTCGGTACTTTCCGCATGGTGATGAAGTCCAACGGTAAAGGTGTGGAACTGCCGGAGAAAGTATCGGCTGCCCAGGCTTCCCTTACCGTCCGCTTCCTGCCCAACTACACCAAGAATCCCGACCGTACCACCGCCACCCGTTCTTTGGTGACAGGCGCCAAGTGTGTCCGTTTCGACCTTGCCGATACTTCGGCTTCCGGTGGCGGAGATAGTGGTAAACCTGATGGTGGTGGCTCCGGCAGCGGTGGTTCCGGCGATGGCGGTGGAGAAGCACCGGATCCGGCAGCATAGCCTGCACGTAGGTCGCAACACAAACACAAATGGCTGACTAAACGGAGTTTTTTAACTAGACTAGTAAACTAAAACTAATTATCCACTAACATGCGAATTATTAACTTAATCGTGGTGCACTGCAGTGCCACGCGGGGGGATTGTACACTCTCTCCGGAAGATTTGGACCGGTTGCACCGACGACGTGGATTCAACGGAACAGGTTATCACTACTACATCCGCAAGGATGGAACAGTGCACCTCACCCGCTCCATCGAACGCATCGGAGCACATGCAAAAGGTTTCAACGCTCACTCAATAGGTATCTGCTATGAAGGTGGTCTGGACTGCCGGGGACGCCCGGCAGATACCCGGACTCCGGCACAGCGAGCTACACTTCGACAACTCGTCGGGCAGCTACAAGAGAAATTCCCCGGCTGTCGGGTATGCGGACATCGGGATCTTTCGCCCGATCTCAATGGAAACGGTGAGATAGAACCGGAAGAGTGGATTAAACAGTGCCCGTGTTTTGAGGTGAGGGCTGAAAATTTCATCAGTGAGGACACTGGGAATTTATAAGATAATTAGTACATAAATAACCATAGAGTATTTAGAAATAAGCTTTTGAGAGAGTAGATATAAGAGGAAGAAGATCCTTTCTCTTATGCCCTCTGCATCCTCTGTGGTGAAATTAAAGAAACGGAAAGGAGGTAAATTATGGCAATGAAGAAATCAGTATGGGATATGATCCTGAAAGTGGTTATCGCAGTGGCTTCGGCTTTGGCTGGCGTTTTGGGCGCTAATGCGATGAATCTGTAAGAGAGCATTAAATACCCTCGCGCGATGTGTCGACAATCTCGTGAGGGTTAGAATTTAACTTCGGTTTCTATAGAAGAACCGGATGAATACTATTATCGTTTGCCTGATAAACAGGGCATGTTTATGTATGCTATGGAGCCGGTTGACAAAAGCCGGAATTTTTTGCCTATACCTTACGAAAATATTCGTATTGATTGGACGGGGGATTATTTTCAGATTACGGATGACGATGGCGCAGTTTATAAATTCGCTGGAGGTAGAGAAACAGGAGAGGGAAATTCAAACCCTATTGGCTGGAAAGCATCGGCTATTGTTGCGTCCAATAAAAGAGACTCTATTTCATTTGTATATGATAATAGGAAAGTAGCTTATCGAGTGAATGTGCACGATGACTATATTATAGTGAGAGATGGGTTTAGTATAAAAAAAGAGATTTATACGAATCGAAAAGCCATGCTGCAACTGATGGATTATACGCCTGATGAATGTATGCAAGACCCGATTATAATTAGTAGGCAAAATAATGTGACATACGGTTTCCAAAGTAACGCTGATGGGGAACTATTTTCAGATGGGACAGAACCCGACAGATCTACTTCCGGTCGTCACATAAGCACTCAAAGCCAATTATTGAGCGAGATCTGTTTTGATCAGGGGAAAGTGATATTCACAAAAGATTCTAAGTTTCCGAGAATTCAAAAGATTACAGTTTACGACTGTAATGGAAATTTCGTCAAAGACATCCGCTTCAACTATTACACACCCAATGATCGTGTTATTCAGCGTTATTTTCTAGAAAGTCTTGTCATGGTAGACAAGAATGGAGAAGTGAAGGAAACGTATCTTTTCGGGTATGAACATCCTAATCGTTTGCCTGATCCGGGAAATCGTTCTATTGACTATTGGGGGTACTTCAATGGGGTATACCGCCCGGACAGTGTGACTTTGGTACCACGTCAAACGATTGAAGTGACACGTTGGAAATATAGGTATGTGAACGGTTATATATATCCTCTTGGTATTGAATCTGCTGGTGGTCTGAATGTGACTTTTGGCTCCGAACTTTCTCGGGAGCCTGATGAAGAATATATGAAATATGGAACATTGAGTAGTATCACCTATCCGGCCGGTTCTACTGATGAGTTCATTTATGAAGCACATCGTTATAGAGATGAAGAAGGAAATATAAAACAAGCCGGTGGTTTACGTATTAAGCAAATCCAAACTAGGAGTGCAGAAGGCAGAAATACAAAAGTACGAACATTTACTTATAGCTGGAGAGAAGACGGGTGTGGGACACCATTGACTGCTTCTGTTTTGGATTATTTTCGGCTGGTTCAAGGGGTGTACCTTTGTGAACTATTTAACGAACAAGGCGGACGCTATGCTCCTATTGCTAATGAATACGGTACTGCCAGGCATCGTACTTTCTTCAGCAATCCGACACGCCCCATTACTAACCTGTCATATCCTCAAGATTATGGTGATATATTCCCATATACGGAAATGGTCGAACGTAATATCTTAAGCCCTGTTGTGAAAAAGGAGCATATCCGTAATGGACAATATTTGGAAGTTGAGACACCCTATTCCGTCCCTTTCATCAATGTCTATAAACCGGAGAACGTGGTTATTCGTCGTTCTGCTTCAGAAAAAGGTGACACTCGCTTTACTTACATCTATGATGACTACGGACGTAAATGTCAGGAGACAAAGGGTGGTAAAGAAAATGTGGTCTATCTATATGGATATAGTAATCAGTACGTCATTGCTTTAATTGAAAATGCGACTTATGAAGAAGTTGTCGCGAAATTGGGTGGAAAAGAGGTTGTGAAAAATATTGCTGCTGCTAAGTCACCGTCAATGTACAATATTGATAAATTACGTCAGTCCCTGCCTTCAGCGCATGTGACGACTTATGCATACAAGCCGTTGGTAGGCGTGGCGTCAGTAACCAATCCTATGGGGTTGACCACCTGTTATGAGTATGATGATTTGGGACGATTAATTAAGACGTATATCATAAATGGTAACAGGCATGAATTAATTGAGAGAAGTGAATACAATTATGCGAACCAATAAATGCAGAATAAATATGAAAAAAAGGATATTACTTTTATTTGCTCTTTGTTTTATGACCATCGGTAATACATTTGGGCAGACATCGGATGATATTGAAAATCTGGGTAGCTTTTCAGCTCCCTTCTCTACCAAGTGGGGACTTTATCCGCCGAACTATACAGATATTTCTACTCGTTACTCCTTTACGCTGACTCGTCCGCTGGACATAGTCGTCTCACATTGTGAATCTACATTGGAGGGTGGTACTGGTATCTTTTTGCTAGATAAAGATTATATGGTACTTGCTGCGAACGTTGGTGATTATGAGCATTGTGTAGATGGACATGCTTATGTTGTCGCTCCTTGCCTTCTTCCCGGAACCTATATGATAGAAATGGACTGGAGTCCTAATGTAAGGGGAAGTGTATACACTCAATTGCAAGGCTTGTCACCTAATGTTATCAGATCTGCTAAAAACATTGGCGAGTACAACAGTTATTTCAATTACATAGACACTAAAGACACCAGCGACCCATATATCGGCTATCGAAGTGATGATATTTATAGAAATAGCGTCTGTTATGGTTTCTATTTGTTGTGCAATATGGATATTACCGTTTCGCATTGTGGTTCGGAAATGGATGAGACTTCTCTTTATCTGTTGGATGAAAACGGTAACGATATACGCAGTACGGTAGGAGTTGCGGTAGAAGGAGCGTGTGACAATCTGGGTCAAGCATACTCGAAAAGACTGAATATGCCACCCGGTATGTATTATGTGGTGTCCAAAGGAGCAACAAGAAATGGAAGAATTACAACCCGTATCATGGGGACAAAAACGGTAGAAATACCTTTTGTCACAGAATTTGCGGAAAGCATTGGAAATATTGGTCTTTATGACCCTCTTTTTATCTATGAGAACACAAAAGACACCAATAATCCTGAAGTCGGATATCAGGGATATGATGACTACAGAAGTGGAGTTTGCTACCGTTTCACACTTCCT
This sequence comes from Bacteroides ovatus, assembly GCF_001314995.1. Taxonomy (NCBI): domain Bacteria; kingdom Pseudomonadati; phylum Bacteroidota; class Bacteroidia; order Bacteroidales; family Bacteroidaceae; genus Bacteroides; species Bacteroides ovatus. The sequence goes on from NZ_CP012938.1 coordinate 4,153,981, forward strand.
CGCGTAATGGATGCGGAAATTTTCCATTGCGGTTCGGAAGTGGAGGATACTGAAGTGTACTTGTTAGATAAAAATGGAAATCGATTGGCTTATAACGATAATTATTCAGGAACTAATGCTTGCGATTTCCTAAGTGCTCATTTAGAGATGCCTTCACTTGCGGCCGGAACTAAAAGGAAAAGCCGTTGAAACAATATATCAGTTGACGAATGTGGTGGGAAATGATTCGCTTAATTGTATCCGTTATCAAATAAAGGATGTGACGGAAAATGCTGATACTTTAGTCGCCATCTCTCCGGCAGGTAATTATCCGACAGGTAGTCTTCACGTAACCCGTCGGACGGATGAAGAAGGAAACGCTGTTCTTGAGTTCAAAAACCGTTTTGGGCAAATAGTTTTAAACAGACAAATAGTCCGTGCTCCCTATCATGAGTTCTATGATACAAACTACATCTATGATGAATGGGGAAATTTACATGTAGTATTGCCACCTAGAGCATCGGATTATATAAAATCTGGAAATCTGTGGAACAATGCCTCTTCGTTCATTCTTCGCGATTACGCCTATCTCTATAAGTATGACAAGCGCTTCCGAATAACAGCAAAACGACTTCCGGGACAGGATTGGATACGTTATGTGTATGACAAAGCAGATTATCCTGTATTTACCCAGGATGGAGAACAGCGTAAACGGGGTGAGTGGAGTTTTTCCATTACTGACGGTTTGGGAAGAGTGTGTCTTACAGGAGTTTGTAAGAATACTTTTGAGCTTTCTCAAAGTGCCCTTGATACAGTGGTGAATGTTGTCTGCAATGATTATACGGGGCTTTACAAAGGTTATTCTTTATCCGGAACATCGTTGATAGATGCGGAAATACTAACCGTGAACTATTACGATAACTATGCTTTCATGGGAATGAATGGCTTTCTTTCCTTCGCGAATTCGGACTACGAATACACGCCGCTTTCCGGTTATGGAGAACGATCTGAAGATAGTGCTCAATCTTTGTTGACCGGAACACTAACAGCCTATCGTGACAGTGCTAATCTGAATATTCTTGGATATATTCCATCAGTAATGTACTATGATTATCGTGGACGGATGATACAGAGTAAAAGTGGTAATCATTTAACTGAAGGCTTTGAAAAAGAATATATAGCTTATGACTTTACCAGTAATCCTTTGAAGCGGAAGCATGTCCATTCCGCCGCAGGAAAAGGTACACAGACAGAAGAATATACTTATACGTACGATCATGCAGGACGCCAGCTACTTGCGAAGCACAGTTTGAATGGAGGAAACCCTGTTATTTTAACGGATAAATATTACGATGCTCTCGGGCGCTTGTCGGATGTATGCCGCCATGGCAACTGTGGACGTCTTGAAAGCTGGTATGATTATAATGTACGTTCTTGGATAACAGCCATTAACGGTCCCCTGTTTAGCCAGAAGTTGTATTATAATGACAAACGTTCGAACGGGACTAACAGTGTTTGTTATAGTGGTAATATTTCCGGTATGGATTGGAAAGTGACTTCAGACAATATCCAAAGAGGGTATGATTTTACGTATGATGCCTTGTCGCGGTTGAAGACGGCAAATTATCTGGAGAGTAATAATAGAAAAATGAACTGTTTTGATACTTCTTATCGTTATGACAAACACGGGAATATAACTTTTTTAGGACGTTATGGACAGACAGGGATTGATACTTATGAAATTATTGATAGTCTGTATATGGTTTACAATGGCAATCAATTGGAGGCTGTTGAAGATATGGCTACTGCATCAGTTTACAATAACGGTTTTGAGTTTAGAAATGGTGTTTCCAGTGAAGTTGAGTACTTTTATGACGCGAATGGTAATTTGACGAAAGATTTGAATAAGAATATTCTTGATATTCAATATAATTTCTTAAATTTACCTCGCCGGATAACTTTTGGTGATGGTAGTAATATTTCATATAGTTATGATGCAACAGGGAAAAAACTTCGGACAGTTCATCAGGCAGGTGATACGAATACTACCACTGACTATTGCGGCAATGTGATCTATGAAAATGGTATAGCTAAAACGTTGCTTGTGGAAGGCGGCTATGTTTCTTTTTCGGACAACAAGTATCATTATTATATTCAGGACCATCAAGGAAATAATCGTGTGGTTGCTGATGAAAATGGAAACATAGAGGAGGTGAATCATTATTATCCTTTCGGTGGTACGTTTGCTTCGTCTTCTTCCTCTGTTCAGGCTTATAAGTATAATGGTAAGGAGTTGGATAGGAAGAATGGTTTGGATTGGTACGATTACGGGGCAAGGCACTATAATGCTGCGTTAGGTAGATGGCATGTGGTGGATCCTATGGCGGAGAAGTATTATTCATTAAGTTCTTATGGGTATTGCAATAACAATCCTATAAGATATATTGATCCAACAGGTATGCTTTATACGGGTTATGCAGTTGATACGAATGGATATATTTCAAAAGTAAATAATGAAGGGGGCAATAGTTATGATGTATTGTATAGTAAAGAAAAGTATTCATCTAATACTGTAAAAGACTATGATAAAACTGGCAATAAGACAGGGATACAGATAAGTAAAGGAATACTTTCGGGTACAGAAATGAAGAATATGAGTTCTAAACAAATTACAGGTGTTATGCAGAGTCAAGAGGGAAGAGCTACTGGAAAAACAATAAAAAGCCACGCGTATGAAGTGAAAAGTGATAATGAATCATTGAGTATCATGAACTTTTTAGATAAAAATACTGACGTGGAATGGAGTAATACTTTATGAATGATAATCAGGGGAATAGTGTTAACCTGATAACTACAAGTCATGAAAATAGTACAATAGGATTAGGAAGTTACCAGATTGGGAAATATACTCGGTTAGGTTTTCAAGTTATCAGAGCGGATCATATTCATCCAGGAATTGGACGTACTACGCCATCAAAAGATAATGCTGACATAGGAAACGCTAAAAATATATTAGAAGATTCTCCTAAAGCTGTTTTTAGAATATTAAACAATGGAAAATATTATGACTATACAAATAAAGTACGTAAATAATGAAATAAAAAAGTTATGAAAGTATTAGTTTATTTCTCATTTGTCATGTTGTTAATTCTGCTATTTGTTAGATGCAGGTCTAGCGAAGAAATTGTTAAGTTTAAACCTTACAAAGCAAAAGATTATATAACTAAGGAAATAAAAGTGTATGAAGTAAAGGAATGTTTATATCCAATATTAGATTCTATTATAACGAAAACAGAAGGCTGTCCTATGTATCAAGGATTAAAAAATAAAATAGCTTTTTCTTTTGACATATTGTCCGATTCGACAGAATTCTCAATTGGAGTTGAATATTTGCCTAGGTTTAAAAATCATGCAAGGTACACGGATGCTATATTCTATTACAAAGGATATGATTTCTATTGCGGAGAGACTTTTCTTGACTATTTTTTTAAGAAGACGGATCGAACTATATTCATCAATTGCATTGATTCTAAAAAGTTTCAGTTTGAGATGCATTTTAGGGGTGATATGGATATGTTTTGGTGGTATAACTATATTAATGGGCAAATAATTAATACGACATATGGATATTGTAGTGAAGAGCCTGGAGGGTTAATACTTAATAAATAAAAAATCTTATCCGTATAGCTACTGTAAGAATAATCCAGTGTTGAGAGTAGATATTGATGGAAAAACTGATTATACAGTAAACAGTGCAGGTAGGCTTTTCAAAACTGTTGTAGAGGGTTCTACTGATGATAGATTGATGAGCACTAGATCAGGTGTTGAATCGATAACTGTGAATGATAAAAAAATACTTTCTGGAATGTATAATATGCAAGATGGTAAATCAGGAGGTCTTGAAACTTATAATTCAACATCAAGCCTTGAGGATGCAGCCGAAGTTTTCAAATTTGGAGCTGATAACACTTCTGTTGAATGGAAGTTGGATATATATAATGATAAGGGAGATAAAACGGCTATTATCGGAACTTCGGGTAGAGAAGATAGTGTATTCTCTGATAAACAGAGTGAATTGAATGTAAAAGGAGATAAAGTGATAGATATGCATTCACATCCATATAATGCCCAAGCTTCTGACCAAGACATGAAAAATTTGAAAATAAAGACAGGTGCTGTCTATCACAGGGATAGTAAAGTATTATTCTTCTACAATAGTGAAGATTCACGTATTGGTAATAATGCATATAAAATAGATACGGGTAAAACGTTGTTAGATAAGTTAAATGATAAATTTATGAAGTAATGAGAACTACGTTTCTAAATTTGATATTATTATTTGTTATAGTAGGCTGTAAACAGCCTACTATAAACAAAGTTCAGCAAGCGGTGGAAGCGCAAACCAAATTGCTTGTGGATAGTGGCTTGATTGCTAATGAATATGTAGTATTATATGAGTTGGCTATTAATGATTCCAATCATATATACAGTATTCAAGCAGCTGATTGTCCGGCAGATTTAAAATTTGAATATCCTTCAAAGATCATTAAGTACAAGGATAAGTATCTCTGTTTTATAGAATTGGATGAGGCACCAATGTCTGTAAAGGAAATGATAGAGGCGTCTGGTTATTCGGGCAATTTTGTGGTAGAAGGAGGCGGGGGAAAGAGTTGGCTTTTGGTTGTTTCCAAACTTGGAGAGAAGAAAATATTAATAGATACTTCATTGCTTAGGGAATGGGACACATATTTTAATATTACGGAATTGTGGCCCTATTTTTCGGGATATGTGAAAGGATGCCCAGTACAGATGGGGATTATGTCTCATGATGTTGAGTTGAGCGATTCCTATTTAAGTTGTAATGTGGATAGTATAAAACGGAATTTGCTTTGGAATGAAAACCAGAATACTACAATGATAAAGAACGTATATGGACAAATGTATCTGAAAAACAATACAGATTCCATTGTTTACTTGTCGTCAAGTACTAAAAAACATTATGCTGTTGTAGATGGTCAGGATAGCCTTTATTTGTCACTTGGTGATTCTTTGTCCATTATTTTGGGACCGAATGAAAAAAAAATTTTAGAATATAAAAGCCTGCCTCATCAAGATGAGTTCTTTAGAAATCTGACGTTGAAAGAAGATCCTTGGGAGTATTTCTATAATCTATTTTGCAGATCAACATACAGCCTTATAAATGTAAATGGGAAAGATTCTCAAACAAAAGTGATGTTTCATGATATTGATAATTATGGATTTAATGTTTCTATGACGTCTCCTAGTATTCAATTTCAGATATTAAACCACGGTATATATGATAAGAAGGATGGGGAAATGTCGAGATTCAGATTTTGGTCTGATAAATGGGATGCTATGAGTAATACTGACAAGCAGAGACTATCAGATGATGCAGATGAGAGATTTCAAAGAAACGTGAATCTAGTAAAGGATAATAGTAAGTAAACGAATCTACTTGCCTATGTGTCTTACCCTGGCATAAGCTGACTAGAAAATATTCAATTTGTATCAGGGTATTATGTATTCTCTGTTGTCGGTACTCTTCACCAGAATAGCCAAGCACCTAGTTTCTCTGTTTTAGGGAAGATTACAAACTTGAAAATCAAGTATACGATGCTCATAGCCATACAGGTACGAATCCTAATGTGGACTTTGTTCCATCAACACCTGATATTAATGCTGCAAGAAGTTTAATAATGGCGTCACCAAATGCTAAAGTTTATATATATGCACCTTGGAAGTCTGGTAACCAATGGATAAATTTAAATAGTTATGCGAAATAGAAAAGTAGCTTGTTTATTAATCCTGTTGTTTTTTTCAATTATATATGGAATTAAACTAATAGTTGATGCAAAATCTCATCCTAAAATAGTTTTTACTGATTTACCTGGACTAATTCGTACTGGCTATGATTTTGTGGACGACAGTCATGCTTTCCCTAAATTATGTACATTATTAAATGATTCTTTGTTGCTTAAAAAAGGTGGCGTGAAAATGGCGGTATTTACTAATATTAATTTGTCAGATAGTACAATCGACTGGTGTTTGTCGTGCTATAACGATGAAACTGAACTGTTAAGAGCAACTGATAGGTGTTTTTTTAATATTGATCTGTATGAAGGGGGACATATAAAAGTACAAAACACCCCTACTCAATTATCTGATATCCGCGGTTTAGCTGTAGATTATATTTTTTATCTTGATAGTGCAAGTAGAAGATGTATTTTTACTAGGCGTAATATCAATCAGGAAGAAGAATTAGAAATATCAGGTGCCGGAGTGTATATGAAAGTACATATAGAAGATAATAATGGTTTCTCGATTTCTGATTGGCGGGTCTTTTATAATTGCTTGTATGACTTAATAAAGTTATTCGAAGATGAAAGAAATAAAATATCGTTGAAAATATGGGATAAGGACTATGATTCGCTTTCGTTTCAGGAAAAGGAAAAAATTGTAGATTTAGCTGGTTATCGTATTAATATAGAATTTAAATAGTTTCTGTTAACCTGACTTTTTGATCTTTCTTCAAAAAGATATCTTGTCCCGATATGAGCTGTAAAAACTACTCCCACTTCATACCGGGACAACTCTTCTATTAAAAGTCCTTAACAAAACCCCAATCCATCACTTTTTATTTGTTTCTTTGCACCAAATTCGGGTATAGTGTTGTCTTGTCATTCGAGGCAGCACTTAATTTTGCTTAGATAGTTAATGGAGAAACTCAGTATAAATGCTTGTCCGGTGTGTGGCGGTGCGCACTTGAAACGCGTCATGACTTGTACGGATTTTTATGCTTCGGGCGAACAGTTTGAACTGTATTCGTGTGAGGACTGTGGATTTACATTCACACAAGGAGTCCCCGTGGAAGCAGAGATAGGCAAGTATTATGAGACTCCCGACTATATCTCTCACACTGATACGCGCAAAGGCGCGATGAATAATATCTACCATTATGTACGTTCCTATATGCTGGGCCGCAAAGCGCGCCTGGTAGCCAAGGAAGCGCATCGTAAAACAGGGCGTTTGCTTGATATAGGTACGGGAACCGGTTACTTTTCCGATACGATGGTTCGCCGGGGCTGGAAAGTGGAGGCGGTGGAGAAAAGTCCGCAGGCACGTGAGTTTGCGAAGCTGCATTTCGATTTGGACGTAAAGCCCGAATCGGCTCTGAAAGAGTTTGCTCCCGGCAGTTTTGATGTCATCACCCTTTGGCATGTGATGGAACATCTGGAACACCTTGGTGAAGTGTGGCAGCGACTTCATGAGTTGCTGACAGAAAAAGGAGTATTGATTGTAGCCGTACCCAACTGCTCTTCTTATGATGCTCAACGTTATGGCGAGTATTGGGCGGCATACGACGTTCCCCGTCATCTCTGGCATTTTACTCCGGGCACTATACAACAATTGGCTTCCCGTCATGGCTTTATTATGGCGGCGCGTCATCCGATGCCGTTCGATGCGTTCTACGTATCCATGTTGAGCGAAAAACATCGTGGCAGTTCATGCAGTTTCCTGAAAGGGATGTTTGCCGGAACGTTAGCGTGGTTTAATGCTTTAGGACGGAAAGAACGCAGTAGTTCCATGATTTATGTATTCCGAAAAAAGAGATAACGCATGGGAAATCAAAACAAATATAAGTCAGGTTCAATCTTCGACATGCAGTTCATCACGTCGAGTATCAGTACGACACTGGTGTTGCTGTTGTTAGGACTGGTTGTCTTTTTCGTATTGACGGCGCACAATCTTTCCGTATATGTCCGCGAGAATATCAGTTTCTCCGTTCTTATCAGTGACGATATGAAAGAAGCGGATATACTGAAACTTCAGAAAAAACTGAATCAGGAACCTTTCGTGAAACAATCCGAATACATCTCTAAAAAACAAGCATTGAAAGAGCAGACGGAGGCAATGGGAACTGACCCGGAAGAATTCCTGGGCTATAACCCCTTTACCGCTTCCATCGAAATCAAGCTTCATTCCGACTATGCCAATTCCGACAGCATCGCAAAGATAGAGAAAATGATTAAAAAGAACACCAATATTCAAGACGTGCTCTATCGAAAGGAACTGATTGACGCTGTGAATGATAACATACGAAATATCAGCCTGGTGCTGCTCGCTCTGGCAGTGGTGCTCACTTTTATTTCTTTTGCTCTGATAAACAATACGATAAGACTGGCTATCTACTCGAAACGCTTCCTCATTCATACGATGAAACTGGTAGGGGCGAGTTGGGGATTCATCCGAGGGCCATTCCTTCGAAAGAATGTATGGAGCGGAATACTGGCAGCCATCGTTGCCGATTCCGTATTGATGGGAACCGCCTATTGGGCCGTGACGTATGAACAAGAATTACTTCAGGTCATCACGCCCGAAGTCATGTTGATTGTCTGTGCAAGCGTATTGGTATTTGGAATTGTAATAACGTGGCTATGTGCCTATTTCTCCATGAATAAATATTTGAGAATGAAAGCCAACAGCCTGTACTATATTTAAAATTAATAAACTATGTCTGACAAGCAGAAATTTGCCTTTGATAAAGTGAACTTTATCTTGCTCGCGATAGGGATGGCGATTGTTATTATCGGCTTTCTATTGATGACGGGACCTACATCGTCCGAAACCTCTTTTGAACCCGATATTTTCAGTGTACGCAGAATCAAGGTAGCGCCGGTTGTTTGCCTGTTTGGCTTCTTGTCTATGATTTACGCTGTATTACGCAAACCTAAAACACAAAAAACAGAAGAATAAAGATGGGGGATTTAACGACATTTGAGACGATTATTATTGCTATTGTAGAAGGATTGACAGAGTTTCTTCCGGTTTCTTCTACGGGACACATGATTATTACGCAAAACATTTTAGGAGTAGAAAGTACTGAATTTGTAAAAGCGTTTACTGTTATTATCCAGTTTGGCGCGATTCTTTCAGTGGTTTGTCTTTATTGGAAGCGTTTTTTCCGGTTGAACCATACACCGGCTCCTGCGGGTGCTTCCGCATTGAAGTGTTTTCTGCATAAATTTGATTTCTACTGGAAATTACTGGTAGCTTTTATTCCTGCCGCCATTTTGGGATTCCTGTTCAGCGATAAGATAGACGAGATGCTGGAGAGTGTAGCAATAGTGGCAGTGATGTTGGTGATCGGTGGTATATTCATGTTGTTCTGCGATAAGATCTTTTCGAAAGGAAGCGAAGATACGGTGCTGACAGAAAGAAAGGCATTCAATATCGGTTTGTTTCAGTGCATTGCCATGATACCGGGAGTATCCCGTTCGATGGCTACCATCGTCGGAGGTATGGCCCAGAAGCTGACTCGCAAGGATGCTGCCGAGTTTTCATTCTTCCTTGCCGTGCCAACCATGTTTGCGGCAACCGGTTACAAGGTGTTGAAACTCTTTCTGGATGGCGGTACGGAGATTCTTGTCAACAATATGCCGGCACTTATTATAGGTAATGTAGTAGCTTTTATCGTCGCTTTGCTGGCTATCAAGTTCTTTATTAGCTTCGTTACGAAATATGGCTTTAAGGCATTTGGCTGGTACAGAATTATTGTTGGCGGAACCATTTTGGTAATGCTGCTGCTTGGATACAACTTAGAAATTGGCTGATGAATTTTAAAAAAGGAGAAGTACTGTTTTTCAATAAACCTTTCGGATGGACCTCATTTAAAGTAGTAGGGCACGCCCGCTATCATATTTGCCGTCGGATCGGAGTGAAAAAACTAAAAGTCGGCCATGCCGGAACACTGGACCCTCTTGCAACGGGGGTGATGATTGTATGCACAGGCAAGGCAACAAAACGGATAGAAGAGTTTCAATATCATACGAAGGAGTACGTCGCAACGTTGCGTTTGGGCGCTACTACCCCCTCCTATGATTTGGAACATGAGATAGATGCCACCTACCCTACTGAACATATCACAAGGGAACTGGTGGAAGAAGTACTGACGCATTTTATTGGTGCTATCGATCAGGTGCCTCCTGCTTTCTCTGCCTGTATGGTAGACGGCAAGCGTGCTTATGAACTGGCCCGGAAAGGAGAAGAAGTCGAACTAAAAGCAAAACAGCTTGTTATCGACGAGATTGAATTGCTGGAATGTCGCCTGGATGATCCGGAACCGATGATTCAAATCCGTGTCGTATGCAGCAAAGGGACTTATATCCGCGCCTTGGCCCGCGACATCGGCGAAGCACTCCATAGCGGAGCTCACCTGACAGGATTGATCCGTACCCGTGTAGGTGATGTCCGGTTGGAAGACTGTCTGAATCCCGAACACTTTAAAGAGTGGATCGACGGACAGGAGATAGAAAATGAGGAAGAAAATAATTAACGTAATAAGGAATAGATATGAAATTATCACAATTCAAATTTAAGTTACCCGAGGATAAGATCGCTCTACATCCTATGAAATATAGGGATGAGTCTCGTTTGATGGTATTGCATCGTAATACAGGTAAGATTGAGCACAAGATGTTCAAAGATGTGTTGGACTACTTTGATGATAAAGATGTGTTTATATTCAACGATACAAAGGTATTCCCTGCCCGCTTGTATGGTAACAAGGAAAAGACAGGTGCTCGTATCGAAGTATTCTTGTTGCGTGAGTTGAATGAAGAGCTTCGTTTGTGGGACGTATTGGTCGATCCGGCACGTAAGATACGTATCGGTAACAAGCTGTATTTCGGGCCGGACGATTCAATGGTGGCTGAAGTGATTGATAACACCACTTCTCGCGGACGTACGCTCCGTTTTCTTTATGACGGACCTCATGACGAGTTCAAAAAGGCACTGTATTCTCTGGGTGAAACTCCACTCCCCCATTCTATTATCAACCGTCCCGTAGAACCGGAAGATGCTGAACGCTTCCAGTCTATTTTTGCAAAGAACGAGGGTGCGGTGACTGCTCCGACTGCTAGTTTGCACTTCAGCCGTGAGTTGATGAAACGTCTGGAAATCAAAGGTGTGGACTTTGCATATATCACTTTGCACGCTGGTCTGGGTAACTTCCGCGACATCGACGTAGAGGACTTGACGAAGCATAAGATGGATTCGGAACAAATGTTTGTAAACGAAATGGCGGTGAAAACCGTGAATCGTGCCAAAGATAACGGTAGAAATGTATGTGCGGTAGGTACGACAGTGATGCGTGCTATTGAAAGCGCAGTCAGCACTGACGGACATCTCAAGGAATTTGAAGGATGGACTAACAAGTTTATCTTCCCTCCGTATGAATTTACCGTAGCCAATTCAATGATTTCCAATTTCCACATGCCGCTTTCTACCTTACTGATGATTGTAGCTGCTTTTGGTGGTTATGACCAGGTGATGGATGCTTATCATGTAGCATTGAAAGAAGGTTACCGTTTCGGCACGTATGGAGATGCAATGCTGATTTTGGACAAATAATGGCAAAAGTTTATCTGGGACTCGGCACTAACCTTGGGGATAAAGAACAAAATCTTCGGGATGCCGTGCAGAAAATAGAAGAGCAGGTAGGGAAAATCGTTTCCCTGTCTGCTTTTTACATAACTGCCCCTTGGGGATTTTCTTCCGATAACAGTTTCCTGAATGCAGCGGTTTGTGTAGATACCGAATTGGCTCCCATAGACGTTTTACAGAGAACGCAGGCGATTGAACAGAAATTGGGACGTACGAAGAAATCCGTTAACGGCATATATAGCGACCGCCTGATTGATATTGACTTGTTGCTTTATGATGATTTGATACTTTCCACCACTTCTCCTTCAGGAGCAAAGTTGATCCTCCCACATCCGTTGATGGCAGAACGTGACTTCGTCATGAAACCACTGGCGGAAATTGCTCCCGGATTAGTGCATCCGGTACTTGGAAAAACGATAAAGGAGCTTACTTCTTCTTTTTCTCCGCAATAAAGACCGGTAAATAGGCAATGCATCCTATCAATACTGCATACAGCAAATGAATCTCCTGAAACGGCTTGTCGATGAAATGGCAAACAATGGCGTAGATAGCAATCGTGAAGCCTATATAAAGAGCCAGCACCAAAAGCGTTTTTAATTTCTTATTTAGAATCATTATAAATCTATTTATGTGTTAAATACAGGGCAAAGATACTCATTATCTCCGAAATCTCTTTATCTTTGCAACCGAAATGAAAGTGTGGACAGATTTGAGTAGCTTGCAACCACGGAAAAAAATGCTAAAACACGTCTGATTGACGCCTTTCGGTTTATCCTTTGCAGCACTCGCCTCTCCTACTCTCTCTCATTTTTTAATTTTCAATTTTTAATTCTTAATTTAAAAAGATGGGATACTTATTTACATCCGAATCGGTGTCAGAAGGACACCCCGACAAGGTAGCCGATCAAATATCGGATGCTGTGCTTGACAAACTGTTGGCTTACGACCCCAGTTCGAAAGTAGCTTGCGAAACACTAGTGACTACCGGACAAGTGGTGCTAGCGGGTGAAGTGAAAACAAAAGCGTACGTTGACCTCCAGCTCATCGCGCGCGAAGTGATTAAGAAAATCGGTTATACCAAAGGAGAGTACATGTTCGAAAGTAACTCTTGTGGCGTACTTTCCGCTATTCATGAGCAAAGTCCCGATATCAACCGTGGTGTAGAGCGTCAGGACCCGATGGAACAGGGTGCAGGCGACCAGGGTATGATGTTTGGCTACGCTACCAATGAAACGGAAAACTATATGCCGCTTTCTCTTGATCTGGCACACCGCATTCTGCAAGTGCTGGCCGACATTCGTCGTGAAGGAAAGGTGATGACTTACCTCCGCCCCGATGCCAAAAGCCAGGTTACTATCGAATATGATGACAACGGAACTCCTGTTCGCATCGATACAATCGTTGTTTCTACGCAACATGATGACTTTATCCAACCGGAAGATGATTCTCAAGCCGCCCAGCTGAAAGCTGACGAAGAAATGCTGTCTATCATCCGCCGTGATGTGATTGAAATTCTGATGCCTCGTGTCATTGCTTCTATCCATCACGATAAAGTGTTGGCACTGTTTAATGATAAAATCATTTATCATGTGAATCCTACGGGCAAGTTCGTAATTGGTGGTCCTCACGGAGATACCGGTTTGACAGGTCGTAAGATTATCGTTGATACTTATGGTGGTAAAGGTGCTCACGGTGGTGGTGCTTTCTCCGGAAAAGATCCTAGCAAGGTAGACCGTAGTGCAGCTTATGCAGCACGCCATATCGCAAAGAATATGGTTGCGGCAGGTGTAGCAGATGAAATGCTTGTACAGGTGAGCTATGCTATCGGTGTGGCTCGTCCGATCAATATTTTTGTAGATACTTATGGCCGTTCCCACGTTAACATGACGGATGGTGAGATTGCCCGCGTTATCGATCAGTTGTTCGATCTTCGCCCGAAAGCAATCGAAGAACGTCTGAAACTTCGTAATCCTATTTATCAGGAAACAGCCGCTTATGGTCACATGGGACGTGAACCGCAAGTGATAACGAAGAAGTTTTCTTCTCGTTACGAAGGAGATAAAACAGTGGAAGTGGAACTCTTTACATGGGAGAAACTCGACTACGTAGATAAAATTAAAGCTGCTTTTGGTCTGTAAAACAGTCTGAAAGCGAGCTTAGCTCATTCGATAAGAGCCACAATCTCAACTCCTTCTAGTAGGATATGAGGTTGTGGCTCTTGATTTTAAATAAGTTATATTTAAATAAATATCTTTTGGATATTAAACTTCTTTTGCCGGAATTTGCTACTTTTGACCTGTAAATAAACGGACTGCCTAATGAAAACAAGATGTTGTTATCCTAAACGCTATTTATTGTTGTTCTTTAGTTTACTTGTCAGCGTAGGTAGCATTCTGATGTCTGTCTCTCTATCTTCCTGCTCTTCTTCGGTGAAGAGTCCATTGCTACTATCTGCTGACTCATTGATGGAAATATATCCTGATAGTGCATTATCCATTTTGGAATCAATTTCCTCCCCACAGAAATTACCACGTGCTGACAGAGCACTTTATGCGCTATTGCTTACGCAAGCAAGGCATAAAAATTATATTGCTTTAGGAGATGACTCGCTGATAAAAATGGCTGTTGAATACTATGGTGATAAGAAGAAAAGTGTACGTGCTGCAAAAGCTCATTATTATTGGGGAGCTACTTATTTAGAGAAAGGGTATACTTCATTTGCTGTAGACGAGTATTTGACGGCAATTCGGTTGATGCCTGTTAGGGATGAGTTCTTGGCAATGATATATGATAATCTTGCGGACTGTTATGAAAAAGATGATTTGTATGATATAGCGATTGAGGCTTATCGCCAAGCTTATCAGATATTAGAGGGGGGAAGTCAGCAGACATATCCATTGAGAGGTATTGCACGTATCTGTTTATTACAAAATAAAAAGGATAGCGCATTGTTGTATTATCAAAAAGCTCTTGATTATGCATTAGCAGAGCAAGACTCTAGTTTGATAGGAGCTCTTTATCATGACCTCGCTATGGTTTACAATGAAAAAAAAGATTATGTTCAAGCCGATAAATATGTATCGAAAGCAATGATTATGCAAGGGGATGATGCTGTTAATGTCTGTTTGTCAAAAGCTCAAATTATGTTGAATTTGAATAAACTTGATTCTGCCAGTTATTTCTTTAGTAAGAATATAGACCAACTTAATATTTATGGAAAGGCTGTTTGCTATGATGGAATGCATCAAATAGCAAAGAAAAGAGGTGAATGGAAGATTGCGACAGAAAATATGGATGCATATAGAGTGCTTTATGATTCTATGCAGATTATGAATGACAATGAAGAACTCAATCGACTTATGGATAAACATCAATTAGAAGAACATAAGAGGCTATTGTCAGAACATACTAAAATGCTGGTTTTTACTTTGGTTTCTGTATTCTTTTTCTTAATGATTATTTGTGTCTTTTGTTTTATGTGGAATGATAGGAAAAGGAAAAAGCGTTATATAGCATTACAACGTGAATTGACCCAAAATCGGGTAGATACTATGCTGCTCAAAGAGGAAGAGATTTCGGAAACTAATAAAGAAGATCTAGATAAGAAAAGGTCGAAGTTAACAGAGCAGCAAATTCAATTATGTATATCTGTACTTAAAACAACTAATTGTTACGATCAATTGGAAGCATTAGAGAAAGCGACTCCTAAACAACTATTGGTGATGCGTAGTTTGAGAAAAGAGATACGTTCTGAAATTTCTAGTGCATTTGTTGATGTGATGATGAATTTGAAGGAGCGTTATCCGGCTTTAACTGGTGATGATATATTTTATTGTGTTCTTTCATTGCTTTGTTGCTCGAAAACTGTCATGATGGAGTTGATGGATGCTACATCAGATGCTCTTAAAACCCGTAAAAATCGTATAAAGAACAAAATGGATGCTCAAATTTTCGATCGCGTGTTTGGTGTTGATATTCAGTGAGATATGCTGATTTCTCTAGGCTTGTTTTGCTTCTAAATGAAAGGCTGTTACCATTGTTACCGCATAAAAATCGTTTCTTTTGCTTCATCTGTGTATTTTTGGAGCGAAATTTTAAACCCATTTATTATGAAAGCTAAATTTTTACCTTTTTTGTTGTTGACTGTCTTACTTCAAGTAAGTATGTTTTCTTTTGCACATGAAATGATATCTGCACGTCAAATCAGGCTAAAGAATAAAACTGAGGTACAACATCGGTCTATCCCTGTTACTCCTGATGCTTTTATTGAAAACTCATTGTTATCTATTGACCTTCTTTCTACTGTTCCCACTGTAACTGTTACCATCAAGGATGCAGAGACGGGAGAAGTGGTTTATACATCTACTGATTTAAATGTAGATAAGGTTTATATTGATCTTGCAGGTGAGGAAAAAGGTAAATATACTTTGGAGATACAACTTCCGAAGGAAGCCTTTATCGGAGATTTTGAATTAGATTAAATCTTTGGAATATATATTATTTGCAACTAACATAAGATGATATACCTAAATCATTAACTGTTGAAGCCCCGCTGCTGAAATATATGGCGCATTGCTGAAATGACGATTTAGATGACCGAAAGGGGAAAGAGTCGGTTAACTTTTATTCGTGGGCTTAATAAGCCTTGTGAAAGGCTCATTAAGGTATATTGAAACGTAAAATTAAAATCACTTTTTAATTGTGTGCTGGATTACTACTGGTAGGGTATTTGAACAATTTTATGGTTCAGATAATGAAGTTTATTCAGCAACAATGTGATACACCTGTTAGTAGATGAGAAATCTGTGATAGATGTATTCTCTGTGAGAAAAGCTCTTGGACTTCTAAAAAGTAAGAAGTCCAAGATTTTTTTATGAAGATAGATAAATGCGGAGATAAAAATGATCTCTGATTAAGTTGAATATGAATAACGGAATTTTTTCGTAATTTTGCCTTCTCGATATAATAATGGATAGTGATGAAGATGAACCAGATAAATTCCGTATGCGTATATAGCGCTTCCAGTACCAAGATAGATGCTGTTTACTTTCAAGCAGCCGAGACTCTCGGCCGTCTGCTTGCCGAACACCATATCCGTTTGATAAACGGAGCTGGAAGTATCGGTCTGATGTGCTCTGTGGCAGATGCTGTGTTGAAAAATGGCGGTGAAGTGACCGGAGTGATTCCCCGCTTCATGGTGGAACAAAACTGGCATCATACTGGACTGACAGAGCTGATCGAGGTAGAATCCATGCACGAACGCAAACAGAAGATGGCCAATTTGAGTGATGGTATCATCGCTTTGCCGGGTGGATGCGGTACCCTTGAAGAATTGCTGGAAATTATCACTTGGAAACAATTGGGGTTGTATCTCAATCCGATTATAATTCTCAATACAAACAGATTTTTCGATCCATTGCTCGAAATGCTTGAAAAAGCAATCGATGAAAACTTTATGCGACGCCAACACGGTGATATATGGAAAGTGGCGCAGACACCGGAAGAAGCTGTTCAGCTGCTTTATGAGACTCCTGTATGGGATATTTCCATTCGTAAATTTGCAGCGATATGATAGGTGATACACTAAGTTCCCAGAACACGGATACCTTGTCTCTTCTCCAGCAGAAACAGATTAGTCCGGCAAAGGCAGACAGTGATAGCCTGCAGTTGGCCGATCTTCATGCTGTACAAGAGGTTGATTCTGGCTTTGAAGGAACCCCTATCTCCTACTCTCCCCGTACGGATGATGCTATTGCGCTGACATTGCTGGCTTGCTTCTTTCTCTCCTCCATTGCCTTGGCACGTGGAAAGAAATTTCTCTCCCAACAGGTGAAAGACTTTGTATTGCATCGCGAACGGACGAGCATTTTTGATAGCTCTACGGCGGCTGATGTGCGTTATCTCCTTGTGCTTGTATTGCAGACCTGTGTCTTGTCGGGCATCACATTTCTCAATTATTTTCATGATACATGTCCCGCTCTGATGGACCATGTATCCTCTCTCCTTTTGCTGGGTATTTACGTTGGTTTTTGCCTCGCTTATTTCTTACTAAAATGGTTGCTTTATATGTTTCTGGGGTGGACGTTTTTTGATAAAAATAAGACAAATATATGGCTGGAATCGTATTCTGCGCTCATATATTATGTCGGATTTGCCCTTTTTCCGTTCGTTCTTTTCCTGGTTTATTTTGATTTGAGTCTAACGAATTTGGTTATAATTGGGTCTATTATTTTAATTTTCACTAAAATATTGATGTTTTATAAGTGGATAAAGCTTTTTTTTCATCAATTTAGCGGGCTTTTCCTATTAATTTTGTACTTTTGCGCTCTTGAAATAGTACCTTGTCTTTTACTGTATCAGGGTATGATTCAAATGAACAATATTTTGCTAATAAAATTTTAGGACGTTGAAAATTAGAAAAGTACTAGTGTCGCAGCCTAAGCCTGCGTCAGAGAAATCTCCCTATTACGACATAGCTGAAAAGTATGGCGTTAAAATAGATTTCCGGCCCTTTATTAAGGTTGAAAGTCTTTCGGCGAAAGAATTTCGGCAACAGAAAATTTCGATTCTCGACCACACTGCCGTAATATTCACTTCGCGCCATGCTATTGACCATTTTTTCACTTTGTGTACTGAATTGCGCGTGACAATTCCCGAAACTATGAAGTATTTCTGTGTGACGGAAGCTGTTGCATTGTATATTCAAAAATATGTGCAATATCGTAAGCGTAAGATCTTCTTTGGAGCTACTGGAAAGATTGAAGACCTGATTCCTTCCATCGTAAAGCATAAAACGGAGAAGTATCTCGTTCCGATGTCAGACGTACATAATGACGATGTGAAAAACCTGCTCGACAAGAACAGCATTCAGCATACGGAAGCTGTGATGTATCGCACGGTGAGCAACGACTTTACACCGGACGAGGAGTTTGATTATGATATGTTAGTGTTCTTCAGCCCTGCCGGAGTGACTTCTTTGAAGAAGAACTTCCCGGATTTTAATCAGAAAGAGATTAAGATCGGAACGTTCGGATCTACTACCGCACAGGCTGTACGTGACGCAGGTCTCCGTCTGGACCTTGAGGCTCCTACGGTGCAGGCTCCGTCAATGACTGCCGCACTTGACATGTTTATCAAGGAAAACAATAAATAAACAGAGTGGGTATATATACTTTGTGTAAAGCCGAAAGGCTGAATAGTAAAATTTTGATCGGAAAGATGTTTGAAGGCGGTGTTTCTAAATCGTTTTCCATCTTTCCGATACGCGTTGTATATATGCCTGTCGAGCAGGGCGAGGCTCCTGCTTCCATATTAATCAGTGTATCGAAACGTCGTTTTAAACGGGCGGTGAAACGCAACCGGGTGAAACGCCAGATACGTGAAGCCTACCGGAAGAACAAGTCTCTTCTGGTGGATGAACTGCAACGCCGGGAGCAACGGTTAGCCGTTGCCTTTATCTATCTGTCGGACGAGCTTGTTGCTACTGCCGAGCTGGAAGAGAAAATGAAAATAGCGCTTGCGCGCATCTCCGAAAAACTATTCTCATGAAACCTCATAACTCCCGGATATCTACCGCGTGGGTATTCGTTACGGGAATTTTGAGAAAGGTATTTTCCTTCTTCCTGCTTGTTCCCATCTATTTTTACCGGATTTGTATTTCACCCCTTACTCCTCCCTCTTGTCGGTTCACGCCTACTTGTTCAGCGTATGCGCTCGAAGCAATTAAGAAACATGGTCCTATAAAGGGGCTTTATCTTGCTGTGCGGCGTATTCTGCGATGCCATCCCTGGGGTGGTTCCGGTTATGATCCCGTGCCTTGAGACAACTGAAACGAGAAATAGAAAATGAAAAAGAATGTGACTGATATTTTAGATATCCATACTCATAAACAGGAAATTGATACCCAAGGAAAATCCATCATCAATTATCCGTTATTGGCAGACCCTCCATTGTATATGCCTCTGGCAGAGAATGTGGAAGTGGCTGTGGGTAGAGGATCTTATTATTCTATTGGTATTCATCCTTGGGAGGTGAGAGAGAGTAATGTCAGTCAGCAATTGAGCTTTCTTCAACAGCAGCTACAGAGAAAGCAGTTTGTAGCTGTAGGAGAGGCGGGGCTGGATAAATTGGCAAAAGCTCCGATGGAGCTTCAGTTAGCGGTGTTTAAGGAACAGGTAAAGTTGTCGGAAAAGCTCGGTTTGCCGTTGATTATTCACTGCGTGAAAGCAATGGAAGAACTGCTGGGTGTGAAAAAAGAATCTCGCCCCCAACAACCTTGGATATGGCATGGCTTTCGTGGAAAACCGGAGCAGGCGGTACAGTTGTTGAAGAAAGGGTTTTATCTTTCTTTTGGGGAATATTATCCCGATGAAACGATGCAGATAGTCCCCGATGAACGCCTATTTTTGGAAACGGATGACAGCTTGCTTGATATTGAAGATATCCTGTGTCAGGCAGCCAGGGTGCGTGGGGTAGAAGTGGAAGCGTTGTGTGAGGTGATTCGCCGGAATATCCAAAATGTCTTTTTTAAGGCGTAAGAGTTGTATCTTCCGAGAAAGAGTCGTACTTTTGTCGCACATGGAATTGAAATACAATAAAAACCAAATAATTAAAGAGTAATACGATGAATTTTGTAGAAGAATTGAGATGGCGTGGCATGTTGCAGGACATCATGCCGGGAACAGAAGAGTTGTTAAGCAAAGAGCAGGTGACTGCCTACTTGGGTATCGACCCGACTGCCGATTCGCTACACATTGGTCACCTTTGTGGAGTGATGATCCTTCGTCATTTCCAACGCTGCGGTCATAAGCCGTTGGCACTGATCGGTGGCGCTACAGGTATGATTGGTGACCCTTCCGGTAAATCGGCAGAACGTAACCTGCTGGACGAAGAAACATTGCGTCACAATCAGGCATGTATCAAGAATCAGCTTGCCAAGTTCCTCGACTTCGAGTCGGATGTACCTAACCGTGCCGAGCTGGTGAACAATTACGACTGGATGAAAGACTTCACTTTCCTCGATTTTGTTCGCGAAGTAGGTAAGCACATCACTGTAAACTATATGATGGCGAAAGACTCTGTGAAACGTCGTCTGAATGGTGAAGCACGTGATGGATTGTCATTTACTGAGTTCACTTACCAATTGCTTCAAGGATATGATTTTCTTCATTTGTATGAAACAAAGGGGTGTAAGCTCCAAATGGGTGGTTCTGACCAGTGGGGAAACATCACTACCGGTGCCGAATTGATCCGCCGTACCAATGGGGGAGAGGTGTTCGCATTGACTTGCCCGCTGATTACAAAGGCTGATGGTGGTAAGTTTGGTAAAACAGAATCCGGAAATATCTGGCTGGACCCTCGCTATACTTCACCATACAAGTTCTATCAGTTCTGGTTGAACGTAAGCGACTCCGATGCCGAACGTTATATTAAAATCTTCACCTCCATCGAGAAAGAAGAAATTGAAGCATTGATTGCCGAACATCAGAAAGCTCCGCATTTGCGTCTTCTCCAGAAACGTCTGGCTAAGGAAGTGACTGTGATGGTTCATTCTGAAGATGATTATAACGCAGCAGTAGACGCATCGAACATTTTATTCGGTAATGCGACTTCGGAAGCTTTGCGCAAACTGGATGAAGATACGCTGCTTGCTGTATTCGAAGGAGTGCCTCAATTTGAGATTTCCCGTGATGTATTGGCAGAAGGAGTAAAGGCTGTTGATCTATTCGTTGATAATGCGGCCGTATTTGCGTCGAAAGGTGAAATGCGTAAATTGGTTCAGGGCGGTGGCGTTTCGCTGAATAAGGAGAAGCTGGCAGCCTTTGATCAGGTAGTTACGACTGCTGACCTGCTCGACGAGAAATATCTGCTTGTTCAGCGCGGCAAAAAGAACTATTATCTGCTGATTGCAAAGTAATAATGCATGATTCATTCGATAGAATATAAAAAAGTGAACGAAATATTTGGAGGTTTGCTTGCAAACCTCTATCTTTGCACCGCTTTTTAAGAGAAAGCACATAAGTTTGGACTATGGTGTAATGGTAGCACAACAGGTTTTGGTTCTGTTTGTCCAAGTTCGAATCTTGGTAGTCCAACGAAGAAAAGCCCTGAAAGAGATATCTTTCGGGGCTTTTTCTTTTTTTGTGGATGCAAAGTCACTTCTTAAGTCATTAGAACGTTCACATACGGAACAACAACATGATGATTTCTATAGTTTGGTTGCAAAAGCGGAGGAAGATGCCTTGAAGAAGTATCTCTCTATTAGGATGTAAGAAATTTGTTATAGCTTATTTGTACGTAATATTGACTGTTTCGATGTTTGCCCTACTCATCTTTGAATAGACTTCTATATTGTTAGCAACAATATATTTACATTTCTATAATAAATCCAAATACCGTTTTTAATAAATAGTGAGAGAGTTTATTAAGAACGGTATCTGAGTTTATTAGAAACTATTTTCAGAGAATTATTGGAATATGTGGGATTTATATATACAAAATGAGGTTGTGTCAAAACGCTGACACAGCCTTTTTTTATGCGCAAAGCCCAGACTTTCTCAAGCCCGGGCTTTGTTATTACCCAAAGTTTTCGTATCTTTAGGTATAAAGTTTTTCGTTATGGCAAAGTTACATTTTCGTCCTTACATTCCCAACCAAACCGTTCTTTTTCCACAAAGAATTGATGAAAACATAGCTGCGACCGACCCGGTCCGCATCGTGAATGCTGTTATTGACAATCTCAATCTTGAGAGTTTCAAGAAGCTTTATAAGGAAACGGGCCGTTGTCCTTATCATCCTAAAATGATGCTTAAGGTGATAATCTACGCCTACATGAATAATATCTATTCTTGCCGTAAAATAGAGAAGCACCTCCTTCGTGACATTCATTATATTTGGCTTGCCGGTAATGAGCATCCGGATTTTATCACGATCAACCGTTTTCGTAACCGTGTAAAGGAGGAAATAAATAATGTATTTACCCAGTTGGTTCTTGTCCTTGCCGATAAAGGTTTCATCAGCCTTGATGTGGAGTATATCGACGGCACCAAGATTGAATCCAAAGCCAACAAATATACTTTTGTCTGGCGCAAGACAGTCGAACGGAACCGTACGAGACTAATGGATAAAATCCGTATTCTCTTGGAACAGGTGGATGAAGCCATTGCACAGGAGAACTCTATAAAAGACACATCCGTGGAGTTTACTCCCTGCAGGCTCTCTGACATAGTGGATGAACTTAAAGAAGCCCTGGAACGCCAGCCTGCAACAAAGGATAAGGAAGAAAAGAAAGCCCTGCGCAAAAAGAAGAAGCAGGTCATGGAACTTGAAGGGTATCGTGACAAGCTGATAGAATACGACAATCACCTTGATACCCTTGGAGAACGTAACTCCTATTCCAAGACCGATCCTGGTGCCACATTCATGCGCATGAAAGAAGATGCCATGAAGAACGGGCAGACCAAACCCGGATATAATCTGCAAATAGGTACTGAAAACCAATTCATCACAGACTTCCGTCTGTTTCCCAACCCTACCGATACACTGACCCTCATACCTTTTTTCCACTCTTTCCAGTACCGCTATAACCGTTTACCGAATATCTGTGTGGCAGACTCCGGTTACGGTTCGGAAGAAAATTACCGGTTCATGCAGGAGAATGGGATAGAAGCCTTCATCAAGTACAATTACTTCCATAAAGAACAGCGTCCTCGTTATACTCCCAACCCGTTCCATGCCGAAAGTCTCCATTACAATGCCCAAGAGGATTATTACGTTTGTCCTATGGGACAGCACATGAACCGTATAGGAACCAAACGTGACAAGACAGCGAGCGGATACATCATCGAAAGTGCCCGGTATAAAGCAAAAAGATGCGAAGGTTGCCCTTTGCGTGGCAGTTGTTTTAAAGCTCGGGGGAACCGTATTATAGAAGTCAACCACCGATTAAATCAATACAAACGGCAGGCACGGGAAAGGTTGCTCTCAGAAGAAGGTATCAAGCATAGAGGCAGGAGGTGTATAGAACCAGAGGCTGTGTTTGGACAAATGAAATACAACATGGCATACAGAAGATTCCGGCATGTGGGAGAAGACAAGGTTACAATGGACTTTGCTTTCTTTGCTATAGCCTTTAATATCAAAAAAATGTGTGCTAAACTGATAAAAGAAGGAAAGGGGCTCATTACAGTTGCCAAATATATGTTTATGGGACTATTTATAACCCGATATAATTGGAATATAGCAACTTGTTGCCAAATGCATGAGGAAAAAGCAGCATAGCCAAAAGAAAATATAGCAGAACTGTAAAATATAAAAGAGGTTGTGCCAACGTTTTGACACAACCTCATTCGGTTCTTCCATATATGGAAATATATGTTTTGATAATGTGTTATTATGTCTTGATTTTTATATAACTCATATTGCTTTTTTCTTTTTCTGTTCCTCAAAGATACAAAATAAAAAGAGGAAAGTCAATAGCTAATCTTATTTTAATGGAAGTATAAGCAGAAAACGTGCGCCATTGGTGTAGCTCTTGTCTACTTTGACTTCTCCATGTAATCGTTCGGCTATGGTGCGGCATATATTCAGTCCCAGTCCTGATCCCTGTTTGAACTCATCCAACTTCTTGAAGCGTTCGAATACACTATCCATCTTGTCGGCAGGGATGCCCGGCCCGGTGTCGCTGACAGAGAACGTGATTCTGTCGGGATACTCGGTCAGTGAACAA
The DNA here is from genome assembly GCF_001314995.1 of Bacteroides ovatus. Taxonomy (NCBI): domain Bacteria; kingdom Pseudomonadati; phylum Bacteroidota; class Bacteroidia; order Bacteroidales; family Bacteroidaceae; genus Bacteroides; species Bacteroides ovatus. The sequence goes on from NZ_CP012938.1 coordinate 4,178,150, forward strand.
TGCAGATGGATTTCCCCTTTTTCTGTGTGCTTCTCTGCGTTGGTAAGGAAGTTGATAAGCACTTGTTGCAGGCGTTGTTCATCTGTGGTGATCTGGAAATCGTCTGCCACTTCGGAGGTATAATAAAGCTTCACTCCTTCCGCTTTTCGATCCATTACGGTAGAGAGTATGAGCCTGCACATTTCGTTGCAATGGCAGGAAGTCAGGTTCATGGTGTATTTGCCGCTTTCCAGTGCGGAAAGGTCAAGAATATCGTTGACAAGCGTGGTGAGCAGTTCGGAGTTGTGTTGGACGAGCGAGCTGAATTCTAGCTTTTCCTCATCTTCCAATGGCAGATCCGGGTTGGATAATAATTGTGAGAATCCTACGATGGCATTGAGCGGGGTACGGATTTCGTGGCTCATGTTCTGCATGAAATGAGTCTTCATCTTGTCTGCCTGTTCGGCACGGTCGCGGGCAATCGTCAGTTCTTCGTTCTTCTCTTGCAGTTGTCTGATTGATTTTCTGCGTAGATAAAGGTAGAGCGTGAGGGCTATGGCAAAGAAACAGAAGAATATCAGGATGAATTTCAATATCATCAGCTGGCGTTCGGATTCTGCCTGTTTAGCTACCATAAGACTCTGTGTACGTTCGGTTTCCGCTTTGAATTGTGCGAGCTCCAGGTTACGGTTTTTTAGTAGTAGCTCGTTATTTTCGGCGTTCATCTTCTCGATTTCCACTTGCGATTTCGTTTGCTGCAGTTCGAGCGTTGTCTTTTGCAGGTTTAATTGTGTGTTTTCCAGCTGCAAGGCTTGCGCTTTTCTTTTCAGTTGTTCGTTGCCGATACGCACATTCAGTTCCGACAGGTCGGCAGTCTGTATGAGTTGGTTCAGAGAATCCTGTAAACTCTGGAGCTTCTGAAGCGCTTGGTAAGCGTCTTTGTACTTCTGCTCTTTTGCGTAAATATTTGCCTGAAAAGCTATTCTCTCATGTAAGATAGAGGTGGAGTCGGCGAGAGCATGCGCTTTATCATATTGTTGGTTGAGTATATAATTGTATATCTTCAACTTATTCAGTTCATTCCTTCTGGTTTCACCATGTTTTTCGGTCGCTTTTAAACATTCCTGATAATAGCTTTTGAATTCCTCCTCCCTGTCGAGCGCGTATAAAAGTGTGCATTTACGCAGCATACAGGCATATTTGTTGGTTGAAGTCTTGGCACACTTGATTCCTTTCTCGGCATTTTCGTAGGCTGCTTCATATTGTTTCAGGTTTTGTTGGAGCATGGATATGTTCCAGTATATATAAGATATATCCTGCTCAGGGAGCTTCTCCTGTGTGTATACCAGCGATTGTTGGTAGTAATCCAGTGCCGTCCGGTTTTCCCTGCGCGCAAAGTAAATGTTTCCCATCATTCGCAGGCAAGTGGAGATACCGTAGGGATAGTCGTCGGCAAATGCCTGTTCTTTAGTCAATTCAGCCTCCTGGAGCGCACGCAGGGTATTACCTGTGTTCATCAGGTAATTAACTTTGTAGATGCTGCCAAAGTAGTAATATTGCAGGTAGTTGTTCTTTCGGGATATCTCCTGAAGCCTGCTGATTGCTTTCTCCAGTAATTCCGTTTTCCCATTATTGAAATAGTAGATTACCGGAATGGTAAGAGCGAGGCATTGTGCCTTTTTATCGTTGATCCGGATGGCTTTGGTATAGATAGTATCAGCTATTTCCAGTCCGGTTGCGTTGTTACGGTGTTTAGTTGCCTCCTCATAAAGTAGATAAAGAGAGTGGTCTATCTTGTACGGATTGTCCTGCGCCTTGGTTGGAAGGAGAGATCCGATAAAGGTGAACAACAAACATATACTGATATACCTGACTATTTTCATCTTGATTACTATGGATTTACAGTGTTCTTATTGTTTATTTATGGCATTGTTATATTCGTATTCTTTGGCGGGAATCACCCACATCCAGTTGTTGGCGTCTTCCGGGTTGATAGTTACGGCTGCGTTGGTCATGTAGTTTCCTCCGTCTTCGAAGGTGTGGCGTACGATGGTGTCTTTGCGCCGTTTGAAGTCAAACCAGCTGAATCCTTCGCCCCATAGTTCGATGCGGCGGTAGAACTTTATTTCGTCGAGCAGTGCCTGACCGCTCTTGTCGCAAGTATATTGAGGGTCGCGTCCGCTGTCGCGGATCAGTTCTTTCAGTAATTGCCTTGCTTCCGCTTCTTTTGAAGGCGTCAGGTGGCAGTTGGCTTCTGCTTCGATGAGATACATCTCCGAACTGCGGAAAAGATTGAAAGGCATGGCACCTACTTTGTCGATACACTTAAATTTGAACGACATATAAGCGTATATTTTTGCCGAAGTATTCAGGTCGGGATGCAACCCTTGGGCGTAACTGGTGAGTGCACTTCCGCCCAGACCATTGTTTGTTATACCACCCGTGTTATAAGTATATTCGAGCGGATCGAGAAAAAGTCCCCTGCGGATATCACTTTCCGGTAATGCATCGTACAGTTCACGGTTGATACAGGCCGGATAAGTGCATACAAGAGTAGAGGAGGAGTTGTATGCAAGGCGTGCGGCGAGGGATGAGTTTCCCAGCGATTCTTCTTCACTGTCATAGATACTCCATATCCATTCGCGGTTGACGGTACTGAATCCGTCGAAATATTCATCGGCATTCATAAGCGGATAACCGGCACGTGCTAGTGCAGCGTAATGGGCGGCAGTACTCCAATCCTCACGGGTGAGTGCGGCACGGGCATAGGTGGCGTAAGCGGCATTCACATTGATTTTGTGATTCTCGTCTTCTTTGCGGGCAATTCCGGATGCCTGATAATAGGTGATGGCCTGGTTAAGGTCGTTGTAAATCTGTTCGTAACAGGCCAGCATAGAAGAAAGAGGACAGTCGCCGGTAGAAGATGTATTGAGCCGGAGAACCACCCCTTCAGCACTGCCGTTTTGCGAATCGCACCAGCGTGGCGAGTAGAACTGCAGCAGTTGCAGGTAACAATAGGCACGGTAGGTTAGTGCCTGCGCATAAATATATTTGAATTTATGACTACCTTCGGGGTCGACATAATTTATAATAGCGTTGGCATTACTGATTACTTTGTAGTAATAATGCCACATATACTCCGTGTAACTACTGGTAGGTATGGCATGAGAAGCCCCGTTGAATATCGTATAGAAATTGTTGCGGGGACAATACATGTCAGCCCCCTGATACTCGGCATACATCAGTTTGACAGATCCTTCACCGTTGAATGACACGCCATCGAGTTTATTAGTGGGGTAAGTGGTTTTCATCAACTTCTCCAATCCGCTGACAGCATAGGCAGCGTACGCTTCATCCTTGAATAAATCGGCAGGAGATACCTGATTGGTAGGGGCGGTATCCAGATAGTCGCTGGCGCAGGAGTAACACAACAGCGTCAGGAGCAGGCAGAATCCTATGGAGTGATTCAGGAATTTCATGTGTATGGCTTTTTTCTTCATAAGGCTATAAGTTAATGTTGACTCCGAACGAGAAAACACGGGCGATACTCGTATAATTGTTGACGATTCCGTCAAAAGTCTGTACCGGGTTCAGCCCTTTGCGTTTGCTGAACAGGGCGACATTCTCTATGGCAGCATGCAAACGGATGCCGCCGAGTGTCAATCGTTTGCTCCATGTGGCGGGCAGGCGATAGGAGAGGGTGATGTTCTTGATGCTTAGATAGTCACCGCTTACAATATAGCGTGTAGATGCTTTCTGGCTGTTATATCCATTGATCGTTGCATCCAGATTCACTTGCGGAATACCCGATGGATCGAGACGGTTGGGCGATGTGGGCGTCATGCCTTCGGGGATTGCTGTCCATGCATTCAGTAAATCGGGAGTCAATGAATGTACGCCTACCGATGTCAGAGTCTGATAAGGCTGGTCGAAGACTTTGGAACCGCAACTGAAAATCATCAGGGCGGACAGAGTCAGGTCTTTCCAGCGGAGAGAGGTGGTGACCGAGCCGTTTATCTTCGGTAATGAACTGCCCGACCAGTCTTTGCGTGCATATCTCGGGTCGCCTGTATAATATTGTCCGTTGATGTCTACCCAACTGTCTGTCGGAATCGGATTTTTACCTTCGGTGCTCTCTTCTCCGTTTACGGGTGTTTTTCCATCCTCTCCGGCAATGTAATAAGCGTTGAAGTCCGGCAGATATACACTGCGACCTGTCATCTGGTCTACGCCAGCATACTGGTACAGCCAGAATTCATAAATGCTGTGTCCCTCTTTGAACTTCTGGAAATCTCCGTTCGTAATTCCCTCTTCCCGATCTTTATCCGGCAGTTTTCCGATCTTGTTTTTCACTTTGGAAAGGTTCAAACCTACATTCCATTCCCATTCCCGGTTGCGGATGATATCCCCGTCGGCAGAGAATTCCCATCCTTTATTGGAAACGTCTCCAATGTTTCGCCAGACGGTGGAAAGGCCTGTCGATGAGTCAGTGGCACCGGCAGATAGTGGTTGGATAAACTTGAACAGCAAGTCGTCCGAATGCTTGTTATAGTATTCGAAACTTAGGTTCACACGGTTGAAAAGACGAGTTTCCAGACCGATATTCAGCGAAGAATTCGTTTCCCATTTTAGTTCCGGGTTTTCGTTCTGCACTTTGTAGTAAGCGGCTTCTCCACCGTTGACGGCAGAGCCGTAGAGAGACATCCACTGGTACAGGCCATTACTGCTTCCGAAGTTATCGTTTCCCACTTGCCCGTAAGAAACCCGTAACTTGAGGCGGTTCAGCCACGACACGTTTTTCAGGAACGCTTCGTTGGAAAGCATCCAGCCGATACCTACGCTCCAAAAGTTACCCCAGCGATGGTCTGTATGGAAGATGGAGGAACCGTCGCGCCGGAAAGAAGCTTCGGCAAAATAAGTTTCGTTGTAGTCATACCGGGCCCGTGTGAAGTGACCCTCTGTACGATAGGTGTCTTTATATCCCTCACTGTAAGTTGTGGTGGTGAAATTTGAAAGTTCGTCTATTCCGGGAAAGCTCTCATTCTTTTTCTGTATGGCGTCGAAATTAAGCTTGTAATCATAGTTCTCGTGCCCCACCATCCATTCTACGAAATGCCTGCCGAACTGGTGTTTCCATGCCAGTAGCTGTTGCAGGGTGTATTCCTTATATTCCTGATCGATCTTGCTGATAAAACCAGTGTCCTTGTAAGCGCCTATTTCCGCATTTCCGTATTGGCTGTCCTCGATATTGCGCAGGCTGATATTGCCTTTCAATGAGAATGTAAAATCGCGTAGGAAAGAAACGTCCACATAGGCATTTCCTTGCAAGGTATTGGCAGCGTTCCACAACTTGTTCTTTTCGCTTTCCCACAGTAGATGGCGTCCATTGCTGGCGGCATCCGATTCCGAACGGCTTTCCGAACCGTCATCATATTGTTTTCCGCCTTCTTCGTTCAGGATATAATCTCCTTTGGAATGAAGCAATGAGCCGTCGCTGGCAAATACATCCTCTGTATAGTGGAGGTGCACCGGATAGATAGGTGCTATTCTCCGTGCAAAGTAAAATGCATTCGACAGGTTATTGGATTGCGCACTTCCGGCGGCTCCTATATCCCAGTTCGTTTTCTGGTGAGTGCCTCCGAGCGACAAGCCCGTTTTTAGCCATGGGCGTGGGGTGAAGTCAGCGTTGAGTGAGCCGCTAAGACGATTGAAATCACTTTTCCTGGTATATCCGTCTTCATTAAGATAGCCTAGCGAGAAACGGATCCGGTTCTTTTCATTGCCGGATTCTCCGCTTAGGTTGTATTCCTGGCGGTGACCGTTACGTGTGTAGGGAGAATACCAGTCGAGATCGTCCTTATATCCGTCCAGTATCCGGGCGTCGGATGCCAGATGACCGTTTGCATCGAAAAGGGCATTATCGGCTTTGTTATAGATGTTGATTCCTACTTTGCTGATAATGTCATTGTTGGTGGCGATGGTCGCTTCTTCGGGACTACTGCCGTTGCTGATAAGCTGGTTGCGATACCCCTGCCACATCGTTTCCATGAATTGATTGGCATTCATACGTTCGTAATCACCCTGTCCACGCGCGCTGAAGCCGTGGCGAATGTCCAGTTGAAGAGAAACTCCCTGTTTCTTCGCCTTTTTGGTGGTAATTAAAATCACACCATTCGAAGCCCGGCTACCGTACAATGCGCATGAAGCAGCATCTTTCAGTACGCTGACGCTTTCTATGTCTGCCGGATTAAGATCGGTGATCCATCCCGTATAGGGCATACCGTCTACCACGTAAAGCGGCTTATTGCTTCCGTTCACCGAACTGTATCCCCGGATCCGGACTTCCGCTTCGATACCAGGCTGCCCCACTCCGTCAATTGTCTGTAGCCCCGGTACTGCTCCGTTGAGCACGGAGATAACAGAACTGACCGGACGCATTTCGATTTGCTTACTGTCCACTACGGAAACAGCCCCGGTAATTGATCTTTTGAGGACAGTGCCATACGCTACCTGCACTACTACTTCATCCAGTTCGTTCACGTTCGGACGCAACCGGATTTCCATCATATTATGCCGGGCAGGCACTTCGATAGTTTGGTATCCTATGTAAGAAATAACCAGCATTTGCTGTCCGGGGAGGGTTGGTTGAAGACTAAACTTTCCATCCAGATCTGAAATACAGCCTTGCCGACTGCCTTTCACTGTGACAGAAGCACCTGTCAATGGTTCCCGGCTTTCCTCATCAATGATGATTCCTGTTATATTTTTTATTTGGGCATAAGTTAGGTTAATGGATAGAAGCATGTAAATGCATATCACTCCTATCTTTATTAAAGTATCTTCTGTCCGTCTTTTAATAATTGTCATAAGTTGTATATCTTGACGTATTTGTTGATTTTGCTTGCTATTTAAACATTTACAAAACTAATATATTATAATTAGTGTTATAATACATTGCCTCCTATTTATGCAATTTTAACGGTGTAGACTGCTAATTATTAGCTGAATTGGCAAATTAGATACTTTTTCTTGTTCTATATTTTATATTATTTGTTCTTGCGGCTCGAGAGATAGAGGCTTCTTTCTTTTTTTCATTGCATTAAGTAGAAATCTCTCCCAAAACGTATTATAGTTCGTTAAAAAAGTATACATTGCACGGATTCTGGACATTTTTGGTGGATAATTGGAACAAAATTGCAAGGTAAACCCGTTTTCTTTTGCTATTTTTGCATCGTGTACGTAAACGAAGTGCACGTAGAATAGAGAACTTATTCAATAACTATAAATAAATAAGGTATGAAAACGAACTATGAAATTCGCTATGCTGCGCATCCGGAAGATGCAAAAAGTTATGATACAACAAGAATTCGCAGAGATTTCTTAATCGAAAAGATATTTGTCCCCAATGAAGTAAATATGGTATATTCCATGTACGACCGTATGGTGGTAGGTGGTGCGCTTCCGGTAGGAGAGGTGCTGACGCTCGAAGCGATTGATCCGCTGAAAGCTCCGTTCTTCCTCACCCGTCGCGAAATGGGTATCTACAATGTTGGCGGTCCCGGTATTGTGAAAGCAGGCGACGCAGAGTTCGAACTGGACTATAAAGAAGCTCTTTATCTGGGTTCGGGCGACCGCGTAGTGACTTTCGAAAGCAAAGACGCTGCTCATCCTGCTAAATTCTACTTCAACTCACTGACTGCACATCGCAATTATCCCGACCGTAAGGTGACGAAAGCCGATGCCGTAGTAGCTGAAATGGGTTCTTTGGAAGGTTCCAATCACCGCAACATCAATAAGATGCTGGTGAATCAGGTGTTGCCTACCTGCCAGTTGCAGATGGGTATGACGGAACTCGCTCCGGGAAGTGTGTGGAACACGATGCCGGCACACGTACACAGCCGTCGTATGGAAGCCTACTTCTATTTCGAAATTCCCGAAGATCATGCTATCTGCCACTTCATGGGTGAGGTAGGCGAGACGCGTCACGTATGGATGAAAGGCGATCAGGCCGTTCTTTCACCCGAATGGTCAATCCACTCGGCTGCTGCTACCCACAACTATACCTTTATCTGGGGAATGGGTGGCGAGAACCTCGACTACGGCGATCAGGACTTCTCGTTGATTACAGATTTGAAATAACAACTACAATAGTTTTCCTAATTTAATAACAAAAAGAATTATGAATCAGTTTTTGAATTTTTCTTTGGAAGGTAAAGTAGCTCTCGTTACAGGTGCTTCTTATGGTATCGGATTTGCTATTGCTTCTGCATTTGCAGAACAAGGCGCTAAAGTTTGTTTTAACGACATCAATCAAGAGTTGGTAGACAAAGGTATGGCTGCTTATGCTGCAAAAGGTATCAAAGCTCACGGTTATGTATGCGACGTGACAGACGAACCGGCTGTTCAGGCGATGGTTGCTACGATTGCAAAAGAAGTAGGTACAATTGATATCCTTGTAAATAACGCAGGTATTATCCGTCGTGTTCCTATGCACGAGATGGATGCTGCTGATTTCCGTCGTGTAATTGACATCGACTTGAATGCTCCATTCATCGTTGCTAAGGCTGTTTTGCCGGCTATGATGGAAAAACGTGCAGGTAAGATCATCAACATCTGTTCTATGATGTCTGAATTGGGTCGTGAAACTGTATCTGCTTACGCTGCCGCTAAGGGTGGTTTGAAGATGCTGACTCGCAATATCTGTTCTGAATATGGTGAATACAACATCCAGTGTAATGGTATCGGCCCGGGTTACATCGCTACTCCGCAAACTGCTCCTCTTCGTGAGCCGCAGGCAGACGGAAGCCGTCACCCATTCGATTCATTCATCTGCGCTAAGACTCCTGCCGGTCGTTGGTTGGATCCGGAAGAACTGACAGGTCCTGCCGTGTTCCTTGCTTCTGAAGCTTCTAACGCTGTTAACGGTCACATTCTCTACGTAGATGGTGGTATTCTTGCTTATATCGGAAAACAACCGAAATAATAGCTGATAGAAGAAATTCCGGTAAGGTGATAGAATGGCAAAGAGCATCCTCTTTTCATCTGTCACCTTATTTTTTATTATTCCCTTTGCAGGAGCTATATGGCCGATTTATTGGACATATATGCCCAACGTGTTGAACATATAGCTCCAACACGTTGGATATATATAGCTGACGCGTTGGAGCTATACATCCAACATGCCGGATATAATAGCCTCTGATTTGCAAAGTATATGTTATTCATTCAATGTAGACTAATTATGAGAAAGATATTAATTCTGTTTGTTGTAGCCTTGATTGGTTTTGCTTCTTGTGCCGACAGCAAGCAGTCAATGACAGTCACAGTGACCAATTCTTTGGCTCTTGAACGGGCAGGGGAGATGGTTGAAGTGCCGATGAGCGATGTGGTCGCTAAATTGAAACTGGCGGATACGGCACAGATTGTGGTGCTTGACGTCGACGGTCAGCAAGTGCCTTATCAGGTGACGTATGATGAGAAGGTGGTCTTCCCCGTTACGGTAGGGGCAAACAGTGCGGTTACTTATACCATTCAACCGGGCACACCGGCACCTTTTGATGTCATTGCTTGCGGTAAATACTACCCCGAACGTCTGGACGACGTAGCCTGGGAGAATGATCTTGGCGGATTCCGTGCTTATGGTCCTGCTTTGCAGGCTCGTGGAGAACGTGGTTTTGGCTATGATCTTTTTACGAAGTATAATACTACGGAGCCGATTTTGGAATCTCTGTATGCTGAAGAACTTAATCCTGAAAAGCGTGCCAAGATAGCCGAACTGAAAAAGACAGATCCGAAAGCCGCTTCCGAATTGCAGAATGCCATCTCTTACCATATCGATCATGGATACGGTATGGATTGCTATGCCGTAGGTCCCACGTTGGGCGCCGGCGTTGCCGCTTTGATGGCAGGTGACACTATTATCTATCCTTACTGCTATCGCACACAGGAAATCCTTGATAATGGTCCGCTGCGTTTCACGGTGAAGCTGGAGTTTTATCCGCTGGTGGTCCGTGGAGATTCTAACGTGGTGGAAACACGCGTCATCTCCTTGGATGCAGGTTCTTATCTAAATAAAACAGTTGTTTCATATACCAATTTGAAAGAAGCAATGCCGGTAACTACAGGACTTGTATTGCGTGAACCGGACGGTGCGGTTGTGGCAGATGCTGCAAATGGCTATATCACTTACGTAGATCCTACAACTGACCGTAGCGGTGCAAACGGTAAGATATTTGTGGGTGCTGCATTCCCTGCACAGGTAAAAGAGGCGAAAGTGGTTCTTCTTTCCGAAAAGGAAAAGAAAGATCGTGGTGGAGCCGACGGTCATGTGCTGGCTATCAGCGAATATGAGCCTGGTTCTGAATATACTTATTACTGGGGATCTGCCTGGGATAAGGCGGCTATCAAGACTCAGGATGCGTGGAATAAATATATGGCTGAATATGCGCAGAAATTGCGTACTCCGTTGGCGGTGGCATATTAATTAATGTGCTGAATTGCTTATACAGTCAAAAAAGAAGGATTGTCGGGGTGTGACGAAACGCCCTCTTTAATTTCTTTTGCTCACTGAATACGCGATTCATTATTGAATATCATGCGTCTTTTCTAATAGATGAAGCAAAGGTTTCTTTTTATCAAAGGAACCTTTGCTTATTTTTATCTTTCTGAAAAAGAAAGAGAATTAAGAATGTGTCTTTCTGGAAAAGAAAGATAATGTCCTTGAGCTATCTTGTAAAAGCGTGTTGTTCGTAATATTCGTATGTCGTTCCGTCTTCTTTCTCTTTCTCACGAAGTTCATAGACTAATTCATTCTCTGTCATTGTGGTCACTGTCCACACTTCTGTGTAATTATCCTCTTCAGTGTCGATGAGAGTCAGCTTATTACCGGAGTAGCTCCATGTACCGTGATAATAATTAGTACTTCCGGAGGAGTTGTAGACATCTTTTTCTACATACGTACCATCTTCCTTGAACTCTATGGAATAACGGTTGGTTCCATTTACAAAATCTTCTTTAGAGTCACTTACCTTTTCACCATCTTCCCATTCTTGTGAAAGATAATACACTCCATTCCATGTTCCTAACAATAAATCGCGTGAACCGACAGCGTCATCGTCGTCATCGCCACAGGAATAAATGCTGAACGACAGTAATACTGCAACTATGCAAACGGTTGCTTTCCAGATTGTTTTCATAATAAATTGTTTTAATTGTTTGATTTTGAGATGATTTGTTTTTATGGGATTATTTGATAATCGTTTCCACATGTCCATTCTTGAAGAATAGGTAGAACGAGCTGGAATACATCCATTGCACTTCTCCATTTGATTCTTGAATAGTCTGCGGTTTGCCGAAGGCCAGCAGACATTCATCTTCCGTCATGCCTTTCACCGGCTTGTTGATACTGATTTCATTCCAGTGAGTGATTGGTGAAAGTTGGTTCGTTACGATGAAGTCGAACATTTTATTCAATACTTGCGATTCCACCTGTACGAAGTCATCCATGATTTCTTTGTGAGATGCTTTCTTGTCCGGTTGCAGCTTCTCCATGGGAGTTATTTTTTTCATTATCACTGCTGATGATTCTATCCGTATATTGGAAAGATAGTAGACCAGCTTGCCGTCTTTTACTTGAAACAGGGCTTTGCAATAGTAAGTATTCTTCTGATTTGAATCTGCTTGCGAGGCAAGTATCAGATCGCAACTGAAGTTTTTAGCCGGTACGTTTACCTCTGTGATCCCTTCCCGTAGCTGCGGACAGACATTTTTGACGGTCCATAACAGTGCATTAGCGTAGATGTTCTCGTCATGCATGCTGCTGAAAGGGGTAAATCCGCTGACCACATATTTATTGCCGTCTGCACTGACGGGATAGCTCTTTTTCTGTTCGGTGAAAGTCTGTGCTATCAGCGGGATAACTCCCGTCAGCAGATACATGATTGCCAGAAATTGTCGTTTGGTCATCATATTCCGTTATTTTTAAGAAAACAGCATCCACGGCCCTTTTTGCGAAGAGAAAAGATCGTGGACGCTGAATAAATAATATGGTTTATTGAGGTTTGGTTGTCCTTAGAAGGCAATACCTAGACGAATCATAAAGTTACTGGTCTTGAATCCGTCGGCATCGCTGAATGTATCTATGAATCCGCGCTGATAGGTGAGATCCAGGTTGAAACGGTCGTACCAGACTCCTACACCGATATTCATACCGGCATCGAAATGATTGTAGTCAACTTCCATGTAATCTGCGTAATCTCCCCAACTGATGCTCTCTCCGTCTGCTTTCATTTTGCTCGTGTAATCGTAGCTGGCAAAGACTCCTACATGCGGGTCGATATGAACATTGTCCGCCACTGCAAATTTCCATCCGAATGTGAACGGAGAGTATTGTATATTATGAGCCATGCACTTCGTGTCTTCCACTTTGAAACCACGGGAGCCGAGTCCAAATTCCATTCCCCAGTATCCTCCTGTGCTGCCTAAAGGCTTCTGGTAGCCAAATGTTGCGTTATATCCGATGTTTGAGTCAGCTCCTTCGGCTCCGTCACCGGAGAAGTTCATGATATTCAAACCTGCACGCAAGAACCATTGTGTGCTGCTGGCTTGCTTCTCTGTTTTGACGATTGCACTTCTGGATGATACGATTTGCGCTTGAGTTCCTACGCACAATAAGAGTGCGGCAATCATTGATAGTACTTTTTTCATTGTTATTTATGTTTTAGTGATTAATTCTTATTCTTAACGACAGGTGCTATCTGGCTTTTTCCATCCGTGGGTGATAACTTCTGCAGACGTATCCATTCATAATCGTCCTGGGTGGCAGGATGCCAGTTGACAAAGATGCCGGGATAACCTACTACTGTAACCGTGTATCCCCCTGTTTTTTCATTATCTTCCACTTTGAAAGTGGCTCCCATGATGACATCGCAGTTGTATTTGATGGTGGACAGATACGTCCCCCATGCACGGATGTTGTCAAGTTCTCCTTTCATGGCGATCTCCACTTCCTCTTTGCTTAGTGTCCATTCATCCTTGATTCGTCCCTTATCTTCCAGTATTTTCACCTCGACAACTGTGGGTTTGACACAAACTTCAGTAACTGCATCGCCTGCACGTGCCTGTGCATCACGAAACTTGAAGACCGTCTTTTGCGCATGGGCTCCGACGGCACAACTGACAACCAGAGCAATAATCAGAAATAGTTTTTTCGTTTTCATGTCCTTTTGTGATTATATGTTAATATGCCTGCAAAGGTATGCGAAAGGAGTATACTACCGGGTGAAAGCATAGTTCCAAGAACGATACGGAATTGTATCCTATTTGGATACACTGGGGAAGTTTCCGGTATTGATGCTGTCGGAAAGATCGCGGAAAAAATCATGGCCGAGGATGCAGGAGATGCGCCAGAGCAGGTGGATGTCGATATTCTCTTTCCGGAATATCTTGTAAACATTGGGGCGTGTGCAGCATAATTGGGTAGCGAACCAGGTGACGGTGCGTCCCTGTTCGTGAAGCGTGCGTTCAATAAGTTGTCCCGCATGAATCATGTGCCTATTCTGCTTATGTGTGTCCCCCAGACTCCCGTTGGGCGGACAATTCAATCTATTGTTGACAGGAATATATAGAAAAGGCGTGGGAATCTCTCACTTTCGTCCGTTCCGTGTTCAAGGCCTTCGCAATGCCAACTATCGGGAACGAACAACGCAGAAAGCCCACGCCGATATGTACAACACCCGTAGCCTCCCTTTGTTTTCCAAAGTGAGGCACGGATGTATATAAATACACATCAGGAGGACGTCTTTGTTGCTGTTAGTCATTCCGATAGGTCAAAGTTTGCGAAGTTCTGAACACAAATGACAAACGCTTGTAAACGTCTTCTCAATATAAACGTCTCTCCCTCGCCACCCGGAGGCTTTCTGCGGAAGAGACCGTTGCAAATGTATAAAAAAATACGGTTGGAAATGGTAATGTAAATCAGAAACTTTTTGAATGCAGGTTGTTTTGCCCTCTTTTTGCCCTTTTTTTGCCCTTTACCAGGCGAAATGCGGTTGCACTGGCATCTTGTAAGAAAGAGGAGGGATCTTTCAATTTTGGGCACGAAACGGGCTTTAAACTACAAAAGCCGGGGCATAATACCTCGGCTTATATTTTTTCTTCTTGTCAGGGAGCTTTTTTATTCATCAGAAACCTTTTCTTTCTTATCAGGAAGCTCTGCTCTTTTCGAAGTTTCTGTTTTTTCAAAGATTATAACACCTTGAATTCATAACCTTCCTCTTTCAGGAACTCGATGGCACGGGGAAGTGCGTATTGCAGGTTACCGTTGTTCCATGACTTCAGCGAATCGTGGAAAGTGATGATAGAACCGTTTCGCGCATAGCGTTTCACGTTGTTCAGCACTTGTTCCGGGCGCATCCGCTTACTGTAATCGCGGGTCACGAGATCCCACATAATGATGCGGTAATGATAGCGCAACGTATAGTACTGCCTGAATCCCATGTGTCCGTGTGGTGGACGGAAGAGATCGGAATGAATAATATCATCTACCTTTCTGGCATTTGCCAGGTAATCCGGATTGGAATATTCAAATCCACGGATGTGGTTGAAAGTATGGTTACCGATGCGGTGTCCGTGCTCTACCACCATCCGGTATTCATCCGGGTGTTTGCGTATATTGTCGCCTACCATGAAAAAGGTAGCTTTAATATGATGCTTTTCCAGTATTTCCAGTACCCAGGGAGTTACTTCGGGGATGGGGCCGTCGTCGAAAGTCAGATAGACTGCCCGCTCATTCGGGTCCATCCGGAAGATAGCTTGTGGATACAACGCCCGGAAAAGCCAAGGTGGTTGTTCTATAAACATGAGAGTCTGTGTTTTGAAGTATTAGGAAATAAGTATTAAGTATTATACCTTACGGAAAACATGCCGGAAGCTACGTTAATACTTAATACTTATTACTTCATACCTAAATTATTTCCCTTTCATTCTCGTCACGTACTCGTTGTATAGCTGATCGAGTTGCGTAGAGTAATGTTTTGCGAGTTCTTCTGATTTGTATTTTTCCATTAGGCGGACTTCGGCGTCAAGCAAACTGGCGTTGTACACGAAGTTTTCGCTGGCAATGGCAAGCTGGTTATCGTTCAGGCTAAGATACCAGATCATGTATTCGAGCGACTTGTTGGCAAGCTCGTCGATAATCTTGTTGGCTTTCTCGTTCTGTCCCAGTTGATAATAAGACTCTGCCATTTGGAAGGCGCCATTTGCCCAGTCATACGGTACGTTGATTGTCGGAATCATCTTTTCGGCGTAATCGAGTGCAGCGAGTGCCTTGTCCTTCTTACCTTCTTTGATAAGCTGTCCTACGAGCTGCGTGAAGATACGGCGGTGCGTGTAGCACATACGCATCACGTTCTCGTCGATGTAGATACCCGGCTTGTCGATACCGCCGAACTTGAACTTGTTCATCAGGTTGTCGTACATCTTTTCACTGTCGATCTTGCTGTCCAGTTTGTCCGTATCGAACGGAGTGAAGCGGTAGGCGAGACCCTCCTGTGTGAAGTGGTTGCCCATGCCCAGATGGTTTTCGCTTCCTACGGTGATTGCCATATAGATAGGACGTTCCCAGTTAGCGTTGGCAAGCATTTCGAGCATCATCAGCTCACTCTTGTAGAGGGCGCGTTTCGGGTTGCCGTTGGCGTCTCTAAGGGTGATTGTCATGTATTCGGGGATAGAGTCGCCCAGAGCTTCCGGTATTTTCATGCCGGAGCGGCGTACGGCTTCCTTATCTATCTTCATGACGATGCTGTCCGTAGGGATGAGCGGAAGTTGTATCTCTTTTCCTGTCTTCTTGAGAAGTTCTTTCAATTGGTCGTTCTTGCCAAGCATCCAGCGGTTGATGATTTCCTTCAGTTCATAAGGATTCTCACCGAAGATGGAGTGAACGAGCGACAATATGGTAGTGTCTCCCTGTGCAGCCAGTTCGTTTGCCTGTTTGAAATAGCTGTCGATAAGAGCTTTCATTTCCGGACGGATAGAGATATATTCGTTTTGTCCTTCCACGTATTCCACACGGTCCCAAGTGATAGGGAGTGACGGAGAATCGTAGGCCGGACGTTTCATCTGGTCTATATACCAGTCTGTTTGCAGGTAACTTAAGTTACAGGTGCGGGCATCCGTACGGAAACCTTCCGTTTCCTGATTGTACCACAATGGGAAGGTATCGTTATCACCATTGGTGTAGATAATCGGGTTGCCTTCTTCCTGCAAAGTCATCAGGTAGTTCTGTCCGAAGTCGCGGGCAACGAAGCGTCCGCTGCGGTCGTGGTCATCCCATGTCTGTCCCGCCATCTGGATGGGGACGAACAAACAGAGCACTGAAGCCAGAACGGCTGCCGGAAGTTCCTGCATCTTGGCATAATCTCGCAACATGCGGATGATACCTGCCACTCCCATACCTACCCAGATGGCAAAGGCATAGAACGAACCGGCATACGCATAGTCTCGTTCACGGGGTTGTGCAGGAGTTTGGTTGAGGTAGAGCACGATAGCGATACCTGTCATAAAGAACAGGAAGAATACCACCCAGAATTGCTGGATACCTCGCTGGCTATGGTAAGCCTGCCAGAAGAGTCCGATTAAGCCGAGAATCAGCGGCAGACAGTAGAATACATTATGACCTTTATTGTTTTTGAGATCTTGCGGAAGCAATTCCTGGTTACCTACCAGTAGGTTGTCGATAAACGGAATACCGGTGATCCAGTTGCCGTGCTCAATTTCTCCGCTACCCTGTATGTCATTCTGCCGTCCGGCAAAGTTCCACATGAAGTAACGCCAGTACATGAAGTTTAGCTGGTAGGAGAAGAAGAATTTGATATTTTCCCATTGGGTAGGCATGTTTACCATCACCATCTCTCCACACTGGTCGTAAGGAACGTCATATCCCTTGATGTCTACCCATTGTTTGTAGAGCGGTGCGTGTGACGAACTGTACATACGCGGGAAAAGCATATTCTGTGCATATTCGTATTCCACACGTCCGGGAAGTTCGATATAAGAGTCTTTTTCGTCGGGCGAAGTCTTTTCCTTGCGGACAAACTTACTTCCTGCTTCCGATTGGCGCGGAATACAATAGCCGTCTTTTACGTCAAGTGCCACTTTCGAAGAGAAAGCAGGGCCGTAGAAGAGCGGACGGGTTCCGTATTGTTCACGACCGAGGTATTCGCCCAGGGTGAATATATCCTCCGGTGAGTTTTGATCCATCGGAGTGTTGGCAGTAGAACGGATAACGATCAGTGCGTAAGAAGAATACCCGATTACGATCATCATGGTGCACAGTAATGCTGTGTTCATGGTGCGGGCGGTGATACGCCATCTCTCTTTGATTTTAGCCTGTACACTCGGAGCAAGATAAAGTCCCAGTGCGGCAATAACCAAAATACCGATGATGATACTGCTGGCTCCGTGTCCGTAGAATGGGATACCCAGCAAAGCGATCGTCAGGATAAAGGAGATAGCCATGCGCGCTTTGTTCTTTTCGGTGTAACTTTCGTATACACCCCAGATCAGAGCGGCTGCAAGCAGAATGATATAAACCACTACGCCCGAATTGAATGACATTCCGAGTCCGTTGACGAACAACAGTTCAAACCAGCCGCCTACTTTCACGATACCCGGTACGATGCCGTAAAGCACGGCTGCAACGAGTACCATTGAACCTAATAGCGCAATTAACGAACCTTTGGCGGTAGCGTTTGGAGTTTTCTTGTAATAGTATACCAGTACGATGGCGGGCAGACAAAGCAAGTTCAGCAAGTGAACACCGATACTCAATCCCGTCAGATAGGCGATGAGGATAATCCAACGGTCGCTGTGCGGCTGGTCGGCTACGTCTTCCCATTTCAGAATCAACCAGAAAACAACAGCGGTAAAGAGGGAGGAGAAGGCATATACTTCACCTTCCACGGCCGAGAACCAGAATGTGTCACTGAATGTATAAACCAGTGCACCGATCAGTCCGCTACCCATCACTGTGATAAGCTGTCCTTTGGTGATATTGTTTTCGTCAGTGATAATCAGTTTGCGTACCAGGTGGGTGATGCTCCAGAAAAGGAACAGGATACAGGCGCCACTCATGAGGGCACTCATGTAATTCACCATTTTAGCAACAGTTGTTACGTCGGAAGCAAATTGAGAAAACAGATTTGCCACTAGCATGAAGAAAGGTGCGCCGGGCGGGTGACCGACTTCCAGTTTATAGCCGGTGGTTATGAACTCCGGGCAATCCCAGAAACTTGCGGTCGGTTCTATTGTCAGGCAGTAGACGGTTGCCGCAATGATGAATGTAAGCCAACCCATAAGGTTGTTTACGGTTCTGTACTGTTTCATTAGCACTATCGTAGTTTATTCGTTAAAAACAAATTATGAGGTCGCAAAGATAGTGATTTGTAAGGATAATGAGGAAGAAAGTAAGAAATATTAAGTAACGGAGGGGTGATTTACTATCTCTTTCACTCTTCCGGAAGGCGGGAACTTGTGTGTTGGCAAGTAAGGAATTTGTTTTTTCTTCTGTCAGACTGACCTAAAGTATAGATTTATTTTTCTACTTTTGCTTACTGACAACAAATGCTTGTGAAGTAATGGACAAAGACATAACACTGGAACAAGAATTCGATCTGGTCTTCAAGGCACATTATTCGCTGGTGAAGAATTTCGCATTGATGCTCCTTAAATCGGGGCAGGACGCGGATGATATAGCACAGGACGTTTTCACGCGACTATGGGCCAAACCGCAGATTTGGCAGGATAACCCCGGGATAGATAAATATATCTATGCTATGACCAAACATGCCATTTTTGATTTTCTCAAGCATAAGCGCATAGAACGGTCTTACCAACAGGCACAGATGGAAGAAAGTCTTTTCAAGGATTTGTCTCCGTCGGGTGATACACTGGACGCTATCTATTATAAAGAAATACAATTAGCTCTGCAAATGGCTGTCGAACAGTTCCCCGAGCGTCGCCGATTGATTTTTGAAATGAGCCGCATCCAGGGAATGAGTCATCTGGAAATAGCGGAAAAGCTTGATATTTCAGTGCGTACCGTAGAGCGTCAAATCTATCTTTCCCTAGTTGAATTAAAAAAAATCGTATTTATTTTATTTTTTCTTCATTTCATTTGAGTAGTCTTCGCATTTGTGTCGTGCTATATATGTATTCACCACTAATAGCACAACTATATGAAGAATTATTTTCGGCAGATACTGACCTCGTTCACTAAGAATCATTATTCGGAAATGATCCGGCAGAATTTCTACGGATGGCTGACGGATAAGGAACATGCCGTAGAAAAAGACAAAGCTCTAAAAGAAATCTGGACGACAGCCCGCGCTATGGGCGAAGTGCCCCATGTGGAGAAGGAACTCGAACGGTGGAAACGGAACAACGGTCTTCACACGGCTTCTTCAGTCCCTGTAACCCCTAATCGCAAAATTCGTATATTGCGTCTTTGGCAATCCGTTGCGGCTGTGTTACTGGTGGTAGCCGTATCTCTTGGTTATCTGGTGATGCAGGCGGAGAGAACGCAGAATGACCTTATACAGGAATTCATTCCAGTGGCGGGGATGCGGCATCTTTCTCTTCCGGATGGCAGCCAGGTTCAGTTGAATTCAAAAAGTACTTTGTTATATCCGAAACAGTTTACTGGGAAAGAGCGGTGTGTTTACTTGGTTGGTGAAGCCAATTTTAAAGTGAAGCCTGACAAGAAGCATCCTTTCATTGTAAAGTCGGATGATTTTCAGGTAACTGCTTTGGGAACGGAATTCAATGTCAGTGCCTATCCGGAGAATCAGGAAATCAGTACAGCATTGCTGTCGGGCAGTGTATTGGTAGAGTGGGGAAATCTGACCCAGCGGACCGTATTGCAGCCTGACGAACAGTTGACGTATGACAAAGAGAACCGTCAGTTTCGGGTAGTGCATCCCGATATGGCAGATGTCACCGCTTGGCAGCGGGGCGAACTGGTTTTCAATGAAATGACCGTAGAAGATATTATACGTGTACTGGAACGAAAATACAATTATACGTTTGTCTACAGCTTGAACCAGCTGAAGAAAGATCGTTTGAGTTTCCGGTTCAAGGATAAGGCACCTTTAGCAGAAGTCATGGATATCATTGTCGATGTGGCGGGCAATTTGAAATTCAAGATAGAAGGAGATAAGTGCTATATTACACGGAAATAAATCAATAACTTAAAAACACAATTACTGCCCATGAGAAAAAAGTATCCGGAACAGAGCGCCACTCCATCCCGGATATGAAATAATCAACTTTTCTGCATCAGAGTGTTATACTCTGTTGATCTGATCTACGTGAATAACAACCTAGTTAACAAACTAATACTTAAAAGTTAATGCTACAAAATTACACATTTATAGCGGATAAGCGAGGCGTAAGAAGAAGTTTTCTACTCTTTTTCAGTTTATTTTTGCTACAAGTAACAGCTTTTGCTCAAAATGACGTGCGGATTACCATCCGTGAGAACAATATTACCGTCATTGAAGCATTGAAGAAAGTGGAAAAGCAGTCGGGATTATCCATTGGGTACAATAACTCGCTGCTGCGTGACAAACCTGCCCTCAATCTCAATCTGGATAAAGCCGGATTGGATTATTCTCTCTCTACCATTTTGAAAGGTACAGGCTGCACCTACGAATTGAAAGGTAAATACATCAAGATTATTCCTCAACCGGCACAGGAAAAGCCATCTTCCGATAAACAAATCAAAGGAAAAGTGACAGACGAAACGGGTGAGCCGCTTATCGGTGTCAATATTCAGGTGCAGGGTTCTGCCAGTGGAGTTATTACGGACATTGAAGGACGTTATTCTATCGAAGCTCCGGTGGGTAGCACGCTCAATTTTACCTATATAGGCTATACTCCTCAAAATGTGAAAGTCACAGATCGGAGCGTGTATAATGTGACGCTTGCCACTGCCGTGGAGCAACTCAACGAAGTAGTCGTGACTGCCCTTGGTATCAAGCGTGAACAGAAAGCATTGAGCTACAACGTGCAACAGGTGAAAGCGGACGAAATCTCCGGCATTAAAGATGCTAATTTCATCAACAGCCTGAATGGCAAGGTGGCAGGTGTTACTATCAACAGCAGTTCTTCCGGTGTAGGTGGAGCCAGCAAGGTAGTGATGCGTGGTGCGAAATCTATCGAACAAAGCAGTAATGCGCTTTACGTCATCGACGGTATACCGATGTATAACTTCGGTGGCGGTGGTGGAATGGAATTCGACTCACGGGGTGCTACGGAGAGCATTGCCGACATTAATCCGGACGACATCGAAAGTATCTCCGTATTGACGGGTGCCGCAGCAGCTGCACTCTACGGTAGTAATGCTGCCAATGGTGCGATTGTTATTACTACCAAGCGCGGACAAGTAGGCAAGTTGCAAGTGACGGTGAACAGCAATACCGAGTTTGCCCGTCCTTTCGTGCTTCCTGAATTCCAAAACCGCTACGGGACGGGAAGCCGTGGGAAAGACGGAGGTTCTACCATCCTTAGCTGGGGAGCGAAGTTGAATGACGCCTCCCGCACCAATTATGAACCGAAAGATTTCTTTGATACAGGACTGATCTTCACCAATTCTGTCACCCTTTCTACCGGTACGGAGAAGAACCAGACCTTCTTTTCGGTGGCGTCGGTCAACTCCGAGGGCATTGTTCCCAACAATCGTTATAACCGTTTTAATTTTACTTTCCGTAATACGACGAATTTCCTGAACGATCGGATGAAACTTGACATAGGAGCCAGCTACATCATTCAGAACGACCGCAACATGACGAATCAGGGGATTTATTCCAATCCCATTGTGCCCGTTTATCTGTTCCCGCGTGGCGATGACTTCGGACTTGTCAAGGTGTTCGAACGTTGGGATCCGGCACGCAAAATCAATACGATGTTCTGGCCGCAAGGAGAAGGTGACTACCGTATGCAGAATCCTTATTGGATTGCTTACCGTAATCTGCGTCTGAATCAGAAGAAGCGTTATATGCTGTCTGCTCAATTGAGTTATGACATTACCGACTGGTTGAATATATCAGGACGTGTACGTGTGGACAACACGCACACCAAGTATGAACAGAAGCTCTATGCCAGCTCCAACCTTACAATTACGGAAGAGAGTACGCAGGGACACTATACCATCTCCAAGCCCGACGAAACACAAACGTATGCCGACGTGCTTGCCAACATCAACAAGCGTTTTAATGACTTCTCACTGGTGGCAAACGTGGGTGCCAGCATTGTGAACAACAGATACGAAGATTTGAGTTATCGTGGCCCGATTCGTGAAAAGGGAATACCGAACGTGTTCAATGTGTTCGACCTCGACAACACAAAGAAGAAAGCCCGTCAGGACGAATGGCAGGAACAGACGCAATCAGTCTTCGCCAGTGTGGAAGTGGGATGGAAGAGTATGCTCTATCTTACACTGACCGGGCGAAACGACTGGGCTTCGCAACTTGCCAATTCTTCTACACCTTGTTTCTTCTACCCGTCCGTAGGACTTTCGGGGGTTATCTCCGAAATGCTGACTTTGCCGGAATTTATCGACTATATGAAGGTCCGTGGCTCTTTCAGTTCCGTTGGTATGCCTTATCCCCGTAATCTGACATCGCCCACTTACGAATACGATGAGGCTAACCAGCAATGGAAGCCCAAGACACACTATCCTATCAAGGACTTGAAGCCCGAGCGTACCAACTCGTGGGAATTGGGACTGGATATGCGTCTTTTCAAGGATTTCAGCCTCGGCTTTTCATGGTACTTGGCAAATACTTTCAACCAAACCTTCGACCCGAAAGTTTCCGTATCTTCCGGTTATAGCAAGATTTATTTGCAGACAGGATATGTGCGTAATTCCGGTGTGGAACTCTCATTGGGTTATGGACATACCTGGAACAACCATTTGCACTGGGAAAGTAATTTCACTCTCTCTCACAACAAGAATACGATAAAAGACTTGGTGACCAGCTATATTCATCCCGAAACGGGATTGCCTATCACACAGAATCGCTTGGATGTAGGCGGACTGGGTAAAGCACGATTCATCCTGAAGAAAGGGGGTACGTTGGGTGATCTTTACACACAGAGTGACTTGAAACGGGACAATAGTGGCATGGTAGAGATCGATCCTTCCGGTGCGCTGACTACGGAAGATAACCTGCCGGACATTAAGCTGGGTAGTGTATTCCCGAAAGCTAATCTGGCATGGAATAACCGCTTCGAATGGCGTGGTATCAGTCTAAGCGCACTCTTTACAGCACGTATCGGAGGTATTGCTTATTCTGCCACACAGGCGGCAATGGATCAGTATGGAGTGTCCGAACGTTCGGCTCAAGCCCGTGACAACGGTGGTGTGTTGCTCAACGGACGTACTCTTGTGGATGCGCAAACGTATTATAGCCTCATCGGAAACAGTAGCGGATTGCCGCAGTATTACACTTACAGTGCTACGAACGTGCGTCTGCAAGAAGCCAGTGTGGGTTATACCATTCCCCGCAAATGGCTGGGAGGTGTGTGTGACATCAATGTCTCTGTGGTAGGTCGTAACCTTTGGATGATTTACTGTCGTGCACCTTTCGATCCTGAAGCGGTGGCGAATACCGGTAATTATTATCAAGGCATTGATAACTTCATGTTGCCGAGTACCCGTAATATCGGCGTGAATGTGAAAATAAACTTTTAACCCGTTAAATCAGATCGTATGAAACAAGTGAAATCTTTCTTAAAGATATTCTCCCTGGGACTTCTGCTGGTGGGCGGAGCAGCCTGTACGGGCAACTTCGATGAAATCAACCGCAAGGAGTACGAAGTGACCAAGGATGAGCAGGGACGCGAAAACTACAATATAGGCTCTACCCTGCGAGGTTTGCAAGGGTTGGTGGTACCTACTAAAGAGCATCTTTATCAGTTTATCGAGGCTTTGGCGGCAGGTCCGTTTGCCGGGTATTATGGGACTACGCTCGTGCGTACCGATAAATTTGAAACTTATAACCCGTCTGTTGACTGGCAGGATAAGACGTATGGTGATATTTTTACCGAATCTTATCCGCTTTACCGCGATTTGCAGGATCAGAGTGATGATCCTGTGGCACTGGCTCTTGCCAAATTGCTGCGGGTAGCTATTATGCACCGTATGACGGATATGTATGGTCCCATTCCTTATAGCAAGGTGATAGACGAGCAGGGTAGTGTTTCGCTTAATGTGCCCTATGATTCGCAGGAAGCTGTTTACAAACAAATGCTGAAGGAACTTGATGAAGTGAGTTCCGTGTTGAAGGAAAATCTTACGATAGGTTCTGAAGCATTCCGTAAGTTTGACGATGTTTATTACGGTGACGTCAGCAAGTGGTATAAATTTGCCAATTCCCTGAAGTTGCGTATGGCTATCCGCATGGTGTATGTTGATCCTACTACGGCACAACAAGTGGCACAGGATGCCGTAGATGCAGGGGTTATCACGGACAATGCCGATAATGCCGAAATGAAGGTGGAGGAAAACCGTGCCGCTATGGTTTTCAACGGCTGGTCCGACCATCGGATGGGTGCCGACTTGCTTTGTTACATGAACGGGTATCAGGACCCTCGACGGGAGAAGATGTTCACTCAAGTGGAAATCACGGAAACAGTTGGTGGTAAGCCGACGAAAGTGTCCGGCTTTGCCGGTATTCGTATCGGTATTGATGTGGTGAACAAGGAAAGCGTGATAGACCGTTATAGCAAACCGATTATATCTACTGCCAGTCCTTATCCGTGGATGAATGCGGCAGAAGTCACTTTCCTGCGTGCCGAAGGTGCATTGCGTGGCTGGGCGATGGGAGGCGATGCCAAGAGCCTATATGAAGAAGCAATTGCTCTTTCTTTTGAACAGTACGGACTTCCTGCCACGGATGCTCTTTCTTATGCTGCCAATGCTTCCAACACACCGCAGGCTTACACTGACCCTGTGGATGGAACTTATTCAGCCGGAGCCGTTAGCAACCTTACTGTTGCCTGGCAAGAGGGTGATGAATATGCCGAGAAGAATCTGGAGCGTATCATTACCCAGAAATGGATTGCTATGTTTCCTTCTACGGTAGAGGCATGGAGCGAATATCGTCGCACGGATTATCCTCATTTATTGCCTGTGGTAGTGAACAATAGCGGTGGTACTATTGACGATACGAAAGCTAAAATACGTCGCCTGTGGTATCCGCCCAGCGAATATTCCGGTAACCGGCAGTATATTCTGGAGGCCGTCGGTATGTTGGGTGGCCCTGATAATGGCGCTACTTCTCTTTGGTGGGACAAGAAACCGAGACCGTAGGGACATGAAACTGGAAATGTGAGAACTAGAAAACAAGAAGATATAGAAACTAAAACAAGAAGATATGAATATGAGAATTTCCATTGCTAACATCTTCACTCATCTGTTCCTGTTGCTGGCATTGCTTGCTACCGCTTCGTGCAGCGACTGGACGGATCAGAAAACTGTTGATATTGATCCGCAGCATGCCAAAGAACAGAATCCTGAACTTTGGGCTCGTTACATGGAGGCACTGCGTACGTATAGGCAAAGCAAACACTTTGTCACTTACGGTAGTTTCGACAATAGTGCCGAAAAGTCGAAGAATGAAGGTGATTACCTCCGTTCATTGCCCGACTCATTGGACATCGTAACTCCGACGCATCCCGAAAGCCTGACCTCTTATGACTGTGAGGATATTCTCCTGTTACAGGAAAAGAGTATTAAGGTACTCTATTTTGTGGATTATACCGCTCAAATGCCTACCTTGACCGATGCTGGCAAACTGGGTGCTTGGTTGGATAAGGTCGTTGCTGCCGCTTCCCAGTTGGGTATGAATGGGTTTGCCATTAAAGGTACTCCTCTTTATGGAGGAACGGAGGCTGAACAGACTGCCCGTCGTGAAGCGGCCAAATTAATCGTTTCCAAGCTTTCTACTGCTGTAGGAGATGGCAAACTGTTGGTATTTGAAGGTGATCCTGCCTTTATGGATGCCGCAGATCTGAATAAGCTGGATTATGTAGTCTTGAACACTGCTACGATTACCTCTGCCGTAGATTTGAAACTCTATGTGGCAGGCGTGATAGAAAACTTCTCAATCCCTAAAGAGAAACTATTGCTCTCCGCCAAGATTAATGAAAAGCTAGTGGATGAAGAAGGTGAAAAACTGGACGCTGTTACCGAGATGACAAACCGTGTTGTTTCTTTGGGTCCTGTAGGCGGACTTGCTATCTATGCTTTGGGTGATGATTACTATCATACGAAGATGAATTATGAGACTAGTCGGCTAGCTATCCAAATAATGAACCCGTCCAAATAAGGGGCATAACTAAGAGATTATTTATTGTGAAACCTGTAAAACACTATAATGATATGAAAAATAACCCATTTAAATACTTCGTCTTTCTGATGCTGTCACTGCTGATGGTAGCAACGACGGGGTGTACTGAAGATGATATTTCCATGCCTGCCGGGCAGTTGCCGGACGAAACGCCGATGAATAGCGTCGGAGGGCAGTTATGCAGTGGAAAAACTTTTTCTAATAAGATTACTGTCAGTATGTACGAAGGTGATGGAGCTGTAACCGAAGAGATATGTTATGCACTGACAAAGCCTGCTATAACGGCTGTTACGGTAAAAGCCATTCCGTCTCCGGAGCTTGTGGCTCAATATAACAGTGATAACGAAACTGATATGAAGGAATTTCCTGTTGCTAACGTAACTTTGGGAAATGGCGGTTCGCTTACTGTGGCTGCTGGAAAGAAAGAATCCGGAACTATCAGCATAACTCTTTCTCCTGATGGATTGAAGCCTGAAACACTTTATTTGTTAGCGATTGCTTTGACACAAAATCCTGTAGGAGTAGATGCACAAGGGAATAAACAAGTAATTTATTACAGAGTGAATTTCAGGGAGAGGACTACTATGTGTGAGCCTGATGGAGAGGGGCAAACACAAGAAATCCCGCCACTAATGTCTGGTGTAACTACAGTGTTTTATGTGAATACAGAAACGTATAGTCCTTTAATAGCTGGCGTATTGGCAATTAGAGATGAGGGAGTACCCCCTTTTCCTCCCTATAGTCGCTTGGGCCATATAGTAAATCTGAAAAGAGCAACGATAGGTTACGATGCTGTTAGCCAGCGTGCTTTGCTTGCGCCAGGAAATGACCTGTCTTACGTATTGGAGCATAGAGATAAATACATTCGGCACCTTCAGGAAATTGGCAGCAAAGTTTGTATTTGTATTGAGAATGGTGGTAAAGGTGTCGGCTTCTGTAATATGAATGATGTGCAGATAGCAGATTTTGTCTATCAAGTGAAAAGTATAATAGAACGTTACTATTTGGACGGCGTAAATTTATGGGATGATGATAGTAAATATGGTAAGGCAGGGATGCCTGCAATGAATACTACTTCATACCCCAAACTGATAAAAGCTCTTCGCGAGGCTTTACCGGACAAGTTGTTAACGTTGGTTGATAAAGGAGAGGCTACGGAATATTTCTACGATGTAAACAAATGTGGGGGAATCGAAGCTGGTAGATATCTTGATTATGCATGGCATGGTTACTTTTCGCCAACAGAAGTGGTAGAAGCCATTACCCCTAATCCGGAGGGTACCCAAGTTTATAGCAAATATTCGCGTAAACCTATTGCCGGACTGGATCCTGCTTGTTATGGAAGTGTAAATATACCTTGTTATTCTGACAATAATCCCACTATAAGACCGCTTGCTGCAGAGAATATAGCAAAATGGAAGGCTGCAGGATATAAAAAGAGCAACATCATTGTTTATGGAGGTGACCTTATCGGTACTGAATATGGGGGCTATGAACAAGCTGTTAAGGTTATGTTGGCTGAGTATAGTTTTCAGTCATTTATGGATGAGGGTGATAGCTGGGATTTTGTAAATAATGAGCTTCTATGGGGAGATGCTCTTTATGGGGCAAATTTTCTGGACTATCAATTAAAGCTTGGTCCTGATAAGAATCCATATAGAAAAGACTGGTAAATCTTCCTTTGAATATTATCAATAAATACTTTTCCATAGATAAAGGAAAAATTCGTTCTTTGACATATTGAAATTACCGTTGATAGTTGTCATTTGCAGTGGATTCTTTTCGTAAAAATGTAACCGCAATCTAAACTTATTGATTACTTTTGACCCCGATATATAATATGAATAGTTCGAGGCTATTTATAACAGACATACAAGATGGATCAATTGCAGATAATTCAAAATAGAATATATGAGTTTAGAGGTCAGAAAGTGATGCTTGACCATGATTTGGCAGAGATGTATGGAGTTCAGACAAAAGTGCTTAATCAGGCTGTCAAACGAAATATAGAACGTTTTCCTTCTGACGTTATGTTTCAGATTTCGAGTGAAGAAACCCAAGATGAGGTTGTGTCAAAACGCTGACACAGCCTTTTTTTATGCGCAAAGCCCAGACTTTCTCAAGCCCGGGCTTTGTTATTACCCAAAGTTTTCGTATCTTTAGGTATAAAGTTTTTCGTTATGGCAAAGTTACATTTTCGTCCTTACATTCCCAACCAAACCGTTCTTTTTCCACAAAGAATTGATGAAAACATAGCTGCGACCGACCCGGTCCGCATCGTGAATGCTGTTATTGACAATCTCAATCTTGAGAGTTTCAAGAAGCTTTATAAGGAAACGGGCCGTTGTCCTTATCATCCTAAAATGATGCTTAAGGTGATAATCTACGCCTACATGAATAATATCTATTCTTGCCGTAAAATAGAGAAGCACCTCCTTCGTGACATTCATTATATTTGGCTTGCCGGTAATGAGCATCCGGATTTTATCACGATCAACCGTTTTCGTAACCGTGTAAAGGAGGAAATAAATAATGTATTTACCCAGTTGGTTCTTGTCCTTGCCGATAAAGGTTTCATCAGCCTTGATGTGGAGTATATCGACGGCACCAAGATTGAATCCAAAGCCAACAAATATACTTTTGTCTGGCGCAAGACAGTCGAACGGAACCGTACGAGACTAATGGATAAAATCCGTATTCTCTTGGAACAGGTGGATGAAGCCATTGCACAGGAGAACTCTATAAAAGACACATCCGTGGAGTTTACTCCCTGCAGGCTCTCTGACATAGTGGATGAACTTAAAGAAGCCCTGGAACGCCAGCCTGCAACAAAGGATAAGGAAGAAAAGAAAGCCCTGCGCAAAAAGAAGAAGCAGGTCATGGAACTTGAAGGGTATCGTGACAAGCTGATAGAATACGACAATCACCTTGATACCCTTGGAGAACGTAACTCCTATTCCAAGACCGATCCTGGTGCCACATTCATGCGCATGAAAGAAGATGCCATGAAGAACGGGCAGACCAAACCCGGATATAATCTGCAAATAGGTACTGAAAACCAATTCATCACAGACTTCCGTCTGTTTCCCAACCCTACCGATACACTGACCCTCATACCTTTTTTCCACTCTTTCCAGTACCGCTATAACCGTTTACCGAATATCTGTGTGGCAGACTCCGGTTACGGTTCGGAAGAAAATTACCGGTTCATGCAGGAGAATGGGATAGAAGCCTTCATCAAGTATAATTACTTCCATAAAGAACAGCGTCCTCGTTATACTCCCAACCCATTCCATGCCGAAAGTCTCCATTACAATGCCCAAGAGGATTATTACGTTTGTCCTATGGGACAGCACATGAACCGTATAGGAACCAAACGTGACAAGACAGCGAGCGGATACATCATCGAAAGTGCCCGGTATAAAGCAAAAAGATGCGAAGGTTGCCCTTTGCGTGGCAGTTGTTTTAAAGCTCGGGGGAACCGTATTATAGAAGTCAACCACCGATTAAATCAATACAAACGGCAGGCACGGGAAAGGTTGCTCTCAGAAGAAGGTATCAAGCATAGAGGCAGGAGGTGTATAGAACCAGAGGCTGTGTTTGGACAAATGAAATACAACATGGCATACAGAAGATTCCGGCATGTGGGAGAAGACAAGGTTACAATGGACTTTGCTTTCTTTGCTATAGCCTTTAATATCAAAAAAATGTGTGCTAAACTGATAAAAGAAGGAAAGGGGCTCATTACAGTTGCCAAATATATGTTTATGGGACTATTTATAACCCGATATAATTGGAATATAGCAACTTGTTGCCAAATGCATGAGGAAAAAGCAGCATAGCCAAAAGAAAATATAGCAGAACTGTAAAATATAAAAGAGGTTGTGCCAACGTTTTGACACAACCTCATGCTATAAAAATGGAGTAAGACCTAATCCGTATGTATTCACAGAGTTGGGTGTAGCCATGCTTAGCAGTGTATTGTATAGTAAAAGCTTTAATGGTGTATCAGACGGTAATTTCGATATGTAAATTTGCCGTCTTTTTTGTGTTCGGACGGCTATATAAATAGGGCACATAAGTGATTTATGTTTTTGATTAAACTTAATATACGAACTGGTATGAAAACAAAAAAAATACTTCGAGGTATGCTTACTATCATTTCACCGGCTATCATAACTACGGCCCTGTTGTTATGTGCCATCGGCTGTGATAATAAAGACTATAGCAATGCCTCCCCTTTCGATAATGTCGTCTATTTGGATGCAGCCAAGCTAAAGGACGTGTCCAACTTTACTTTTAACCGTACCATAGAGACGGGACAAAAGGAAATTTCCGCTTTGTTGGCACGTCCTGCAGGCGAGGATATCAATGTCGGTATTAAAGTAGACGCCTCGCTGGTGAATACTTATAACGCCCGTCTTGGTGCTAACTATACCATGCTTGATGCCAAGCATTACAAACTGTCGGCAGGTCAGACTGTTATCCCGCAAGGTGAAGTCAGCTCCAAACCTGTCACTATCGACTTCTCCGGTCTTACTGACCTTGAAATTGATGCAGGCTATTTGCTCCCCATCACTATCGACCAGGTGTCGGGTGGTATGGGTACACTAGGCGGTTCAAAGACTATTTGTTATGTGGTACGTCGTTCCAGTGCCATCACTACGGCTGTCAGTTTGAAAAATAATTTCTTTGAAGTGCCGGGCTTTGATAAAGGAAGTTCCACGGCTGATGTGGTGAATAACATGAAGCAACTCACCTACGAGGCTATTATACGTGTGAATAACTTTAAGAATGGTGTAACTGCAAGAGAAATATCTACGATTATGGGTATCGAGCAATATTGCTTGTTCCGCTTGGGTGATGCAGGTTTTCCGGCGCAACAGTTGCAATTCTCGTGCAATGAGATTAAATTTCCGAACGCTGATAACAGCAAGCTTTTGCAAGAAGGCGAATGGTATCATGTAGCGGTGACGTTTGATACAGAAAAGAAAGTGGCGGTTATCTACGTAGACGGTCGTGAACAGAGCCGTATTGAGGATTATGGTAAAGGAGAACCTATTAATCTGGGTATGCAGAATCGTGGTAAGGATTTCATGTTCAAAATCGGCCATTCCTATGGCGAACCTACCGATTTCTCCCGCCAACTCGATGGTGAAATCTGTGAAGTACGTGTTTGGAACGTGATGCGAACCCAGCAGGAGATTTTCGATAATATGTATAACGTAGATCCTGCTACTACCGGACTTTGTGCTTATTGGAAATTTAACGAAGGGCATGGTGACATTGCCGAGGATTATACCGGACATGGAAATGATGCTCATGTACATACATCGCCTGCTGTATGGCCGCAAGGCATTGAGGTGACGCAGAAGAACAAAGAATAGTTTTGGAATAAGAGAATAGAATGATAAAATGCCCCGTCAAGCAGAAATGTGAATTGCATTTCTATGACTTGACGGGGCATTTCTTTTCGGACCTTAATAAATAAGCCCTGATGTATTAGAGATAAACTTCCTTTATCCTGTTAGTGAACTTCTTTTGCCTTAATAGCAAACTTCCTTTTCATTAGTCATAAACTATAATTGCAAGTTTTGTTTTTATAAACGCAACTTGCAATTATAAAAACAAAGCTTGCAATTTTATAAACGTAACTTGCGTTTATAGATTATCCTTAGTCAAGCATAACTTTGCTATTGGAGAAGCGGAAGTTTGCTATTAATAGCTTGGCCGTTAGGTGTTAACACTTGAGACATCAGCTGAAGTTAGAGATTGCTTGGTATTAGATAGGGAATGAACTAAAATACATGGGTTCTTGTTTCCAAAATAGGAACGTTTTTTGTATCTTTGCTATGTAAACACAAAGTCATGGAAGAGAAAGCAAGGTTTAATGTAAAATATATGGAGGAAATGAAACTTTATACTCATGAAGAAATGCTGGATAGAGTGATAGGTACAAAAGGTACTCCAGCACGCGAAAAATATGAGACTGATATTAATAACTTTCTTATAGGTGAGGCTATTAAACGGGCGAGAGAGGCCAAGAATCTTACCCAAGAACAATTAGGTGAGCTTATGGGGGTTAAAAGGGCACAAATCTCGAAAATAGAAAGTGGGAAAAGTATATCCTTTTCTACTATTGTAAGAGCATTCAAGGCAATGGGCGTGAAAACGGCAAGCTTGGAACTTGGTTCTTTGGGCAAAGTGGCTCTTTGGTAAATACTATTTTTGTCTTACCTAATAAACAGTAACCTATGTCTGTTGATGTTATAAAGCAGGAACTATTGTCGAAATTGAAGCAGGAACATTGTTTTTGGTCGTACAATGAAGATTCAATCAAAGATATTCCGGATGATATGCTGATTGAAAAAACGTTGTTGCATCTTGATTTAGAGGAAATTAATCAGCTTTTTTTGGTTTATCCTTTCAAGAAAATCAAGCAGGTATGGCTGGATTATCTCATTCCACAAGAGGAATATCTCTATACGTTGAACCGTTTTTTTGCATGGTACTATTTTAAAGCAAAGAAACCGGACGCTTATATAAAATCTATGGCTACTCGTCGCCTAAACAAAATACTTCTATGAAAGGATTAGCTCCACACACACTGCAGATTTTTGAAGCGGTTTCCCAATTGGATTGCATAAAACCTTATCTTCTGGTCGGTGGAACTGCCTTGTCTTTACAAATCGGAACTCGTCAGAGTGAGGATTTGGATTTTATGAAGTGGCGCACTTCCAAGATAGAGAAGATGGAGGTAGCTTGGTATCAGATAGAGAAAGAACTAGCTACGATTGGAGAGATTCAGCATAAAGATATTCTGGATATAGATCATGTGGAATATCTTGTGTCAGGAGTGAAATTTTCGTTTTATGCTTGCCCTAAATATTCTCCGGTAAGTGAGCCGGTAAGCTACCTGAATAATCTGAAACTGGCTGATGTGAAATCTATCGGAGCAATGAAGATGGAAGTGTTGTTGCGTAGAAGCAACTTTCGTGATTACTACGATATTTACTCCATTTTAAAATCCGGTGTGCCTGTCAATGATTTAATATCTTTGGCTTTAAGCTACTCCGGACACAGGCTGAAGTCTAAGAACCTTTTGGCAATGCTTACTAATAGCAACCGCTTTACGAGGGATTCCCATTTTGAGCAGCTTGAACCTGTTTATGATGTGACTGCACAAGAAATAGAGGGCTATATAAAGAATTGTTTGCTCTAATTTGTTTGCACGAATCTACCAATGAACTTTTTTGCACAAATAGATTCATGTAGGTCGTCTTTTGCAGATATCTTTAATGATGGTGATGATGCTCTCCTAAAACCCGGTGAGGCAATGTACCGTGTCCCAATAGCTCGATAGGGCAGTTGAAGTTCCTTTCCAGCCATTCGGTAGTAACGCCTGTATCCGGATGGTAATCCAGCGTTTCGTTGACGCAAGCGATAGATTTTACCTGTTGCAATACAGTGCCGATGTCGTGACTGACAAGGATAATGGCACATTCTTTATTGATTTCAGCCAATAACTCATAAAGGCGTGCTTCGAAACGCTTGTCGATATACGTGCTGGGTTCATCGAGAATCAATACCGCAGGGTCGGAGATGATGGCACGTCCCAACAGGGCACGTTGCAGCTGCCCGCCGCTTAATTGCCCGATAGAACGGTGTTCGAGTCCTTCAAGCCCCATGCGGGAAATAATCTGTTTACCTTTCTCTTTCTGTTCGGGAGTAAATCGTGAAGTGAGCGATTTTTGTATGCTTAATCCGGATAGGATCACTTCTTCCACGGAAATAGGGAACTTCCGGTCTATACTGTTGTATTGAGGCAGATAACCCAGGAAAGTAGAAGTGGTTTTAGTAGATGCTTTTTCAGGAGTATGGAATATAATTTCCCCTCCGGTTGGCTTCAACAGACCGAGGATGCACTTTATAAGCGTCGTTTTGCCGCCTCCGTTCGGACCTATAATACCTAGAAAATCCCGTTCGTAGATGCTTAGATTAACATCGTGGAGAACAGTGCGACCGTCATATCCGGCGGAAAGATTCTTTATTTCGATTATTGGTTTCATCGTTGGAAATGGCTTGATGGGTTCTTTCTTTATACATTTATTTTGTTGCAGCCTGTGGCGCGAGGGCTTTGGCTACATTCAGCATTTCTTCTTCCCAGTCGTAACTTAGCGGATTGATAGGGATCACTTTCGTTTCGGTTTGCTGCGCGATGGTTTCCGCATTGCGTTTGTCAAATTCCGGTTGAACAAAGATTACACGTACATCTTCTGCCTGACACAGGTCTATCAAGGCTTTCAGATGGGCGGGAGAAGGTTCTTTGCCTCCTTCTTCGATGGAAATCTGATGCAATCCGTAGTCGCGGGCGAAGTAGGAGAGAGCCGGATGATAAATCATGAAGGCTTTGGCTGCTTCGGGAACGGAGAGTTGACGGCGAATCAGGCTGTCGGTGTGCTGGATACGCTGGCAGAGCGAATCGTAGCGGTTTCTATAGTATACCTCATTTGTCTTATCCAGTTGGCTAAGGGCTTTGTAGGTGTTTCCTGCAATGATTAAAGCATTACCGGTGGAATTCCATACGTGCGGTTCTACGGCGTGGATATGCCCGTCGTTACTGTTATGTCCGTGGTCGTGGTCATCATTGTTGAGTATGAGGTCAATCCCTTTGGAGGTGTCGAACACTTGAATATGGGGGGTATTGTTCATCAAACGATCCATCCAGGTCTGTTCGAATCCGATGTATCCGATGCGGAAATAGGCTTTGCTGTCTCCCAGAGAAACAAGTTGTTGGGGGACAGGATCATAGGTTTCCGGGCTGGAACCTTTGGGGACCATGCTGACTACTTTAAATTTATCTCCGGCAATAGCTTCCGTGAAATAACGTTGCGGTTCCAGGGTGACGGTAATCACCGGTTTTGCTTCGTCATCGTTGCTTGCTTGGGAAGAGCGTCCTGTGCAGGCTGCCATTAGGAGGCAGGCACTAAGGAGGAAAAGGGTTCTCATATCTTTTAGTTGTTTTTTCATGACTTCTTCTATTTCGGGGGTTCTTTTTTATCTTGTTTCTATTCTTATTTTCGGGCCCGTAATATTTCCCGTTTACCACCCGGAGGTCCGGGCAGACGTTCTACTGTGAATCCGGCTGTCTGTAACATCCGGCGGACGACACCTTTGGCGCAGTAAGTGGTCAGGATGCCGTCTCTATCTAATAAAACGTAGAGGCGGTTGAATAGTTCTTGCGACCACATTTCCGGTTGCTTTTCCGGTGCAAAGGCATCGAAGTAAATGAGGTTAAATGAAAGATTCAGGGCAGGTGATTCGGCGTTGGTTACGCTATCATTGATATTGCTCATTGTTCGTTCTCTGTTCTCAACCCATTTGTTTACGTCTGTCTCTACTTTCCGTAGGGTGAAGTGTGGAGTGAGTTGCACGTCTTTCTCCCAAGGTGATGTATGAAGTTGCTTAAACAATTCGATAGCCGGTTGCTGCCGGGCGGTCGTCGTTAATTGTTCATCATTGGAGATATATCCTAATTGCTCTATCGTCTGCCATTCCAGTGGATAGAGTTCCAATCCTGTATAGTGTATATTCCGTCTGCTTCTTTCTGCTTCTTCAAGGGTGAGCCAGGCGTTTAGCCCTGTCCCGAAGCCGATCTCAAGAATATGTGGAGTAGTGGCGGAAGAGGCTTTAAGTCCCATATCGATGAAAATATGTTGAGACTCCGTGCGTGCCCCTTTCGTTGAATGATAATGTTCATTCAATTCCGGAACAAACAGGGTAGCGCTCCCGTCGTCGGTTTTCTCAATAATCCTTTCCATCATACAATCTCTAATGCTTACTGTCTAACGTCTAATACTTTTTACCTGATATTTAAAATCCTTATCCTGCTATAGCGTCCCAGGCACTTTCGAGTGCATACAGGAGAAGAATATAACGTATCAGTTTGCCGACAAACATGGAAACTATGGTGAGCCATGTGTTGCTTCGCATAAATCCCAGTGCAATGGCTATCACTTCCCCAATGGCGGGAAGAAAGGTGAAGAAGGCCATCAATGCTCCTTTCCCTTGCAGGAATTTCACCATTTTGTCTACTTTCTCTTTCTTTACCTTGAAATATTTCTCGATCCAACTGATTTTGCCCAGACGTCCCATGTAGTAGCAAGTCATTCCGCCTACTGTGTTGCCCAGAGTGGCGGAGATCAGACAGGCTATCGGGGGCAGACCGAGTTTCACCAGTGCCACCAGTACCAGTTCGGAACTGAAAGGCACGATGCTCCCAGCCAGTAAAGCCGAGATGAATAATCCCGGGAGTCCCCATTCTATGAGGAGTTGTATCGTTGAATCTATAAAAGCGTCCATATATTAAAAGCGAATAAGAGGATGAGACCGACCAATGAAATGATGAAAAACACATTCGAACTTTTACTATTGGTCAGTACAAAGAAATGTCCGATCAGGATGCTGTTGCTTATGATAAGCAAAGGCAATAGGGCACTGCAATATATCGGTTGCAGGGCAATCAGCAGGAACAGGAAAATCGTCAGGTCTATCAGGAATTGGAGATAGGCGCGTGTGCGTATCTTATCCTCAAATCCGGCGGCGATGCAATGGACGGCACTGACGATGAACATCACCAACAGATAGCCGAGTATTGCCAGTTCCCAAGGCTGGAGGATTTGCAGGTTGAAGAATTCCCCGATAGTCAGTAGCTGATTGAAAGGGCGATAGAACAACTCCATCTCATTGTAGAAGAAGGCGTGTCCGAACAGCATCCAGTATGGCAGCATCCATCCGAGCAGCGCACCGCAGAAACTACGCGGAGTGAGCGACTGGAAACGGTAGGCTTCGAGCAACCAAAGCACCGAGAGGATGGTGAACTGTGGGAACAGAATACTTCCCGCTCCGATAAAGAAGAAGGAGTAGAATAAATAACCCGCAGCTTGTGTTTGCTGATAGCTTTTAAACAGAAAATAAATGGAAATGAGAAAGCCCAGGGCAACAATATCTCCTGTATATAGGTAATGCATTTTCGGGCAGACGGTGACCAGCAGGAAATAGATAGCCGTCTGCATGGAAGCCCTCATACGGATAATGCTGAACTGATTGTTCAGCTCTATCAGAAAGTAACCGATGGTTGCATAAATCAGGAAGCTGACAATCCGGTCTGCCCACCCCGGAAGCAGAAAATCGCGGGCGGGTTGCCAGGCAGAAGGGCTGCCTTCGAGTACGGTTGAGGCTATGGAACCGGGAAATAAAAAGTAAGTCAACACCCAGCATAGGGCGCAGATAAAGATAACGGCAGGCAGGGTCCACCGTCCTGCCGTCACTTGACTTTGTAGTCTTTTATTTCTCATGAGTTTATTACTTGTTATCTCTTGATACTATAGGTACATTCGGTTGATATTCCGGATATTAATATCCTGCATGCTTGATGTTAACAACCATCCTGTCAGCTGTTAATACCTGATTCCTTAAGTATTAACAATTGTCGTCTAAACTATTAATACTTGATAACTCAACTATTAATGCTTGACAAGTCAATGATGTTCAACGCTATGCGGAATAGGGCTACTTGCGTGCGAAACTTGAATTACAAATCGAATCCGATATCGCGGCGGAAATACTTCTTGTCGAAGTCGATCATGTCTGCCACTTTGTAGCTCTGTGCCAGTGCCTCTTCTTTCGTTGCACCGTAAGAGCAAACGGCAATCACACGTCCTCCGTTCGTCACTACTTGTCCGTCTTTCATGGCTGTTCCGGCATGGAAAATGATACTGTCGGTAGCGGCAGCCTGTTCCAGTCCGCTGATAGGGAATCCTTTTTCGTAGGCTTCGGGATAACCGCCGCTGACAAGGATGACACAGCCGGCTGAACGTGGGTCCATCACCAGTGTTTTTTCGTTCAGGTTGCCTGCGGCAGTACCTTCAAGCAGTTCTACGAAGTCGCTCTGGATACGGAGCATCACGCTTTCTGTTTCCGGGTCGCCCATGCGGACGTTGTATTCGATCACCATCGGTTCACCTTTCACCTTGATAAGGCCGAGGAAGATGAAGCCTTTGTAAGTGATGTTTTCTTCTTTCAGGCCGTTGATGGTCGGTTCGATGATGCGTGTGCGTACTTTCTCCATAAATACTTCATCGGCAAACGGAACGGGGGTTACGCTACCCATACCGCCTGTATTTAGTCCTTTATCGCCTTCACCGATGCGTTTGTAGTCTTTGGCTACGGGGAGGACTTTATAGTGTTCTCCGTCTGTCAGTACGAATACAGAGCACTCGATACCGCTTAGGAACTCTTCGATTACAACGGTTGCCGATGCAGAGCCGAACATGCCACCCAGCATTTCTTTCAGTTCTACTTTAGCTTCGTCCAGTGTAGGGAGGATAAGTACTCCTTTTCCGGCACAAAGACCATCAGCCTTCAATACGTATGGAGCTTCCAGCGTTTCGAGGAAAGCGAGACCTTCTTCGAGGTTTGCCGAAGTGATGCTTTTGTAGCGGGCTGTCGGGATGTTGTGGCGCATCATGAAGCCTTTGGCAAACTCCTTGCTTCCTTCCAGTTCTGCTCCTTGAGCCGAAGGACCGATAACGGCAATATGCTTTAGCTCCGGACGGTTCTGGAAGTAGTCGTAGATTCCTTCTACCAACGGATCTTCGGGGCCTACTACTACCATTTGAATGTTCTCTTTCAGAGCGAAAGCGCTGATGGCTTCAAAATCGGTTGCTTTGATGTTGACATTCTCGCCTACGGCAGTTGTTCCGGCATTTCCCGGAGCAATGTACAGTTTTTCAACTTTCGGACTTTGGGCAATTTTCCATGCCAGTGCATGTTCGCGGCCGCCCGAGCCAAGTAATAATATCTTCATCTTTGTATTGTTATGGATTTATACTGTTATCTATGATTCGTATGGATACGGTGGTGTCTTTGTCAGTTTTATAAGTTCTGCTCAAAGTACCGGGTGATTTTCTCATGCAGATGTACACGGTCGCGTCCTGCTACGTTGTGCTTGTGGCACGGGTAGATAAACAGGTCGGGATAAGTGCGGGCATCTACACAGGCTTTCATGAACGACAGGGTGTGTTGTGGCACGCAGGTGTCGTCGTGGTCGTCGTGAATAATCAATAGGTGACCTTTCAGTTGGTCGGCAAGGTTTTTCAGATTACATTCTTTGTAGCCTTCCGGATTGCTTTCCGGTGTGTCCATATAGCGTTCGCCGTACATTATTTCATAGTAACCCCAGTCGATTACCGGACCTCCGGCAACGCCTACTTTGAATATCTCCGGGTAACGGAGCATCAGGGCGGTAGTCATGTGACCTCCAAAACTCCATCCGTGTACGCCGATGCGCTCGCTGTCTACGTAGGGGAGGGATTTCAGGAATTCAACGCCTTTTACCTGGTCTTTGCCTTCTTCGATGCCGAGACGGCGGAAGGTGGCATTTTCAAATGTTAGTCCGCGGTTGCTGCTACCGCGATTGTCGATGGTGAACATGATATAGCCTTTGCTTGCCATGTATGTGTCCCATCCGCGTGCGCCGTTCTGCCATCCTCCGGTGACGCATTGCGCGTGAGGGCCTCCGTAGACATATACGATTACGGGATATTTCTTAGCCGGATCGAAGTTTGCCGGCTTCATCAGGCGGTAATGCAGGTCGGTAGTGCCGTCTGCCGCTTTGATTGTTCCGGTTTCGATGCTTGGCATCTGGTATCCGTCGTAAGGATTTTCGGCTGTCAGCAAGTTGGCTGTTTCTTTGAAGTTTTTGGTGTCTACCAGGTTGATGACGCGGGGTTGGTCTTTGGTGGAATAACGGTCGATAAGGTATGTGCCAGAGGCGCTAAGTGTTCCGCTATGTTCGCTTTCCTTGCAGTTCTCAAACGGCTGGCTTATCTTTCCATTACTTACGTTTACTGCAAAATGGCCGCTTCTCAAGCCTTCTACGGCAGTGAAGATGACCTCTTTACGCTTTGTGTTGAATCCTAGGATTTCGCTGACCAGCCAGTTGCCTTTGGTTAGCTGTTTTACTTTACCGGCCTGGAAATAACTACCGCCGTTGGCACTATTATAGGTTTCACCTTTCATGTTTGCTGCATTTGTCTCAAAGAGATAAAGGTGATTGTAGCCGTCACGCTGACTTTGATAGATGAACTTGGTAGGGTCCCACGGCAAAAATACGATGGGGTTTTGCGGTTCAACGTATTTAGGGTGCATTTCTTCATAGAGAACTCCCATGGGTTCTCCTGTCTCTGCGTTGTACTGGCAGAGTTTGGCATGATTCTGGTCGCGGTTTACTTCGATCAGGTAGAGGCTCTTTTCATCCGGTGCCCAGCTGATGTTAGTGAAATAACGGTCTGTCGGATCGCCTGCATTCAGATAAATGCTTTTACCGGTAGCAGGGTTGTAAATGCCTACTTTTACCTGATGGCTCGTCATTCCTGCCATCGGATAGCGTACGTTATTTACTTCGCCTACACGTGCAGTGATGTCTACAAGCGGGTATTGTGTCACCATGCTTTCATCCATACGGTAGAAAGCGAGCAGGTTGCCTTTCGGACTCCAGAAAGTTCCTTTGTTGATACCGAATTCATTGCGGTGCACTGTTTGTCCGCAAACGATGCCTTCGGGTTCATTGGTTACTGCTTTCTCATTCACATATAGATTGTTATCTATCGTGTAAGCCACATTTCCACTGGCTGCGCAATAGTCTTCATTATTTGCCCCGTCCTTTGGTTTGAAAGTGCTGACAACCTGATTGTTCTTGAAATTATATACAATGAACTTTCCTGCTATCGTGAATAGCATTTGTGCCTTGTCTGTCCATGGAAAACGGACGGAATACAGGTGTGATAATTTTCCTGCCTTGTTTT
Organism: Bacteroides ovatus; assembly: GCF_001314995.1. Classification (NCBI taxonomy): domain Bacteria; kingdom Pseudomonadati; phylum Bacteroidota; class Bacteroidia; order Bacteroidales; family Bacteroidaceae; genus Bacteroides; species Bacteroides ovatus. Next base: position 4,219,404 of record NZ_CP012938.1, read on the forward strand.
CTTCAAGCACTTTGTTGATTTGCTCGCGAGTGATAACCATTGTTTCTTTCCCGGTTTTGGGTTGAATTGAATAAAGGGTATCTACTCCTGGCTTGATACATTCGTCGCCCCACCATTGCAGCCCGTACAGGTTTTCTGCATAGAGGTAACTCTCGCCGCCCGGAATCAGTTCTTCCAGCGTCGGTTTTTTGGTTTCTTGTGCCATAACATTGAATCCGATTGGTAGTGCCAACAATAACAGAATGGCTCTTTTTCCAATTTTACTCATTGCTCTTTTCTTTATTATTTGTTTTTAAATCCTTCTATTTTTACTCTGTCCAAAGGAGTCTGTCTTGATTGGATAATTGCACTTATTTTAGCAAAGGCATTAAATAGGTCGTCAAATTGTTTTTCGTAACTTTCCCTATCAGAAGTAATATCTTCTTCGAGATATTCGATGCGTTGTTTTAATTCTTCCAACTCCTTTTTAGGTATATTGGATAGAAGATATTGGCGCATACGTACAAAAGCACGGATAATATTGATATTTACTTCCACAGCGGTCTTGGACTTGAGGACGCTGGATAACATAACTATACCATATTCAGTAAATGCAAACGGAAGATATTTGATGTTATATCCTTGTCCTGTTTTCAAGGTCGCAATTTGCGACCTTGAAATTGCAACTTCTTCTTTTGTTAGCTCGAACATGAATTCAGCAGGAAAGCGTTCAATATTACGACGTACTTGTTCCTTGAGGCGTTTAGTTTCAACTCCATACATTTCTGCCAAATCAAAGTCAAGCATAACTTTTTGCCCTCTGATTTCGTATATTTTGTTTTCTATAATAGCTATATCATCCATTTTTTTGTTTAGACAGGTTCCAATTTGTGACTGAACATTAGAACTATGATGTAAACTTGAAGTTCCAATTTGGAACTTCAAGTTTTTAATTAATTATTAACTAGTGAATTACAGGGTGAATAAGTTGTTGGGATTATAACCGTTTATTCCTCTTCCTTCTTCGGAATCCTCGGCTCCCGGTTTCCCCTAAATTCTCTTGGCCCTCTTGAATCTCTTCCTCCGCGGAATTCTCCCCGTGGTTTTCTATCTTTTTCATCGCCACCTTTGAAGTCGCCACCTTCTCTGCGTGGCTTGTATTCTCCCTCTCTGCGAGGTCTGGATTCGCCGTCCCGACGCGGCTTGAACTCACCTTCGCGGCGTGGCTTAAATTCTTTTCTTTCTCTGAATCTTGGAGCTTGTTCTCCTTCACCCTCTTTCTTCTCTTCGCCCTCTTCCTGGCTCTTGAACTCTTTATATTTTCCGTCAAAAATCTCATATTTGCGGAATTCACACTCCAACGGTCCATTGAACAAAGGAACCTTCTGGCTTGCCTTCAAGCCAATCTGGTCGAAACACTCTTCCCGATAAGAAAGCACCCATGCTTCGTTTCCTACAAATGCATGTTTCAGACGTTCGCCGATCATCTGGTAAAGACCGAGCAAATCATTCGTAGAGATACGTTCCCCATAAGGAGGATTGGTGATGATGATTGATTTCTCTTTCGGCTGTTCGAACTGCTGGAACGGTTGCAATTTCAGCACGATATCTTTCGATACACCGGCAGCTTTTATATTGTGAGTCGCAATCTCATTCGCTTTTGGATTGTTGTCGTATCCGTAAATCTTATGAGCAAATTCGCGCTCCTGACTGTCGTCATTGTAGATCTCATCGAACATATCCGCATCGAAATCTACCCATTTTTCAAAAGCAAACCCTTTACGGAATACTCCTGGAGCGATATTCTTAGCAATCAGTGCGGCTTCTACAGGGATAGTACCCGAACCACACATCGGATCGATCAGATCACATTCTCCACGCCATCCGGTCATTAAAATCATGCCGGCAGCCAATACCTCATTCAACGGAGCTTCTACCGCTTCCTGGCGATAACCGCGACGGTGAAGTGATTCTCCGGACGAGTCCAACGACAAGGTACAGGTAGTCTGTGCAATATGAATGTTCAGAAGTACATCCGGGTTGTTGATGCGTACCGACGGACGTTTACCCGTTTTCTCGCGGAAGTAGTCCACAATCGCATCTTTCACCTTGTACGAAACGAATTTCGAATGGCGGAACTCCTCACTGAATACTACTGCATCGATAGCAAATGTCTTGTTCACATCGAGATATTCTTCCCATGGAATAGCCTGTATTTGATTGTAAACCTCGTCAGCATCTTTGGCCGTAAAGTTCTTGATGGGTTTCAGGATACGGATGGCGGTACGTAGACAGAAATTAGCCTTGTACATCATACGTTTATCTCCTGTAAATGAAACCATACGACGTCCTATTTGAATGTCGTTGGCTCCTAATGCTGTCAGTTCTTCTGCAAGTATCTCTTCCAGTCCCTGGAAAGTCTTGGCTATCATCTCGAATTGTTCGCTCATATAGATTCTTTTGATTTTATTTTTTTGCTTTAGTTTGTACGATTCTTGCTCCTGCGGGCACGTTTTCCGTTACCCAGATATTACCGCCTACGGTTGCATCACGCCCGATGGTGATTCTTCCCAGAATAGTGGCGTTGGAATAAACAATTACATTGTCTTCCAGGATCGGATGGCGGGGGATTCCCTTGATAGGTTTTCCGTCGGCATCCAGCGGGAAACTCTTGGCTCCCAGCGTGACACCCTGATATAGTTTGACGTTGTTTCCGATGATACTCGTGGCGCCGATTACGACACCCGTACCATGGTCGATGGTGAAGTGAGTGCCAATCTTTGCGGCCGGATGGATATCAATTCCCGTTTCGCTATGCGCCATCTCCGTGATGATACGGGGAATCAGAGGAACACCCAGTTCCAGCAATTCATGCGCGATACGGTAATTGCTGATCGCTTTAATGGCCGGATAACAGAATATGACCTCTCCATAGCTTTCGGCAGCCGGGTCACCGTTGTAGGCGGCTTCCACATCCGTTGCCAGTATCCTCCTCATGGCGGGTAACTTACTGATGAATTTAGCAGCAAGACGTGCAGCTTCTTCTCGTTTGGAGTCGGAGCAGACGTTGCATTTCCCCTCTATGGAAGTGCTAAAACATAATCCGGCCAAGATTTGCTCACAAAGTAAATCAAACAATTTTTCAATGTTGACACCGATGTGATAATTGATAGTCCGGCTGTTAATAGTAGAATTTCCGTAATATCCGGGGAAAAGAATGGAGCGTGAAAGCTCAATAATTTCATACAAGACTTTTGCAGAGGGCAGTGGCTCGCCATCTTTGTGCTGATGAAACAGTCCTTTATAAGATTCGCTTTCCGATAGCTCATCGACTGCCTGTGTCAAAATGTGGGTGAAGTTCAGTGGACTCATTAGGTCAGTTGCTCATATTTATATGGGCACAAAGGTATTAAAAAAATAATAAAATTCGCTGGGATTCAGGATAAATAATGTATTTTTGTCACATTCAAAACATGACATGAATAAGGGGACTGATGAATCAGAAGACTGCTATGAAACTATTTGGACTGTTGGGGTTGTTGATGTTGTTGAGTTGCGGATATGCTGATAGACACCGCAATAGCTCTTTATGCGAACAGGCGTTGGTTGATTCTCTGGAAGTTCGTGTACAGGATTCTTTGTTTTCCAATGTGCATTATTCCCGCTCACAACTGCTTGAGGCACTGACGCAGACGCAAGATTCCCTGGTTTATTATCGTCTGCTCGCCCTTTACGGGAAAACATTTTTTGTCTCTTCCGATTTTGATTCTATACTCTATTACAACCGCCGGGTAAAAGAATTTTCCCGCAATGCTTCCCAATCTTCTGAATCTCTCCAGTCTCCACGATGGAATGATGTATTGTCCGATGTCTATAATATCGAAGGCAACGTATGGATGCAACTGAACCGCCCTGATTCTGCAATTATCGACTATAAGAAAGCCTATGGATATCGCCTGGAAGGAAAAAAACTACACCTGCTTCCGGATATTTGTATCAATATAGCTGATGCCTACCTGCATCGCAGTGACTTGGCGCACACTGCTTCGTATTACCGGCGCGCCCTGTTTCTCTGTGATTCTTTGAACTTGTCCGAGCACACGAAATTTCCTGTCTACTACGGATTGGGGCAGACTTATATGGAACTGCGCGATTTCGATTTATCCAATCATTACTATGAATTGGCCGGGCAGTTCTTCGATGAAATGAACGTGAGCGAGCAATGGACCTATCTCAACAATCGCGGCAACCATTATTATTACCGGAAAAACTATCAGGAGGCTTTGAAATATATGCGCAGAGCCAATGCACTCGTATCTTCTTATCCGCAGATGGTGTTTGAACAGAACTTTATCAAAGTAAACCTGGGAGAATTGTACTTGCTGACTGACAAACTGGACTCCGCACAGATCTGCCTGGACGAAAGTTATCGTTTCTTCTCCGATATACAGCATAACTCGGCTGTTCATTACATTGAAACCCAGATGATTGAACTGGCATTGAAGAAAGGTAATATAGCCCAAGCGAAGACTATGATCGCCCGGACTGCTCCTGTGGGGCATCTTGACGCCAATATGTTGACTATACGCAATCAGTATCTGCAACATTATTTTGAGCATACCGGTGATTATCGCCGTGCCTATGAATACCTGAAACGTGATTGCCATCTGGACGATTCCATCCGGAGCGAACGGATACAGATGCGTGTTGCCGAATTGGATATGCGTTACCGGCAGGATACGATAGTGCTTCGTAAGGAAATGAAGATTCAGCGACAGGCGGCAGAGATGAGAGTGCTCAAGTTGAGCGTATCTATCTGGGTACTTGTCTGCGTGTTGCTTGTGGCAGGGGTAGTGGTAGTTGTCTGGTATATGCGTAAAAAGAGGGAGTTTCTTCGCCAGCGTTTCTTCCAGCAAATCAACCGTGTCCGCATGGAGAATTTGAGAAGCCGGATTTCTCCTCATTTTACTTTTAATGTACTGGGACGTGAGATCAATCAGTTTAACGGCTCGGAAGAGGTGAAACATAATCTGATGGAACTGGTGAAATATCTCCGTCGTAGCCTCGAACTTACCGAGAAATTGAGCGTATCTTTGCAAGACGAACTGGATTTCGTCCGTACATACATCGAACTGGAACGTGGACGTGTCGGAGAAAATTTTGTCGCAACAATCACGGTGGAGGACGGTTTAGATGCAACCCGCATCATGATTCCATCTATGATTGTGCAAATTCCGGTGGAGAATGCTATTAAACATGGACTGGCGGGAAAGGACGGAAAAAAGGAGCTAATGGTATATGTTTCCCGTGAAACAAATGGGATTCGCATAACGGTTACCGACAACGGACGCGGGTATCTCCCGCAGGTAGTTTCCGCCACACGGGGTACTGGTACAGGATTGAAAGTGTTGTATCAGACCATTCAATTACTGAATACAAAGAACAAGAGTGATAAAATACGTTTTAATATAACCAACAGAAGCGATGGACAAACCGGTACGGAAGTGTCGGTATATATCCCGTTTCGTTTTTCTTATGATTTATGATGGAGACAGAAGAAAAGTATAAGGTAGTCATCGTTGACGATGAACGTACAGCGATTGATGCTTTGCGCCGAGAGTTGGAGCCCTATCGTGAATTTGAAGTAAAAGGAATCGCAGGGAATGGTGCAAAAGGTAAAAAGATGATTATGGAGTTGCATCCGGACTTATTGTTTCTTGATGTGGAACTTCCGGATACGTTGGGACTCAATCTATTAAGTGAAATCAGGGAGGATATTTTGTGGGATATGAAGGTTGTGTTTTACACCTCTTATGACAAATACTTGCTTCAGGCGTTGCGTGAGTCGGCTTTCGACTTCCTGCTGAAGCCTTTTGAAGCAGAAGACCTGAAAGTAATTATGGACCGTTACCGGAAGGCTATGACCTCTACTTCGCTTCCTCTTTTGCCTTCTTTTGCTTCTTCTATTAGTGCATTGATGCCCCAGCAAGGCATGTTTATGATTAGTACAGTGACAGGCTTCAAACTCTTGCGACTGGAAGAAATCGGCTTTTTTGAATATCTGAAAGATAAACGTCAATGGCAGGTGGTCTTGTTTAATCAAACTTGTCTGAATTTGAAGCGAAATACAAAAGCAGAAGATATTATCAGTTATTCACAAGCTTTTGTACAGATTAGCCAATCTGCTATTGTAAATGTTAATTATCTGGCAATGATTGATGGTAAATGCTGTCAACTTTATCCGCCTTTTCACGATAAGAACGATTTGATTATTTCCCGAAGTTATCTAAAAGAACTGCAAGAGCGTTTCTTTGTTTTGTAATGTAGACCTCATATTATGAAATACGCCACTTCTTCAGCAGAAGCGGCGTATCCTTTTGTTAGAATATTAGAATGAGAGAGAGTTTATGTTACATATTTGTATTATCCATCGTAACGGTCATTTCGGGTACCAGTACGTAGGCTTGTTTTTTAGCGTTCCATTTATAATAATTCGTAGTAACGGTCTTGCCTTCATAAGTGTAATTGATGCGTAGGTCTTTTTCCCATGCGTCTTTGCTATTGTTCCATTTCAAGGCCTCGCTTTCAATCATACGTTTGTTGTCATCGTACTTGTAGTTGTACTTCATGTAGTTGGCAAGTGTATTTCCGTCCATTTTGTAAACGGTTTGTCCCACTGTCATGCCATTCTCTTCGATTGGATTATAAATCAATTGATTATCGTAGCTACGTGCAGAAGTAGCAAGCGATACAACAAGAAGAGCTGCAGATAAAACGAACATTTTTAAAGATACTTTTGCTTTCATGGCTATTTAAGTTTTTGGGTTATACTTTCATTTGTCTACCAAATACATTGGTTTTATGCTGCAAATCTACATATTAATTTGGTATTTATGTATTTTTGAAGATAAAAGATTGTCAAAATGTCAAGAGTGGAGGTGGGTGCTAACTAGCTTTTTGCCAATATTGGTGACAAAAAAATATCCGGCAGTCAATCTGCCGGATATAGAATGAATCACTTCGTCGAAAAAGGAATCTTTTTTCTAGCTTTCTGGATACAGAGTTAAATAATGTTATTACCCAGACTTGCCTCCATTTTGTAAGCGGAGGTCCCTGATAAGGTGGAGTCTCCTTGTGTAATTAGTGTCTAAAAGATAGCAATTCCTTATTGAGGTGGCCTTTATTCACTTGATGGTTTAATGTGCCTCAAGCCAGTTTTTGCCCCATCCGCAATCTGCTTTCAAGGGGACGTGCATGCGGTATGCTTTCTCCATTTCTTCGATGACGATTTCTTCTACACGCTCTTTTTCATTGACAGGAACGCTGAAATTTAATTCGTCATGTACTTGCAGGATCATTTTGGCTTGTATTCCTTCGGTCTGGAACCGTTGATAGATACGTGCCATTGCTACTTTTATAATATCTGCCGCACTTCCCTGGATAGGGGCGTTGATGGCATTTCGTTCCGCATATCCGCGTACAACGGCATTCCGCGAATTGATGTCCGGTAAGAAGCGCTTCCGATGGAAGATTGTTTCCACATAGCCTTTTTCCTGGGCCACCTGAATGCTTTTATCCATATATGCTTTCACTCCCGGATAAGTTTCAAAGTAACCGTCGATTAACTCTTTGGCTTCTTTACGATCTACATTCATTCGTTCGGCAAGACCAAATACGGATATGCCATAGATGATACCGAAATTGGCAGTCTTGGCTTTACGGCGCATGTCGGAACCTACGTCTTTCAGGTCGATCTTATAAACTTTGGCAGCAGTGGCCGCATGAATATCGTGATTGCTAAGGAAAGCATCAATCATATTCTTATCCTCGCTAAGGTGTGCCATGATGCGCAATTCAATTTGCGAATAGTCGGCAGAGAAGAAGAGGCAGCCTTCATCGGGGATGAAAGCCTTGCGGATTTCTTTTCCATTCTCGTCGCGGATAGGGATATTTTGTAAGTTCGGATTGCTTGAACTAAGGCGTCCCGTAGCGGTTACAGTCTGGTTGAAAGAGGTGTGCACCCTTCCTGTACGTGGATTGATAAGCTGAGGGAGTGCGTCGATATACGTGCCCAATAGCTTTTTCAGTCCGCGATGTTCCAGAATCTTTTCTACTACCGGATGTTTGTGCCGGAGGCTTTCGAGCACTTCTTCTGAGGTGACGTACTGGCCGGTCTTAGTCTTTTTTGCCTTCTCTACGATTTTCAGTTTGTCAAACAGTACCTCACCGACTTGTTTGGGCGAAGCGATATTGAAAGTCTCACCGGCCAATTCGTAAATCTCTTTTTCGATTTGCTCCATCTGGGCGGTGAAATGGGCGGACGACTGCTTCAATGCTTCCGTATCCAGCAATACCCCGTTCCGTTCTATATTAACCAATACGGGAACTAGCGGCATTTCTATATCATAGAACAAACGTTCTGCGTCATTTTCTTTCAGTTCTTTCTCCAATACATTTTTCAGTTTCAGAGTTACGTCTGCATCTTCGCAGGCATATAGATATACATCTTTCGGGTCGAGATCGCGCATGTTCTTCTGATTCTTTCCTTTGGGACCTATCAGTTCGTCAATGTGGATAGTCTGATAGTGCAGGTAAATTTCCGCAAGATAATCCATGCCATGACGAAGTTCCGGTTGAAGAACATAATGAGCGATCATCGTATCGAAAAGTGGACCTTTTACTGTTGCGCCATAATTTTGAAGAACAATCATGTCGTACTTGATATTTTGTCCGACTTTTAACGAATTCTCATTTTCGAAGACCGGACGGAACTCATTTACGATTTTTAACGCTTTGTCTTGGTCCGATGGTACGGGAACATAAAAAGCTTCATTCTCTGCAATCGAAAAGCTCATTCCGACTAATTCGGCATCCATTGGTTCGGTTCCGGTGGTTTCCGTATCTAACGAGAGAATTTTCGATGTAAGTAACTTTTGAATAATTTTCCGCCTTTTCTCTTCTGTATCAATGAGTTGATAGTTGTAAGTGAGCGATTCTAACGTCTCTAGGTTCGATTTTTTTGCTTCACCCGGTTCATCGGGCGTGAAATTCGCAAATAAATCGCCTTGCATTCCGCCTCCTTCTTCGGGAAAAAGTGGAAGAGGAGAGGGGGCACTTTTTCCAGTAGCAACTTTGCTTCCGGTGGCAGAGGTTATTCCGTTTCCGGAAATATCTTTTTTGAGCACCCGGTCGATGAGTGTTCTAAATTCCAATTCCTCGAAAATGCTGCGGAGTGAATTCTCGTCTGCTTCTTCGCGGACAAGAGCATCCATCTCAAGTTGGATAGGGACATCGATTTTAATGGTGGCGAGAAATTTCGAGAACGTAATCATTTCCCGATTGGTTTCCACTTTTGTTTTCAATGCTCCTTTCAGTTGGTCGGTATGTTCCAATAGGTTCTCGATGCTTCCGAATTCGGAGACCAGTTTTTGAGCAGTCTTTTCTCCTACTCCCGGACATCCGGGAATGTTATCTGAAGAGTCGCCCATCAGTCCGAGCATATCGATCACCTGTGTTGGAGACTGAATGTCAAACTTGGCTTTCACTTCCTCCACTCCCATCACTTCGAAACCTCCTGTGTGTTTGGGGCGATACATAAATACTTTGTCACTTACCAGCTGCCCGTAATCTTTGTCGGGAGTCATCATATAGGTAGTGATACCCTGGCGACCGGCTTCGGTAGCGAGCGTACCTATCACATCATCGGCTTCGTAGCCTGCCACTTCCAGAATGGGGATGCGGTAGGCGCGTATAATATCCTTTATAATAGGTACGGAAAGACGAATTGCTTCTGGAGTTTCTTCGCGTTGTGCTTTATATTGTTCAAAAGCCTCGTGGCGGAAGGTGGGACCTGCGGGGTCGAAGGCTACTCCTATATGAGTGGGATTCTCTTTTTTCAATACTTCTTCGAGGGTGTTCACAAAACCCAGTATGGCTGAAGTGTTGAATCCTTTGGAATTGATTCTTGGGTTCTTAATAAAGGCGTAATACGCCCGATATATCAATGCATAAGCGTCTAAAAGAAATAATTTATTACCTGAATCCATAGATTTAATTAATTTTTCATGGTAAAAGTACAAAAAAATACGGTATTAAGCGTTTTATTATTACTTTTGTGCTCAAATTGTGTAATAAATGGACAGTATCTCACTTATCAGAACTCCGATTGAAGCGGAACTGGGCGACTTCAAAGAACTTTTTGATAGTTCTCTCTCCAGTTCAAATGCATTGCTCGATAGCGTCGTATCTCACATACGGCAGAGGAATGGTAAGATGATGCGGCCTATTCTTGTTTTACTCGTGGCACGTCTTTATGGAGCTATATGTCCTTCCACTCTTCATGCGGCTGTTTCACTGGAACTCCTTCATACGGCCAGCCTGGTACATGATGACGTAGTGGATGAAAGTTCCGAACGTCGTGGACAGCTCTCGGTAAATGCTATCTTTAATAATAAAGTAGCGGTGCTGACGGGTGACTATTTATTGGCAACCAGCCTCGTACACGCCGAACTGACAAACAGTCATCGTATTATTCAGCTGGTGTCCACTCTTGGACAGGATCTTGCTGACGGTGAGTTGCTTCAGCTTTCAAATGTAAGTAATCACAGTTTTTCCGAGGAAGTCTATTTTGATGTAATCCGCAAGAAAACTGCTGCTCTTTTTGCTGCCTGCACAAAGGCTGCCGCTTTCTCGGTAGGTGTGGGTGAGGGGGAAGCTGAACTTGCCCGTTTGCTGGGCGAATATATTGGGATCTGTTTCCAGATAAAGGATGATATTTTCGATTACTTTGATAATAAGGAGATTGGTAAACCTACGGGTAATGATATGCTTGAAGGTAAACTGACATTACCTGCTTTGTATGTGCTGAATACGACGAAAAACGAGGAAGCGCAAGAAATTGCAATCAAAGTAAAGGAGGGTACGGCTACTCTTGATGAAATAGCTCATTTGATTTCGTTTATTAAAGAAAACGGAGGTATTGAATATGCGGTTCAGACTATGAATGTCTATAAGCAAAAAGCTTTTAATCTATTGGCTTCTTTGCCGGATTCTGATATCTGTGCAGCTCTCCGGGCTTATCTGGATTACGTAGTAGACCGCGAAAAATAGTTACTTCCGGTATTTTGCCAGAAGTGAATAGCACAATAATAACCGGTCCCAATCTTCTATCTTTTCCGATTTCATCGCTTTTCCTAAAAGGAAACTCTTGTCTATTTCTTCCGCTGTATGAAGATCTAAAGAGCATAATTTGGCGGCTTGCTCTATGTAGTCCCAGGCTTTCTCTTTGGTGATGTGACCACATGCTTGGGAGGCGCGCGCCAGGCTCACAAGCAGTCCCATATCCCATCCGATAATGCCTTTTTCCAAGTCATTTATCCATATAATAGGGTCCCTTCTTTCCTCTGTATATTTCACAAATTTGTATAGATTCTTTCCTTGACGGATAAAGCGTTCCACTCCGAAAAAACGCTTTTGAATGATGTTTTCGAACTCGTTGATGTTCTCTGTAGAGAGTAAATAGGGGAGCATAATCTGGTAGGAGACTCTGTCGCCTTCGTTGATAAGGAACTGGAATAGTCCGGTGGCGGACTCATTATCGGTGCAGTGAAACTCCTCTGTTAACAGTTTGGATAGCTTTTGCGGATGGATTCCGGTCTCTATGGAGTTGAGATAGAAGCCTTGCAGTCCGGCTTCCATATAACCGATGCGTAGCCCCTTCTTTTTCTCTGCTCCGAGGATGAGGTTCAGAGGGTTGTGATTGAATCTTAAGGTTCTTGTATATGCGTCCATCCTAATACCTCCAAAGGTTCATGAAAAGCGTGAGAACTGTTGCCATGTATTTTCCTGAGGCTTCGGCAAGCCGTTATGAGTATACAAGCAACAGTCCCACGCTCCATTCGATATATAACAAAAGTATATACATGAAGGTGCGTGAGACCCGTTTGCTTATTACCATTCATAACTTTGAATTTTGCCGAATTCCAGGAATTGGTAATAAATGAAACGTTCTCTAATATAACTAATTAGCTATATTTTCATCGCTAAACCTTTTACAAAGATAAGTATTTTTCTGAATTCTCCTGTAACTATCTTTAGATTTTCTTAAATAAAAAATACCGCGTCGGTTCCCGGAGTACGGGAATCGCGCGGTAAGGCGTATTTGATTGCTAATGTAGCCTTTAGCTTAGAAGAACTTGATTTCTTCCCCTTTGATGTCAGAAAGAAGGAGGTTGGCTAAGCGGCTGGTTCCCAGGCGGAACAGTTGATTATCCAGCCATTCTTCACCCAATAGCTCTTTTACAATTGTGTAGTAAATAATCGCATCATTAACGGTATTGATGCCACCTGCCGGTTTGAATCCAATCTTGATTCCGGTCTTCTGGTGGTATTCTTTGATGGCTTCACACATCACGTAAGCGGCTTCCGGAGTAGCGGCAGGCTGTTGCTTACCAGTGGAAGTCTTGATGAAATCTGCGCCCGAATACATGGATAGGATAGAGGCTTTCTTGATGTTGGAAGCGCTCTTTAGTGCACCAGTTTCGAGGATCACTTTGAGGTGGCGTTCCTTGCAAACTTCCTTTAATTCCTGTATTTCTTCACACATTCCTTCGTAGTCTCCGCTTAGGAATTTGCCGATGGAAATGACAATATCTATTTCATCTGCACCTTCTGCGATTGCTAATGCTGTTTCTGCCACTTTTACTTCAATGAATGTCTGTGAAGAGGGAAAACCTCCTGATACACAGGCTATATTGACTCCGTCTACCTCCAGCGTATTCTTAACGATGGCTGCAAAATTGGGGTATACACAGATTGCTGCAACATTTTTAAGATCAGGATATTCGTCGTCAAACTGATTGACTTTTTCGGTAAAGTGCATCACACTTTTGTCACTGTCTGTACTATTCAAAGTAGTTAGATCAATACAGTTGAACAGGAACTTCTTAACGTCTTCCGTGTTGTTTTCCGGCACTTTTTTCTCAATCAATTCAGCTACGCGAGCTTGAATATCTGCATCGCTCAGATTGGTATTATACTTTGCCAATGCGGCATTGTACTTGTTGGGCTGTGAGTTATTCTCTTCCATGATCTTTCAGTTTTGGGTTGTTGATATGTCTTTTATTATCTCGTTTCGTTTTCTTATCCATGCTTTTCTGGAAAGCAGTGGTTATGTCTACACCTGTCTGGTTGGCAATGCAGAGAAGCACCCATAAAACGTCTGCTATCTCTTCATCTATATTATCTTTCTCTCCCTCTTTAAAGGATTGATCTCCATATTTGCGGGCCATGACACGCGCCAGTTCTCCTACCTCTTCCGTGAGAACTGCCATATTGGTCAACTCGCTGAAGTAGCGGACACCGTATGTTTTCACCCATTGGTCCACTTGTTTCTGTGCTTCTTCCAGAGTCATAATTGTTGATGGTTAGTTATTATTCTTTGTTTTTTGTATCCATGCATATAGTAACGGGACCGTCGTTTAAAAGTTCAACTTTCATGTCCGCTCCAAAGATGCCTGTACCTATTTCTTTTCCCAATGCACCGCTTAAATCTTTGCAGAATTGTTCGTAGAGTGGGATAGAGACATCCGGCTTGGCAGCTTTGATATAGGAGGGGCGATTTCCTTTCTTGGTAGAAGCGTGTAACGTGAACTGGCTGATAACCAGAATCTCACCTCCATCTTCTAAGATAGATTTGTTCATTACACCATTCTCATCATCAAAGATACGTAGATTTACAATCTTCTTGCAGAGCCAGTCGATATCTTCCTGCCCGTCTGCTTCTTCAATACCGACTAATATCAGCATCCCTTTCCTAATGGACGACTTACAGTGTCCTTCAATGGTTACTGACGCATGGCTTACCCGTTGTATGACTATTCTCATTATTATTTATTCTATTTCATGATTAGGAAAGGCAAATTTACAAAATTCAGAAGAGAAAACGGTGTGTTGGTGGGAAAATATTGTGAATTCGCTCCGTAGTCAATAGGACCATTCGTTATTGTTTGTTGTCAATTCGCTATCTTGATAGTGATAATCAACTTATTGATTGTTATGGTTTGAAATTTAGAGCGGCACTGCTCGAACTTTCGAACAGTGCCGCCTTGGCTGACGTATTTCCTTATTGTTGTTCGTTACCTAAACCTTCTTTTACAGTCTTGGCTTTCGCTTCTCCAATCACAGCGGAAATCTCCTCAAAAGAGGCTTCTTTGATCCGTTTTACGCTCTTAAATTCTTTCAGAAGCGCTGTTTTTGTCTTTTCTCCAATCCCTTTGATATTGTCTAATGCCGATGCTACCTGCCGTTTGCTGCGTTTATCACGATGGAAACTGATGGCAAAGCGGTGCACCTCATCCTGAATCTGTGTCAGCAAACGGAATAACGGGCTTTGCTGTTTGATACCGATAGTCTGCGGAGGAAATCCAAAAAGCAGTTCCGATGTGCGATGGCGATTGTCCTTTGCCAGTCCGGCAATCGGGATTGTTAAGTTCAGCTCATCTTCAATCACCTCTCTAACGACCTCCATTTGGCCTTTTCCACCATCGGTGATAATCAGGTCGGGCAGAGGGGTGTTCTCTTCAATAGCGCGCTGATAACGTCTTCTGACGACCTCTTTCATGGATGCATAGTCGTCAGGTCCTACAACCGTCTTTATATTGTATTTCCGATAATCCTTCTTTGAGGGTTTAGCCTTTTTAAAGACAACGCAAGCGGCCACGGCATCAGAACCCTGTATGTTTGAGTTGTCAAAGCATTCAATTTGCAAAGGCGGTCTGTCCAGATGCAACTCTTGCTGTATCTCTTTCATTAATCGCATACTTCTTTGCTCCGGATTCAGCTTTTCCGCCTGTTTTAGACGGTCGGCTTTGTATTGCTTCACGTTTAGAATCGAAAGATCCAGCAATTTCTTTTTATCTCCCCGCTGTGGAACGGTAAATACGATGTTGTTTAGCTCCAAATCAAGTTCAAAAGGCACTATAATCTCTCTGGATTGACTCTTATAGCGTTCCCGCATTTCGATAATACCCAGTGTCAAAAGTTCTTCTTTTGATTCATTCAGCTTCTTTTTATATTCGAATGTAAACGCCTGGTTAATGGCGCCGTTTGTAATATGCAGATAGTTGATGAAAGCGGAATTGGACTCGTCCTCTTCAATAGAAAATACATCTATGTTGTGCAATACAGCGCTTACTACCTCCGATTTGGAACGGTAGTTTTCTATCAGAAGATATTTCTCTTTCACCTTCTGTGCTTCTTCAAACTTCATCTCACCGGCTAATGTCTGCATCCTTTCCAGTAGCATACGGCTGATTTCTTGTGTATTTCCTTTCAGGATCTCTTTGATTTCATCAATGTTTTTGAGATAATCCTCCTGTGATTGTAGCCCGATGCATGGTCCTGCGCAGTTCTTTATATGATATTCCAGGCATACGTTAAACTTACCAGCCCGTATATTCTCCGGAGTTAGGTTTAAACTGCAAGTTCGCAAAGGATATAAATGCTTTATCAGATCCAGTACCGCATACATGGATGGTATGTGACTATACGGTCCATAATACGAAGAACCGTTCCTGATAATCTTCCTTGTTCTGAAAACTCTGGGAAAATACTCGTTTTGTACGCAAATAGAAGGGTATGTCTTGTCATCCTTTAATAGAACGTTGTAGCGCGGCTTATATTTCTTTATCAGATTATTCTCCAGCAATAACGCATCTTCTTCCGTGTTGACTACAATATAACGAATATCGGCGATTTTGCTGACCAGCACTCGTGTCTTTCCCGGTTCATGCTCTTTGCTGAAGTAGGAGTAGACTCTTTTCTTTAGATTTTTAGCCTTTCCAACGTATATAATTGTGCCCTCCGTGTTCAAGTATTGGTAAATACCCGGTTTCTCGGGAAGGTTGGCTACAATCCCTTTCAAATATTCATTGGCTCTGCTTTCTGGTTCTGTATTCATAATTGTTAGGTACGAAAGATCGCTAGCTGCTTACTTTTGACACATTCTCTGCAAATAGAGGCAAGTCCTTTATAAAGACAATACCGATTCTACTTCTACGTCATCTCCGAACAAAGATTTTCCATTCAGTTCTTTCAATTCGATGATGAAGTTTACATATACCTTTTTAGGCTTTAGTCTTTTCACCAATTCGCAAGCTGCTTTCATGGTGCCTCCTGTTGCCAGCAAATCATCATGTAGTAGAATTACGTCGTTTTCGTCCAGTGCATCTTTGTGAATTTGCACCGTGTCTTTGCCATACTCCTTATCGTAGCTTTCTTCAATCGTTTCTGCAGGGAGCTTGCCGGGCTTGCGGATAGGAATGAAACCGGCGTTCAGACGGGTTGCCAGAATCGGTCCCATAATAAAGCCTCTTGATTCTATACCCACCACTTTGGTGATTCCTTTATCCTTATACATATCGAACATGATATTGGATAATTCCTGCAAGCACCATGGATCTTTGAATAGAGTAGTGACGTCGTAGAACAGGATTCCGGGAATCGGAAAATCGGGTACTTCCCGAATGCTTTTGATTAGTGTTTCTTTGCTCATAATCATTGAATTATATCGTTTCTTTAAATGCTTTGTTTCACGTGAAACGTTGCCGCTTATCGTCCCGAAAGCACCAGCAGCACGTTGATGTCGCTAGGAGAGACTCCCGGGATTCTGCTCGCTTGCGCGATTGTTTCCGGATCTATCTTTACCAACTTTTGCCGAGCTTCGGTGGAAAGGGACTGAATGGTAGAATAGTCAAATTTTCCTTTAATCTTGATACTCTCCAATCGTGCTAGTTTTTCAGCTATCATTCTCTCTCTATCAATATATCCTTGATACTTGATTAGGATTTCGGCAGCTTCGAGAATCTCTTCTTTCCGGTCTTGATCCGAACTCGTCGCTTTTTCCAGTTCGCGTTGAAACGCCGGAACATATTCTGCTATATTTTCTATTGTCACTTGCGGGCGGTTCAGAATCTCTATCAACTTACAACCTTGACGTAGGGGCGTTGTCCCTATCCTTTCGAGAGCATCGTTGATTAGTGCCGGTTTCATCGAATAGTTGCGCGCGAAAGAAATGATTTGTTCCACGGCTTCTTTCTTGCCTCTTACTAACTGATATCGATCTTCTTTTGCCAACCCAAGCTTAAATGCTTTCTCTGTTAAGCGCATATCGGCATCATCCATGCGAAGCAGAATGCGGTATTCCGCACGCGAGGTAAACATACGGTAAGGTTCATCCACACCTTTGGTAACCAAATCGTCGATTAATACGCCAATATATGCTTCATCGCGAGCCAAAGTAAATGCTTCTCCGCCGTGGCAGTTAATGTGTGCATTGATACCGGCTATCAATCCTTGTCCTCCTGCTTCCTCGTATCCGGTGGTTCCGTTTACTTGTCCGGCAAAGAACAAATTTTTGATAATCTTCGATTCCAACGTATGTTTTAATTGAGTCGGATCGAAATAGTCATATTCGATAGCGTATCCCGGGCGGTAGATAACCAGATCTTTGAAAGCCGGGATTTGTTTTAATGCTGCAATTTGTATTTCCATCGGAAGCGAAGAAGAGAATCCGTTAAGATATAACTCTTGTGTCGTTTCTCCTTCCGGTTCGAGAAATAACTGGTGCTGATCTTTATCCGGGAAAGTGACAATCTTGGTTTCGATGCTCGGACAATAGCGTGGCCCGATACTTTGAATCTGTCCGTTGAACAGGGGAGAATCCGGCAAACCTTCACGCAGAATCCGGTGTACTTCTTCATTAGTGTAGCATGTCCAGCATTGAAGTTGCTTTAAGTGGCGCGTGCTAGTATTCATGAATGAGAACTTGTGGAAGTCCGATTCGCCGTCTTGTGTTTCCATCTGGTCAAAATGAACACTACGTGCGTCAATTCGTACCGGAGTACCGGTTTTCATTCTTCCGTAGGTGATACCGTGGCGGGCGATGGATTCGGTCAACTGATAGGAAGCCGGTTCGGCCATTCTTCCTCCCGGTAATTTATGACGTCCTACATGCATCAGTCCGTTGAGGAAAGTTCCTGCGGTGAGCACAATGCATTTCGCTTTGAAGGTGACGCCCCATGCGGTGACCAATCCAGTGACCTCACCGTTTTCTACGAGCAGTTCACATACGGTATCTTGCCAGATATGAAGGTTGGGTGTATTTTCCAGTTTCTCTCGCCAGGACCAAATGAACTTAGCCCGGTCGCATTGGGCGCGGGGGCTCCACATGGCTGGACCTTTCGAGCGGTTTAGAATCCGGAATTGAATGGCAGTCTCATCTGTCACTAATCCCATCTGTCCACCCAATGCATCTATTTCACGTACAATTTGTCCTTTGGCGATTCCTCCTACAGCCGGATTGCAACTCATCTGTCCAATCTTGTTCATGTCCATAGTGATGAGACAAGTTTTGGAACCTAAATTAGCAGCGGCTGCCGCTGCTTCACAACCAGCATGTCCGGCACCAATTACAATTACGTCGTACTTAAAATCCATTCCTATCTTATTTATTATCAAACGCTGCAAAGTTACAGAAAAGTTGTGAGACTTGTATCTTCAAGCTGTTTTTGCTTCTGAAAATCCGAGGAGGAATCCGGCTTAACTGAAAAAAACGTCGTAATTTCGGGTTAGAAATATGCAGATTGTTCGAAAATAGACCGCTTATTGGCTTTTGTGATTGTATATTTTGGGATGGAATGGCAATAGTTTGTCTTTTCAATCCCTTGTTTTGCTTTCTTTTTGTTAGTTGTGTGCTTGCTCAATTATGAGTGCAACTAGAGAGTAAAAGGAAAGATTTGTTGAAAATGCGGATTGTTGTGAAAATAAACGTGAGGTTTACACTCAAAATCTACCCTACGTCTTGACATAAGTCAAAAAAATAAGTCTGAATGTAATTTTTTGTATGATGGCTTTTGCTGTTTTCGCAAACAGCTATACCTTTGCAGTGTAGTTGTGAAACTACTTATATTTTAGGTATTAGAAAAAGGTAATAATTAAAAGGTATTAGTTTATAAAACTAAGGTATTAGATTTTAAGATTAGTTTTTAGGAAAAAGATTGTTTTGATTAGGTATTAGGAAAAAGACGTTTTCAGGTAAAGAGTAAATGAAAGATGAAGAAAAAGAAGAATCCCATTTATGGGGATTCTTTAAAGGTGGGGCGGAATGATTCGCTCTTTTTTTGTGCCCTTTGTTCATTCTCTTCACATTGAGATAAGTCTCAATTTATCAGTCTTTTTACGTGATTCGTTGAGTGAAAATACCTCTTTCACATCCTTCACAGTCGTAAGCGTCTCCGCGATTCTATATAGTGTATTAAAATAAAAAGGCTAATGATCCCTTTTTAGTCATTAGCCTTTTCCCATCTGTCAGGAAGCAGTTCCCTGTATTTTTCAATTGGTGTGTTCGGTTGCCATTCGGCTGTTCTGTTTATCACATCCGTGAGATACTCAAATAGATTCACTTTATGCATCCTACAAGTGAGTGCTATCGTATAGAGTATGGCGCCTCGTTCGGCCCCCTTATGGCTGCCGAAGAACAATGAGTTTTTTCTAGATAAGGATATGTACCGGTTCATCCGTTCAACCATATTGTTGTCCAGATAAGTGTCACCATAATTAAAGATGTCCACCACTGCATTCCACTCATTGCGAAGATAGGTAATGGCTTCCTGCAGTTCGCTCTTAGGTAATAAATCCCCCCGTTCTTCTATTTCATCAAGCACATCTTTTATTTCTCCGAGTATGTCCGGCGCATACTTTTTTCGATGCATAAGATTCTGTTCTACCGTCCATCCCTCAACCCCAACTTTATGCTTATGCTCGTTTTGATAAAGTGCGTTTATCAGCTCCACGATTCTTTTTGCATCCGGCTCCTTCTCACCGCAATCTATAAATTTCCGTTTTATATGTTGCAAGCACGGGATGCGTGTGATATTGGGATAAGCATCGCTTTCGAGCTTCCGGTAAGGTGAGTAACCATCGCTTTGTATGATACCTTTGCAACTGCCTAATTCGTTAAGAATAACTCTTTCAGACCGGGAGCCGTCATCATAGAGCAAGTATATCATCCTGGTGTTTATGCCGACAACCACCCAAAGGTATCCCTTCCTGACTCCTTTTCCCTTGCTGTTCTTTTCTGGGACGAGTATTTTGTAATAGGTTTCATCGGCTGCCTTATAAGGATCACTCAAAGCTGTCTGCCGGATGCACTTATAAAGATTTTCGAAGAGGTTTGAGGCTTTCTCTATCAACTTATGAGCCGTAGGTTTCTTCAGCGTAAAGCCATGACTCTCGAAGTAGTTGATGATTCTTTCAACAGGTAGCGATTGTATATAACGTAATTCCATCAATCCGGCAATAAATGAACCGTCATAGCTGGAATTCAAGAAGGCCGAAGCCGGTGTTTTTCCCTCAAACAGGCGACCTTCTTGCGTATAGGTGTGTATCTTGTAGACATGCTTGATGAAGCGCATGGGTACACATTCATAGCGGACGCATATTCTGGGAACAGTGGTAAACAACCGGGCCTTATTGATGTCAAAATCGGGATCATCGGGATAAACGACATGTTCTTCTTCCTCCATCTCATAATGCATGTCACGTTTGGCCCCATTGTTCTTTCTTGCTTTACGCTTATCTGCTTTTTCCGCTTCTATCTTCTGTCGCTCCTCTTCGGATATGGCAGATTGGGGAGCCTGTTGCTGTTCGGATGTGTTGGATACAAGTTTGGCGAGTCCCTTAGTAAGGCGCTGTTGCTTGCTAAGAGATTCGCCTTTTTGAAGGAGTGCCTCTTTAAGGGAAGAAACCTCCTTTATCAAAGCATCTATTTGGTCCAAGAGTCTGTTGTTGTCATCTCGTAATCCCTTGATTTGTTCCTTCAATAACTCTATGATCTCATCCTTTTTCATGGCATAAAGATATAAAAAATCAACGAATTGGCCAAATAAACCGGATGATATCTTTAGCGCAAATATCTAATAATCAGAATGTTGAATTAGATCCTAAAACGCTTTCTCAACCGTACAGACTTTAATGACACTCCATTTAAGATAAAAGACAAAACCTGATAAGAAATCTCGTAATTACCTGTATTGGGGTTAAATGTCGGTAACTCAAAACTTCCACCTTCGAGGCGCTTGTAGTACAGAAGAAAGCCATCGCCATCCCAACGCAGTATTTTTACACTTTGTCGGTTTTTACCAAAGAATAAAAAGATATCTCCGGAAACGGGAGACAAGTCCTTCATTTCCGATCGTATAATTTTGAATAAACCGTCAATGCCAAGGTTCATACGAACAAAGCCCTGGTACAGATAGTATCGATTGGCTGATGTTAGAGAATACATGGATCTCCCTCCTTTCTTTCGTAATCGCGCAACATTTTAATAACACCACCGGGTGTGGCCCGTTTGACCGAAATGGTGGTTCCACTGTTAAAGGTGATTGTGATCCCGGCAAGACTAAACTCTTCTTCCGACAACATGGCGGGTGCTATTTGAGTGAATGAAGGAGAGGAAGTTGTCGGTTGGGAGGGTTCAACGCCGCCATAATAATCACGGACCACATCTGCCTTGGCTTGTTTAACGCTATAGCCCCGTCTGGACATCCAGGAACTCATACCACCAAAAGTGGTATGCTGATCGCGGCAAACATCGGCTAAAGAACAATTGTAGTCTACTTTCAATGCTTCAAGGAAATGTTTCCAAGTTTTTCCAAATCGATTTTCTGCTAAATCCATAATGCTTCATTTTTATACATAGCAAAAATATAAGAATGAAAAAAGGGCGACAAGATAGAATCGCGGAGACGCTTACTCACAGTCACTACCGTGAAGGATGTGCCGCATCTCTGGATACGCCATAATAACCGGGAGCAGGCACATACATCGGCTGATTGCGCAAACCGATATTCACCAGCTTTCCTTCTCCACGCAAACGTACCAAATGCGTTTTGGCCGTAGTACGTGCCAAACCACACACTTCCTGAAAATCACGGCGGGTCATCATCTGATGTTCGGCAAAATATTCTTTCAACAGCATATCAATCTCCACCTCTGACACCTTCTCCGAATGACGGACATACTTGGACTGATTGGCGCGGACACCCACAAAATGTCCTTTCAGATTACTGTCAGGGCGAAATCGGACAGTTTTGAAAGCCACCTTATTAGTCTTATGCGGAGTGCTACGAGTCACTTTCCCCGTAGCAGCCAAAGTGGGATAAAAATAGCCGATCCCCTCGATATGTACTTCTTTTCCCTCTCGCAACGACTCGCCGAGAATCTTCGATAAGTTATCAAGCACATTCTTTACATCGCCCACAGTCAACGAACTGTAGTCATGAATCTTGTAACAAAGAGTATCCGTATCCACTTTTCCATTCATAAAGATACGCGGATGCAACGCCGCTTCTTCTTCCGAAGAAGCATTAGGATTTTCATACCAATCAAACACAATAGCCATTACTTCTTATCAATTTAAATGTGTAACTTCATCATAGGACAACTTTAATCGGCTATTCGGACGATTGGAATCGGCTGTTCAGTCAACTATTGTCAGCCAACCGGACAACTCCAGTCGGCTTTTCCTAAACAAGCACTAAAGCAGGGAAAACGCATTATACTCTTTCCTTAATCTTTTATACATTTATCTTACACCAATATTGTCTTTTCATCTTATTAATAAGATATTTATCTTTCATTTACAATATTATTTGAGTACATTTACGTGATTATAAATCACAATTAAAATGAAGCAAGAAACTAAAAGAAAGATTGAGATCAGCAACCTACATGAATTTGCTGATTCATTAATATTGATAGATAACCGGATAGACCGTTGTAAAAAACATCAGGCCAGTACCATTGTTCTTATTGCAATTTCTGCTGTTATATGTGGCGCTGATACTTGGAATTCAATAGAAGACTTTGGTAAAAGTAAAGAATCTTTTTTTGCAGCCAAGCTTTCCAATTTTAATGGTATCCCTTCCCATGATACATTTAATCGCTTTTTCTCGGCATTAGATCCTTTAAAATTTGAAGAATCTTATAGGCAATGGGTCCAAAGCATTCTCAAATGTTATTCGGGGCATATAGCCATTGATGGTAAAACCATACGAGGAGCCTATGAATCCGAACAGGACAAGCGTCATCGTAAACAAGGAGTGCTTCCTGATTCGAATACGGGAAAGTACAAATTGCATGTCATCAGTGCATTTGCAACAGAACTGGGAATCTCCCTTGGACAGTTATGTACACAAGAAAAGGAAAATGAGATAGTTGTCATTCCTGAATTATTAGATATGTTGTGTATAAAAGATTGTATTATTACAATTGACGCTTTAGGATGCCAGCGTACAATTGCAGAGAAAGTCATAAAGGGAGAAGGTGACTACATTTTTATAGTGAAAGATAATCAACCGAAATTAAAGGAAATAGTACTGTCAGTAACAGAAAGTATTGTATCAAAAGGTACAACAGTACGATTTGACAAATATGAGACGCATGAAGAAGGACATGGCAGGAATGAGTCGAGAATCTGCTATTGCTGCAACGATCCTGGTTTTCTGGGAGCAGATATTAGAAAGAAGTGGAAAAATATACAGTCTTTCGGATATATAGAGAATACCAGAAATACAAACAAAGGCACTACAGTGGAAAAAAGATGTTTTATATCTTCCTTGGAACCTGATGCGCAGAAGATACTTAAAAATAGTAGAGAACACTGGGAAATTGAGAATAATCTACATTGGCAGCTAGATGTCAATTTCCATGAAGATAATACCAGAAGAAGAAATATATCAGCATTAAACTTCTCCGTACTGGCGAAAATTGCATTGGCTACATTAAGAAACAACAAAAGAGAGATACCAATCAATAGAAAAAGATTAATAGCAGGGTGGGATAATGAATTCTTATGGGAACTTATTTTACATGATTTATAATGCGTTTTCCCTGAGCACTAAAGATACGACAAAGTAACGATATATCAGCATAGAAAAGCTTGTTTTTCGTTTCAGAAGAAAATAAATATTTTCTTAGTTAAATACTTGCAAACCCCATATTTCATGTTATACCTTAGCGGCATCAACCGGTCGAAAAAACAACATTTATTCATTTAAAAAACAAGAAAAATATGAAGACATTAGAATATAACTCGAAACGTTTGGCAAAAAGAATACAAGCATTGATGAAAGAATCGTCAAACGTCATCGTTTCACCGAACACTTCAAAGAACGTACCGAAAATGCAAGAAATAGATGAACAGGAAGCATATAAACAAGAAGTACATAAACACCCCGTCCTTCTAACACGACAAGTGATTGACTTTTTGAAAGTACGATATGACTTCCGCTACAACTTACTCACCGAAGAAACCGAATTTCGCCCCTCCGGGCAACGAGAAATTCCTTTCTGCCGCATAGACAAGCGAGAACTGAATACTTTCTGCCTGGAAGCCCACAAAGAAGGAATCAACTGCTGGGACAAGGACCTTCAAAGATACATTTACTCTACCCTAGTGGAAAGCTACCACCCTTTCCGGCTTTATATGAACGAACTACCTGCCTGGGACGGAACGGATCGGTTGAAGCCCTTGGCGAAGCGAGTATCCGACACTCCTATATGGATAAAAAGCTTTCACACCTGGATGCTCGGACTTGCCGCCCAATGGCTGGGAGTGAATCAAACACAAGCAAACAGCGTAGCCCCGATACTTATCAGCGAAGAACAGGGACGCCATAAATCCACTTTCTGCCGTATGCTGATGCCGCCACAACTAGCCCGTTATTATTCGGATAATCTGAAACTAACCGCACAAGGCAATCCCGAACGTCTCCTAGCCGAGATGGGGTTACTAAACATGGATGAATTTGATAAATTCGGAGCACAAAAGATGCCGTTACTTAAAAATCTGATGCAAATGTCCAGCCTCAACATCTGCAAAGCCTATCAGAAAAATTTCCGGTCGCTGCCTCGTATCGCCTCTTTCATCGGAACAAGTAACCGGACTGACTTACTGTGCGATCCGACAGGCAGCCGCAGATTCATCTGCATTGAAGCGGAGCATGATATTGACTGTACCGGAATTGAACATTCACAAATCTACGCCCAACTGAAAGAGGAATTGCTTGCAGGTGCCCGTCACTGGTTCAACAAGGAGGAAGAACATGCTTTGCAACGTCATAATAGCGCATACTATCATGTCAACCCCATAGAAGACATTGTGTGCAACATATACGCGCCTGCCATGTTGGATGAACCGGATTGTCTGTCACTCTCCGCCGCTATCATTCATCAAGAATTGAAAAAGAGGTTTCCGGCTGTACTTCGTAATTGTACTCCTATCCAATTGGCGCAGATTCTGACTGCAACGGGTATCAGTCGACAGCATACGAGATTGGGCAATGTGTATTTGGTGAAGAAAGTGAAGGGCTGTGAAGAGTGAGAATGATACTACCTGTTCACATAAGATATCTGTGAATAAGATGGTTACGCCTCTGTGACGACTGTGAATGACAGCATATATCATAGCAATCAGAAAGTAGTAAACAATCAAGTCCCGAACATATTTTGATTGGTAATGATTTTATTGCAAATAATGTTATTACTAATCGAAGTATTTCTTATTTTTATATTCCTCTTTAAAGCTTGCGCCTTTTGTGCCCTGTTGCATTTTATTTTTTATTTTGTAAGTCGGCAAGGTCTGCGTTTCTGAAAAAAACAATATATTTGCATTCATAAATATCGCAAAAGTAAGTAGTTACGGTGATTTTTATAAATTTTGTTCTCTTTTTTCGCAGGAAAAGTGACAGTATGAACGATAAAATTGACATCATAGTAGCGGGAGTAAACCGGAAGGATAAAAAGATGTGGGGCGATTTCTACGATCGTTTTTATACTGCTTTATGTGTTTATGTTTCCAAGATATTGCCAGTCCCCGATGCGGTGGAAGATTTGGTACAGGAAGTTTTTATTTCTGTATGGGAGGGGAAGCGTACCTTTTCTGATATTAAAGAACTTACCAATTATCTTTATCGTGCCTGCTATAATAATGCCTTATTATATATACGTAATAATCAAATTCATGATACTATTTTAAGTTCTTTGGCGGAAGAAGAAAGTATGGTGGACGAAGATACGATTTATGCACTGACAGTAAAAGAAGAAATTATCCGGCAACTCTATTGCTATATCGAAGAACTTCCTGCCGAACAACGTCGGATTATTTTAATGAGAATTGAGGGACATACATGGGAAGAGATAGCGGAACGTCTGGAGATAAGTATCAATACTGTCAAAACCCAAAAGACTCGCAGCTATAAATTCCTCCGTGAAAGGTTGGGGGATTCCATTCATTCCATAATTCTTTTTTTATTTTTCTAAAAATAAAAAAACATTCTGATACTTCTTTGTCTTTTTATTGATTGATTAAAATTTATTCTATTTGTTAAAATCAAATCTTTTTCTTCTATATAATGACATTATGATATATTTCTACCTCTAAATTCTGATTCATTATTCTTTTATCTCAAAAAAATGTCATCTTTTTGTCACCCGTTTTTATGAGTTGTGTATATCTATAATAAAGATGAATTAAACAATTGTTTAATTAAAAAAACGCAATAAGATGAAGAAGTTCGAAAATGTATATCAAGACGCTGCTTTAATGAGAAAGGTTCTTTTGGGGGAGGCTGATGAAGTGGAACAAAAAGATCTTGAGAAACGGTTGGCAGAATGTCCGGACTTACGAAATGTATACGAGCAGTTACAGAGCGGGGAGACTTTGAAAGTCGCCTTTGGAGAATATCAAAAATATTCGTCAAAGAAAGCTTATCAGTCTTTTCTTCAGAGTATCGGGCAGATGGAATCGAAAGGCCGGAAGAGTCGTTCTCGTCGGGTGGGGTGGTACGCTGCTGCGGCTGTCGTTACTTTAGCCGTTGCTCTTTCTTTCTATATGTCGAATTATATCTCATCGGAAAAAGAAGGGAAAACTTTGATTCAGCCGGGAACGCAGCAGGCACAATTGACTTTGTCCGATGGCAGCGTGATTGATGTGCATAGAAAAGAAGTAAGCGTAGTAGTAGATGGCGTTCAAGTAAAATATAAGAAAGGAGTGCTGTCTTATCAGCCTACCGTCACGACACAACATGAGGAGAAAAACATTGAAGAACAATCTGGCAAATCAAATGAACTGGTAATACCGCGTGGAGGTGAAAATACTGTAATCCTTGCAGATGGAACGACAGTACATTTGAATGCCGGTTCTAAATTGACCTATCCGGTACGTTTTGCCGGTAAACGTCGAATTGTGCGTTTGGAGGGTGAAGCTTATTTTGATGTAGCAGGAGATGAGAATCATCCATTTGTGGTACAAACTCATCTCGGGGAAATAACTGTACTTGGTACTGAATTCAACGTGAATGCTTATGCCGATACCCCTGTTTGTTATACAACCCTAGTACATGGAAAAGTGAAATTCTCTACATTAAATGCGGAAACGGTTACTCTCTCACCGGGTGAACAAGCTGTTGTATTTGCCAATAGTTCAACGAAACGCAAGGTGGATTTGGAAGAATATGTTGGTTGGGTAGATGGTATGTACATCTTTAATGACCGTCCCTTGGGCGATATAATGAAGACATTCGAACGCTGGTACGACATACAGGTTTATTACGAAACCCCTAACCTGCGCGACATTACCTATAGTGGTAACTTGAAACGCTACGGAACAATAAATTCATTCCTGGATGCACTGGAACTGACAGGAGACCTTACTTATAAAATCAGTGGCAGGAATATATTGATATATGACAAAGTGGAAGAACAGGAATGGAAAAGATAGAATATTAGAATAGTTAGAATATTAGGTACACAAAAGTTTAATTATTAATTTATGAGAGAAAAACGATGGCTGCTATGTTTTCTAGTGGCAATGTGCTGTACGTTTAGTGCATGGGCATTACCGTCACAAGACAAGACGGTGACTTTGAAACTGCACAATGTCTCTATAGAGACTGTCCTGGATGCAGTGAAAAAACAGACAGGTGTGAATATGTTATATAATTCACAAATGTTCAAGGGTGTTCCTTCGGTATCACTTGATGTGAAGAACGAGAGATGGGATACAACTCTTAAATTAGTGTTGAATCCTCAAGGGTTTGACTATGTGATGAAAGACGGTATTGTTGTCATTCGAAAACAAAAGCGTGAAAACCGTGTCCGTGGTATGGTGACAGACTCACATGGAGAGCCGATTCCCGGAGCTAGTATTATTGTTAAAGGTACTCGTACAGGTACTTCTACCAATATTGAAGGTGAATTTACTTTGGACGTAAAAAGTGATAAGGTGGTGTTGGAAGTTTCTTTTATAGGTATGAAGAAGCAAACTGTCCAAGTGGATGCTACTCGTCGGAAAACGGTTGAAATTACATTGGTGGATGATGTCAAAACATTGGAAGATGTGGTTGTGACCGGATATAGCAATGTACGTAAATCCAGTTTTACGGGTAGTTCGACTCAGATTTCGGGTGATGACTTGCGTAAGGTGTCACAGACAAATATAATTGGGGCGATCCAGTCATTCGATCCCTCTTTCCGTTTGGTAGATAACGTACAATTTGGTTCTGACCCGAATGCTTTACCAGAAATGTATATTCGTGGACGTTCCGGTTTTGGCGTTAAAGAACTGGATAAAGATCAGCTTTCAAAATCAAATTTGGAGAATAATCCTAATTTACCAACTTTTATCATGGACGGTTTTGAAGTAAGCATTGAGAAGGTATATGACTTGGATCCTACCCGTATTGAGAGTTTGACGGTTTTGAAAGATGCTGCTGCTACTGCTATGTATGGTTCACGTGCTGCTAATGGAGTGGTGGTAATTACTACTGTTGCTCCGAAAGCAGGAGAGGTTCGTGTCTCTTATAACTTTACAGGAACGTTGGAAATGCCCGATTTACGGGATTATAATTTGGCAAATGCATCGGAGAAGCTGGAAATAGAGCGTCTCGCAGGATTATTTGATAAAGGACAAGCTAACATTCCATCGACTGCGGTAGGGATGAACAACTATTATAAGAAATACGCTTTAATTCAAAAAGGAGTAGATACGGATTGGATGTCTATTCCACTTCAAAATTCTTTCAATCATAAGCACAGTATTTACTTAGAGGGAGGAACACCTAATTTGCGTTATGGTGTGGACGGTTCATTTAATATAGCAGATGGTGTGATGAAGGGTACAGAACGTAATCGCTATAGTGCAGGCTTCTCTTTGGATTATCGCATCAAGAATTTGCAAGTAAGAAACTATGTATCTTTCGGGCATACGAAATCGAAAGAATCTCCGTATGGTTCGTTTAGTGATTTTAGCGGACTACAGCCTTATGACTCTCCTTATAAAGATGATGGAACACTCCGGGAGAAACTCACATATTCGAAAATTAGCGGACGTGACAATAATAATCCGCTATATGAAGCAACTTTGGGTAATTATAATTGGAACTCTTATGATGAGGTTATTGATAATTTGAGCTTTAACTGGTACCTGAATGATTACTGGACGGTTAAAGGGCAGTTCAGTGTAACGAAGAAATATTCCAAATCAGAAAAGTTTATTGATCCGCTTTCAAGTAAGACTAGTGTTACAGGTTCAAAAGATAATAATCTTGCCGGTGATTTGTATACGACGAATGGAGAAAGTTTGGATTGGAATTCCAATGCTTTTTTATACTATACACGTAGCTTTAACAAGCAGCACAATTTGAATGTTTCAGCAGGTTGGGAAGCAGCTTCAGGTACCACTGAGAGTACCAATGCTCATTATCGTGGATTTCCGTCGGGTGAGTTTCACTCTCTGAATTATGCGGCGGAAGTATATAAGAAACCTACTCGTACTGAGAATACCACACGAAGGGTTAGCGTATTAGCTTCTGCCAATTATACGTGGAATGATATTTATTTGGTAGACGCTTCTGTACGTTTCGACGGTTCGTCAGAGTTTGGGGCGAATCAGAAGTGGGCTCCTTTCTTCTCTGGAGGTTTGGGTGTTAATATTCATAACTATGATTTCTTCAAAAGTAACGGATATATCAATAAGTTAAAATTACGTGCTTCTTATGGGCGTACCGGTAAAGTTAATTTCCCGGCTTATGCTGCAACGACGATGTATGAAACTTTATTTGATGAATGGTATATAACAGGTTATGGGGCTGTATTGAAAGCTTTAGGTAATAAAGATTTGACTTGGGAAAAGACGGATAAGCTGAGTGTTGGTATCGAAACAAAAACGTTCCATGATCGCCTGACTGTTGATTTCGAGTATTACTATAATAAGACAATTGACTTGGTGAATGATGTCACTCTTTCCCAAACTTCCGGTTTCTCTACTTACAAAGATAATATGGGACAAGTTGCCAACAAAGGCGTAGAATTAAAACTTCGTGCGGATATTTATCGTGACAGAAACTGGAATGTGGCGTTATGGGGAAATATGGCGCACAATAAGAATGAGATTCTGAAGATTTCCGACTCTCAGAAAGCATATAATGAGAGAGTGGCCGCTTATTATAAAAATGAAGCACTTTATCAAGAAACATTAGGGCTGTCTCATGGTGCGGAATATTCGGTACCACTGCCACAGTATGAGGAAGGAGCTTCTCTGACTTCAATTTGGGCTGTACGTTCATTGGGCATTGATCCTACTACGGGTAAAGAGATCTTTTTGAACCGTGATGGCTCTATAGCTGATAAGTGGAATGCTGCGCAGGAGGTTGTAGTTGGAAATACAGAACCTAAATGTAGTGGTGCTTTCGGGTTGAACCTGTCGTATAAGAATTGGACTCTGTTTGCTTCATTTCTTTATGAGTGGGGTGGACAGGAATACAATCAAACATTGGTCAACAATGTGGAAAATGCGGACTTAGTGAACAAGAATGTCGATTTACGCGTATTGACGGACAGATGGAAAAAACCGGGTGACATAGCTCAGTTTAAAGATATTAAAGACCGGGGGATGACTACTTTGCCAACATCACGTTTCGTGCAGGATAAAGCATTGGTTCGATTGAATTCATTGAATGTCAGCTATGATTTTAACCGTGACTGGATAAAAAAACATCTCCGCATGAATCTGCTTCGTCTGGAAGCTTCTACGAGTGACTTGATAAACTGGTCCTCTATTAAACAGGAACGCGGATTGAGCTATCCGAGATCTTGGAAAGTGGAATTCTCATTAAAAGCACAGTTCTAAAAAAAGAAGAAAAAATGAAAAAGATATATACAATAATATTTGTGTCATGTCTAGCAGCTATCTCGTTCAGTTCTTGTAGTGACTGGCTGGACGTGAGACCTGCGGATGAGATAAAGGAAGAATATTTGTTTGAGACAGGAAATGGTTATCGTACAGCTCTGAACGGTATATACCGGAAGTTGGCGACTTTCGATTTGTACGGTAGTAATCTGAGCTGGGGGTTGATAGATGGCTGGGGACAGGTATATGACTTGGACAAAGCCCCCGACAGCGGTGGTGGTAAAGCTATGAAGAAATTATCGAAGTTTTTGTATAAGAACTCTGAACTTACTCCTACAACAGATGCTATGTGGAGCGCAGCGTGGAATATCATAGCCAATTGTAATAACCTTGCACAGCAGGTGGCAGAGGAAGATACAATGCTGTTCTACAAACGTACGCAGGAGAAAAATATGATTTTAGGAGAAGCTATTGCCTTACGGGCGTATATGCATTTTGATTTGTTACGTATATATGCGCCGTCTTTGGCTATGAATCCGGGAGATAGGCTTTTTATTCCTTATGTGGACAAATATCCATCTTATTTATCCGATCGACAAACAGTCGGTTACTGTTTGGAACGCATCATCGCTGATTTAGTAGAAGCGCAAAAGATTTTGAAGGATGTGGATAAGTCATCAGAGTTTACTTCGGGTAATCGTTTTACTAAGTCTCCTTCCGGAGAAGAACGTTTTGTGTGGTACAGAGGATTCCATCTTAATTATCATGCCGTAACTGCGGAGTTGGCTCGTGTTTACTTATATGCAGGACAATCGGAAAAGGCCTATGAAACAGCGAAGTTACTAATAGATATTAATGCTGATAAAGGTTATTATAAGGCAGTAACAAGTAGTTATAGTGGACCTATGAATATAGAGAATGGGAATATAAAGATGTATGAAGACATTATATTTGCATTATATTCTACAGATCAGACTGATTGGGATTTGGAGATTAATCATGCAAGTGATAATGCTACCAAACCGGATGATGAAAAGTATCTGGCTTTGAGTGATGCTGTGATAACGAAATTCTTCGGTACCGAAAGCGATAAAGACTGGCGTCTTAAGTATCAGTTAGGACCGAATACTTCTTCTTTTTATCGTTCATTGAAGTATAAAAAACAAGATGAAGGTTCTGGTTTTGGTAAAGTGAATAGTACAATGGTGCCTATGATTCGTATGTCTGAAGTATATTATATAGCTGCAGAGGCTATTTATGATACAGATAAGGAATTGGCCAAGACATATCTTAAAACTGTGAAACAAGGGAGAGGTATTAGTTCTCCTGACCTTAGCAAATCGGGTACGAAGCAAGACTTTATTAATCTGATTGTTGATGACGCCCGTCGCGAGTTTATTGGCGAAGGACAGACTTTCTTTTTATACAAGCGTTTGAAACGGAACTTGGAAGGGTCGGATGAAAAGCAGTCCGTAGAATATCCGGCGATTGAAGATAATTTGGTGATGCCATTGCCTGATTCGGAAAGCAATATTTAAATTTTGAAAGATTGAAGATATATGAAAAGAATAAGTTTTTATATAGTCATTGTATTGTTGGGAGTCTCCTTCTTTACTTCTTGTGAGGAGCAAGGATTACTGACCCATACAAATGATGTGTCATATATTGCATTTGAGAAAAATATGACAACAGATACAACAGGTGTATCTTTTAAGTTTTACAATGAAGGTGAAAATGCTAAGATATTATTAGGAGTTACCATTTCTGGAAAAGTACAGGATAAGGATTTGGAGTTTACGGTCAGTGTAGATCCGGAACGAACGACTTTGCCTGCTACCCAATATGAATTGCCAGAGAAGTGCGTAATTAAAGCAGGAGAACTAACCGGAGAAATATTGGTGGTTCTGAAGTATTACGAAAAATTGGATACGAAAGCTGAACTGCTGACGTTGCAAGTGAATGACGGTGGTGAGGTTCGTCAAGGTCCGAGTGTCTATTCACGTGCTATTATTTCCGTATCTAATTTGTTGTTTGCACCTGAGTGGTGGACTAGAAACGACGGTGATGTGAATAATCCCTACAACATTGTTGAAGAATGGTATTTGGGGAGGTATTCGGAAAAGAAATATTTAATGTTTTTGGAAGAATTGAAAAAAGACGGGGTGGTATTTGACGGAAAAGATATGTTTATATTGCGTAAATATGCACTGCGTCTGAAAAATAGAATTAAAGATTATAATACTCAACATCCGGATGAACCCATGAGTGATGAGTATGGTAAAATGGAAATTCCTGTTGCCGGATAATTAAAAAACGGAAGAAGTATGAAAAAGATAACAGTTTATATTTTATTACTACTTTTATTGAGTAGCATTTGCAGTTGCCTGGATGATAAAAACAATTATGATTATACACCGATTAATGAACTGAAAGGCACTATTAGTAATATTGAAAAAAACTATAGTGTTGGGATAGATGAAGACTTAGTTATAACACCTACGTTTGAGTTTACAATTGATAAAACAGATCCGGATGTGAGTTACGAATGGAGACTAGACGGAGAATTGTTGAATGTAAAAGCACCTTCGTATACTTTCAATTCTCATAAGATCGGATTGTTTGAACTCACATTTTCCGTCATCGACAATAAAACAGGGGTTAAGTACTCTGCTTCAACAGACATTTTGGTTCGTTCTCCTTATCAGAGAGGATGGGTGGTTTTGTCTGACGTAGATGGAAAGTCAACACTTTCATTTATCAAGATTAAGACCTTGTATGGTGTGTCAGAAACTGTGAATATCTGGGGTGAGAAAGTGGTACGTGATTCTATCGCATATCATTCTGTCGAAAAGTATTTAGTCAAAGATTTAGGAACCAACCCCAAAGGTGTTTTTGAACATTTGGGTTATCCTAGTACTTTCGGACAGGTAGAGACTGTATATGATGAACTGGTAGTGATGCAAGATCGTTGGGTGGAGCTGAACGGTAATACTTTGGAGCGTGAAGTATATACAGAGGATGAGTTCTATGGGGATTTGCCGGTGGGGGGCTTCAAACCTGTAGAAGCTGCCATGTCTTACTCTGCAAAATTTATTCGTGATGAAAATGGATATATTTATATGCACACGAAGCCGGTTGCAAATGATTTTCATGCTGGAGCCTATATGTCTATTCCACTGTGGAATTATACTAGATTCAGTGCTTTATATCCTGTACAGAAGTTTAAGGACAGAAATATGGATGCGGTTCTGGCTCTCCGTGAAGAGGATAACTCATTGGTAATTATTCGAAATGGAGGTGGGGTGAAGAATAGTTCCAATGATCCGACATTTTATGATAATACGGTGAAGGATACCGGAGAAATAGTTGAATTTGAAGGAGAGGATGCTAAGAACTTTCAGAATATGCGTGATGAAAGTATTGTAACAATGAAAACTGCGTCAGTTAATGTGAATGGCGACATGATGCAAGCATGGGTTGCCTTGATGAAGGGTAACGATATGTCTTATCAATTGCGCTATTTCAGAATGAAGAATAAAAAATGGGATATATATGATTATTATGAAAATGACTTGACGTCATTGAAAAATAAAGAGTATACAGATATGGCTGTATTTGAACAAAAGCAGTATGTTGTTATTGCAATGGGGAATGAATTGTGGTATTGCCAATATGTGAAAGGTATGGCATCTGCTCCAAAATTGATTCATACATTTGACAAGAAGGTGATTGCTCTTTCATCTAATGATATATATTTGTATCCAAAATATGGAGTTTACAACGGTCAGTTAGGGGTTGCCTTGGAAGACGGAAGTTTCTTTATATATGGGGTGGAAGAGAAGGACAAGCAAGAATCAGAATTGGTTAATGATGTAAAAATAAAACAATTATACCCGAATGAGGAAAGTGAGAAGGAGGGAGATAATAATTTTGGAAAAATAGTGGATGTACTATATAAAATAGGAAATGCTAACCAGATTGTTCAGTATGACCTTTAAAATAACTTGATCTATATAGATTATGCGGGGAATCGCATTGAGTCTTGAATACTTTATGTGATTCTCCTTTGTTTATTTGAATATGAGAAAAAGAATATTATTTATAGTTTTATTTGCTTGGTCAGGCATTCTGCATGCTTTTTCCCAACAGCAGGCCAACTATGAATTGGCAAATGAATTTCAGGCTTTCGGTTTAGGGGGTAATTTTACTGCTAATAGTCTAAATCTCTGGCCGAATGAAATTAATGGAACAGATAAGTTTTGGTTTGAATTTCATACGACTGTCGGGAAGGATTACTATTTTGTAGATCCTGAACGTCGGTTAAAAGAACCATTGTTTGATAAAGGGAAACTGGCATCGGGAATTGCACAGATTACTAGGGGTGTAGTGGACAGGAATAAACTGGAGTTGAGTGATATCAAATTTTCTGAAAACCTGGCTTCTTTTTCTTTTTCTTATAAAGGTAGGAACTATGAATATAATCGCCTGACACACCAGATTGTAGAGAAAAAGAAAGAAAAGAGTCGGTCATTATTTGATCGTTACTCATGGATGAAATATTCGCCAGACAGAAAATATCTTGTGTATGTGAAGAAACACAATCTGTATGTGAAAGGTAATGGGGAGATGGGAATGGATACGACGGAAGTGCAGTTGACCACTGATGGAGTTCGGTATTATTCTTATGCGCATGATGGAGGAACGGACGAAGAAGGAGAAGTCATGTCTGATATCTGTTGGTGCCCCGATTCAAGGCATCTTTATTTAGTACGCGAAGATGAACGTCTGCTTAGAGATTTTTGGGTGATAAATTCGTTGGATGACAGGCCTTCCCTGACTACTTATCGTTATGAATTCCCTGGTGATAAGAATGTAACCCAAAATGAACTGGTTATAGTTGACGTGATTGGGCGTACCGTAAAAAAAACAGACATAAGTAAGTGGCCGGATCAATACATAAATCCTTTGTGTGTGACAAAGGATAGTAAATACCTCTTTTTTGAACGTACGAAACGTACATGGGACGAAGTGGATTTGTGTTCTG
Source organism: Bacteroides ovatus (assembly GCF_001314995.1). NCBI lineage: Bacteria > Pseudomonadati > Bacteroidota > Bacteroidia > Bacteroidales > Bacteroidaceae > Bacteroides > Bacteroides ovatus. The sequence continues at coordinate 4,255,673 of NZ_CP012938.1, forward strand.
TCAACCTCTCTACAATGGAGGTGAAAGAAATAATTCATGAAGTTGACAAACCGTATCGTGATCCGCATGCTCGTAGTGTCGCTATTTTGAATGATGGTAAAGATATTCTTTTTCGTTCGGAGCGTACGGGATGGGGGCATTACTATCATTATGATGGTAATGGAAAGTTGAAGAATGTGATGACTTCCGGTGAGTGGGTGGCAGGTCAGATAGCTTCTATTGATACTTTGGGGCGAACAGTATATCTATATGGATATGGCAGGGAAAAAGATATTGACCCATCTTATTACATGCTCTATAAAGTGCATATTGATAGGGAAGGAGTAACTCCATTAAGTACGGAAGACGGTCAGCATCAGGTTAAATTCCTGAAGTCTAATAGATACTATATTGACACTTATTCAAGAGTGGATATGGAACCTAAAATCATGTTGAAAGATAACAAGGGACAAGGGATTCTTGAATTGGCAAAGCCGGATATTGAATTAGCCTACAAAGCCGGATGGAAAAAACCGGAACGTTTTGTTGTGAAGGCTGCTGATAATATAACCGATTTACATGGAGTAATGTGGAAACCGGCAGACTTTGATTCTACTAAGGTATATCCGATTATTTCTGTGGTATATCCGGGGCCTTACTTTGGTCAAGTTCCTACTTCATTTACCTTAGAAGACAGATGTTGTACCCGTTTGGCGCAGTTAGGTTTTATCGTAATTGCTGTGTCTCACAGAGGAGATACTCCTATGCGTGGAAAGGCATACCATCGGTTTGGTTATGGTAATATGCGTGATTATCCATTAGCTGATGACAAATATGCTATTGAGCAGTTAGCTCGGAGGTATTCATTTATTAATGGTAAAAAAGTCGGTATCTACGGTCATTCCGGTGGAGGATTTATGGCTGCTGCAGCCATCTGTACTTATCCGGACTTTTATAAAGCTGCTGTCTCCTGTTCCGGAAATCATGATAACAATATCTATAATCGTGGGTGGGGAGAATGCTATAACGGTGTGAAGGAAGTGGAAAAAGTAGTAAAAGATAGTTTGGGTAATGAGACAAAAGAGTATGGATACAAGTTCAATGTGAAGCCGAATACGGAGATTGCCAAGAATTTGAAAGGACATTTAATGCTCGTCACCGGTGATATGGACAAGAACGTGAACCCTGCTCATACTTATCGCATGGCGCAGGCATTGATTGAAGCCGGCAAGGATTTTGATATGCTGGTGATTCCGGGTGCCGGCCATGGATATGGTTCTGCTGATAAGTATTTTGAGAAGAAGATGTACCGTTTCTTTGCCAAGCATTTGCTGGGTGATACTCGTGCAGACTATTGGGGAGATATTAACCGTAACAAATAAGACAATAGATAAGATTTTATGAAAAACTCTCTCTTTAGATATGTGTGCCTGGTGGTTGCATTGTTGATATGTAGCTTTGCCGATGCACAGCAGAAAGCGAATTATAAGTTAGCGGAAAAGTTCCGTCTGTTAGAACAGAATCCTATAATAAAGTATTCAACAGAAGTCAAGCCAACGTTTATTAATGGTACGGACTGTTTTTATTATTCGTTTACTACACGTGAAGGAAAGAAGTATTATTATGTAAATCCGAAGAAAAAGGAAAAACGTCTTCTGTTTGATACGGCTGAATTATTGAGTAAAATTGCAGTATATACCAAGAAAGCCTATTCTTCGGCAGATCCATATTTGTCTTTCACTTTCATGAAGGATAACGAAACGATTCGTATTGATTTTGACCGTGGACTTTATACGTACAATATTCATACGAAAGCACTGAAGCAGCTTAATGAGAAACCATCTTATGGAAATAGTGATCCGTATTGGATGAAGTATTCTCCAGATAGTCTTTATTTTCTTTATGCCAGCAAGGATAATTTGTATTTTGTTGGGAATCAAAAGAAAGGGCAAGATACCATTCCTGTACAACTGACAACGGACGGTGAGCCGAATTATACATTTAACCGTGAAGATGAGGGTAAGCTGGAAGGACGCTTCGGAGCCGAATCTACTCATTGGATTCCAGGTAGCCATCGTTTTTATGCTGTTCGTGAGGATAACAGGAAAGTGCGTGATTTATGGTTAATCAATTCGTTGTCTACTCCATATCCGACACTGAAAACTTATAAAGCCGAACTGGCAGGCGATAAACATGTCACCCAATATGAATTGTTGATTGGAGATGTCGATACCCGTGAAGTGAAGAAAATCGATATTAATCGCTGGCCTGATCAGTATATTGACATATTGTATATTTCAAAGGACGGGAAGCGTTTGTATTTCCAACGTTATAACCGTCCATGGAACCAGTCGGATATTTGCGAGGTAGACGTAGAAACCGGAAAAGTGCGCGTAGTGATTCATGAAGAAAACAAACCATATCTCGATTATCAGATGCGTAATGTTTCTTTCCTGAATGACGGGAAAGAAATCCTTTTCCGTTCCGAACGTAATGGTTGGGGACACTATTACCTGTATGACACAGCAACGGGAAACTTAAAGAACCAACTGACCGATGGAATATGGGTAGCTGGTCCGGTTACCAAGATTGATACTATCGGGCGTAAGATGTATTTCTATGGTTATGGTCGTGAGAAAGGCATTGACCCTTATTATTACATTCTTTATGAAGCTCAACTGGATCGTCCGAATGCTGTTCGTCTGTTAACTCCGGAGAATGCGTCACATGATGTCAGTATCTCTCCGTCTTACCGATATATGGTAGATTCTTATTCTACTGTTTCGCAGGAACCGGTGAATGTGGTTCGTAACCGGAATGGAAAGGTGATTATGACGTTGGAAAAGCCCGATTTGCAGCCTGTCTATGAGATGGGATGGAAAGCACCGGAACGCTTTAAGGTAAAAGCTGCCGATGGAGTGACCGATTTGTATGGCGTGATGTGGAAGCCTGCCGACTTTGACTCGACAAAGGTTTATCCTATCATTTCGAATGTTTATCCGGGATCGTTCTTCGAATATGTGCCGACACGTTTCACGATTAATGATGTTTATAATACTCGTTTGGCTCAACTGGGGTTCATTGTAATCACTGTGGGGCACAGAGGTGGCACTCCGATGCGCGGAAAGGCTTATCATACCTATGGATACAACAATATGCGTGATTATCCGTTGGCGGATGATAAATATGCTATTGAGCAACTGGCTGCCCGTTATCCGTTTATTGATGCCACCAAAGTCGGTATTTACGGCCATTCCGGTGGAGGGTTTATGTCGGCGGCTGCCATTTGTACTTATCCTGATTTCTATTCGGCTGCTGTTTCATCGGCAGGTAATCATGACAATCGTATTTATAATAAAGGCTTTGTTGAGATTCATTTCGGTGTAGATGAGAAGGTGAAAACGACTAAAGATAGTTTGGGAGTAGAAAGTACGATGTATGATTATAGTGTCCGTGTACGTCCGAATCAAGAGTTGGTAAAGAATTACAAGCACGGCTTGTTGCTGTTTACCGGTGCGATGGATAAAACTGTGAATCCTGCTAACACATTGCGTCTGGTGGATGCATTGATTAAGGCTGATAAGGATTTCGAAATGTTTGTATTGCCGAAATGTACACATGGATTCTTCGGTGAGTCTGAGGATTTCTTCGAGCATAAGATGTGGCGTCACTTTGCCCGCTTGTTATTGCATGACAACTCGGCTGATTCTGATGTCGATTTGAATAAGGATATGATTAAAGATGACAGGAGAAGATAAGATGAACCGGATATTTGTATATATAGGGATTATAGCAGGATTGTTGCTGGGGGGAAGCTTGTCTGTTGAGGCTCAAAAGAAACCGTTGGATATAGAAGCATGTACATCTTGGAAACGTATTGATGCACCGGATATTTCACCGACAGGCAGATGGGTGACTTACCGTATATCGTTGATGGAATATAATCCGGCTAGCAAGGAAGAAAAAAAACTGCATTTATTCGATTCCCGTACGCGGAAGGAAATATTGCTGAATGGCGATATAGAGCGTCTGGAGTTTTATAATAACGACCAGGGAGCTTTTTATCGGTTGGCAGACTCGGCAGGAGTAATGAAAACATTTTTGTTGTCATTGCCTTCGGGAGTAAAGACCGAATGGAAACATAAAGAGGCTTTTCGTCCTGTGGAAGGGACCCCTTACTCAATCTCTGTAACTAATGTGTCGAAAGATACGGTAAATCATGTTCCGGCTTTTAACAGGCTGGTGGTACGTCATCTGAAGACAGAAGTTGCTTTTCATATTGACAGTATCGGCTATCATACATTATATGACGGAGGACGTTCTATTCTTTTCATTCGTAAAAAGTCAGACAGGAACGAGCTATGCTATGGCCCTTTAGCTGGTCCATATAAGACTCTTTATCAGAGTTCTGTAAAGAGTGAACCCTCTTCTTATAGTTTTAATGAAAAAGAGATGATCGGGGAGTTTAGCGTAAATGATTCTTTGTGGTATGCTTTTTCATTAAAGAAGCCGGGTTGTAACTTGCTTTTTGACCGGAAAGAAATTGTTTTGCCTGATGGTATGTCTGTCGGACGTATTGACTTGTCTAAAAGCCATAATTTTTTGATACTTGAACTTCGGGACTCACAGCAGATTTCCCGTAGAAGGGAAGAATCGGAGAAGAAACCGGACAAGAGTTTTGAATTAGAGTTGTGGACGTGGAACGAAATGGAAGTTCCGACTTTACAAAGGGGCGGACGTTATAGGCAGGATAAGTCGGTGACGTATATTTATGATATTTTTTCTAAGAAGCTCACAGAAGTTGCTCCATTTACCGTAGATTTACTCTTACCATCGGGAGCAGAGAATTTGAACTATGTGCTTTACACAGATGAATCTCCTTATAAGATGCAGCGTGAGTGGTTGGATCGGTTGCCGTTCGATATATATTCAGTGAATGTGCATACAGGTGCAAAACGGTTGATCGGACGTAGTTATCGTACAGCTCCCAAATGGTCGGTAAATGGCAAGTGGGCAGTAATGTATGATCCGATTGCTCAAGTCTGGAATAAGTTTGATGGTGCTACCGGTAAGGTTGTTAATATATCTGATGCTATCGGTTATCCAATGTTCATGGAAAGTTATGATAAACCGGCTCCTGCTCCCGCTTATGGAATAGCAGGGTGGACGGCTGACGGGAATAATGTGTTTCTGTACGATGCATATGACTGGTGGAAGATTGATTTGACAGGAGAACGTCAGCCGGAGTGCCTGACTAAAGGATATGGTCGCAAGCATGGCAAATCTATTCGTAAAATGACGAGTAATATAGATAAGGATGTTTTTCAGAAAGACGAAAAAGTCATAGTTAGCCTTTGGGATAAAGACACGATGGATGAGGGTGTCTATCAGCTTGATATGAAAGGCCGTCTGAGAAAATTGATGGAGGGGAATTATGTATATACTATACATCGTTTTTCTGACAATCATGAGTATTGCGTTTGGAATCGTCAGAATGTATCGGAATTTAGGGATTTGTGGTGGAGTAAGTCCGATTTCTCCAATCCCGTTAAAGTGACGAATGCGAATCCTCAACAAGCAGATTATAAATGGGGTACAGTTAAACTGATAAAGTGGACTAATTATGAGAATAAGGAAAATAAGGGGTTGCTTTATCTTCCGGAAGATTATGATCCTCAAAAAGAATATCCGGCGTTGGTGCAGTTTTATGAAACTCATTCCGGTGAGTTGAATATTTATCATGCACCTTTGTTGAGTAGTGCGTTAGGGGATCCTATGTATTTTGCCAGCAATGGTTATATTGTGTTTATGCCGGATGTGCATTTCACGGTTGGGACTCCCGGTCAGAGTTGTTATGATGCTGTTGTGAGTGGAACGAAGTATCTGATAGAGCAGGGGATAGCACATCCCGGGAAAATAGGCTTACAGGGACATAGCTGGTCTGGCTATCAAACATCATATTTGGTGACAAAGACAGATCTTTTCACTTGTGCCAATATAGCGGCTCCAATTACGGATATGGTGACCGGATATTTGGGAATTCGTAATGGAAGCGGTCTGCCACGATATTTTATGTACGAGGAAACACAAAGTCGTATGGGAAAGACTTTATGGGAGGCAAAAGATAAGTATCTGGCAAGTTCAGCAATTTTGGAGGCTGATAAGATACATACACCTTTGTTGATATTACATAATGATGAGGATGAGGCTGTTGCATATGAACAAGGACGTGCTCTTTATTTGGCTATGCGTCGCTTACAACGTCCTGCATGGTTGTTGAATTACAAAGGTGAAGGACATTTCGTACTGGGAAGAGGTGCACAGAAAGACTGGACAATCCGGATGATGCAGTTCTTTGACTATTACCTGAAAGGAACAAAAGAACCACGTTGGATGAAGGAAGGTATTCATCTGCGAGAGCGTGGAATTGATCAGAAATACGATTTACTAAAAAAATAAATATTGATTTAAGATGAAAAAATTATTGATTACGGCTATGGCTCTGTCTTGTTTCGCTTTAAGCTACGGACAGAAGAAAGTAGAAAAACAGATTATCGGAAAATGGTGCAATCCTTATACATACAAGTCTACGGGTGAGTTGAAAGGATTTGAGTTCAAGAAAGGTGGTAAGTGTTCTGCTATCAATATTCCGTCTTTAGATTTGAAAACGTGGAAAGTGGATAATGGTTATCTGATTGTGGAAGGATTCAGCAAGGAAGATGATGGAAAGGTTGAGGTGTACAAAACTCGTGAGCGTATCGGCTACCTGACATCGGATTCATTGCAGTTGATAGTGAACGAAGGAACTCCTCGTTTGGCTTTCCTGTACCTAAATACAAAATCAATTAAGGAACTGGTTACTCCTGAAGTGAAGTAACTCCAAACTATTAATAAATTGACTAAATCTCTCTCTTAATAATTTAGTGTTAATTAGCATAAGCTAATGGAGTGCCTCGGCGTAGTGATTACGCCGGGGTTTCTTTTTTATGAAAGGCGAATTGAAAAGCAGTGTACGAATTGAAAGCAATGAGCGCTTATCGCAACATCCCCAATGCCTTATTCTCAGCTGCTTCCATAACTTCCCGTTCTCCGGGACCTTTATCATTAATGCCGCACAAATGAAGAATTCCGTGGATAATCACACGATGTAGTTCGTCTTCGTATGAAGCACCAAACTGTTCCGCATTGGTGCGTATCGTATCCAGGCTGATGAATAAGTCACCTGATAGACGATCGCCTTCACAATAATCGAAAGTAATAATGTCCGTGTAGTAGTCATGTTGCAGATACTGACGGTTTACCTCCAGAATTTTTTCGTCCGAGCAGAAGATATAAGCGATTTCACCGAGTCTTTTTCCGTAAGAAGCAGCTACGGTCTTTATCCATTCCGTAGTCTCACGTTTCTTGATATCAGGCATTTTTACGCCTTCTGTTTGATAAGTTACAGCCATAGTTGAATGTTATGATTTAAAAGAAAAATAAATAACTGATTAAGATAGCGGCTATGATACCCGAAAAGTCAGCTATCAGACCGCAAGTCACTGCATTACGAGTTTTGGTAATTCCTACACTGCCGAAATAAACGGCCAGAATGTAGAATGTGGTATCTGAAGCTCCGCGTACTACGCAACTCATACGCCCTACAAACGAATCCGGTCCCAGTTCTTTCATCGTATCAATCATCAATCCGTTGGCACCGCTACCGCTAAGCGATTTCATCAATGCAGTAGGCAGTGCCCCTACAAAGCTTGTATCAACTCCGCATGAGCCTACTATGTAGCCAATGCCTCCCACTAGAAAATCCATAGCTCCCGAAGTGCGGAACACGGCGATTCCTACAAGGAAAGCAACCAGATAGGGTATGATACGTACAGCTGTCGTAAATCCTTCTTTAGCTCCCTCTACAAACGAATCGTATACATTGATTTTTTTCCTGACTCCCGTCAGAATAAACAGGATAATGACACTGAACAGCAGAATATTCGCTATCAATGTAGAATAAGTACCCATATCCTCTCGTGAAACGCTTAGAAACAGATAAATCAATCCCGAAAAGAAAAGACAGATAACACCCATTAAAATGAGAATAGGCTTATTGATTAAGTTTATCTTTTGAGCGATACTGACTGCTATGACTCCTACTAAAGTTGAAATGAAAGTACTTAGCAGGATAGGGATAAATACATCCGTAGGCTGTGCAGCCCCCATTTGTGCACGATACACCATGATACTGATTGGAATGATGATAAGGCCGGATGTATTAATCACCAAAAACATAATCATCGGATTGGAAGCCGTATCCTTATTCGGATTCAGTTCTTGCAGTTCTTTCATCGCTTTCAGTCCCAGCGGGGTGGCGGCATTGTCCAAACCGAGCATGTTGGCAGACATATTCATAAAGATGGAGCCTAACACCGGATGCCCTTTAGGAATGTCCGGAAACAGGCGGCAAAGCACCGGACTAAGAAAGTGGGCCAGCGCATTAATCAATCCGCTGTTCTCGCCGATTTTCATGATGCCCAACCAAAGGGCCAGTACACCCGTAAGTCCTAGCGATATCTCGAATGCCGTTTTGGAGGAGTCGAATGTAGAGTTCATGATAGCCGTAAATATCCCCGTATCTCCCAAAACAATCACTTTTATAAGAGCGATGATAAAGGCTATGACGAAAAATCCTATCCAAATGTAATTTAGAACCATAGTTGATAACGTGTATATAGATAGTGCAAAAGTAGTTATTACGTTTCAAATAAACTAAATCTTCGTCTTTCTTATACTGAAAATGAATGTAAATCTCTATCTTTGTCTCCTACTTTCAAGAAATAAATGGAACAGGAAGATTTTAACATACGCGAACATCAGCTTACTTCAAAAGAACGGGATTTCGAGAATGCACTCCGTCCGTTAAGCTTTGAAGACTTTAGCGGGCAGGACAAGGTGGTGGAAAACCTTCGCATTTTTGTGAAGGCGGCACGTCTGCGTGGCGAAGCACTCGACCATGTGCTGTTGCACGGCCCTCCCGGATTAGGAAAAACAACTCTTTCGAATATTATCGCTAACGAATTAGGAGTTGGCTTTAAAGTAACTTCCGGTCCGGTACTTGATAAACCGGGTGACCTGGCAGGTGTATTGACCAGCCTCGAACCGAACGACGTGCTTTTTATTGATGAAATTCATCGGCTGTCGCCTGTGGTGGAGGAATATCTTTATTCGGCGATGGAAGATTACCGCATCGATATTATGATCGATAAGGGACCTTCGGCACGCAGCATCCAGATAGATTTGAATCCTTTCACGCTGGTTGGTGCAACCACACGTAGCGGTCTGCTGACGGCCCCGCTTCGTGCACGTTTCGGTATTAATCTTCATTTGGAGTACTATGATGATGATATTTTGAGCAATATCATTCGTCGTTCTGCGTCCATACTGGATGTGCCTTGTTCGGTACGTGCAGCATCGGAGATCGCTTCCCGTAGCCGCGGAACGCCCCGTATTGCCAATGCCTTGCTCCGTCGGGTACGTGATTTTGCGCAGGTGAAAGGCTCCGGTTCTATCGATACGGAGATCGCCCAGTTTGCATTGGAAGCACTGAATATTGATAAGTACGGCCTGGATGAGATAGACAACAAGATACTTTGCACCATTATAGACAAATTTAAAGGTGGTCCGGTAGGTATCACTACCATTGCCACGGCTTTGGGAGAAGATGCGGGAACCATTGAGGAAGTTTACGAACCTTTCCTGATAAAAGAAGGATTTATGAAGCGTACTCCCCGTGGACGTGAGGTGACCGAACTTGCCTATAAACATTTGGGAAGAAGTCTTTATAACAGTCAAAAAACGCTGTTTAATGACTAACATAAAGCGTCATGTGACAAGTGGTATTAACGGTATAAAAGAACTTTATAAAGCATAGTTGGATGATGAAGCAATGGACTACTTTACTTGTTTTTCTCTTTTTGAGCTTGTCTTTATCGGCTCAACAGGAATATGGGAGGGATATTTTTGTCTCTTCTAAAGGAGACTCTTTACCTTATCGGATGATTCATCCCGAATCGGTGAAGCCAGGTGAAAAGTATCCGCTCGTACTGTTTCTGCATGGAGCCGGCGAACGGGGAAATGATAATGAGAAACAGTTGACTCATGGTGGACAGATGTTTCTTAATCCGGTCAATCAAGAGAAGTATCCCGCTTTCGTTCTAATTCCACAGTGTCCGACAGACGGTTACTGGGCTTATACAGGACGTCCGAAGTCGCTTATCCCTACAGAAATGCCAGTGGGACAAGAGATCAGTCCTATATTGCAAACGCTTAAACAGTTGCTCGACTCTTATCTGGTAATGCCCGAAGTGGACACACAACGGGTTTATATTATCGGTCTTTCAATGGGAGCGATGGGAACGTATGATTTAGTCGTGCGTTATCCGGAGATTTTTGCAGCTGCAGTTCCTATTTGCGGTACAGTCAATCCAAGTCGGCTATCGGTTGCCAAGGATGTGAAATTTCGTATCTTTCACGGAGATGCGGACGATGTAGTTCCGGTGAAAGGTTCTCGCGAAGCGTATAAAGCACTGAAAGCTGCCGGTGCAGATGTGGAATATATTGAATTCCCCGGTTGTAATCATGGGAGCTGGAATCCGGCTTTCAATTATCCCGGATTTATGGATTGGTTGTTCAAACAAAAGAAGAAACGTTGAACCAATCTGAATGATAATCACTAATAAAACATGGCTGGACTAAAATCATTAGCTAAAGATACGGCAATTTATGGGTTGAGTAGTATTGTCGGACGATTCCTTAACTACATGCTGGTGCCTTTGTACACAGCGGTATTGCCAGCTTCCACCGGAGGTTATGGAGTTGTTTCAAACGTATATGCGTTTACAGCCCTGATGCTTGTACTGCTTACGTTCGGTATGGAAACGGGATTCTTCCGTTTTGCCAACAAATCGGGAGAAGACCCGATGAAAGTATATGCCAACTCCTTGTTATCGGTAGGAGGGGTATCTTTGATTTTTGTTTTCCTTTGCCTGTTATTCCTGCAACCCATTTCCAATTTACTGGATTATGGCGATCATCCGGAGTTTATAGCGATGATGGCTGTTGTGGTAGCTTTAGACTCTTTCCAATGCATTCCTTTTGCCTATTTACGGTATAAAAAGCGGCCTATTAAGTTTGCTGCTATCAAACTGCTCTCTATCGTTGGTGGCATCGGTTTGAATCTATTTTTCCTACTGGTGTGCCCGTGGCTGAATGTACATTGTCCGTCAACTATCTCCTGGTTTTATGATCCGGATTATTTAGTGGGATATATTTTTATTAGCAACCTGATTATCTCGGTTGTTCAGATGTTCTTTTTTATCCCGGAACTGACGGGGTTTGCTTATAAGTTGGACCGGGTATTGCTGAAACGAATGGTCGTATATTCTTTCCCGGTATTAATCTTAGGTTTGGTAGGTATTCTAAATCAGACTGTGGATAAGATGATCTATCCGTTTCTTTTTGAAGACCGGCAGGAAGGGTTGGTGCAATTGGGTATCTATGCAGCAACCAGTAAGATTGCGATGGTGATGGCAATGTTTACGCAAGCTTTCCGTTATGCTTACGAACCGTTTGTTTTTGGCAAAGACCGAGAAGGAGACAACCGGAAGATGTATGCCGCTGCGATGAAGTATTTTCTTATATTTTCCTTGCTGGCTTTCCTTGCTGTCATGTTCTACCTCGACTTGCTGCGTTATCTGGTGGCAAGGGGTTACTGGGAAGGCCTGGGGGTAGTAGCTATTGTAATGCTTGCAGAGATCTGTAAAGGGATCTATTTCAACCTTTCCTTTTGGTATAAACTGACGGATAAGACCTATTGGGGAGCCTACTTCTCGGTGATTGGTTGTGTTATTATTGTCGTATTGAACATCCTGTTTGTGCCGGTTTACGGTTATCTTGCTTCGGCATGGGCTTCTGTTGCAGGCTATGCAGTCATCTTGCTGCTATCCTACTGGATAGGACAGAAAGAATACCCGATTCATTATGACTTGAAGAGCCTGGGACTTTATGTTCTGCTGGCAGCGGTACTTTACGTTATTGGAGAGCAGGTTCCTATCCCTAATATAGTGCTCCGTCTCGCTTTCCGTACCGTACTCTTATTGCTATTTATAGCTTATATTATCAAGAAGGATTTACCATTGAGTCAGATTCCTGTTATTAATCGATTTATAAAGAAGAAATAACTATGAAGACAGATGAACGTAATAAGTTTGCTATCAAGTCCTTTCTGGGAGAATATCTGGACTTGAGGAAAGATAAGGATAACGAACTGGCCACAGTGGATTCTATCCGTAAGGGGGTAGAGTTCAAAGGTGCCAATTTATGGATTCTGATCTTTGCCATATTCATGGCATCACTCGGATTGAATGTGAACTCCACTGCCGTTATTATCGGTGCCATGTTGATTTCTCCATTGATGGGACCTATTATGGGAGTAGGACTGTCTGTCGGACTGAATGACTTTGAATTAATGAAACGCTCTTTGAAGAGCTTTCTCATAACGACTGCTTTCAGTGTGACTACGGCAACAATCTTTTTCCTTCTTGCCCCTATTGCCGGTTCACAGTCAGAGTTGCTGGCACGTACATCGCCCACTATTTATGATGTATTCATCGCGCTTTTTGGTGGTTTGGCAGGTGTCGTGGCTCTCTCTACCAAGGAAAAAGGGAATGTGATTCCGGGTGTTGCCATTGCTACTGCATTGATGCCGCCGCTTTGTACGGCAGGTTACGGGCTGGCTTCCGGTAATCTCATTTATTTCCTGGGTGCTTTTTATCTTTACTTTATCAACTCTGTTTTTATCAGCCTGGCTACTTTCCTCGGTGTTCGTGTGATGCATTTCCAACGGAAAGAGTTTGTGGATAAAACCCGTGAGAAGACCGTACGTAAATACATCGTTCTGATTGTAGTGCTTACCATGTGCCCTGCAGTTTATCTGACATTTGGAATTATAAAGAGCACTTTCTATGAAGCAGCAGCCAATCGTTTTATAAACGATCAGTTGAGCTTTGAGAATACGCAGGTACTTGATAAGAAAATTAGCTATGACCATAAAGAAGTACGGGTTGTTTTGATTGGTCCTGAAGTGCCTGACGCTTCGATATCTATTGCTCGTAGCAAGTTGAAAGAGTATAAGCTGGAAGATACGAAACTGATTGTATTACAGGGGATGAACAATGAGGCGGTAGATGTATCTTCTATCCGTGCCATGGTCATGGAAGACTTCTATAAAAACAGTGAGCAACGGCTTCAACAACAGGCGGTGAAAATTTCCCAACTGGAGACAACACTGGAGCAATACAGAACGTACGATGCTATGAGTCGTACATTAGTACCCGAATTGAAGGTACTTTATCCTTCCATCACAACTCTTTCCATCGCTCACTCGCTCGAAGTGCGGGTCGATTCGATGAAGACGGATACGGTAACATTGGCTGTCCTTAAATTCGCCAGACATCCGTCTGTTGCTGAAAAAGAGAAAATCAGCGAATGGCTGAAAGCCCGCGTAGGAACGAAGAAGTTGAGGCTGATTACAGAATAATGAATCTAAAAATAATAATATGAAGTTCAGACTAACCGTCTTGATAGTCTTTTCTCTCTGTCTGTCGAATGTATTTGCCGATGAGGGAATGTGGTTGTTGGGAAATCTCCGAAAGAATAAACAGACTGACCGGGTAATGAAAGAACTTGGTTTGCAGATGCCTGTGAATAAAATATATGATCCGAAGAAACCATGTCTGGCAGATGCTGTTGTCAGTTTTGGAGGCTTCTGTTCAGGAGTGGTGGTTTCTGAAGACGGTCTGGTGTTTACTAATCATCATTGTGGCTTTAGCAGTATTCAGCAACATTCTTCAGTGGAACATGATTATCTGAAAGATGGCTTCTTTGCACGTAGTCTTGAGGAAGAACTGCCGAATCCGGAATTGTATGTTCGTTTCCTGCTTCGTACGGAAGATGTTACTAAACGCGTATTGTCTGCCGCCCGGCATGCTAAAACGGAAACAGAACGCCGTGTGGCTGTTGATTCGATTATGAATGTAATCAGTATGGAAGTCTCCGAAAAGGATTCTACATTGACTGGTATTGTAGATGCTTATTATGCAGGGAATGAATTCTGGCTATCTGTTTATCGTGATTATAATGATGTCCGCCTGGTTTTTGCACCTCCTTCTTCTGTCGGGAAGTTCGGATGGGATACGGATAATTGGATGTGGCCGCGTCATACGGGCGATTTCAGCGTATTTCGTATCTATGCTAATACCAAGAATGGTCCGGCGGATTATTCTCCTGAAAACGTCCCTTATCATCCCGAATATGTAGCACCCATTTCTTTGGATGGATACAAAGAAGGTTCTTTCTGCATGACGCTTGGCTATCCGGGCAGTACGGAACGTTACCTTTCCTCGTATGGTATCGAAGAGATGATGAATGGAATCAATCAGGCAATGATTGATGTACGGGGAGTGAAACAAACCATCTGGAAACGGGAGATGGACCGTCGTCCGGATATTCGCATTAAGTATGCTTCAAAATACGATGAAAGCTCCAATTATTGGAAGAATAGCATCGGAACGAATAAAGCCATCAAGCATTTGAAAGTGTTGGAAAAGAAGCGGGTGGCTGAAGCAGAGCTTCGTAACTGGATTCAGTCTCATCCGGAAGAGAGAGAGAAACTGATTCGTTTATTTTCTTCTTTAGAGTTGAGTTATAGTAATCGCCGTGAAACCAATCGTGCGTTGGCTTATTTCGGTGAATCGTTTATAAATGGTCCCGAGTTAGTGCAGCTCGCTCTTGAAATTCTCAATTTCGACTTTGAGGCGGAAGAGAAGTTGGTGATAACCCGCATGAAAAAGTTACTGGAGAAGTATGATAATCTCGATCTTTCCATTGATAAGGAGGTTTTTGCTGCCATGCTCAAAGAGTATCAGTCGAAAGTGGATAAAAAGTTTCTGCCTGCTATGTATGAGAAGATAGATACGCTCTACAACGGGAATATTCAGACCTATGTAGACTCTTTGTATGCAACTTCCAATATAACGTCTCCTAAAGGCTTAAAACGCTTTCTGGAGCGAGATACTACTTATAATCTCATAGAGGATCCGGCTGTTTCCTTAAGTCTGGATTTGATTGTGAAGTATTATGAGATGAATCAAAGCATTTCCGAGGCTTCCGAGCAGATAGAGGAGGGGGAGCGTTTGTTCAATGCAGCCATGCGCCGGATGTATGCTGATCGTAATTTTTATCCGGATGCCAACTCTACCATGCGGCTTAGTTTCGGAACGGTTGGAGGATATACTCCTTTTGATGGAGCCACTTATGATTACTACACAACCGTGAAAGGCATTTTTGAGAAAGTGAAGGAACATGCGGGTGATATTGACTTTGCCGTTCAGCCGGAGTTGTTGAGTTTGCTTTCTTCCGGTGATTTCGGAAGATATGCCAATGCGCAGGGAGATATGAATGTTTGTTTTATCTCCAACAATGACATTACAGGCGGTAATTCCGGCAGTGCCATGTTTAATGCCAAAGGAGAATTACTAGGCTTGGCTTTTGATGGCAACTGGGAAGCAATGAGCAGTGATATCGTATTCGAACCAGATTTGCAGCGTTGCATCGGGGTAGATGTGCGGTATATGCTCTTTATCATAGAGAAATACGGTAAGGCAGCCCATCTTATTCAGGAATTAAAAATGGGTCGATGAAGTAAATATTCCGATGAAACCGCATTTTTTATCGTTTTAATATAATAACGATTACGGCAGCGATAATCAGTGCAATACCTACACCAATGCTTGTGGTGAAGGCTTCCCCGAAAAGAAAGATACCTACACATACAGCAGTTACCGGCTCCATAGCTCCCAACACAGAGGTGAGTGTGGAGCCGATGCTTTTTACGGCTCTTACTAGAGCAAGATTAGAAACTACGGTAGGGATTAAAGCTAATAGAATCAAGTTGCCGGCAGTATGCCATTTGCTGATGGGTTGAAGCTGGCTGATGGTTTCCGTTCCGATAAAAAGGAGAATACCTCCGAAAAGGAATACGTAGAAAGTAAGCAGTAGCCCCTTCATCTGTCCAATTTTTAGTTGGCTCATTGTGACGAGATAAAGCGCATATCCGAGTGCCGACAGAAGAACAATGAAAAGTCCCAGGAAAGAAAAGCTTCCCGTTTTTGTATCTCCGCCGGATAAGAAATAAACTCCTGCCACTGCGGATGCAATGGCAGCGATCCGCCAGCCGGACTTCTTTTCTTTAAAGAAGAGCATCATGATTAACGTGGTAAGCACCGGATACATGAAATGAATAGTGGTGGCAACTCCGCTAGCCATAAACTTATATCCCCAGAACAGGAATACGGCAGACATTAAATAAAGAAGCGCAAGAAGAAACAGGGAAGGAATGTCCTGCCTCTTGATGCGAAATGATTGACCATTCACCAATAAGATTCCGCCTAACGCCAGACAGGCAAACAGGAAACGATAGAAAAGTATAGATTCAAATTGCATCCCTGCTTGCATGGCAGGAATGGTAAATAGAGGGATAAGTCCAAAAGAAGCCGATGAAAGCAGCCCATATAGTAAACCATTAACTTTATTCATAGTCAAGTATATATTCGGGCCGCAAAGATATAGCTTTTTTGAGGCAAGTAGATAAAGCGTCCATACAATATTTTTCGTAAATTAGCACGCGATGTAAATATGGCATCCGATTGAAAGAAAATACAAACTAATTTTTGGATAAAATGAAACGATTGACACTATTACCGGGATTACTATTTTTAATGCTGCAAGCAGCATTTTCACAAGAGTCAGGCAGCTGTAAACCAGTGAATCTGGTTTGTGATTATTTGGTGAATCCCTTGGGAATAGATAATCCTGCTCCCCGGTTATCATGGATGCTGAATGATGCTCGAAAAGGAGCACGGCAAACAGCCTGTCAAGTCATCGTAGACAAAGACTCTCTTGAATTGATTGCAGGGAAAGGAACTATCTGGGATTCGGGCAAAAAGGACTCCGAACAGATTCTGATTACCTATTCCGGACAGGAACTTCGTCCTTTTACCAAGTATTATTGGAGAGTGAATGTATGGGATAAGGATGGAGTGAAATCTTCTTCGGCTATTAATAGTTTCGAAACGGGCATGATGGGGATGGAACACTGGCAAGGGGCTTGGATTAGCGATAACAAAGATATTAATTACCGTCCTGCTCCCTATTTCCGGAAAGTGTTTGATGCACGAAAGAAGATACGGTCGGCAAGGGCATATATTGCCGTAGCAGGTTTGTATGAACTGTATATCAATGGTGAGAAGATTGGAAACCACCGGCTGGACCCGCTATATACCCGGTTTGACAGGCGTAATTTCTACGTCACTTATGATATTACTTCCCAAATACAGAAAGGGAAAAATGCGATTGGTGTGTTGCTGGGCAATGGATGGTATAATCATCAGTCAATGGCCGTGTGGGACTTTCATCGTGCACCTTGGCGTAACCGTCCTGCTTTTTGTATGGATGTGCGGATTACTTATGAGGATGGTTCCGTTGAAGTCGTTTCTACGGAGCGGGACTGGAAAACTTCATCCGGCGCATTGATCTTTAATAGCATTTATACAGCCGAGCATTACGACGCTCGTTTGGAACAGAAAGGCTGGAATACCGTGAACTTTGACGATTCTAAATGGAATGGAGTAGGATATAGGGCTGTTCCTTCACAGAATGTGGTGTCACAACAAGTGCAGCCGATTCGTGCAGTAGAAACAATCCCCGTAAAAATCTGGAAGAAACTTAATGATACAACGTATGTATTCGATTTTGCCCGCAATATGGCAGGAGTCACCCGCATTAAAGTGTCCGGGGAAGAGGGAACTGTAGTGAGACTGAAACATGGTGAGCGGTTGTATGACAACGGACGAGTGAATACGTCAAATATTGATGTGTATCACCGCCCGGTAGACAACTCCGATCCTTTTCAAACGGACATCCTCGTTTTGAGTGGAAAGGGAGAGGATGAATTTATGGCACGATTCAATTATAAAGGTTTCAGATACGTGGAAGTAACAAGCACTAACCCCCTTGTATTGAATGAGAATAATCTGACAGCTTACTTTGTGCATAGTGATGTTCCGCAGAAAGGGATGATTCATACTTCGAACGCACTTATCAACCGTCTTTGGTGGGCTACAAATAATGCCTATTTGTCCAACTTGATGGGGTATCCCACCGACTGTCCCCAGCGTGAGAAGAACGGATGGACAGGCGACGGTCATTTTGCTATTGAAACGGCATTATACAATTATGACGGTATCACTGTTTATGAGAAATGGCTTGCCGACCATAGAGATGAGCAACAGCCTAATGGTGTACTTCCCGATATTATTCCTACAGGAGGCTGGGGATATGGTACGGATAATGGACTGGATTGGACAAGCACTATTGCCCTTATTCCATGGAATATTTATATGTTTTATGGCGATCATAAACTGTTGGCAGACTGTTATGAAAATATAAAGCGATATGTAGACTATGTGGATCGCACCAGTCCGACCGGATTGACCTCATGGGGAAGAGGAGACTGGGTGCCTGTTAAATCACATTCTTCCAAGGAACTGACCTCTTCTGTCTATTTCTATGTGGACACCAAAATACTTGCCAATGCCGCAAAGATGTTTAATAAAACGGAAGACTATAAATATTATTCTGCTCTTGCCAATAAGATAAAGAACGCGATTAATGACAAGTTTCTGAATAGAGAAACGGGCATTTATGGTAGCGGCGTTCAGACGGAACAGAGCGTTCCTTTGCAATGGGGCATTGTTCCCGAAGAGTTGAAGAGAAAAGTAGCCCGGAATCTGGCAAAACAGGTGGAAGCAGCCGGCTTTCATTTGGATGTAGGTGTGTTGGGAGCAAAAGCTATATTGAATGCGTTAAGTGAGAACGGTGAAGCCGAAACGGCTTATAAATTAGCTGCACAAGACACTTATCCATCATGGGGTTGCTGGATTGCCAATGGTGCTACCACATTACTGGAGAACTGGGATTTGAATGCCACACGTGACATATCAGACAATCACATGATGTTCGGAGAAATTGGAGGGTGGTTTTATAAAGGATTGGGTGGAATCTTCCCTGACCCCGAAAATCCCGGATTCAAACATATTCTCCTTCGGCCTAATTTCCCCAGTGGATTAAATGAGCTCGAAGCCAGATATCAATCACCTTATGGGGAAATCTGCTCTAAATGGGAACGTAAAAAGAACCGTATTGTCTATCATGTAACTGTTCCGGCAAATAGCACTGCTACCTTTTATGCACCCGACAATGTGAAAGGAGAGCGTGCAGTAAAATTGGAAGCAGGAAAACATATCTTGGAATTACCTATAAAGAGAGCTGTTTATTGAATGTCTTTCGATTGGTAATCCCGGTTGCTGTTTATCCAGATGTAAAAAACAGCTTCTACACCATTGAAACGGATGAATATATCTCTCCCCTTCCATGAATCGGGCAGAGTGAAATCCCTCCGATAGCTACCTACCGGATTGGGCATGGAAGCGAAAGTGTAATCTGCCGGACGAGGCTGGATGACATTGGGCCACTGCACTCCTTTGCTATAATCTCAGAATGGATAGATCACGTTACAATAGAGAGGTTTGTCCCAATTTCGTGCTTTTGTATAGCTGCTTTATAACTAATAGATGGAGTGTTTTGAAATAAGAACTTGACAAACGACTTTTTATTTTGTATCTTTGTGATCAGAAAAGAAACTTATTGATTGGAAATTATGTGTATGAATAGTATAATATTAGAACAGAGTTGCCGACGATTTACCTCTCTTTAGAAGAAGAGGAAATTTATTATATACTAAAGGTTGCAGACTTTTGATGAGTTTGCAACCTTTTTTGTTGTATAAAATTGAATTGTTTGCAGTAGATAGACTTCTTATCGTTTTTAATAAATAGGAATATCGTTTATTAAAAACGATAAGAAAGTTTATTAGAAACACAAAAGTAGATTCTGTATGAACAGTTGTCTTTTTTCAATAAGATAGAATAGGGATAATGTTGTTCCTTCTCATTAGAATGTCAAGATGGTAATTAGTTGTAACATAAAGATCTCTGACTAATAATGTACAAATCTACGGATTATGCTTGCTTCATATTTATTTCTTCTTAGGTTTTCTACGTGCCCATCCTTCTTCGCTGAAGTCAGGTTCTTTATCTTTAAAAAACTCTTGCCAGTCATCTTTCTTCTTCGGACCGCGAGCATCAGAGTATCCCCGATCAGCACGACTAGGTTTATCTTTTTTTGTTGACTTTGAGTCTTTTGCAGAAGCATCTTTCGGTTTTCTATCCTTATTCTCATAGCGCGGTGCACGTTCGTCGCTTTTGCCGCCGAATCGTTTATTTCCCTTGCGCTCATTTGAACCGTTTCCACGTCCTTTTCCGCTTTCTTCACCGGCGCCGGCAATCTCAACAACTACCTTGCGTCCGTTCCATTTAGCCCTATTCAGCGCCTTGATTACATTTGTCGCTTCCTTTTCCGGTACCTCAAAGAAAGAATAGTTCTGCATTAGGTCAATGCGTCCCAACTCGATACGTCCCCGTGTGTTGCTGTTCAATAAGCCGATAAGGTCGCTGGGGAAGAAACTGTCTGTTTTACCCAAATTGATAAACAGGCGGTTAAAGCCCGGTGCAGCTTGGCGGCTTCTTTTTTCGAAACCACCTTCTTTGCGGTCACCCCGTCCGGTACGTTCTCCTCTGATGTCAGTCGGTACTTCTATTTCTGCACGGTTGCGATAATACTCGGCGAAACGGTTGAATTCGTGAGAAACCATTCGTTTAATCAGGTCCTCTTTGCTCAACCATTCCAGTTTACGGTAGATTTCCGGCATAAAGTCAGCAATCTCTTCCTCGTTTACTTTTACTTTTTCGAGATCATCAATAACCTTAATCAGCTGCTTCTGACAGATTCCTGCTGCTGTTGGCATTTCTCCGACAATGAATTTTTTGCTGATAATCCGTTCGATATCTCTCATCTTTCCTTTTTCACGAAGATTGATGATGGCTATGGAAGTTCCTGTCTTTCCGGCACGTCCTGTACGTCCGCTGCGATGTGTATAACTCTCTGTATCGTCTGGTAATCCGTAATTGATAACATGTGTCAGATCGTCTACATCAAGTCCGCGGGCAGCCACGTCAGTTGCCACGAGCAGTTGCAAATTGCGGATGCGGAATTTCTGCATAACAGCATCCCGTTGTGCTTGAGAAAGTTCACCATGCAAAGAATCGGCATTGTAGCCTTCTTGCATTAATTTGTCGGCAATTTCTTGAGTTTCTTTACGGGTACGGCAGAAAATAATACCGTATATTTGTGGGTAGTAATCGACGATACGCTTTAAAGCTTCGTATTTGTCCTTAGCCTGTACGGTATAAACAACGTGTTTAACGTTGTTGGTGCTTTCATTCTTGCGGCCAATAGTGATTTCTTTCGCATTGCGTAGGTAATTTTTGGAAATGCGTGCGATTTCCGGACTCATTGTTGCGGAAAACAATAGGGTGTTGCGCTCCTGCGGTACATCAGCCAGAATGGCGTTGATGCTTTCTGTGAATCCCATATTAAGCATTTCGTCGGCTTCATCCATTACCACATTGTGGATGGTAGATAGAGATACGGTTTTGCGCTCCATCAGGTCCAGCAGGCGTCCGGGGGTAGCTACAATGATGTGTACCCCTCGTTTGAGGCTGCGTATCTGGCTGTCAATGGAAGAACCACCATATACAGGTAATACTTTTAGTCCGTCAATGTATTTGGAATAGTCATTCAAATCTCCTGCTATCTGGAGACAAAGCTCGCGGGTAGGGCAGAGGATAAGCGATTGTGGAATTCTGTTTTTTACGTCAATCTGTTGGAGCAAGGGCAAACCGAATGCGGCTGTTTTACCTGTTCCTGTCTGTGCAAGAGCTACTACATCATTATTTTCTCCTAAAAGGTACGGAATCACTTCTTCTTGTACCGGCATGGGATTCTCGTATCCCATTTCTTCAATTGCTCTACGTATCTCCGGAGAAACGCCAAGCTCTTCAAATGTCTTCATTAAATCTCTGTATATCTTTTATTTCGGCTGCAAAGATAGTTAATTTAGTTGATAATGAATGATTGATAGTAGATAATTATTATAGACGCCACCCTATTTTATCACTTATCAACTATTAATTATCAGTTAATAAGATGCTGCGTAACTGTTCAATTTCTTCTGCAGAAAGTCCGATTCCCTTTTTCAGATAGGTCTGTACGCTCCCGTATTCAGCCTCAATCTGTTCTTTGGCAGCGTTCAGGAAATCTTCTTTTGCAGAGTAGATGGTTGTAATGGCTTCTTGCGAATTGACCGATAACTTATATGCATATTGAGAAGCTTTGGGAATATTAAAATAGTCATTACTCAAACGATAGTCTTCCATAATGACGTCTTCGTTGACTCCAAGAGCGGCAAGCAATAAGGCGGAAACGACCCCTGTACGCCCTTTCCCGGATGTACAATGAATCACAACCGGATAATGAGTACGGTCGAGAAGGACGGTGAACAGCTTTTTGAATTCCTTTTGGTAGTTTATAACTAATTCCCGATTCATTTGTTCTACCAAACGATAAATAGTGTCACTTTTTATCTTCTCTTCCTGAATTCCTTGCAGAATTTCTTCCATGTTCCCTGTGAGAATAGGGATATGTATGATATTAAATTCATCATCATGCAATTGCGGGTAGTTGTGGCGTTCATTTTCAGAACGTAAGTCTATGATTGTCCGTATCCCCATATTCTTAAGTTCCTGGCGTGAGCAGGGAGGAATGCTGTCTATTTGTGCGGAACGGTATATCATTCCCCAGCGAAGAGATTTGCCAGTACCGGCAGATTCATATCCTCCTAAATCACGGAAATTCTGTATGCCGGGGATATTAATGTTGCGGGTAGCCACTTTGATTCGGTATTTGTTATTAAATACCATCAAGTAGTAATAGCGTTGGGACGGATCATTGGTTACGATGGTCATTTTACCACTGGAAATGTTGGTTATTGCAATGGGAGAATTTTCCGGAATAGTTTCAGGAGAAGTGGAAGTGTATACTTTTACCTGCCCTTTTAATATTGGTGCTGTTTCCCATTTGATAATACAGTTTCCTACGTTGTTTTCTTCACATACCACAGATATAGCAGGTGATGTGCCGGAACATGATGGGAGCACTAATAAAACAGTAAGCCAGCTTAACAGGTTTTTATACATAGTTTCTTTGCCTTGAATCGTATACTGCAAAGATAAGAATTACCCGAAGATGTGGTAATTCCTTTGCGATAATTAGCCAAAGTTAATAGTAATTTACGTGTTAAAAAAGGGCACATCTTCTGATGGAAGAGTGCCCTGAATGAAAAATTGTATAAATCAGCTTTATTAGATGCTGTTCAATAAATCAGTTTTTCCTTCATTTATTAACTTTAAAATTAGTTCGCCGAACAAGGTATTTTGCCATGCAAACCAAGCACGGGTGAAGTTATTGGGATCATCTTTGTGAAAAGATTCATGCATAAAGCCTGTCCCTGCGTCTGTGTTGATTAGCATTTTTACACACTCCTTGATCTCCTGGTCGTCCTGACTGGTAAATGCTTTCATCATGATACTCATAGGCCATACCATGTCATAGCCGATGTGAGGACCACCAATTCCTTCTCCTGCTTTTCCTTTGAAGAAATAAGGATTATCCT
Organism: Bacteroides ovatus; assembly: GCF_001314995.1. Taxonomy (NCBI): domain Bacteria; kingdom Pseudomonadati; phylum Bacteroidota; class Bacteroidia; order Bacteroidales; family Bacteroidaceae; genus Bacteroides; species Bacteroides ovatus. The sequence goes on from NZ_CP012938.1 coordinate 4,279,443, forward strand.
TGCTCCATACAAAACGGCGTGTATTCTGATAGATAGGATCGTTAATATCTACATCGCCAAGATAAGGCATTGCCAATAAACTTGGTACATTAGCATCATCCATTAAAAAATGATTTCCGAAACCATCTACCTCAAAAGTATAAATTGTACCATATTTAGGGTGATTGTAAGTTGCATATTTTTTTAGTGCAGTCTCTACTTCTTTTGCCAGATCTGTACATTGTTTTGCCATTTCTGCATTTTGATTTACAGTATTCAGAATTTCAGCAGCTTTCTTTAACGAAGAAACAGCAAAGAAATTAGACGGCACGAGAAATTGCAAGGTTGTAGCATCGTCAGATGGACGGAAGGCTGAAACAATTAGTCCGACAGGATTCACAGGAGCACCTAAACCGTTGTTGTTTAATGTATCGAGTGCACGTTCCGTTTTGCGTTGAAATTTATAAGGTCCTACTCCCTCCTTACGTTGTTGCTCCTTAAAAGTAGACAGGATGTTGGTGATGGCTTGTATCCATTCACTATCAAAAATACTGGCATCACCGGTCTCTTTCCAATATTGGTAGGCCAGACGTAGTGGGTAACATAGAGAATCTATTTCCCATTTTCTTTCATGTAATTCCGGTTTCATATCGGTCAGGTCGGACATCCAATCTCCTCCCACAGCCCCATCATTGAAAGCATTGGCGTATGGATCGATATTTATACATTTAAATTGTCTGCGTATCACTCCTTCGAGCATTTTCTTCAATTCCGGGTCTTTATTCGCTAATTGTATATAAGGCCAAACCTGTGCTCCTGAGTCACGTAACCACATGGCATGGATATCTCCTGTGTAGACGAAAGTATCAGGCTTACCGTCTGTTGTACGGTAATGAACTGTTGTCTCAAGGGTATTTGGAAAACAATTCTCGAACATCCATGCCAATTTTTGATTAGTAAGTAGCTTTTTCACCCTGATGATTTCTGCTTCCACGGCTTTTGATTTAAAAAGCCGCTTGTTTACGGGTGGACGATTACTTTTATAAGCGGCAATTTCAGCTGCTTGATTGACCACATTGGTATGATCCTTAGCCAGGATAAGTTCTGTAGCTTTGGCAGGACCTCCCATTAATAGGGTGGTCGTGATGATACATATTCCGATATTTCTTTTCTTCATATCTCTATTGTTTTTAAGAGGGTTATTAAAAGTGATTATTGTAAATCGATTCCGCCTAGTCTTCCATACATTTCTATGAAAGCAGCTTGTGTCAAGAGCCATTTTTTCTCGTTTTTATCTGTGCCGCTCCAATCTGTCTGGAACAAGCCTCGTTCATCTCTGGCATGATGCCATGCGTAATCAAGACTTCTCTGGAAATCGGTTAGATAAGTCTTGTTATGGTCTATCTGATAAAGTTCAATAAAGCCTCTAAGCATAACGGCTGTGAACCAAATATTTCCTTTTTTCAGTAATTGGAATGTTTGTCCGTCTGGAGAGGTGAACTGAGTGAAGAAGTGCTTGTGACACGCTTCTGCTATATTTTGTGCATCTTCCAGATAACTTTTCTGTTTGGTAATTTGATAGAGTAGGGCAGCTGCCTGCATCATTTGTCCACTGTTATAGGCAAATTTGGCACGACCGGTTTTCTTGTTGAGTGAGATGTTGTCAAAGTATAGATGATCTTTTGAGTCTTCCAGGTTCTTTTTAGTCCATTCGTATAACTCTTTTCCTTCTTTTAAATAGGCATCATCTTGAGTAGCTTGAAATAGTTTGAGAGCGAATACGGCTCCCGGTGCATTAGAACAAGTATTTTTAGATTCCTTCTTTTGTTCGCACCAGTAGACTCCTCCGCCGAGTACGTCATCTTTACCACTAAGGATAAACTTCCATATTAGTTTAGCTTTCTCCAGATAAGCTTGTTTTCCTGTCATTCGATAAAAATCGGTAAAATCGATACCTAACCAGACGTTATCATCATAAAAACGATCGGAGAGAGGTTGGCTGCTGATATAAGATGAGTAAGCGAATGGTTCTCTTCGTGTGTCGAAGTATTCTTCCAATCCTGGTAGTACTTTGTTTTCCAGAAGCTTTTTATACTTCTTATTTCCAGTGCTCTCCAGTAATGCATTTACTGCAGAGAATGTACCCGAATACGGCCAAAGGTAGGAATATTCATTGCGTCTTTTTGCTTGTTCTTCTGATGCTAGATAAGTTGCCTTACTGTCTTGGTCAAAAGGATAATTCTCACGTAAAAGACAGGTGTTGGGTGCTGCATAGTTTTGGTAAAGAGCATCCAAAGTTTGCTGTGCTTTTTCTATGTTAGGATTTGTGTTTGCAATGGTGAAAGCACAAATAACATTAAGTAATAGGCCGTTCATAATTTTTTATTTAAGTGGTGTTTATATAAATAGTAATTTGAATTAGTTCGCAGGTTTTATTGTGACCCTACAAAAATACCTTATTTCGGTTACTTTTTAAGAGGGGAGTGAGCAGATTGTAAATGATTGTTTAGGGTATGTTGTTGATAATCAGGGAATATTTGGTCAGGGAATCTCTGATAAATGTAAATGATGCTGTATGATTAATGCACTGTTATTCCCGGATTTGTTGTCCGATTCGAGCTACTTTTTCTTCAAATTCATTCCGGTCTCCATTTGCTTTGATCCGCATTTTTGAGCGGTAATTATAGATGGTCGATAATGAGTACTGTAAGAAATGAGCTATTTTCACACTGTCTGTAATTCCCAGTCGGATAAGTGCGAAGATCCGTAATTCGGGTGTTAAGAGTTTGCCGGGTCCTGGAATGATTGCATTTTCCGGTAAAAGCAATGCGTTAAAATCTTCGACGAAATTCGGAAAGAGATTCAGGATTGCTTTGTCGAAGTTATTATAAAATTCAGCCAGATCTTCTTCTGTATTGAGAGAGGAGTGGAGGAAAGAGGTTACTTTCTTTATATCTTCACTTTTGGCTATTTTGAGTGCTCTTTTCTTAAAATTGGCAATTTTACTGATATAACTGGTATATTGTTCCATATACAGCCCTACATATTCTTCTTTGATTTTATTGTTATCTGCCAATATTGAGTTCATTTGTTGTATTTCGTAAAGATGATAAGACAAACTCTCATTAGCTTGTTCCACTTTACCTTTTTGTTTTTTCAGTTGTACGGACAGGATGAATAGCAGAATGCAGACAATGCATAATGCAATGAGCAATGCCGTTATGATGATAAATTTATGTTTCTCCTTTTCTTGAAATGCCTTATCTATGAAAAGATACATATCTGAGGCTTCGATGGTGTTAATTCTCGCATTACATAGGATAGCGTCCTCCATTGCATTTTTCATATATTTAGATGCCCGGTCTATGTCCCCACTCTCAAAGATTAGTTTGGCTAATATTTTTAAAGAGAGGTTTTCTCTAGCTCCATTTAATACATCAGAAATGGCGGATATTGCGAAATACTTAATCGTATTCTCATGATCATTTTTACCTTGATAGGCAGATGCCAGAGAATATGCTATGATTCCGGCATTTCTTGAATAGGGTGTATAACTTTGATAAGTGCTGTCCAGTATATGAATAGCATCATCATACTTTTTATGGAAAAGAAGAGTTGGTGCGGTTATAAAAGCTCGTACGTTTGATGGGACTTCTTTGCATTGGAGCAGCGAATCGCGATATATTTGTGCTATCAGATCATTTTCTTGTGAATCGTCCTCGTTGGAAGCAAAAGCTTTCTGGTGATTGTAGATCGTGACTTGTCCGAGAAAATATTCAGCTTTGAGTTTAGGAGATAGTTGCTTTTGTTGCATCGAATTGGTAATTGCCAAAGCTTCTTTGAAAAAGCCCATCGAAGATAATATTCTTGAATAATCCAGTTTAGCTTCAATTAAAAGTTCTTTGTCATTACTTTCTTGAGCGAACCTGTTCATGTGGATGGCATAGGCTAAAGCGGAATCTTTTTGGAAAGATGAATACTCAAAACAAAGAGACTGTGCTGTCCCAACTTTCTTTCGAATATCCCTGGATTGTCTTAATATTATTTTCAGGCTGTCTATCTGTCTTTGCTTTTGTTGGGTATAACTAGCTTTGTTTTGTAGAGATTTATCTAATACTTTTAACAATGTTTTTACTTCATCGTTTGCTTTTGCTGGTAAACTGATGAAGATAAAGATTATCAATAGAGGTAAAATAAATCTTTTCATATATTAAGTAAGATTGCTTATTGAATATGGTTGTTTGCAAAGATAAGGAAATCCATATTAAGTTAAGGTTGACAGATTAACTTAATATGGATTTTATGAAAATAGGGATTTCGCTGGATGAATTACTTATATCCAAATCCTTATTTGTAATATCACTTGTATTTTTGTGCAAACTCCACCGAAACCGAATTGCAGAAACTTCGGCAAACTTCAGCTGCGAAGTCTTTCCCGCATTGGATTATTTTATCCCAGATCTCTTCATTCAAGTTATTTAGATCGCGGTATCGGACATCGTATTTGAGTAATCCGTAGATCAGCCCTGCATTGAAGTTATCACCAGCTCCAATAGTACTGACTGCTTGTAATGGTTCTATCGGATAATCTTTATTGACCAGATTAGTGCGTAACGCTACCTTTTCCGCACCTGCAGTACAGATGAACCGGGGACAGTAGAATTTGATTTTATCCTTGTAAATCTTGTCTATATCCTGCATGTTATACATATATAGAAAATCCTCTAAAGAACCGCGTACAATATCCGCATATTCCAGATTTTCAATAATGGTCGGAGCCAGTTTCATGGCTTCATTCTTGTGTGAAGAACGGAAATTCGGGTCATAATAGATGATGGCTTTCTTTTCACGTGCCTGATCTAGTAATTCGAGAATCTTCTCCCTCAGAACCGGATTCAGTGCGTAATAAGAACCCACCATGACAATGTCGTCTTCCTCTAGTTTCGGAAACAAAACATCCAGACGTTGCTTCGGGTAGTCTTTGTAGAAGATATATTCGGCATCACTCTGCTCGTTCAGGAAGGCTAAAGATACGGGTGATTTTCCATCCGGGAATACATTTACATGATCGGTTGGAATATGATTCTCACGCATGAACTGCAGGATAATATTGCCTACACGATCATTTCCGGTTTCACTGATGAAGCCGACGTTTATTCCCATTCGTCCCAATGAGACAATACCGTTGAATACAGAACCTCCCGGTACGGCTGCGGAAGGCTGGTCACCTCGAAAGATGATATCGAGGATGGTCTCTCCGATACCGATTACTTTTCGCATAGTGATCTTGATTTTTCTCCCAGATAACCGCCATGGTGACGTTTTGAATATTCAGCGATAGTAAATCCTGTTTCCTTCATGGTTTGTACTACCAATATATCTCCGATCACTGTCATGGCAGTAGTGGATGTAGTAGGAGTCATCCCTAACACACAGACTTCTGCAGGCTTGCCGGTACTTAGACAGACATCCGATTCTTTTGCCAGCGGACTATCCGGATTTCCGGTGATAACGATAAACTTCAGATCCGGGTCCAGATTATGGGCTAAGCGGGTTAATTCCACAATCTCACGTGTCTTGCCAGAGTTAGAGATCAGCAGGAGTAGATCGTTTTTTTGTAAGATACCCAAATCCCCGTGTTGCGCCTCGCTGGGATGCAGAAAGACGGATGGAATACCGGTGGAACAGAAAGTCGTAGCAATGTTCATAGCAATCTGCCCGGCTTTTCCCATACCGGAAGTTACCAGTTTTCCCTTTTTCTGATGTATTTGTTCTACAATCAGTTTCACCGCTTTTTCATAAGCGTCTGTTACGGGGATGTTGAGCACAGCTTGTGCTTCCTGTTGCAAAAGTTGTTTGATGGAGTCTATCATATAGGATCAGTTTATTTTTTCTTTTAATTCATTTAATGTGTTTGCTACTTCGTAATAGGTTGAGAAAGGCTGTCGTGCAAAACCTTTGTTCTCCAGGGTGTGGAGTGCTTTTAATAGCTCGTCGTAAAAACCATATTCATTGTAGAAAATGACCTTCTTCCGGTGATATCCGATAGAGGCAGCGGCTATTACGTGGAAAATCTCATCAAGAGTACCGACGCCTCCGGGGAGTGCAACCAATACCTCCGACTTCTCCGTTATGATATCTTTGCGGTCACTCAAGTTACGGGTATGAATTTCTTCATCTAACAGACTGCTTACCTTGCCATTCTCTTCCAGTTTGGCAGGAACTACTCCAATGACCTTACCGCCATTTTCTTTCACGGCACGAGCTATGCATTCCATTAATCCGAGGCTGGCTCCTCCATATATCAAGGTTTTGCCTGTCTGCCCCATCCATTTGCCTATTTGGCTGGCGCTTTCGAAGTACATTTTGTCAATGTTATCGGAGGCGGAACAGAATATTCCTATCTTTTCCATATACGTTGTTGCTGTTATAGTCCACAAATATCTGCAATTTTCTATAAACAGCAATAAGTTTTATTGTATTTTTGTGGCATTAATTCAATAAGGAAGTATAAAACGATGCAAGGTAACGAATATACATTGCCAAATGGCCTGCGTATTATCCATGAACCAACCCTCTCAAAAGTAGCTTATTGTGGTTTTGCGATTGATGCCGGAACCCGTGATGAGGCAGAGAATGAGCAGGGAATGGCCCATTTTGTAGAACATCTGATTTTTAAGGGAACGGAGAAGCGGAAAGCCTGGCATATCCTCAACCGGATGGAGAATGTAGGTGGTGACCTGAATGCTTATACAAATAAGGAAGAAACTGTCGTCTATGCCGCTTTCCTGAAAGAACATCTGGAACGTGCGCTTGAGTTGTTGGGGGATATTGTATTTCATTCAACCTTTCCGCAGCATGAGATAGAAAAAGAAACAGAGGTCATTATCGATGAAATCCAGTCGTATGAAGATACTCCGTCGGAACTGATATTTGACGATTTTGAAGACATGATCTTCCGCAATCATCCATTGGGAAGAAACATTCTTGGTAAGCCGGAACTTCTGCGAAGTTTTCGCACGGAAGATGTTCTATCGTTTACCCGCCGTTTTTACCAACCGGGAAATATGGTGTTTTTTGTTCAGGGGCAGTACGAGTTCAAGAGAATCATCCGCCTGGTAGAAAAATACCTGTTGGATATTCCTGATGTGAAGGTAGAGAATCGGCGTACACCTCCGCCTCTGTATGTGCCGGAACATTTGACGGTGGCTAGAGATACGCACCAGGCACATGTCATGATCGGTAGCCGTGGCTATAATGCGTATGATGACAAGCGTACTGCACTCTATCTGCTGAATAATGTCCTTGGAGGTCCCGGAATGAATAGTAAACTGAATGTGTCCCTTCGCGAACGCAGAGGACTGGTCTATAATGTCGAATCCAATCTGACTTCCTATACGGATACGGGAGCTTTCTGTATTTATTTCGGGACGGATGTGGATGACATGGATACTTGCCTGAAATTGACCTATAAGGAATTGAAGCGGATGCGCGATACAAAGATGACTTCTTCCCAGTTGGCGGCAGCGAAAAAGCAGTTGATCGGGCAAATCGGAGTAGCGTCCGATAACTTTGAGAATAATGCGTTAGGGATGGCGAAAACATTCCTTCATTATCATAAGTATGAATCATCCGAGCTTGTTTTTAAGCGTATAGAAGAGCTAACAGCAGAGATGTTGTTGGAAGTTGCCAATGAGATGTTTGCAGAGGAATACTTATCTACGTTGATTTACAAATAATTGATTGACAGATTTGCTTTCATTGCCAGAATTCGTATTTTTGTAGCAGATACGTATGTGATAACAATCTAATAGTAGAAATTGTATGTTGGTGACGGGCAGAAAACTCCCTATCGGGATTCAGACTTTCGAAGATATCCGCAATGACGGATACTTGTATGTAGATAAGACCGCATTGATGTGGACTATAGCAAACATCGGTAAACCTTTTTTTTTAAGCCGTCCGCGCCGATTCGGAAAGAGTTTGTTAATTTCTACGTTTGAAGCCTATTTCAAGGGACGGCGTGACCTTTTCACGGGACTTGCCGTGGAACAATTAGAAAAGAAGTGGGAAGAATATCCCGTACTGCATCTGGATTTGAATGCCGAGAAATATGATTCACCGGACAGATTGGATGCTATTTTAAGTAACCAGTTAACTCAATGGGAAGCTATATATGGCAGGGGAGAAGATGAAACCACTTTGTCTTCCCGCTTCTTGGGTGTCATTCGTCGTGCCTCCGAACAAGCAGGCAGGGGTGTTGTAGTCCTGGTGGATGAGTATGATAAGCCCTTACTACAGGCTATTCAGAATGAACCGCTTCTCGATTCTTACCGTTCTACTTTGAAAGCTTTCTACGGTGTGTTGAAGAGTGCAGACCGCTATCTTCGTTTTGCTTTTCTGACAGGTGTCACCAAATTCTCGCAAGTAAGTGTGTTTAGTGATCTGAACCAATTGAATGACATCAGTCTGAATTATGACTTCTCTACTCTTTGTGGAATCACCCGCGAAGAACTTCTTGCTAATTTTGAACCGGAGATTGCGGCTTTATCACAAGCGAATGATATGAGTACGGAAGAAGTTGTAGAAACAATGACCCGACAGTATGACGGCTATCATTTTCATCCTAATGGAGAAGGAGTGTTCAATCCGTTCAGTGTGCTGAATGCGTTTTTTAGTAAAGAGTTCGGCAATTACTGGTTTCAGACCGGAACTCCTACTTTCCTTGTGAAGTTATTGAAAGAGAGCGATTATGATCTTCGCTTGCTGATGGATGGTATAGAGACAGCTGCTTCCGCTTTCACTGAATATCGTGCTGATAGGAAAAATCCTATTCCATTGATTTATCAGAGTGGTTATCTGACTATTAAAGATTATGACAGAGAGTTTAGACTTTATCGTTTAGGCTTTCCTAACGACGAAGTACGTTATGGCTTTCTTAACTTTTTACTCCCATTTTATACGGCAGTCACGGATGAAGAACGAAGCTTTTATATAGGTAAGTTTGTTCAAGAACTACGTACAGGCAATGTTGACGCTTTCATGCACCGCTTTGAAGCTTTCTTTGCAGATTTTCCTTACGAGTTGAATGACCAGACTGAACGTCATTATCAAGTCATCATATATTTAATATTCAAACTGATGGGACAATTCACGCAGGCAGAAGTACATAGCTCACGGGGACGTGCAGATGCGGTTGTACGAACCCCGAAGTTCATCTATATTTTCGAATTCAAGCTGAATGGGACTGTTGAGCAGGCCATGGAGCAGATTGAAGAAAAAGGTTATGCTTTTCCTTATACGGCAGAGGATCAACAAGTGATAAAAGTTGGTGTAGAGTTTAGCGCAGAGAAACGAAATGTAGAGCGCTGGATGGTAGCGAAAGAAATTTAATATAAAATTGATTATGAAAAACTTAATACGAAATGTCTGGGTTTGCTTGGGGCTGATGGTGCTTCCCTTCACAGCCTCCGGACAACAAAAGGATAACATTACCTATGTGCCGGCTCAAGAGCTTTTACTGGTAGGCAAAGCAACTACCGAAGGCGAATACTTCCATCGGGTAGATACAGCCAAGTATCGTACAATGCCTCCCACAGTGAAGAAACTATTCACAAACTCTGCCGGTCTGGCTATCTCTTTTACAACGAATAGCCCCGTCATAAAAGCCAAATGGATGGTTCCTGATAATTACCAGTTACCCAATCTGACCAGAGTTGCTCAGAAAGGTCTGGATTTATATATCAAACGGGATGGAAAATGGCAATTTGCCGGAGTAGGGATACCGGGTGGTGTGACTACGGAAAAAGTGCTTGTTGATAATATGGGTACGGAAGAGAAAGAATGTTTGTTATATCTGCCTTTATATGATGAACTGAAAAGTCTGGAAATAGGTGTTTCTTCTGATGCACACATACGTAAAGGAGAAAATCCGTTCAAAGAAAAGATAGTGGTATACGGGTCCAGTATTTTGCAGGGAGCATCTGCCAGTCGTCCCGGGATGGCTTATCCGGCTCGTTTGTCCCGTAGCAGCGGATATAATTTTATCAATTTAGGATTGAGCGGAAACGGCAAGATGGAGAAAGAAGTTGCCGAGATGTTGGCGGATATTGATGCGGATGCTTTCATTCTCGATTGTATTCCTAATCCTTCTCCCAAAGAGATAACCGACCGGACTGTTGATTTTGTAATGACGTTGCGCCAGAAGCATCCGGATACGCCTATTATTGTGATACAGACATTGATACGTGAAACAGGTAATTTCAACCAGAAAGCTCGTGAGAATGTAAAACGACAGAACGAGGCCATCGCTGAACAGGTAGAAGTATTGCGAAAGAAGAATGTCAAGAACCTGTATTTCATAAAAGAAGATCAATTCTTGGGAACAGACCATGAGGGGACTGTAGATGGGACCCATCCGAATGACTTGGGATTCGACCGAATGTTGAAGAAATATAAACCGGCTATCAGTAAGATTCTGAAGATCAAATTCAAGGCTGAATAACAGGAATGAAAGATTATAACAGAGACAGATAGAAAAAATAAAGGTCAATTCATGGGGGTGAATTGGCCTTTTTCTTTTGCAAATGTGTTAAGTTGCTGTTGGTATTTTATAGTTTCCTTAAACCTTTATCTTCTAAGTATTTGATTAATTCTTGGGGACGATCAGTTTGTATCATAGTTGCCTTATGTTCCAGTATCCATCCCCAATGCTTATCTTTACCTTCTAATAGGGCGTTTTCGTCATCATGTCCACCGCATAGACTATCCCATAGAGTATTCATCCATACCCGGCTACCAGATTGTACAATTTTATCAATAACCTTTAAATTTGAAGTCTGTTCGTCTTTGAAGCAGAGTTCATAGGCTATTGGCGTAAAGTCTTTAATAAAACTTTCGGTCGCTTTTATATCTTCTTCTTTCCATAAATGAATGATAGGCATATAGAGCATACTGGTATTGGTTCCATATTCCTCTTGAACTTTCTCGACAGGATACCTTCCTTTTATAATCACTTGTTTTTCCATTCCACATTTTCGAATGATGGGAAGAATCTCCTTTATATATGTTCCGCCTTTATCTATATTGACCAGAATACGATCTTTACATGTCATTAACGCTTCTTCTAAAGTGGGTATGGATCGGCGGGTCTTTATACCGTTTCCACTTTTCAGCACAAATTGTTTTAGTTCTGTTGTCGTATAGTTTTTAATGGCGCCTTTTCCTGTTGAAGTGCGGTCTAGCGTTGCGTCATGCATACAAATAAAGTTGTTGTCTTTGGTTTGCTGAATGTCAAGTTCAACCATGTCTGCTCCCATAGCGATGGCATTCTCTATACATTGTATGGAGTTCTCCGGAGCATTCCTCCAGTCGCCACGGTGAGCTATAACAAATACATATTGAGAATTCTTGTCGTGAAGATTCCTCAATAGTTTATCAATTCTGGATTCTGCTTCAGCAGATAATGAAACCAGAAGAACTGATAATAGAAATATAATTTTCCTTGTCATACGTGCTTTTCTTAAATAAAATGTTTTGATCTATATTGGGTACCTATGAAAAACTATCCTATAAAGTTATCTTAATCCTTTTTCTTTTAAATAAGAGTTGACAAGATCAGAGTAATCAGTTTGCACAACTTCTATTTTGTTATCTATAAAAGTTTGAAGGTGCGAATATTTACTATTCAGTAGATCGCTATCCCAATCTAAATGATTGGCATAACCTACTAACTTGGCATCTTTAATAGCTCCCATTAGTTCAGTGAGAGATGCATTGTCTATTCCGAATTGTACCATTTGTACTTTACTGTAATATTTGGCGAGGACTTTTACTTCTGCCGCAGTGGATACCCATGGAAAAGGAATGGCTCCAGGGTTAATAGTATTCATTTCTTCAATATATGATGTACTGGAACCAGTATAATAGCAAACCTGGTCGATCATCCCTTTTTCTGCAACCGTTTTAATGATTTTACCTAAAAGACCCTTCTCTTTTACATCGACACAAACATAGATTTTGCCTTTCGCAGCATCCAATACTTCCTCAAGTGTAGGCACTTTGTATTCAGTGATACCTTTAGAACCTTTTAAAAAATATTGATAAAGAGTTTGATAAGTCATATTGGCTACAGCACCAGTTCCGTTTGTTGTAGCATTAATGGTTGTATTGTGCATATTTACGATTACTCCGTCAGAAGTTGCTCTAGGGTCTATTTCAATCATATCGGCACCGACTTCTATTGCATATTGGATAGCGGGAATAGAATTTTCAGGAATTCCGTCACGTATTCCCTTATAGGTGTTGCTACGATGAGCGCAAGTCCACATTTTCAGACTTGTGTTGCTGGAAAGATTCTTTAAGTCGGTTGTTAAACTTTTAGTGTCAGGTTCTTCACCTGGGTCCTCCGGGTCTTCATTATCATCCGGAGGAGTCGGCTGATTTTTGTTTTCATATTCATCATTGGAAGAGCCGCAACTGGTACACATTACTTGCCCGGATACAAGTAAGATGATTGCCAAAAGAAAAAATACTTTCTTCATAGTCTTTTTATTTTATTTATTAGATAATGTAGGATAGGCTATCGAAATAACCTATCCTGTTTGATTTGAATTATTTTACTGTAGCAGTGTGTTGAGCGTCTTTTGCACGCATCGGCCAGCCTGTTGTTGGTAATCCTTTCACATATTTGGATGACAGGGCCACTAATAAACTTTTCGATTCATCTTGGGTGTTAGTAATGGCCACATAGATAGTCCCGTCTGCATCCACTACCGGTGAACTCCAGAATTTGCCTTGTGTTGCAGCCCATTCGGATGCATAAGCACTTTCACTGTTAGCAATTGCTCCGGCCACATCAAGTACGGCAATAGCGTCAGTACCATTTGCGTCAAGGATATAGAAATTACCACGTTCCGTACCGAACAAGATATGTCCATCCTTATCAATAACAGGAGTACTGCTAACACTTTCTGATATCTCATATTGCCATTTGATAGTTCCACCTGCTGACAATGCAACAATTCCGCCAGGCATATCTCCCTGACTTTTCAATGAGGCATATACAGTGCCATCTGTGCCGATAACGACTCCTCCCTGATCTTGTTTGCCGGTATTCTCAATAGGGGTAGTCCAACGTACACTACCGTCACTGGCAACGGAATAGATGGTAGTAGTCAGATCAGATGTATAAATCATGCCATATACATTTCCTTCATTGTCTATGGCCATTGATGCATGACAGCCGCTGTTCAAACCACTGTCAAATGCTCTCCATGCCCATGGGCTGAAAGTATTGTCATCTTTAGCCATAGTAGCTTTTGCTACACCAAACATTCCGTAGTTGGTACACATGATATACATCATTCCTTGTTTGGAGATAACAGGACCTGCATAAACACCTCCGGCAGGACCGCTGGTACCATCTGCGTTAGTTAAATAGCTAACACGGTTTCCTGTTGTTTTGTCTACCGCAATCATTGAACCGGTGCTTCCCCCATTACCACAGTATACATATTTATCATCAAATGCTGGTGACACACTACGCATTTTGGCATTGGCGGCGTTACCTTTATTCCAAAAACCGGTAGTCGGATCATTGAAAGTAATCCATTTCTTATTTCCATCAGGATTGATAGCAAATAGTTTACCATTGCTTCCGTCACCTGTGCCAATGTAGATTGTACCATCCGTATCTACAGACGGTGTCATGTTTGAGCCTCCTGTTGCCTGCGCTCCCCAAGATGGATCAGTCATGTCGAATGACCATTTTTCAATACCTGAAGTTACATCATAACTATGTAATATGTGGTCATTACTATTGATGTAAACCGTTTTTTCATCAGGAGAAAGAGCGGCGGAATTGGAAACTAACTTGGCTAAATGAGTGGAGGAGGTCCATAGTAATGTGAGGTCTCCTTTTTCTACTACTTTATCGGTAATTTCAATTGTTTTCCGGTAGAGGTTCGATCTTCCACTGCTGTCGGTTATGGTCAAACTAACAACAAATATACCTTTCTCATTGTACACGTGCTTCGGGCTTTCTTCGGTAGAAGTCGTTCCGTCCCCGAAATCCCATACATAAGTAAAGTTGCCACTACCTCCATAAGATGCGTTAGTGAATTGTATTTCACCTTCTATTTGCCCTCTTTCGGGAGCGATTGAGAAAGTTGCGGAAGGAATATCTTTCCCGGCATTGTCTTCGTTGCTGCATGCGGCAAATAATAAAAGACAAACAATATATATGAACGGACATATCCGTACTTTATTTTTAATAGTTGTCATACACATAATAATCATTTAAGGTTTTGTTATTAATTTCCTGTATATCCCGCATATCCGGGATTTTGTGGGTAGGCTACCGTACCGGCCATGTCAATCTCATCTTGAGGGATCGGATAATACATCAGATAAGTACGACCATCAAGTGTTTCTAGCAATTCTAAGCGATTTGTACGTTTGATGTCCTGCCAGCGCATACCTTCAGCATAAAATTCACGACGGCGTTCGTCCAAGATCAATGTCTGATATTCTTTGTCCGATAGAGCTTTGATTGCTGCTTCACTTGGAGCGGTAGTATATCTTTTTTTCATATATTCCACTAATGCGGCGGCTCCGTTCGTTTTTCCGAGAGCTTCGGCTTTTACCAGATACATTTCTGAAATACGGGAGATTACTACCGGTGTGCAGGTATAATCTGACGTTTCCGCCAATTGATAAGTCCCATTCGGATATTTGATTACGCGGTTGGCATCTTGGCTGGTGAATGTGGCTTTTAACCGTACGTCTCCTTTGCGTGAAAGAGTATTATCATCAGCAAAAAGACTACTATAACACCAATCAGATGGAGCATAATTCCATGAACCGTCCGTGTCATTAACGTATAATGTGAAGTTTAGAGGACTGGATGCTCTTGAATTATTAACATAGGCAAATATAATTTCCGGACTTGAACTTCCTGCAACCCAATTTTTAGAGAAATCCATAGCGGTGGATGCGAGCGAGAAACTGGAATTAGCTAATACTGCTTCTGCATAGTTTGCAGCATCCGTCATCTTGTTCTGGAAAAGAGCTACACGTGCAGCAAGTGCATTTGCTGCGTCAGAAGATACGTACCATTTGGAATCTGCTTTTGACAGTAAGCGGATAGCTTTACCCAAATCTTCTTCGATGAATGTCCATACTTCAGCTTCCGGAGAGATAGGAACCACCTCTTTTGAACGTTTACGCAGGATGGGGACATTTCCATAATGAGAGGCCAGACGATAATAAATAAATGCACGGAAATAGTAAGAGACACCACCTACTTTTTTCATAAGAGCACTTTCTTTATTTTCGGAAGCTTCATAAGTTTCTACGAGAAAATTGACCTGATGCAATGTTGTAAATGAGTTTCTCCAAAAGGAGAGAATGTTAATTGCCTGATTGGTATACGAGGGAGACATTTCGCATGGGTCTGTAATTTGACCTCCTCCGGGACCTGCTTTGAAATTTTCCCCTTGTATATCATCCAACCACCAGAAAGTGAATGTATAATTTTCCATAGTGGCGTATACTCCATTTAATAGCTTTTCGAGATCATCATCCGTCAAGGCTGATTGAGGAATTGCATGTCGGGGGCTGATGTCGTCCAGCCAGTCAGAACAGCTCGTGCCGAGTATAGTTATGGTCATTAAAACCAGAGTGAATAATAGTTTTATATTTTTCATATCGTTAGTTTTAGAAGTTAATGCTTGCACCTATGATAAAACTCTTTAATGTGGCTTGTTCTCCGAAATCTGCTCCGTAGCTGTTGCCTGTCGGATTACTTTCGTATGAGAATTCCGGATCATATCCGGAATATTTGGTCAGTGTAAAAAAGTTGTCGAGAGAAACAAAGATGCGAGCTCCCGTTACATGTATTTTTGACAACAGAGAATGAGGAAGGCTATATCCCAATGTGATGGTTTTGAATTTGAAATAAGAAGCATCTTCCAGATAACGGGTAGAAACAAGATTGTTTCCGAAACCGCCGGTGAACGTGCCTGCCAAAGTAGGGCGTGGAACAGTGTTGCTAGTTCCTTCTCCCCTCCAGTAATGGTTGGCGGCATATTTTGATATGTTATAGAATTGTTCCGAATCGACCAGTGTGCCATTTTTGTAACCTTTGATACTGCTGGACGCCAAGCCGAGATGTTCCGTACCTTCTGTTCCCCCGCAGCCTTTCCATGCTGACAGGATTTTACCTCCGGCTGCAAATTGGCAGAAAATGGATAAGTCGAAGTTTTTCCAGTTCATAGTCGAAGTGATACCACCATAAATGTCAGGTGTAACCTTTCCTACATACATGCGGTCATCGTCTGTGATGTCTCCGTCATTGTTGTAGTCAAAGTACTTACAATCACCAGCACGTACTCCTTTTGCGTAGAGTTTGCTTGGTACTTCCTGGTCGGTTTGATAAATACCATCCTGACGCAACATATAGAAAGCACTAACCGGTTTACCTACCATTAAAGCATGCATTACTTTACCGGTATTGGCACCACCACCGTTGATTTTCATATCAAGTACTCCATCCAATGACAACAGTTTGTTTTTTGTATAGGAGAGGTTAGTAGCAAGCTCCCATTTAAAAGGACCATCGAATATTTTACCGCTCACCATCACTTCCAATCCTTTGTTCTCCAGCGAGCCGATATTGGCTGTCCGGGTAGTATATCCTGTTGTAGCAAGAGTACTGATATTATAAAGTAATCCGCTTGTCTTTTGATAGTATCCGTCTACAGATAGCGCCAGTCGTCCGTTGAATAGCTCTGCGTTGATTCCGACATTCACCTGATTAGCTTTCTCCCAGATAAGATCCGCAGCATCTGCTCCGATTTTAAAACCGGATGAACCATTATAGGAATTTCCTCCCGAAGTTACTAATGACATAGCTGCCCAGTTACTGATACCATCCATACTGCCAGTCTTACCCCAACTGGCTCGTAGCTTTAAGTCATTCAGTGGCGTGCCTTTAGGGAAAAAAGGTTCGTTGATAATCCGCCACGCGAAAGAAGCAGAAGGAAATGTTCCATAACGTTTATCTTTTGAGAAACGTGAAGAACCGTCACGACGCATCGTTACATTTAAGATATAGCGATTATCCCAATTCAGGGCGGCACGTCCGAAATAAGATTCGAGTGCATATGCATTATATCCGATACTACCTGCGTAGATGTTAGAACCGGAATTTATCAGACCGAAGCTGGAAGAAGGATAAGCACCGTTTGCGTAATTATCACTGTAAGCTCCAAAAGTTTCATAGTTATACTCTTCGTATGAGTGACCAAGCATGGCTGAATAAGTCAGTTTATCCCAACTATTTTCATACGAAATTACGTTGTCTATAACATATCGGTAACTTACATTTTTCTGTTCGCTAAGTGCACCCCATCCTGCATTTTTGGAACGTGCGTCATGTTTCTCTGAAATTGTTTTCTTTTCTTCATCAAGAATACCGTATATGCTGAATGAGGGAGTGTATTTGAGTCCTTTGATAGGAGTAATATCAAAACTAAGGGCAGCTACTCCTTGTTTCTTATGTACAGTCCAGTCTTCTTCATTAATCAGCATAACGGGATTATGACGACATAATTCTGTTGACATCACTGTATAGCCTCCATCTTCCCGATAAGCTCCAATCCATGGTTGTTCTTCACGGGCAGTACGAATCACTTTCAAACTGGTAGATGACTCTTCCACTTTATCGAAACGGCTGTAAGATCCTGTGAGATTCAGATTCAGTTTAAACCATTTGTTCAGCTGATGAGTAAATTTTGCCCTTAGGTTGGTTTGCTGGAATCCGCTGGTACGGATGATACCTTGTTGGTCGTTAAATCCCACAGAGGTGAAAAAGGTAGTTTTCTCATTACCTCCCGAGAGATTGATAGATGCCATAGTAGAGTGTGCTATATCACGTTGAATGAGTCCGAGCCAGTCTGTTTCGGTAATCCGGTCGGGGATAAAGAATGATTTTGTGTCCTTCTTCTGCACATTCCAATTATCTACGGCTGCTTGCATAGTACGAGTATATTCTGCTACATTTGCCATTGGTATATCGTTGGCAATCCATCCAAGGCTGTGGCGTACACTGGCATTTACGCGTGTTTTACTGTTGGTGTTTCCCGATTTTGTGGTGATGATGACAACACCGTTGTTAGCTCGCGAACCATAGATGGCAGCAGCTGAAGCATCTTTCAATACGTCCATGCGTTCGATGTCGTTGGGGTTTAGCATAGGCATTGATTCACTGGGAACTCCATCGACCACATACAATGGGGTGCTGTTACCTGTGATGGATGCAATACCGCGTACCCGTACACTCGGTTGTTCACCGGGGGTACCGCTGGCAGAGGCTACATTTACACCAGGAGTACGACCTTGCAGCATTTTAGCTACATTGTAGTCACTGCCTTGGTCCAGATCATCCACTTTCAGGCTACTGATAGAAGTAGTTACTAGTTTTTCGGACTGGGAGCCATAGCCGACTACAACTATCTCATTTAATGCAATGCTACTTTCTTTCAAATATATTTTCAGATTGTTTTTATTGCCGGCTTTCACTTGTTGTGAGTCAAATCCAATATAAGATACTGTTAGTGGTTGGTTAGGATCTGCTACAATGGTAAAGTTTCCGTTAATATCTGTAATGACTCCGGTTCCTTTTCCTTGCATGACATTGGCGCCAATAATAGGAATTCCACTTTCATCTAGTACGGTTCCTTTAATCGCTCTCTTTTCATTACTTCTTTGTTCTGTCTCCTGCTTTACCAATACGATGGTGTTGTTGGTAAATGAATAAGATATATTCAAAGGAGTAAATACCTGTGAGAGCGCTTCGCTGATAGGTTTCTTTGTGCAGCTAATTGTCACTTTAGTCTGATCGTTAAGAACATGATTCCGGTATACAAAAGTATATCTCGTTTGCTGTTCTACTTGTTTCATGAAAGTTTTTACCGTGCCATTTTTGATATGAATGGACACATTTCCTTCTTGGGCAAACACTCCCGAAGGGAATAAAATTATAGCAGCGGATAAAATGGTAAAGTTTCTAAAAATAAGGCTGTTCCGCAGTTTCCTTCTCAATAAAAATGTTAACTTTGTGATATTCATAGTTGATAATGTTTTGATGTATAAAATTTTATCGACTTCCATACAACCAAAGGATTGGGCGATTCTTTGGTTGTTCTTTTTTGATTTTAACTACTATGTGTTTTCCATAAGCTCCTTTCTTTTAAATTAGTAAATAGTTATTATATCTTTATGTATCTCGTACTTAAATCCGTATTGTATGCTTAAGGATCTTATGACATTCTGTATACTTTCGTTTCGGAAAGATCCCGATAGTAAATCTTGTGCGATTTGCTTATGATGCAATCTGATTTCCACCCCATACCATCGTTCTATCTGGGCTATTACATCAATTAATGGTGTGGATTCAAAGATGAGGTAATTATCTCTCCATCCGGCTTCAACATGGGCATCCGCTTTGCTTATTCGTAGTGTTCTGTCCATAGCGGAATAGGTTGCCTTTTGTCCAGGTGAAAGCGTATATTCATGGGGAAGTGAACCACCTGATATTCTGATTCGTCCGCTAAGTAAAGACGTTTCTACAATGTCTTTTTTATAGGTCTTTACATTGAATGAAGTTCCTACTACTTCAATTTGCAGATCGTTGATTATTACCTTGAATGGGCAATCGGGATTCTTGGCAACATCGAAAAAGGCTTCTCCTGATAGTTTGACGAGGCGTTGCTTGGAGTTGTTTACATCATATTCCAGGTTTGTAGCCGCATTTAGATGTACAAATGTACCATCAGGGAGAGCCATTTCTGCTTTACTGCCAGCTCTAACTGTTACAGCAACCATTTGACTTTCCGGGTTATTCATCCATGTATAAAGTCCAAAAGAGGATGATAGGATGATAGCGATAATGGCAGCATATTTCATATATTGCAGCCAACGGCGTCTCCAAATGATTTATTGTAGTTCCTTTCGAATTTGCTTTTTCATCATAGGAGGCATCTTTATCTCTACTGTGTCGTTTTCCATATCTATCATGGTATTCCATAACTCTTCGTCAGGTATGTTGTTGAGTTCATTTCTGAACTTTCCAATATCGGAAGAGGTGATTCCTTTTTCGATGTACTGGCAATATAACTTTTTAAATTGTGGACTCATATTATTGGTGTTTCTATAGGTTATACGTAAATACATAAAGGGAGTACTAGACTTTTTTTATGTTGTAGAGCATAGAAAAAGTTAGGAATAGTAGGTGTTTGTAGAGTTTTGTGGAGTTTTAATTATTCCTACTGAAAGTGTTATTCTTGTTACAGGAAGAAAATAAAGAGAATATTATATTTCATCATTTCGCTGCGAAGAATCTTCAGGGCGGAAGTCAGATAGTTTTTCACCGTTTGTTCGGAGAGATCCAGTTGTTCGGCTATTTGCTTGATGGGGATATGTTTCTCCCTGCTTAATTCATAAATCTCGTGTTCCCGTTGTGACAGAACTTTCTTCGATTGTTGAAGTTGTTGCAGGAATTCGTCGTACAATAAGATATCTTCCGGCGATACGTCAGTTGCCTGGTTCTCGCAATACTCCATAAAGTCTTCGAATTGCAGTTCGTTGACTTGTTTGCGGAAATAATCGATTACCTGATGTTTGGCAATAGTGAAAATAAAGGCTTGCAGATTGCCGAAGCTATTCAACTGGTTACGGTTGTCCCATAGGCGTAAAAAGGTATCCTGAACAATATCCTGTGTCAGGGAACGATTTTTTAGTTGTTTAAGAACAAAGCTGTAAAGTCGGTCGGCATAGGCTTCATAAATCTGTGTA
Source organism: Bacteroides ovatus (assembly GCF_001314995.1). Classification (NCBI taxonomy): domain Bacteria; kingdom Pseudomonadati; phylum Bacteroidota; class Bacteroidia; order Bacteroidales; family Bacteroidaceae; genus Bacteroides; species Bacteroides ovatus. Next base: position 4,300,278 of record NZ_CP012938.1, read on the forward strand.
AAAGCCTGGTAGGAGCCGTTGCGTAGTTCTTTTATGCACTGTATTTCGTCTATTTTCATCCTTTCTGCAATAGAAGTAGGTCGGGCAAATGTACTGAAATAATTTAGAAATCAACAAATCTATGTGAATAAATAAAGAGAAACCGATGTCCGGTAGTTGGCAGATGAATTTTATTTTGCAATCATATTACAATCATATATTGAGCTTTATTGTGCCGTCTCTTGCTTTCCGCTAATTAATTTTGTATCTTTACTGTTTTTTACCCTTGTAAAGACAGGTGGTCACCTTATGCAGTGATAAATATCACCTTATAAGGTGACATTAGGCTGTTTACAAAGTGACTATTGTCCCGTTACAATCGGACAACTATCCGAGTGCATAAACAATGATAAATCTCTGCACTGAAAATCTTTATTCTCTGCACTGAAAAATCTTAAATATAACAATAAGATTATGGCCTTTTACAATTTAAAGAAGAAGCCTGCCTTGACTACTAAGGAAGGAGAAACGGAAACAATGTATGCCGACATTGTCTACAGTGGAACGATTCCGGCAGAACGATTGATCCGTGGTGTTGCTAAGAGAACCGGATTTAAGGAAGGAGTGATAGAAGGTATCCTGATGGAACTGAAAGACGATGTATTGCAATATCTAGGTGAAGGATACCGCGTCGAATTGGGAGAGTTCGGCTTCTTTTCAGCCAAAGTGAAAGCTTCCCGATTGGTAGCAAATAAGAATGATATTCGTTCTGAATCCGTAGCTTTCAACGGGGTGAATTTCCGTGCTTCCAAGAGTATGCGTGTGGGTATTCGCGGAGATTTGGAGCGTAGAAAGTGTGTCGATTTCAACACTTCGCGTAAGTGGGACAGAAACAATCTGGAGAAACTCGTCCTGCAATATATCGGAGAGCATGGCTTCATCACAAGAGCCACTTATACGCAACTTACAGGACGCCTGAAGAATACTGCATTGGACGATCTTAAATCTTTTGCAGCCGAAGGCATTATCAAGCGAGAGGGACGGGGTAATCAGATGCATTTCATTGCACCGCCACGAAAGGAACCGGATGGCGAGTAGTGAAATCTAACGGAATATCGATGGAAACCTTGTCGTACAAGATTGGAGATTGGGAACAGAACAGAGAAATGAAGAGGTAGTATCTACCCGAATGGATTGAATCAGTGCAAAATGTGGTATAAGTATGATGTATGGCTAAAAAAATACAGTACCTTTGGCTGTGAATACAGGTAAAACGGTGATGAGGTGTCTATGAAACAGCCTTACAGTGGATTTCTCGTCCGAATGTTGTTTGACCGATAACACAGACTATAATATGTTGGATATCATATACTACTTCAATATCTTCGGTTGTCTGACGATGGGGATGGCTCTGCTGTTGATTCAAACAGCCCCACAGCTGATAAACCCGCACTACCGCAATGCCAAACGATTCCTGGGTATTGCATCGATTATCGTGGCTCTGTGCAATGCGCTTATCCTTTACAACAGGGTACAGGAGAGCGTTGCCGAAATATTTGCAATGCCTGTGCTCGTTGCGGCACAGTTGCAGGCGGCGCTTTTTACTTTTATCGTACTGATACTTTTTCATTCACCATACGTTTGCCGGCGAAATATTTTGCGACACCTCTGCCCGACATTGTTTTTTGTGGGACTCTATCTATTAACGATACTTCTATTTCCTGATGTGAGGATCTATTCGGTGGATGAGTATATAGCGAATATCACGAATCCGGTTCTTTTGTTAAGAACTGTATTTGCGGCTACTTATCTGACGCAGATCGTGATTTACGTCCGTTTATTCCGGCGTGAGCAACGGAATTATATGGCCAAGATTGAGAACTATTTCTCCGACACCGACAAATATGAATTCCGGTGGGCTTCGAGACTGTTCTACGAGGCTGCCTGTATCGGCGCCGTTCTGGTGTTCAGTATATTCCCTGCCCCGTTATTCGACGGAATAATTACGGTGGTGGTTACAGTGTACTACTTTAACTTTGGAGTGAGGTATATCAACTACCAATACAAACTTTACTATGAGGCTTTGCCCGCGATAGAGGAGAAGGAAGAATCGCAGCCGACAAAGGAGAGTGAAGGAGACAGGGAACTGGAAGATGAAATGGCAAAACTATTATTGTATCTCCAGCAGGGTGTTGTGCTGGGCGACTATGCCGAGGCTCTGCATATTCCGGAACGGAAACTATCTGTATTCATCAATTCGACTTACGGGGTGAGTTTCAAACGTTGGGTGAACAATAAACGGGTAGAATACGCCACAGAGCAAATGGCGAAACATCCGGATTATACAATGGAGAGAATTGCCGAGCTTTCGGGTTTTGCCCACAAAAGCCATTTCTGTAAAATTTTCCGGGAGATAACGGGGGGATCTTTTACCGAGTACAAAAATAGATAATACCTCCAAGCTGTTGTATATTTGGCGATACAGCTTGTTCCAACATACAATAAATCCACAAAAAACACTTGTGTTGCACGTTTCGACGTCAGATATGCGTAAACGTGCACCAATCATCCAAAATTTTCATTATATTTTTGCTGCGTAGGGCATAAACCGCTCTGCGCTTTTTTGTTTTCCCATGAATATTAATCAAATATAAAACAACATGAAAAAGATTTTTTCTTTGTTAGTGCTATGTGCAACAGTAGTCTTTGCTTCGTGCAGCAAGGACGATCCGGTAACGGATCCCGTGCCGGAAGGTATCGTCGTCACCACCTACGACGCCCTGCTCAACGCCCTGCAGACGGGCGGCACCTCGGCCGATGCCCCGACACTCATTACGCTGGGCGGCAACATCACGATACCTGCGGGAGGTGACTACGACACCCCTCCCATGAACGGCAGCGGCCACTTCAAGATAGACGGCGGGCACCACACCCTCACTTGGGATAACACCGCCAGCAACCGCCACCTCCTCGGCAATTTCAGCCCCGACGCCGGTGCCGTTTATATCGAACTCACCAATATCAATCTGGACCGACAAGATATGAACGCCGCAGTATGTGTTTACAACGGCAAGATTACGCTGGGCAAAGACGTGGCATTGAGTGGGCAAGATGACAACATGATTCTGGCTAACGGCGAGAAAGCGGAATTGGAACTGGGTGACGGCTGCGAATTGTCTTACGAGACAGGCAGCAGTCCGTGCTGTGTAAGCGTCTGGTATGGTGCCACCCTCGTGCTGAACGGGGGAAAGACCGCTGCCGGGGCTTACATAGGCCTGGACTGCAATTTTTACCCGGCCGTCTCCTATCCCCTTATCTCCGTTCCGAAAGCCCTCACGGGTGATGTGCACCTCCTTCTCAAAATGATCGGTACAACCCCCGTCGCCCAAGGCATTGGCAATTACCAACTGACGCAGGCGGACTGCGACCGCCTGATAGTGAATCCGGAGTCAACGGTCGGCGTCTATGCGGGATGGGGTGGGAAGTACGACGGCAACTTTGAACTTCACCTCGACCCTGCGGCGGATTATCAAATCAAGCTGCGCCTGAAAAATTTCACACCCCCTACCTCCGGCACTATCGACGTGACCGGCATGACCGACGTCGTGGCGCGGGCAACCATCTGTGCAGCCCTCGAAGCAGGCCACACCGAAATCGAGCTGAAGGGCGAACTTTCCAAGATAGGAATGGGCGGGCAGTGGGGTGTATTTGCCGATAATACGCAAATCACGAAATGCGACCTCACCGAAGTGACGGGCTGGGGTGCAACGCCAACTTTGCCCGAACTCGCCTTTAAGGATTGCACCGCCTTGCAGGAGGTGACGCTGCCCGATGGCGTGCAGGTAATTGGAGAGTATGCCTTTATCCGTTGCGCCGCGTTGACTACGGTGAATCTTTCGCAGGTCACCCAGATTGATGAAAGCGCATTTCGGGGATGCACTTCATTGAAGACGCTCACTTTGGATAATGTGGCAGCGATAGGCCTGGATGCTTTCTACGGATGCACGGGCCTCGAAACGCTCAAAATACCGAAGTGTACTCGGTTCGGCAATTATATCGTAACGGGCTGCAAAGCTCTCACCCGGATAGAAGCCATCGCAGCCGGAGATTTCGTTCACATAAGTGATGGTAGCAGCATAGAGCGCACCGCCGTTTTTCACAACAGAACCGCTCATTCCGGAGATAACGTATTCAATCCCGCCAAGTGCGACCTCGTGCTGAACGCCGACAAGCAAGAGGGTGGCGGGGCCGTCCCCACAGTCTCCGCCAACAATGAATGGACTGTGGCGCAGTACGGCGGCCTCATGAGATGGAAGAGTATCACGCCACCGTAATCCGCGCCTTTCCTGAAGTTGAACTTCAAGGCGGTCTGATTTATTTTTTGAAATCCAATTTTATGCCTGATGCGGTTGACGACATATGTTGTCGTAAAAAGATTATATCTTAATTAGTAGTCGATTAAAAACGCTCTGTCATCGGCAGATTACAAAATAGATCTCCGCCCAACTTACAAAAAGGGTCCCCACTGTCAAATTGCAGGGATCCTTTTGCTTTATACAATTTACTCCGCATGACTTAGGAAAGCTGTCCTCTGTCAAAAGGAAGATCATCGAATAACGGAGTTTTTTTATTGTCGAATTGTATAAAAACCGGTCGTGAGTTTGTTTCCTGAGAGAATTTTGTTACTTTTGTATTCGAAAGAGTTACTTGAAGATACAACTCTGCAAATCGCTAAAATGCGCACAGTTACCAAATTGTTATCTCTCAATTCCCCAAATTATGCAAAGTGTTTATTCTTCAATTGGTTATCTTAACCGCGAATAATCTAAAATAAAAAAACGATGTTTCAGAAACTTGTAGCTATAGAGCCGGTCAGTCTGGTTCCGTCGGCCGAAAAAGCGTTGTATTCATTTGCCGGTCAGGTGGTGATGTATCCTGATATACCCGCGAATGATGATGAAATCATTGCCCGTATCGGAGATGCTGATGCGGTGCTTTTGAGTTATACCTCCCGTATCAACCGGTATGTACTCGAGTGTTGTCCGAATGTGAAATACATTGGAATGTGTTGCTCACTCTATTCTCCCGAAAGTGCCAATGTCGATATTCGCTATGCTAATGAACGGGGTATCACGGTGACAGGTATCCGGGATTATGGTGACGAGGGAGTAGTGGAATATGTAGTCAGTGAGTTGGTGCGCTGTTTGCACGGCTTTGGACAGGAATCGTGGGAGCAGTTGCCTCGTGAGATTACCGGATTGAAAGTCGGAATAGTCGGACTGGGTAAGTCTGGCGGCATGATAGCGGATGCCTTGAAATTCTTTGGTGCTGAAATTTCATATTATGCCCGCAGTGAGAAAGAAGCGGCTACTGCCAAAGGATATCGCTTTTTGCCATTGAGGGAACTCCTGGCAGAGAGTGAAGTCATTTGTTGTTGCCTGAATAAAAATACGATTCTGTTGCACGAAGAGGAATTTAAGCAGATGGGTAACCGGAAGATCTTATTCAATACCGGTTTGTCGCCGGCATGGGATGAGGCTGCTTTTACTGAATGGCTGGAAGGTGATAACCTTTGCTTTTGTGACACGATAGGCGCATTGGGGGGTGAGCAACTTCTCAATCATCCGCATGTACGTTGTATGCAGGTGTCTACTGGCCGCACGCGTCAGGCGTTTGACCGCCTGAGCGCAAAAGTACTGGCCAATCTGTCAGAATACAATGGGTGAAGCGATATTAATCAGGGTGCTCACTACTGACCACCCTGCAATATCCGATGTGGCACTATAAATGTCTACTACGGCATGCACCTGGTCGTTCTTGATTTCTACTCTTTGCGTATCTCCCACAAATCCGGGAGTAGACTGTATGGATACCTGCATGTTCTCCGGACCGACAGAAGCCCGTGAGGCGGCAACTGTAACATTCACTTTGGTTGGAAAGAGGCGAATAGCTTCCGCAGCACTACCGGAGAAAACAGTACGTTGTTCCGTTTGCAAAGAATCATCATAAACGGGAGTTCCTTTGAGTCCATTAGGACCTTTTTCATTGAAGAAGCGGGCCGTCGTATTTCCCATCAGAGAGGCAGTTCTTAAAACGTCGAATCCACCGGTAGCTCCGGATGCGATATAGACCCGTGTACCATTTGCTCTGGCGGTTTCTGTCACTTCTCGATAGAAAACTTCATCTGCCAAAGCACCGATAGACAAGGTAATGACAGACGTTCCGTTTTTCAATGCCGGCAAAGCCAATTCCCGCATAGCGGCAGGAGAGGCCGATTCTACCAGATAATCTGGTTTTAATGCCAATAACTCTTCCAATTTGGCACAAGCAATGCAAGGTTTGCCATGTTGCTGCATTTTATTTACGATGTGCGCTGCTTTTGATGCCGTACGCGAATAGACACCTACCAGATCATAATCTGGTAATGAGCCTTTGACAACTGCATCCGCAACGATTTCTGCAAGTCGTCCACATCCTACAATGACTAACTTTTTCATGCAACAAAGATAATACTTTTATTGGTAAGAGCTTCGGTTGGTAATATGGTATTTATTTTCATCAGGTATGTATCCGGGAATGGATTTGTCTGATAGAGTAAGACTCATTTTTATTAATGATAATGTAACATATACTCTGTTTGGCTCCTGTTTTTTCTTTATAATAGATTACTTGTTCCTTTAATTTATGAGCCATTTATAGTTAGGTTACGAAGATTTTCTATACATTTGTCCGGTTAATCTCTATCATCTCATACTCACTAAAGTCTATCCGCCCAATGAAAAAGAACTGTCTACTCTGCTTTTTGCTCTTCTTTTCCTGCCATTCAGCTTTAGCTGGTGAAAGCTTGGACTCATTGTTAAATGTGCTTGATAAAACGATTAAGGAAGCCGATACTTATGTGCAAATTAAAGAGAATAAACTCCATGAACTGAAAAAAGAAGCACGAAAGACACCTCCCTTTTCTGTCGAACGCTATAATCTGAATAACGATATTTATCTTGAATATAAAGCATACAGTTCCGATTCTGCACTCCACTATCTGAATGAAAATATGCTGTTGGCACGCCAGTTGAATGACAAAGAGCGGGAACTTAAAATTCAATTGGAGCTATCCTATCTGTTATCCTCCATCGGAATGTATATGGAAGCAGCGGATATACTTAACTCGATTGATCGTCAGACATTGCCATCGTCTCTTTTGGGACATTACTATACTTGTTACGAGCATGTATATTTCGAAGCAGGAGCGGCACAACCCCGATATAAGATGTTTGCTTCCCGCTATGTGAAATTGAGCCATGCATACCGTGATTCCATGCAGATCACTTTAGATCCGTCCTCGGCTACATACCTGTGGTTGCGTGAGACTCAACTAAGAGAAGCCGGAAAATACGATGAGGCTCTTGAATTCAGTGACCGCCGGCTCGCAGAATCTTCTTTCGGAACACCTCAATATGCACTGGTAGCCTATCAGCGTTTCCGTCTTTTTGAGAGCATGGGCAAGAAAGACGAGCATTTGTATTATCTGGTACTTTCAGCCATATCAGATGTTCGTTCCGCCATTAAGGAGCAATCTTCTTTGATGGTATTGGCACAGGAACTGAATAGTAAAGGAGATTTGAAACGTGCCTATGACTATATCAATTTCTCATGGGAAATATCACAATTCTATAAAACGCGGTTGCGGAGCTGGATGAATATCACCCCGCTTTCTATGATAAACGGGAATTATCAGGATATTATCAAGCAACAAAACCGGGAATTACTGATCTATATTGTGTGCGTAGCCTTGTTGGCATTACTGTTGGTGATTGCATTAATCTATATCTACCGACAGATGAAAGCCCTTTCCATCGCCAAAAAAGGATTGCAGGAAGTAAACGAACGGCTCTTCTCGTTAAATGAAGAACTCGAAGAAGTGAACCGTCATCTTCGTTCCACCAATCTGGAACTTTCCGAGTCCAATCTTATTAAAGAAGCCTATATTGCCCGTTTCTTCAAACTGTGCTCTGTATATGTAGACCGTTTGCAAGCGTACAGAAAGCTGGTAAACAAGAAACTGCAACGCGGACAAGTGGCAGAATTGCTCAAAATGACACACCTTAGCAATGACATTGTAACCGTTGAGGTGCAAGAATTATATGCGAACTTTGATTCCGCTTTCCTGCATCTCTTTCCTAATTTTGTGGAATCTCTCAATGCCTTATTATTACCTGACGAACAAATCGTTTTGAAACCGGATGAATTACTGAATACCGAACTGCGTATTTTTGCTTTGATACGGTTGGGAATAAAAGACAGTTCGCAGATTGCGGAACTTCTGCATTATTCGGTGAATACAATCTATAATTATCGTTCGAGAGTAAAAACAAAAGCACGTGTTTCACGAGACGATTTTGAAGATTTGGTGGCAAAAATCCGTTAATAAAATCTGTGCCCAATCTACCTTTTAATGTGAGCTTGTTTAGAAATAAAATATTAATAATCAGGTGGTTATTTCTTTGAGAGAATTGTAGATTTCCACTTATATTCCCTTTGCTATTTTTTATCGGGGCATTTCCCTCTATTTTTGTCATAACCGAACGGAACGAACAGGTTCCGCCTTCGGGAGTTCCTTTTTTATTAACCTTTATAGAAATACAAATGAAAAATGAATTACTGCATTTTTTTGTTCCGGAAAAAGGAAGAAGAACAAAACGCCAGCCGATAAGCTGGTTATGCTGTTGGGCTATTCTATTGGGAATAGTTTGCAACGCTTGCTCTGACGATGATCCTGTGAAAAAGAATCCTTACCTGCAAGTAAGTACCCGTGCCCTGCTGAAAGAAGTGGTGGAGGTCAAATTCAACAACATTGATGGAAATACCGATATTACTGTCGATTTTGGTGACGGGACGGTCAAGGAGGGAAAGGCTGCTAATCCCATCACTTATGCCTATACCCAAAGTGGTGACTACACACTGCATGTTACGGCAGGTCAGTATGAGGTGCAGAAGAGAATCCGCATCTATAATCTGTTGGCGTTGACGGAGGCAATGAAGCAATTCAGAGAGCCGGACAACAAAAAAGTGTGGGTCATGACGCACCGTGCGCACACGTCGGACAGGACTGTTCCCGAAAATTCAGTCTCTTCCGTAGAAGATGCCATTGATTCGGGCGCTGAAGTGATCGAGTGTGATACTCACGTGACAAGCGACGGAGTGGTAGTGGTATGCCATGACCAGACCATCAATGCCACTACGAATGGCACAGGCGACATCACGAAAATGACCTATGCGGAATTACAGAAGTACAACCTGAAAGACCGGAATGGCCGGGTGACTGATGAAAAAATGCCTACTCTGGAAGAGTTTCTGAAAGCAGGCCGAGGTAGAATCTATTACAATCTTGACTACTCTCCGCGCACGGCGACCTCGCAGCAAGTGGTGGATATTGTAATGAAACTGGATATGATGGAATCGGTATTCTTCTACTGTAACAGTGCGCAGAAAGCGGAAGAAGTATTGGGCATTACTCCTAAAGCGCATGTATATACATGGACAGGAAGTCATAAACCGATGATGGGGCTACCGGGCAATTACTTTGTGCAATACAGCTACCTGACAAACGGGAAAAGTACTCCTTTGGGAAGTTCAATCAATGACGGAATGTTGGCTACGGTAAATATGCTTCCGGCAAGTGGCAGTAACGTATCAGAATGGACACTGAACGAGGGCTATCTGGATGAACTCTTGCAAATCTATCCGATGGTATGTATGATACAGACCGATTTACCGGACTTGTTGATTCCGGCCTTACAGGCAAGAGGGCTTCGTTAACTTTATCATCTAATATAAAAATCATCTATTTATGAGAAATATTCATTTCAAAACGTGTACCTGTCTGTTAGGTATATTGCTGATGCTGTTTTCCGGCATCCAGGCAAGAGGAGCTTCTTTAGAAGTGCAGCAGGAACGCAAGATATCCGGTACGGTGGTCGATGAAAAGGGTGAACCTGTCATCGGAGCTTCGGTGGTAGTTATAGAGACAAAACAAGGTACCATTACCAATATCGATGGTAAATTCCAGGTGAATACCCCGCAGAACGGACATTTAAAAGTCTCTTATATCGGTTATGAAACACAAGAAGTGGCTGTCAAAGACCGGCAATTACTGAAAATCGTGTTGAAAGAAGAATCCACTGCTTTGAATGAAGTGGTAGTGGTGGGTTATGGTACGATGAAACGGAAAGAAATGACCTCGGCTATTTCGCATGTCGGTGCGAAAGACCTGAATCAAATCTCCAGTCTCGATGCTTCCATGCTGTTGCAGGGAAAAGTATCCAGTGTGTCTGTTTCCAATACGGCTTTGGCCGATCCGAACAGTACGGGAAGTATCCAGATTCGTGGTATATCTTCGCGTAATGCCGGGCTAGGTCCGTTGATTGTTGTAGACGGAGTGCCGGGAGGGGATATGACAAATATCAATCCTGCCGATATTGAATCGATCGATGTGTTGAAAGACGGTGCCGCTTCCGCTATTTATGGTACACGCGGTAGCAATGGTGTAATCCTTGTGAATCTGAAAAAAGGAACCCGTGACGGGGAAGTGCATACTACTTATAGTGCTGCCGTCACCTTCAATAAAGCAAAGAAAGAGCTGGACATTATGAATGCGGAAGAATATCGTGCTTACCGCACGGTTTCCAATCCACTTTCCGATATGGGAGCAAGTACGGACTGGTTTGATGCCGTTACCCGTTTGGGAGTGACACACATGCACACGTTGACCTTTTCCGGAGGTAATGCGAGAACCAATTATCGTGTAACAGCCGATTATCGTAAAGCGCAGGGAATTGACTTGCGTTCCGACCGTAGGGAATATGGTGCGCGTGCTACCATCAGCCACACAACGAAAGACGGCCTGTTTACCTTTGCGGCTAACATGACTCCCCGTGTCATCGACCGGAACAAGTCAGCCAGTGTCTATGGCAGTGTCATCAAGAATAATCCGACAATGCCGGTTTATGATCCTGAATCAGCTAACGGATACTATCGTTTTCCGTCCGGAGGTGACAGCTCGAATATTGTCGAACAATTGAATGAGGAAGAGAATGGCACAGAGATTAAATTGCTGGAATGGAATGCTACTGCTGCCGTTAATTTGCTGCCGTTGTTCAATCCTAATAATCCGAACATGGTCTTGAAATCACAGGTTACTGTTTCACAGTATCAGGTAGATAAGTTCAATGGATGGTTCATCCCGTCTACCTATGGTCCTAATGTCAATTCGGGGGTTGCCGGAAAAGCGAGCCGTGACTTTGATAAAAACACCAACAACAATCTTGAATGGGTGACCAACTTCTCTACACGCATCAAGGATCATCAAATCCGTGCAATGGTGGGGTATAGCTATAATTATGGGGTAAGTTCGGGTATGGGAGCCGAAAACTGGGACTTCTCTTCCGACGGATTGACGTATAATAATCTGGGTTCCGGTCTGGAAGCAGCCAAAGAAGGAAAAACCATGATGAGTTCTTATAAAAATGACCATAAATTAATCAGCTTCTTCGGACGTGTCAATTATGATTGGAAAGAGCGCTATTTGTTCACTTTCTCTTTACGTCACGAAGGTTCCTCCCGTTTCGGTGAGAATCATAAATGGGGTAATTTTCCGGCTGTATCTGTCGGCTGGCGTATCTCGGATGAGAAGTTTATGAAAGGACTCTCATGGATTGACGATTTGAAGATACGTTATGACTATGGGGTGACAGGTAATCAGGAAATAGGTAATTACCAGTCTTTGGCTACTTATAAAGCTTATGGCTGGTATCAGTATGGCGGCAACAACTTCCATGTATGGGGACCGAGTAAGAATGTCAATTCGGAACTTCGTTGGGAGAAGGGACACAATCAGAATATCGGTTTGGACTTCTCGCTCTTCAAACACAAAGTGACCGGTTCATTTAACTATTTCCACCGTAAACAAAGCGATTTGCTCGGTAGCTATTCCGTATCGGTTCCGCCCAATTTGTTCTCTACCATCTATGCCAATGTGGGTACATTGCGCAATACCGGTTTCGAGCTTGATATAACTGTAAATGCTGTCCGGACAAAGGATTTCACTTATAGTTTTACTTTAGTGGGAGCCACTAATAACAATAAGTTTGTCAGCTTCTCTAATGATGTATACAAAGGGCAGAAATATTACTCCACCTGTAACATGGCGAATCCTAACAATCCGGGATATTTGCAACGGATTGAAGAGGGAGAACGTATCGGTAACTACTTCACCTACCGTTATGCAGGAGTCGATAAAAAGGGTGACTGGCTGATTTATGACAAGAAAGGAAATGTGATTCCTGTAGCGCAGGGTACGGAAGAAGACAAGGCGGTGACCGGAAACGGTTTGCCGAAATTCACCGGTTCTATGACGCATAACTTCACTTACAAGAACTTCGACTTGACTGTTGCCCTCCGCGGTGCTGCCGGGTTTGATATATTCAATGTGCACGACTTTTATTTCGGCTTGCAGAGTATGAGTACCAACCAGCTAACGACTGCCTATTCGAAGAATTCGCATATCACGACGGGTAAGAATGTGATTACCGACTATTTCATTGAATCGGGTGATTACCTGAAGATAGACAACATCACTTTAGGATATACCATGAACCTGAATAAGAAGTATATTGAGAAGATACGTTTGTTCGGTACGGCCAACAATCTTTATACATTCACGAAGTTCACAGGTGTAGATCCTTCTACATACGAAGTGAATGGACTGACACCGGGTACTTTCGGAGGAGGATACAACTATTATCCGTCTGCCTTCCAGTTTATTTTAGGTTTACAAGTTAGTTTTTAAAAAAAGAACCATTATGAAAATAACAAAATATATCATAGGATTGAGTATGATGGCGGGCACAGTGTTAGGCTTACCGTCTTGTACGGATCTGTCGGAAACGGTGTATGACCAGGTGATGTCCAAAAACTATTATAACACGAAACAGGATGTTATCAACGCTGTTTTCCGTCCCTTTGAGCACATGTATTGCTGTATCTGGATACGCCATGAGAACGAGGAACTTCCGGCAGATCAGTTGATTACTCCCACTCGTGGCACTTGGTGGTACGATGGAGGTTTGTGGGAAATGTATCACCGTCATCAATATGATGATATCAATCAAGGCGACTGGTTGAGCGAATGGGAAAACTTTTATGTAGGTATCGGCCAATGCAATATGGTATTGGATGACTTGAACCAATTGAATCCGTCCAATTTTGGTTTGAGTGACAGTGAATTTGAAAGTTTTAAAGCGCAGTTGCGCTGTATGCGTGCCTGGGGCTATCTCCGTCTGTTGAATACCCATCGCAACTGTATTCTGACTACTACATCAGACCAGGCTGTGAACGAATTGCCGGAAAACCGGAAACAAGTCTCTCCGCAAGTAATGTTCGATTTCATCGAGAGTGAATTGAAAGACTACTGTCTGGCAGCTTTGCCCTCCAAGAGTGGACAATCCGGAAACGGTAGCCAACAGGGACAGTTTACGAAAGCTGCTGCGGCATCCTTATTGGTGCGTCTCTATCTGAATGCGGAGGTATGGATCGGTCAGGCGAAATGGCAGGAATGTATCGATATGTGTAAACGTATCACGGGAGGAGAGTTCGGATATTATGCGATTGCGGATAACTGGTATGAACCTTTCGACTGGAACAATGAAATGTGCAATGAGGTGATCTTCGGTTTTCCCGGTTCTTACGGGCTGACCAGCTGGCATCTGCAAAATGACAGAAGAACGGTTTACGGACGTGGTTTGCCTTATGGTAGTGCGTATTATCTGAAAATAGAGGGAAATGGCGAACGGAATCCGAAATACGCGCTTTCACCGAGCTATGACAATCAGCAGCCACGAGAACTGTTCGACTATGGATTGGGAATGGTTACCCGGAAGTTTGCTAAGTATCAGGGAGACATACGTTATAAGCAATATGTAAACACTGGTAACAATACCCGTGAAGGTATGTTCTTTCTCGAAGGTAAGATTGCCAACTCCGCTGTCAGCGGAGGATATGCTAAGAATCCGGACAATCAATATGTGATTTATTTGCGTGACCAGGTCGGACGATTCGAAGGGAATGCAGAGTCAGGCTATATCTCCAATCCGGCTTATAAGGAATCTAAATTGGGTAATGGTGACTTCAACTCCGGACTTTACTGTGTGAAGTATCCTTTCTATCCGTTTACCGGAGGTTATTATATTGAGTCCGACTATACAGAGATTCGTTTGGCAGAGATTATTTATTCTCAAGCTGAAGCTCTTCTCCGTCTCGGACAGGCGGGTGAGGCTGGTAAATTGTTGAACAGCGTGCGTAAGCGTAACTACGAAAACTTTACAGCAAATATCGCTTACCAGCCGGAAGGCAACGTGGTACTCGATCGGAAAGAAATGCTGGATGAGTGGGGACGGGAATTTCTGGCGGAAAGCCGTCGTCGTACAGACTTGATTCGTTTCGGCAGGTATCAGGAAGCATGGTGGGACAAACCACGGGATGCGGACAATCATTATGAGCTGTTCCCCTTGTCGCAGACACAACTGGAACAGAATGAATACCTGAAACAGAATCCCGGTTATCCGGATATTGCCCGGTGAAATCGGTGAATTTGCGATTATTCTTATCTAATGTACAAGTTAAAAAAGAAAGAAAATGAAAAATAGTTTATTCATAATATCGAAGCTATGTATGCTGGCTTTCATTCTCCTGTTGGCACAGGGATGCCAGGAAGACTATGAGATGATAGACCCGCCGCTGATGACCGACTACGACGATGATCTGGACGAAGAAGTGATTATGCAGAAAGGGCTGGAGAGTTACTTTGTGACTCAATTCGGTGAAGGTGAGATGGATGGTAGTTCCTGGGAACAGGCGTTGGATGTGGCTGGTTTCCGTAAGCTGTTGAGCGGTTCTGTCGATCTGTCCAAGAGTACGATTTACATGAGTCAGGGGAAATATGTCATGTCCGAAGAAAGTGGACTTGGTGTAATCGTTCGTAAGAATGTAAAGGCGATTAAGGGCGGATATAGTCAGTTTAGCGAAGGGACCGATGTTTCGGCACGTGATATAGATACATATGTGACTGTTATCAGCGGCGATGTGAACGGAAATAAACAGGCGGATGCCGGTGATTGTGGTTTGTTATTGGTGAAGAAAGGGCATATTACCATTGAGGGAGTTACTTTCCAATATGGATATGTTTCTGAAGCGGATGCCAGTACAACCGAATGTGGTAGTGGAATTTATGTGAGCGGCGGTGCCGGTGATACTTCCATCGAGTTGACCGACTGCGTGATTAGAGATTGTACATCAGGAGTAACGACTTCTGCCAAGCAGGGTGGTCCGGCAGTCTTTGTCTTGTCGGGACAGGTACGGCTGAATAATGTGAACTTGCTGGATAACACGGCTGTCGGTCGTGGAGGAGCTGTTCGTTGTAATAGCAAGACAGCGGTGGTGTTTATGAATGGTTGTCTGCTGAAAGGTAATTCTCATAACGGTTCGTGGGGAAATGGTATTCAGATGTCGGAAGGACATATCTGTATTAACAATACCACGTTGATAGATAATATGGGGACAGGTGCCGCTTTGAACGGAGGAGGAAGTATCCTGCTGACCAATAATACAATCATTGGAAATACGAGCGATAGTCATGGAGCAGTACGTTGTGAGACAGGTGTCGGCGGTGATACGAAGTTTATTAATAACCTATTGCTCTCTGAAAATCCTTCGGCTCCGAGCTTTAATCTGAACGGCAGCAATTTTGAAGCCTTTTCGAAGGGATATAATGTGTATCAGCGCGTGACGGGAATAACGATGAGTGCGTCCGATACGGCTTATCCCAATCCGGTGAATGGTACGCTGGATGAAAAGGGAGTGTATGTGTGGGATCTTAATCAGATTGGTTCGGTAAAAGGATATGCTACCAAACAGGCGGTGATAGAAGTTGCGAAAAGTTTTAATCCGGTGGCTTCGCCTATTGCTAATTTGGGAGAAGTGTTTGTGGAATGGGTCGGTGAAGATGCTTTCGGTATAGACCAACGCGAAGTGACTCGTAATGCGAACAAGATGCAAGCCGGTGCTTATGATGCGGTTCTGACAAATTAAATTCTAAAACGACTGTAACATGAAGAAGATATTTTATATGATAGCTTTGGGTATCGGACTAGCCGGATGCTCAAACAACGAGGATGAGTTACTATCAATGGGCAGTTTCCCCGAAGATCATGTCATCCGCGTCATTACCGAAGTGAATGAACCTCTGTCACGTGCAGGGTATGACGCCATGAATCTGGAACGTTTCGGATTAATGATCCGTAACAGCGAAAATGCTGCTTATAACTATCATAAACAAATGATTGGTTCCGGCAGTTCCTGGAGTACATCCGACGGTCAACAGATGCTTTGGGATGCAGAAAGAACACCTGTGACGATGATAGCGTATGCGCCATTTATGAGTGAAGCTACTCCGGATGCTTCGTTGACGGTCAATGCGTTAACCAACCAGTCTACCGAAGAAAATGTGAAATCCTCCGATTTCCTGTTGATGAAAGCAACAGTTGACCCGGAGCAGGATTTGACGGCGGATGGGAAACTGAAAATCTCTTTGAATCATGCCATGAGCAAGCTGATTATAAAAATCACGGTCAATGGTACGACGGATGCTTCCATGAGTAAGTTAGGAGATATGGCCATCAATGGGGCTGTTGTCAATGCCACTTGTGATTTGTCGGCAGCGGCTCCGGTAGTTGTTCCTGCTGCGGATGCGGTAGTGGCAACTGTGGCTCCCTATAAAGGGACGGAATCCTGCGAATGTATCCTGCCTCCGCAAAAAATAGCAGAGGGTTTCTCTGTCAATTTCAGCTATGACGGGAAACTGTATATCTGGACTGCAAAAGAGGCCATTGAACTGGAGAAGGGCGTGGAACATACCTTAACTCTCAATGTAAACACAACAGTCCGACTGGCTGCTAAGGTGGCCAGAAATTGGGCAACCGGGCAACTTATCGACCGGAATTAAAGAAGGAGGAGATAAACTATGAAGATTACAAAACTGATATTGGCTGCGTATCTACTAATGAGTATGGCGGCTTGTGATACGGATAAAAATATAGCTGTATACGGTGAAGATTCCGGTGCTATTCAGATTGAAGCCGCTATTAATACTGCCTTTACCCGCAGTAATCCCGGTGCGGCGGGAGATCAGCAGAAACAATTTAATGAGGGTGATGAAATTCAGTTAAGTTGTGAGGATGGGTATCTGAATTATGTACTTGCCGGAGGAAAATGGGTGCCGACCGATAACTATTATTTGAGATGGGGTGCAGAGCCGGTGACTTATTCGGCTTTCTATCCAGTGGTAAGTGGAGCCAGTACGACTAATTTTACGCTTCCCACGAATCAGCAACGTCTCGAAAATCTGGCTAAAGCAGATTATATGACGTGTACTGTGGAGAATGCAACAGACGATGGTTCCCGTATTCTTCGTTTGGGCATGAACCGGAAAATGGCAAAAGTAATCATGACGCTTGCAGATGTAGGCGGACAAGGTAAGGTGCAGGGGGTAAAGATCGGTTCTTATCAGGGATATACGAATGGCGAAGTGGTATCGGGTACTTCTTTGATATCGCCGTTCATTACAGTTCCCGAAGGTGGTAAGGCAGGACAGAACGGTTGCACTTATACTGCCATCGTAGCCCCCGGAAAAGCCGGGACAACCGATACGTTTGTCTCCTTGAATTATTTGGGAGAAGATTTGGTATTACCCGGTATCCCGGAATTGAAGCCCGCAAAGTGTTATGAATTCACGCTGAAAGTGGAAGGTTCGATTATAACCATTAGTGAACCCATTGTTTCTCCGTGGGATAGCGGTACTTTGCCGGGAGGAGATGCGGAAGAATTGCAGCTTGCGGCTTACTACGTAAAAGAACAGCCTGCCGGAAACGCAACCGGTATGGATTGGGATAATGCAATGGGAGTGGATGCGCTGCGCAACTTATTACAGACGAATGGTAACAGCGACATTTCCAACGCTAATGCAGTCAAACTGGATGGCAAGAAGATTTATGTAGCTGCAGGCTCTTATGAGATGGCGAAAGAAAATTCCGGCGTGAAGATAGAATATAGCGGTTATAGCAAGCAAGTGGAAATAACGATTGAAGGCGGATATGATCCTTCAAGTACGGGAACGGACTTGACTAAGCGTGACGTTCGTAAATATACGACTGCTTTTGTCAGAAATAGCGGCAGTGGAGCGTCAGCAACATCCAACTCTTTATTAGTGCTGGGTAATCAGACAAATATTATTTTCGACGGTTGTACTTTCAACGGACAATATGGATTGAGCGATGCAGGAAGTGTCCGTGCCGTATTTGTTGCGGCAGGTGGAGGTGATGCAACCCTGCAACTGAATAATTGTGTCATCAAGAACTTCAATCGCGGAAGCGATGGTGGAACAGATGGTGGAGCAGCCGTTAAAGTATCAAAGGGAAGAGTCCTGCTAAATGATGTAGAGATGGTGAATAACAAGGCGACAGGGCGGGGAGGAGCCATCACTACCACCGCAGCAAACAGCTTCCTGTTTATGAATAATTGCTTGTTACATGAGAATTATGCACCGACCGCTTGGGGAACTGCCATTCATGCCGGAAATGGATATGTCTGTATGAATAATGTAACCGTACTTGGTACCACCGCTACCGGAGGAAATAGTATCACAGTCAATGGAGATGCCTATTTTATGCTTGCCAATACTACCATTGTTGGAAATTCAGGTAATCCGAACGGTGTCTTCCGTGCAGGGAAGAATGCTTCCCTGGTGGTCAACTCTTTATTTGCCAAAGGAGCCGGAAACAGGACGATTTATGCAGGTAATATCACTTCCGGAGGATACAATGTCTATCAGGCGGCGGATGCAGGTTGGGGAGCTGTTGCTACAGACACAGACTATTCATCCCAAACTCTTCCCGCTGCAACTTTGACCGATGGTGTTTACCAATGGACGGTAACCGGTACTATTGATGAATTTGCGACGAAGCAGGCTGTGATTGATGCGGTGAAATCTTTCGATGCAACTGTGGGACAGCAATTTATCAATTGGGTGGGCGAGAACGGCTTTGGAGTAGACCAACGAGGAGTTGCCCGTAATGTCAACAAGATGCAGGCTGGTGCTTATGATGCCGGGTTGTAGCAATAAAGTAATAGGTCGTTGAACAAAATTGAGTAGAAAGATTAAATAATGATAGATATGAAGAAAAGCAAGTTTATAGTGCTTTTGTTACTTTTCTGTTTGCAGCCAGGTTTCCTGGCTGCACAACGGGCGGAGGCCATCCGCAAGGATGTATTGAATCCGCACCTGGATAAAGTATTGGTGGTGGCGCACCGTGGAAATTGGAGTATTGCCCCCGAAAACTCCCTGGCGGCTATTGATAGTGCTATTCGGATGAAAGTGGACATTGTAGAGATTGATATCCGTAAGACGAAAGACGGTCAGCTGGTGCTGATGCATGATGATACGGTAGATCGCACCACCAATGGTACAGGAAAAGTGAAAGATAAGACATTGGCTGAAATAAAGCAACTTCGGTTGAAAGATAAAGACGGCCGTCTGACGGAACATACGGTTCCTACTTTGGAAGAAGCTTTGCTGGCTGCCAAAGGCCAGATAATGGTTAACCTGGATAAGGCTTACAGTATTTTTGATGATGTGTATGTTATATTGAAGAAAACCGATACTGCCGATTTAGTGATAATGAAAGGTGCTCAACCGGTGGAGACCGTGAAGCGGGAGTTCGGCTCTTATCTGGATAAGGTAATCTATATGCCCGTCGTAACGATTGATGAGGAGAAATCGATGAAGGTAGTCGAGGACTATATGGAACAGTTGCATCCGGTTGCTTTTGAGTTGTGTTACCGGAATGTATCAAGTCCGGTACCTGCCCGGATGGAACGCAGGCTGGCAGGGAAAAGCCTGATCTGGTATAACACTTTGTGGGCTTCTCTGGCAGGAGGGCATGATGATGAGGCTGCCAGGAAAGACCCGGATGCAAGCTATGGGTATCTGATAAACAAGTTGGGAGCAAGAATCCTCCAAACAGATAGTCCGGCTTTTATGCTCGATTATTTGAGAAGTAAAGGATGGCATGACTAATCACTAAGACTAAATTTATGAACGATATAAAGTTTTCTTTATGGGCAGCGGGATGGTTGCTCATCCTGCTCCTTGCAGGCAGTTGTAAGTCAGCAAATGAATCGAGAGCTCCGGTTGCTTTAACCTGGGAAATGGGAAGCTACGATGGGAATGGTAAATATTATGAGAATTCTTTTGTATTGAAGAATGTTTCGGATGCTCCTATAGGAAAGGATTGGGAGATTTATTATTCGCAGTTTCCCCGTTCGATCCGGCAGGATGCTTCGTCACCGGTTAGGGTAGAGGAAGTAAATGCGACCCTTTTTAAAATATATCCGGGAGAAGGATTTATTTCACTGGCTCCGGGAGATTCATTGAAAGTGATATTCCAGTGTGACGGAGAAGTGCCGAAGAATTCACATGCACCCGAAGGGAGTTATTGGGTCAGTCAGTCGGGGGCGTTGAAAGGTAAGCCGCTGCCTGTGACGTTGCATACCATTCCATTGCCTGTTACGGAATGGCAAAAGACGGCCGCACGGAAGACGTACGAAACCAACCTTCGTTTACTGAATGTGGAAACTCCGGAGTTCCGGACGACGGATATCATACCTTCCGTAAAGAAGGTGCTTGCTACCGGAGGAGAAACGGTGTTGGAGAAACAACTATCTTTGACTTTCCATGAAGATTTTGCCAATGAAGGAAAACTGTTGAAAGAGAAGCTCACCGCATGGTATGGATTGGAAGTTGTGTCGGAAGCACCGGTTACCATTGTCATGGATTATCTCTCTGACAGGAAAAAGGCAGTCAATGAGGAATATTATGAACTGTGCATTGACGGTCAGCAGATCAGGATTAGTGCCGCTACTCCACATGGAGTTTTTAATGGTACACAGACTTTGTTAGGATTGCTGAAAGGGCAGGAAAGCCCGTTCCGGTTGGAAGCAATGTCTATACAGGATTATCCGGACTTATTATATCGGGGACAGATGCTCGATATTGCCCGAAATTATACAACGGTGGATAACTTAAAGAAGCTGATTGATATGCTCTCTTCTTACAAACTGAATGTGCTCCAGTTCCATTTCTCAGATGATGAAGGCTGGCGGTTGGAAATTCCGGGATTGGAGGAGTTGACTGCAATCGGATCGCGGCGGGGACATACAACCGATGAAAAAGACTGGCTGTATCCGGCTTATGATGGTGGATATGATCCGTATGCCGCAACATCAGGAAATGGTTATTATACCCGGGAGGAATTTATTGATTTATTACGATATGCGGCGGAAAGACATGTGCAGGTAATCCCGGAAATAGAATCCCCCGGTCATGCACGTGCGGCGATTGTGGCAATGAATGTACGTTATAAGAAATACATCGATACCGATCCGGAGAAAGCGAAAGAATATCTTTTGAGTGACTTGCAGGATACTTCCCGATATGTTTCGGCACAAGCCTATACGGATAACGTTATGAATGTAGCCTTGCCCTCCACTTATCGTTTTATGGAAAAGGTGATTCAGGAAATAGTGGCTATGTATAAGGAAGCCGGTGCACCGTTGACTACCATTCATTTGGGAGGTGATGAAGTGGCTAAGGGTGCATGGATGGGATCTCCTTTATGCAGGGCGTTAATGGAAGAGCAAGGCATGGAAAAGGCGCATGACCTGGCCGAATATTTCATTACCCGGGTAGTTGATTGCCTGCAACAGCATCATTTGTCTTTTAATGGCTGGCAGGAAGTAGCTTTGGGGCATCAGAAAGACACTCATGCTTATTTATCCCAACGGGCAGCCGGTATCAATTCATGGAAGACTGTTCCGGAATGGAAAGAGGATGAGATTCCTTATCAGATAGCCAATAACGGTTATCCGGTCATTCTCTGCAATGTGAATAATTTCTATCTGGATTTGGCTTATGATGCTCATCCCGATGAACCGGGACATTTCTGGGGAGGATATGTGGATGAATCCAAAGCATTCTCCATGCTTCCGTTCGATGTCTATCGTTCCTCACGTACGGATATGGCAGGCAATCCGGTGGAAATCAGTTCCGTGGGAAAAGGAAAAACGACATTGACCGCATCCGGCAGGAAACAAATAAAAGGGGTACAGGCACAATTGTTTGCCGAAACAATTCGAGGATTTCAATGGGTAGAATATTATACATTCCCTAAAGTGATGGGATTGGTAGAACGTGGCTGGAATGCGCATCCGGAATGGGAAACCCTTTCCGGTGCAATGGAGCAGCAAGCCTTTGACCGCGATCTGGCACTGTTCTATGAAAAAATCAGTGTAAAGGAAATGCCTTGCTGGAGCCGGATGGGGATAAACTTCCGTTTGCCTCATCCCGGACTCTCCATTCAGGATGGACTTCTGTACGCGAATACTTCTATCGAAGGAGCACAGATACGCTATACGACGGATGGGACTGAACCGACGGTTGATTCGGAATTATGGGAGACTCCTGTAGCCTGTCAGTCTGCGGTTGTAAAAGCAAAACTGTTTTATAGGGATAAGCAAAGTGTGACTAGCTGTTATTGGCAGTAATTAGTGGAATAGTATAATAGATTTACTTTTAATTTCTAGCCGTTTTATTCTTTAAAATACGAAGATTTTCTCTACATTTGTCTTTATTAGTCTTGTAATCTTCTATTAAAGTTTAATACTCCGATGAAAAAAAAGTACCTGATATTTCTTTTGCTTCTCTCTTTTCCACTATATACCTGGGCTGATAAGACTCTGGACTCACTGTTGAATGTGCTTGATTTGACAATTCAGGAACATGAGACTTATGTAGCTCAACGTGAATCACGTATCAGACACCTTAAAGAGTTGACACACGAGATAGAAGCAAGTTCTGCGGAGCATTACAATCTGAACAGTCAGATATACAAAGAATATAAAGCCTTTATCTGCGACTCTGCAATCCACTATTTGAATGAAAATATCCGGATTGCAGAGCGCTTGCATGATACAGACCGGAAGATAGAAAGTCAGTTGCAGCTTTCATTATTATTATCTTCAACGGGAATGTACACGGAGTCTATTGATGTTTTAGAATCAGTAGACCGACAGAAAGTTGTCTCCCGTTTAATTGCTGATTATTATACTTGCTTTGACCATGTGTATGGTGAATTGAGCGTTTATACCCAGGATAAAACCCTTTCGGGACGTTACTGGAGTATCTCGCAGGCATATAGAGATTCTTTATATGCTATATTGCCCCCAGAATCGGAAGAGTACCTGATGATGCGTGAAGCATCACTTCGCGATCAACACCAGTATGAGGAAGCCTTAAAAGTGAATGATCTCCGGCTGGCAGAAATAGAAGTAAATACTCCACAGTATGCATTGGTCACTTACCATCGCTCTTTGATTTACAAATACAGTAATGATAGTCTGGGAGAGAAACGAAATCTATGTCTTTCTGCTATATCGGATATCCGTTCTGCTATTAAAGATCATGCTTCGTTGTGGATGCTTGCCCAACTACTTTATGAAGATGGTGATATGGAACGTGCGTACCAATATATGCGCTTTTCCTGGAATGCGACAAAGTTCTATAATGCCCGTTTGCGTAGCTGGCAGAGTGCTGACGTGCTTTCATTGATTGATAAAACCTATCAGGCAATGATTGAAAAGCAGAACGACCGTCTTCAACAGAACCTGCTGCTTATCACTGCACTGTTGGTGTTGTTGATTGTAGCCTTAGGATATATCTACCGTCAGATGAAAAAGCTGGCGGATGCAAGAAATCATCTTCAGGTAGCCAATGGACAGTTAAACGGATTGAATGAGGAGTTGAGGCAAATGAATAGTTGCCTGTCTTCCACCAATATTGAACTTTCGGAGTCCAATCAGATCAAGGAAGAGTATATTGCCCGTTTCATCAAGCTGTGTTCTACTTATATCAACCGTTTGGACGCTTACCGGAGGATGGTGAATAAGAAAGTATCTGCCGGACAGATTGCGGAATTATTAAAGATAACGCGTTCGCAGGATGCTCTTGATGAAGAACTGGAAGAATTATATGCTAACTTTGATACAGCTTTTTTGCATCTCTTCCCTAATTTTGTGGGGAAATTCAATGATTTATTGCAGGACAATGAACATATCCTGCCGAAAAAAGATGAGTTATTGAACACTGAACTACGAATCTTCGCTTTAATACGTCTGGGTATTGAAGACAGTTCGCAAATTGCGGAATTTCTTCGTTATTCAGTGAATACAATCTATAATTACCGGGCGAAAGTAAGGAATAAGGCCCGTGGATCGAGAGACGATTTTGAGATTTTAGTACGAAAAATTCGCTGATTAAGACTGTAAACTAACCACTTTTTTGGATATGTTATATGTGTGTAAATGGTTGATAATCATTTTGATGATGTTTTGTGTCATCCACTTATTGACCCCTCCCTGTTAGCTCACTTTAATTTCTTTATACTTTTGATCTGTGCTTCGAAGGTAATGAGAACAGCTATTACGGACGAGCATCTATTATTAACTTTAAAATTTTAGTACGCATGAAAAAGAACAAGCGAAAAATCCTTTCGGGGAGTCGCAAGATTTTCTTTGCTATCTTGGCAATGTTTTTATCTTTGAGTGCATCTGCACAGCAATTTACCGCGTCCGGTCAGGTCCTGGATGCTCAAAAAGAACCACTAATTGGTGTTAGTGTACAAGAAAAAGGTACATCTAACGGGGCAATTACCGATTTGGATGGTAACTTCACATTAAACGTTAAACAAAATGCCATTTTGATATTCTCTTACGTGGGCTACAAATCACAGGAGATAAAGGCAGCCCGCCAGATGAAGATCACACTTCAAGAAGATAATGAAGTGCTCGATGAAGTAGTGGTGATCGGTTATGGTTCGGTGAAGCGGAAAGATGTGACTACCGCTATCTCTTCCGTATCTACCAAAGATTTGGATATGCGACCTATTGTGTCGGCAGGACAGGCCATTCAAGGTAAGGCAGCCGGTGTTTCGGTGATTCAGCCTAACGGTACGCCGGGAGGTGAAATGTCTATCCGCGTACGTGGTACTACCTCTATGAATGGTAGTAATGATCCGCTGTATGTGGTGGACGGAGTGCCTGTAGACAATATCAAATTCCTTTCTCCGAACGATATTGAAAGTATGCAGATTTTGAAAGATGCTTCTTCAGCATCTATTTACGGTTCGCGTGCTGCCAACGGAGTCATTCTTATTACTACGAAAGCCGGTGCTTCCGGAAATGCAAAAGTTTCTCTGACAGCCCAATTCGGATTGAACAAAGTGGCTGATAAAGTGGAGTCCTTGAATTCGGCACAATATAAAGAACTGCAGGATGAAATCGGACTGGTATCTTTGCCGGATGGATTGCCTGACCGCACCGACTGGTTTGACGAAACGTATACGACCGGAAAGACTCAGAATTATCAGGTAGCTGTATCCAATGGTAACGAGAAGATGAAATACTATCTTTCTGCAGGCTATCTGAAAGAACAGGGAGTGTTGGACATCTCTTATTACAAGCGTTACAACTTCCGTGTAAACCTTGAAAATCAGGTCCGTAAATGGTTAACGATTAGTGCCAATATCTCTTACTCAGACTATACAAGTAATGGAGGTGGAGCAATGGGAACAGGTGCGAATCGTGGTGGTGTTATTCTGGCTGTTATCAATACACCAACTTATGCACCGGTATGGGATGCTTTGAACCCAAATCAGTATTACAATAATTTCTATGGAGTCGGTAATATTACAAATCCATTGGAAAATATGGCACGTGCGAAAAATAACAAGGATAAGGAAAACCGCTTACTGGCATCGGGTAATATATTGTTGACTCCATTCCCGGAGCTGAAGTTCAAGTCTACTCTTACTCTTGACCGTCGCAATGCCGTTAATACCACTTTTCTTGATCCGATTTCTACTGCCTGGGGACGCAATCAGTATGGTGAGGGCTCGGATAATCGGAATATGAACACAGTTTTGACATTTGATAATGTGCTGACTTATAATAAAAATTTCAAGAAACATGGCTTGGAAGTAATGGCTGGTTCGTCATGGACGGATTCAGACTATTCAAATAGTTGGATCAATGGCTCTCACTATCGTAGCGACCTGATTCAGACATTGAATGCTGCCAATAAAATATCCTGGGATAATACAGGTACGGGTGCGTCTCAATGGGGGATTATGTCATTTTTCGGACGTGTAGCTTATAACTTCGATAGTAAATATCTGCTAACAGCTAATCTTCGTGCCGATGGCTCTTCTAAATTACATCCCGATCATCGTTGGGGCGTATTTCCCTCATTTTCTGCTGCCTGGCGTATTTCTTCGGAGAAGTTCATGGAGAACCTGACATGGATTGACGATTTAAAGTTGCGCGGTGGCTGGGGACAAACAGGTAACCAGTCGGGTATTGGTGACTATGCATATTTGCAGCGTTACAATATTGGTCGTATCGAATGGTTCAAGAAAGGCGGTGAAGGTGATTCGACTGATTACGCAAATGCTGTTCCTACCATTAGTCAGGCAAATTTACGTACATCTGATTTGACATGGGAAACCACGACACAGACCAATATAGGTCTGGATCTGACCATATTGAATGGACGGTTGACGTTTAATGCAGACTATTATTATAAGAAGACCAAAAACATGTTGATGAATGTATCATTACCTGCTGGTGCCGCGGCAGCTACGTCTATTGCCCGTAACGAGGGTGAAATGGTAAATAAGGGTTTTGAGCTTTCTATTAGTTCGAAGAATCTTCGTGGAGGAGCATTTACATGGGATACAGACTTCAATATTTCTTTTAACCGGAATAAATTGACAAAACTGGAATTACAGAAAGTTTATTACGATGCTAAAACAGCAGATGTGGTGAATGATTATGTGGTACGTAATGAACCGGGACGTGCTTTAGGAGGTTTCTACGGTTATATAAGTGATGGGGTAGACCCTGAAACTGGTGAATTGATGTATCGTGATTTGAATAATGATGGCAAAATATCATCTTCTGACCGTACTTATATCGGTGATCCGAATCCAGACTTCACTTATGGTATGACTAATACGTTTTCATGGAAAGGCTTTAATTTAAGTATCTTTATCCAAGGTTCTTATGGTAACGATATTTATAACGCTTCGCGTATTGAAACGGAAGGAATGTATGATGGCAAAAATCAGTCAACCCGTGTCTTGAACCGATGGAAGATTCCGGGTCAAATTACAGACATGCCTAAGGCTAATTTCAAATTACTCAATTCTACCTATTTTGTAGAAGATGGTAGTTATCTAAGATTAAAGGATGTTTCCTTGTCATACAACTTTAAAGGTAAACTGTTGAAGAAATGGGGAATTACCCGCCTACAACCTTACTTCACGGCTACTAACCTGCTGACATGGACCAGCTATTCGGGAATGGACCCGGAAGTAAACCAATGGGGAAACAGCGGTACGGTACAAGGTATCGATTGGGGTACTTACCCCCATTGCAGATCATACGTGTTTGGTATTAATGTTGAATTCTAATGAAAGGAAAGATTATGAAACTAAGAACTATATTTTATGGATTAACCTCTGGTTTGCTATTGGGGCTTTCTTCCTGTTCGCTGAATTATGAGCCATTAGACACCTATTCGGATGTGACGGAAGGAGTGACAAGTGATGGTACGAAAATTGTATTCAAGGATAAAGCGGCAGTTGAAAGCCATTTGACAACGCTTTATAATCAAATGCGTGACCGTCAGGAACACTGGTATGTGGATTTACTTCTTATTGCAGAATCACATGCCGACAATGCCTATGCAGGAACTACAGGAGCAGAAGTTGTTCCGTTTGAGAATAACTCTATTGAAGGTTCAAACTCTGTATTGGAACGGGACTGGAACCGGTATATGGAAGACGTTGCCCGCGCTAATATCTTGATTTGTAATATTGACGCAGTGACAGATAATTCGTTGACTACTGCCGAACGTGCTCAATACAAGGCAGAAGCAAAGATATTCCGTGCCATGATAATGTTCGACATGGTACGTCTGTGGGGGGATTTTCCAGTGATTACCACCGTAGCAGAAGATATTACCTCTGATAATATTGAGGATGTATATCCGCAATATTTCCCAGAACAGAATACGGAACTTGAAGCTTATCAGCAGATTGAAAGAGATTTATTGGACGCTGTGCAGTATGCTCCGGATAACACACCGGGGAATAAAACTTTGTTTACCAAATCTGTAGCCCGTACCTTATTGGCTAAGATTTACGCCGAGAAACCTTTACGTGATTATACGAAAGTTATCCAATATTGTGATGAGGTGAAAGCTGACGGTTTTGATCTGGTGGATGATTTCAGTGATTTGTTTGGGATGAATGCTGCGGGAACAGATGCGAAGATGCGTAATACGAAAGAATCGATTCTTGAAGCACAATTTACTCCCGGAGCAGGTAACTGGTGCACATGGATGTTCGGTCGTGATTTGGTAAATTGGAATAACAATTTCACATGGGCGAAATGGGTGACTCCATCACGTGACTTGATTAGTACTTTCAAACAGGAAGGGGATGAAGTTCGTTTCAAAGAATCTGTTGTTTATTATGATTGTGGTTGGAGCAACTATTATCCGTCTGATAATTATCCGTTCATGTATAAATGCCGTTCGGCGAATAGCAGCATCATTAAATATCGCTATGCCGATGTACTGTTGCTGAAAGCAGAAGCCCTGATCATGCAGGATACACCTGATTTGGAAGGAGCAGCCGATATTATAGATGAAGTTCGCGATCGTGCCAAATTGGGAGCACTTTCTTCTTCTACCCGTTCAAATAAAGATGCATTGCTGAATGCTTTGCTTAAAGAACGCCGGTTGGAACTGGCTTTTGAGGGACAACGCTGGTTCGATTTAGTCCGTCTGGACAAGGTAGAAGAGGTGATGAATGCTGTGCATGCGAAAGATTCAGGACGCAAAGCGCAAGTTTACACTTATGATAAGAATTCCTACCGTTTGCCTATTCCACAATCGGTAATCGACGCGAATGATAAGATTCATCAGAATCCGGGTTATTAATTCAACTAAAAAACATAGAAAACTTAAGATTATGATAGACATGAGAAATATAGCATTGACTTTTTTAGGATGTTTCACCATATTAGCTGCATGCAGCAACAGTGACGATGCGGAAAAACCTGTGGCACCCATTCCCACCGGAGATGTGACTATTTATTCCACCACCAATAGTCTGACTCGCGATTTGACTCGTGATGCCGTTAATTTCAGTTTGAAAGATAACTTGGCGCCTACTTCCATTACATTGAACCCGACTGAACAATATCAGACAATGGACGGCTTTGGCGTAGCTATCACAGGTGCTACCTGTTTTAATCTTCTGCAAATGAAACCGGAAGACCGCCATGCTTTCCTGACGGAAACGTTCTCTGATGACAAAGGCTTCGGATTTAGCTATATCCGTATCTCTATTGGTTGCTCGGACTTCTCATTGAGTGAATATACTTGTTGTGATAAGAAAGGTATTGAAAATTTTGCTCTACAGAGTGAAGAAAAAGAGTATATTCTGCCTATTCTGAAAGAGATTCTGGACATCAATCCTTCTATAAAAATTATTGCCGCACCTTGGACATGTCCAACATGGATGAAGGTGAAAAGCCTCACAGACCTTACTCCATTTGAGTCATGGACAAACGGTCAGCTCAATCCTGCCTATTATCAGGATTATGCCACTTATTTTGTAAAATGGGTGCAAGCCTTCAACGCTGAGGGTATTGATATCTATGCCGTAACTCCACAGAACGAACCGTTGAATCGTGGTAATTCCGCTTCACTTTATATGAGTTGGGAAGAACAGAGAGACTTCGTAAAAACAGCACTTGGTCCTAAATTCAAAACAGCCGGATTAGCTACGAAGATTTATGCATACGATCATAATTATGATTATAGCGATATTGAAACAGAAAAGAACTACCCCGGTAAGATGTATGAAGACCCGGCTGCTTCCCAATATCTGGCCGGAGCTGCTTATCACAACTATGGCGGCAACCGCGAAGAACTTTTGAATATGCACAAAGCTTATCCTGAAAAAGAACTTCTTTTCACGGAGACTTCTATCGGAACCTGGAACAGCGGACGCGACTTGTCGAAACGATTGCTGGAAGATATGAAGGAAGTTGCATTGGGTACAATCAATAACTGGTGTAAAGGTGTTATCGTATGGAACCTGATGCTTGATAATGACCGTGCTCCTAACCGTGAAGGCGGTTGCCAGACTTGCTACGGAGCAGTGGATATCAGTAATAGCGACTATAAGACAATTATCCGTAACTCACATTATTATATCATCGCTCATCTTTCAAGTGTAGTGAAACCAGGAGCCCTACGTATCGGTGCCACAGGTTATGCCGACAGCAATATCATGTATTCTGCTTTCGAGAATCCGGACGGAACATACGCTTTTGTCCTGATGAATAACAATGAAAAGACCAAGAGAATAACCTTTAGTGACGGCAAGCGCCATTTTGCTTATGATGTTCCTGGCAAATCTGTGACTTCCTATCGTTGGGCAAAGTCGGAATAAGAACCTTAAAACGATCAAAACAATGAAAAAAAATATTTATATCATATTAGCTATGGCAGGAATATTATCCATGAATTCCTGCAGTGATGACGAATTCTTGCCCGGTAGTCCGAGTATGGAAATCAAAGCGGAGAATGCAGATGCTCTTTTTGGTGACAGTCTTCCGTTTACGATTAAAGCTTCGGACGTGGATGTACCTCTTTCTACCTTGAAAGCACAGCTTTTTTATGGAGAAGAACAAGTGTCCGAAACGGTCATCCGTACAAAGACAAGCGGAAACGATTATACTGGTAAAATCTTCATTCCTTATTATGCTAATATTCCTAATGGAAAGGCAACCTTGAAATATATTCTTCAGAATATTCACTTTACTACAACAGAAATGACGAAAGAGCTCGCTCTGGCACGACCGGACTTTCCCTATCTGACATTAGTGGATGAAGAGGGAAAAGAGTACCGGATGGAACGGCAATCCATGTACCAGTATAGCGTGACAGGAGATTTTTCTCAAAAGATGAAGGCATATATCAAAACTCCGAAAGTGGGAGAGAATGGCAACGAATTGACTTTCGGTTGGGACAATGGGACGATTGAAACCGGTTCAACTAACTCTATCTCTTTTTCTAATACGGAACCGGGGAGCTATGCTATTAAATTTAATACGTTGACTTATGAAGCAGAGCCATTTGCTAAATTGAAGGTGAACGGTGAAGACATGGAGCTGGTAGAGAATGATATTTATGCAATCAAACTCGCTTTGAAGAAGAATGATATTCTAACGTTTGAAGGGGTACCTGATTATGATAATTGGTGGATAGATCAGGATTATTTTGAGAAGCAGGAAGATGGAACATTGAAATTCCTTCCGATTGATGGAAGTTACCAAATAACGGCAAATGGTAAACTGAAATATTTCTCTGTCATTGCTTTGAAGAATGGTGAGGCTGCCAAGTTGCAGGAAGATGGAACAGGTGCTATCTGGGCTATTGGAACAGGAATCGGCAAGCCATCGGTTGCACTTTCTGAAGTAGGATGGACTCCGGAAAACGGTCTGTGCATGCCGCAGCTTACTGCGAAAAAGTATCAACTGACATTCATAGCCGGAGTAACAATGAAAGTGGATGATATCAACTTTAAATTCTTCTATATCAATAAATGGGACAATGGCGAGTTTAAAGGAGATGCTATTTCTACAACGAGCGAATTGGTTAAAATCTCTTCAGACGGTAACCTGGGACTGCAAGAAGGACAGAAGTTCGAAAGAGGAGGCATTTACAGATTTACAGTTGATGTAACAAAAGGCAATACCAAGGCTGTGTTGACAGTGGAGAAAGTAGGGAAGGTAGATTTACCCGCACCGGATATCTTCTTTGGTAATAGTAAGATGGAGGTGACAGATACTGATATATATAAGTCGGATCAGGTGTTTACACGTGGTCAAATGATAACTGTCACTGGCATTGATAATTTGAATGAGTGGTGGATTGATCCTGACTTCTTTGAGAAACAAAGTGATGGGACATTGAAGTTTCTTCCTATTAATGGAGATTATCGGGTGACAGCTAATGGTATCTTGAAATATTTCTCTGTAATAGCTTTGAAAGATGGTAAACCGGCCAAATTACAAGATGACGGAACAGGTGCAATTTGGGCTATCGGGAAAGGAATCGGTAAACCTTCTGTTACATCTTCCGAAGTGGGCTGGGAGACAGGTAAGGCTCTCTGTCTGGCACAAGTTGCTCCTAAAAAGTATCAGCTAACCTTGAAAGCCGGGGAAACACTGAAGACTAGTGGTGACTGGGAGGCGATTAGTTTTAAGTTCTTCTATCAAAATGATTGGGGAGGAGAATTCAGTAATTATGCAAGTAATACTTTAGTGGAACAGCTTAAACTTACAGGCTCCGGAAACTTGGAAATGCAGGATAATAAAGCATTTGAAGAAGGAGGTGTTTATCGATTTACCATTGATGTCACGAATGGTAATGCTAATGCTATTCTGAAGGTTGAGAAAATAAATTGATCTGAAGATTGATATCGGATTTTTATTGAAACTATCCTGAAAGGGTGTAATAGTACCCTTTCAGGATTCATCTTAGACTGAATAACGTAAAAAACATTAATAAACTCATCCGCAACTAGGAAATATTCCCCATTTGAGAGTCTATATAAATAAAGTATGAACTTATTTCTTATATCATAAATGAACATGAAATTCAAAGCAATGTTACTTGGCTTGTCTGTGATAACTGCGCTGCCTGCCTTTGCGCAGAAGCCGGTGTATCTGGATACTGGTAAGCCTATTGAAGAGAGAGTGAAAGATGCATTGAACCGGATGACCCTTGAAGAAAAGGTGAAGATGATTCATGCACAGTCTAAATTTAGTTCGGCAGGCGTTCCCCGCCTCGGAATTCCCGAAGTATGGGCTACCGACGGTCCTCACGGTATCCGTCCGGAAGTGTTGTGGGATGAATGGGATCAGGCTGGATGGACAAACGATTCCTGTATTGCCTATCCGGCACTGACGTGTCTTTCTGCTACATGGAATCCCGAAATGTCGCATCTTTATGGAAAAAGTATCGGTGAAGAGGCACGTTACCGCAAGAAAGACATCTTGTTGGGTCCCGGTGTGAATATCTACCGTACTCCCTTGAACGGACGTAACTTCGAGTATATGGGAGAAGACCCGTATCTGTCCGCCACTATGGTGGTGCCTTACATCAAAGGTGTACAAGAGAACGGGGTAGCTGCCTGTGTGAAGCATTATGCCTTGAACAATCAGGAGTTCAACCGTCATACCACCAATGTGCAATTGAGTGATCGTGCTCTTTATGAAATATACCTGCCTGCTTTTAAAGCGGCTGTCCAGGAAGGTGGAACATGGTCGATTATGGGCTCTTATAATCTCTATCAGGGAGAGCACGCCTGTCACAACAAGCGCCTGCTTCGAGATATTCTTCGCGATGAATGGGGCTTTGATGGCGTCGTAGTGTCCGACTGGGGAGGTGTGCACAACACCGAACAGGCTATTCATAACGGCATGGACTTGGAGTTTGGTTCTTGGACGAACGGACTGTCTGCCGGAACGAGAAATGCGTATGATAATTATTACCTTGCTTTTCCTTACCTGAAACTGATAAAAGAGGGTAAAGTAGGAACAAAGGAACTGGACGAAAAGGTTAGCAATGTCCTTCGTCTGATTTTCCGTACTTCAATGGACCCGCACAAACCATTCGGCTCTTTAGGTTCTCCCGAGCACGGGCAGGCCGGACGTGAGATAGCTGAAGAAGGAATTGTGCTGTTGCAGAACAACGGTAACGTATTGCCTATCGATTTGAATAAAGCGAAGAAAATCGCAGTGGTCGGTGAAAATGCGATAAAGATGATGACTGTGGGCGGTGGTAGTTCTTCTTTGAAAGTGAAATATGAGATTTCTCCATTGGATGGACTGAAAAGCCGTGTGGGTTCAAAAGCGGAAGTGGTGTATGCCCGTGGATATGTCGGCGATCCGACAGGAGAGTATAACGGTGTGAAAACCGGTCAGGACTTGAAAGACAACCGTTCGGAAGATGAACTGCTCGCTGAGGCTTTGCAAGTGGCTAAAGATGCCGACTATGTTATCTTCTTCGGTGGCTTGAACAAGAGTAATCATCAGGATTGTGAAGATTCGGACCGTGCTTCTTTAGGTTTGCCTTACGCGCAGGATAGAGTGATAAGCGAACTGGCAAAGGTGAATAAAAACCTGATTGTTGTCAATATCTCCGGCAATGCAGTGGCTATGCCTTGGGTGAATGAAGTGCCTGCTATTGTTCAGGGTTGGTTCTTGGGTTCGGAAGCCGGAACAGCTCTTGCTTCTGTATTGGTGGGAGACGCTAACCCTTCAGGGAAACTTCCTTTCACCTTCCCTGCAAAACTGGAAGATGTAGGTGCTCATAAACTGGGCGAATATCCCGGTAATAAAGAAGAGCTGGCACAGTCTAAACATAGAGGGGACACCATTAATGAAATCTATCGGGAAGATATTTTCGTAGGTTATCGCTGGGCGGATAAAGAGAAAATCAAACCGCTGTTCCCGTTCGGACACGGATTGAGCTACACTACTTTCGCCTATGGAAAACCCTCGGCCGACAAGAAGACAATGACAGCAGATGATACCATCTCTTTCACGGTCAATGTGAAGAATACAGGCACTCGTGAAGGTCAGGAAGTTGTTCAGCTTTATATCAGTGATAAGAAATCCTCTCTCCCTCGTCCGGTAAAAGAGTTGAAAGGTTTCCAAAAAGTGAAACTGGCTCCGGGCGAAGAGAAAGCGGTAACGCTGACGATTGATAAGAAAGCATTGAGCTTCTTCGATGATGCCAAGCACGAATGGGTGGCCGAACCGGGCAAATTTGAGGCAATCATCGGTAGTTCATCCAGAGATATTAAAGGTATTGTACCATTTGAGTTGAAATAGGTAGATGTTTGGTTAGAGATCTTTTTTTAGGAGATGAAGGCGGTTCCGGGTACAGGAGCCGCCTTCTTTGTTTATAGTCGGGATAGAACTTACTACCATTCACCCTTAATTTGTATTATCTTCCCATATAGGAAAAAGTAGCTTTAAGTTTGATGAGAAAAGGATAAAATCCAATTTGTCCACAAACTGTGGACGATTTGCCAGTTCCGTACAGAATCGAATAATTTTTCCCACTGGATATTTATTTCCCACCTTTTCAACTCCCCTTTCACCTTTTCTCTGTTTCCTCGATGAATAAGGAGTTTACGGGTGAAGGGCAACAACTTCACTATCTCTTCACCAGGTAAGCGTCTCCGCGATTCTATCTTGTCGCCCTTTTTTCATTCTTATATTTTTGCTATGTATAAAAATGAAGCATTATGGATTTAGCAGAAAATCGATTTGGAAAAACTTGGAAACATTTCCTTGAAGTATTGAAAGTAGACTACAATTGTTCTTTAGCCGATGTTTGCCGCGATCAGCATACCACTTTTGGTGGTATGAGTTCCTGGATGTCCAGACGGGGCTATAGCGTTAAACAAGCCAAGGCAGATGTGGTCCGTGATTATTATGGCGGCGTTGAACCCTCCCAACCGACAACTTCCTCTCCTTCATTCACTCAAATAGCACCCGCCATGTTGTCGGAAGAAGAGTTTAGTCTTGCCGGGATCACAATCACCTTTAACAGTGGAACCACCATTTCGGTCAAACGGGCCACACCCGGTGGTGTTATTAAAATGTTGCGCGATTACGAAAGAACGGAGGGAGATCCATGTATTCTCTAACATCAGCCAATCGCTACTATCTGTACCAGGGCTTTGTTCGTATGAACCTTGGCATTGACGGTTTATTCAAAATTATACGATCGGAAATGAAGGACTTGTCTCCCGTTTCCGGAGATATCTTTTTATTCTTTGGTAAAAACCGACAAAGTGTAAAAATACTGCGTTGGGATGGCGATGGCTTTCTTCTGTACTACAAGCGCCTCGAAGGTGGAAGTTTTGAGTTACCGACATTTAACCCCAATACAGGCAATTACGAGATCTCTTATCAGGTTTTGTCTTTTATCTTAAATGGAGTGTCATTAAAGTCTGTACGGTTGAGAAAACGTTTCAGGATCTAATTCAACATTCTGATTATTAGTTATTTGTGCTAAAGATATCATCCGGTTTATTTGGCCAATTCGTTGATTTTTTATATCTTTATGCCATGAAAAAGGATGAGATCATAGAGTTATTGAAGGAACAAATCAAGGGATTACGAGATGACAACAACAGACTCTTGGACCAAATAGATGCTTTGATAAAGGAGGTTTCTTCCCTTAAAGAGGCACTCCTTCAAAAAGGCGAATCTCTTAGCAAGCAACAGCGCCTTACTAAGGGACTCGCCAAACTTGTATCCAACACATCCGAACAGCAACAGGCTCCCCAATCTGCCATATTCGAAGAAGAGCGGCAGAAGATAGAAGCGGAAAAAGCAGATAAGCGTAAAGCAAGAAAGAACAATGGGGCCAAACGTGACATGCATTATGAGATGGAGGAAGAAGAACATGTCGTTTATCCCGATGATCCCGATTTTGACATCAATAAGGCCCGGTTGTTTACCACTGTTCCCAGAATATGCGTCCGCTATGAATGTGTACCCATGCGCTTCATCAAGCATGTCTACAAGATACACACCTATACGCAAGAAGGTCGCCTGTTTGAGGGAAAAACACCGGCTTCGGCCTTCTTGAATTCCAGCTATGACGGTTCATTTATTGCCGGATTGATGGAATTACGTTATATACAATCGCTACCTGTTGAAAGAATCATCAACTACTTCGAGAGTCATGGCTTTACGCTGAAGAAACCTACGGCTCATAAGTTGATAGAGAAAGCCTCAAACCTCTTCGAAAATCTTTATAAGTGCATCCGGCAGACAGCTTTGAGTGATCCTTATAAGGCAGCCGATGAAACCTATTACAAAATACTCGTCCCAGAAAAGAACAGCAAGGGAAAAGGAGTCAGGAAGGGATACCTTTGGGTGGTTGTCGGCATAAACACCAGGATGATATACTTGCTCTATGATGACGGCTCCCGGTCTGAAAGAGTTATTCTTAACGAATTAGGCAGTTGCAAAGGTATCATACAAAGCGATGGTTACTCACCTTACCGGAAGCTCGAAAGCGATGCTTATCCCAATATCACACGCATCCCGTGCTTGCAACATATAAAACGGAAATTTATAGATTGCGGTGAGAAGGAGCCGGATGCAAAAAGAATCGTGGAGCTGATAAACGCACTTTATCAAAACGAGCATAAGCATAAAGTTGGGGTTGAGGGATGGACGGTAGAACAGAATCTTATGCATCGAAAAAAGTATGCGCCGGACATACTCGGAGAAATAAAAGATGTGCTTGATGAAATAGAAGAACGGGGGGATTTATTACCTAAGAGCGAACTGCAGGAAGCCATTACCTATCTTCGCAATGAGTGGAATGCAGTGGTGGACATCTTTAATTATGGTGACACTTATCTGGACAACAATATGGTTGAACGGATGAACCGGTACATATCCTTATCTAGAAAAAACTCATTGTTCTTCGGCAGCCATAAGGGGGCCGAACGAGGCGCCATACTCTATACGATAGCACTCACTTGTAGGATGCATAAAGTGAATCTATTTGAGTATCTCACGGATGTGATAAACAGAACAGCCGAATGGCAACCGAACACACCAATTGAAAAATACAGGGAACTGCTTCCTGACAGATGGGAAAAGGCTAATGACTAAAAAGGGATCATTAGCCTTTTTATTTTAATACACTATATAGAATCGCGGAGACGCTTACTTCACCAGTAGCGATTAGTTTCAAGAATTGTTTCAAGGCTTGAAACAATCCGTTTCTCGGTGTGAAACACTTCGTTTCCCTGCTTGAAACACTTTGTTTCAAGGCTTGAAACTAATTGCGAAATAGCTTTATTAATCTTGCTCAATGGTGTACGAGTTTGAGGCAGTCATCGGTAGTGCATCCAGAGATGTGAAAGGTACTGTGCCGTTGTTTTAAGTATTAATATTTGAGTTATAGGCTATTAATACTTTGTATCTAGGTTATTAATACTTGAGTTGTTGGATATATATACCCAAGACGTAGGATATATATATCCAACGTGCAGGATATATATGCCCAATACATTGGATATATATACCCAACAAATTGGATGTATACACTCATTTATATGATGTAAGCATCTCCACAGTGCTATCTTGTCATTTATCCCTCGGCTTTTTATCTTTGTGAAGGAGGTGAAAGATGGTTCTTTCTGTATTTTACATCCTCTTTCACCATAAGATTTTGATTTATAGTCATTCAGCTAAAGGTGAAACCGGTGAACCTTCAAAATGAATCTTATAGTTGCAAGTAGGCTTTAGAAAGTTCTGTCTTAAGCTTATTGCTGTAAACTTCAATTAATACTGATTTTCTTTTCTCTTTTCTGATTTTATATTCTATCTTTGCAATGCTCTTTATCAAAATCCACAGCAGGGAAACTGCTGTATCTAGTGTGGCAAGCTTTTTTTATGCTTGTCCCATTTTCCTATATGGCGGTTTCGCACCCCCATGTAGGATGTTAATGCACCTACTGCCTGTTGTGGATGGTGAAGAGCAATGGGACAGGCGGAACCGCTTCTTTTATTCCTTAAAACTACCTTTCTGTATCGCCCCATTAAACTTAATTTATTCACCATTTAATTAAAATTCTTATGGAAGAAGTTTTAAGCAATCAGCAGGCCCGTCCGGGGGACGCGACGCAACTCATGCACGTTATCTTTTCATCCGATGATGAAATGATGGCTTTTTATCTGACTCTCAATCGTTTTATGAATCCTGAAAGCTATCTGGTGGAACGAACAGACCGAAAGAGACTGGAGGATTTAGCTAATACGCTTTATAGTAATGTGGCGGCCTTTGAAGCCATCCGTACTTATAAGTCGATAAGTGTGAAAGAGGTGATTAGAGGATTCGGCGCGCACATGATGAATACGCAAATCTCCAATACCAATCGTTTCCAGAGTGCTGATGCAGTGGGAACGTTAATGAATTGTATACTGAATACCACTAAAAACAGTTGGCAATTTAAAAAAATGGATCGGAATAACAATATACATCTTCAGAATGTACGATACTTATTGAATCGGTTGGATGCGGCAGAATCTAATGAAGAGAAGAATCGTGAAGAAGTAGCGGTATAAACAGCTTTATAGAGCTCATTTAGTGATTATGGTTTAGTTGAGAGTATGATACGGGATTATAGTATTATGATGTATGATGCTATCGCTAAACCTTAATCACCTTTTAAGAAGATAAAGGTGGTTTCATTTTTCAATATACCTATTGTGTGAACTGTCTTGGTAGGGAAGTAACTTGTTTCTATGCTACTATCTTACAAAAAAAAGAGTACTTTTGTGAATCAATAATATATGGTATGAAAATAGATAATCTTGAAGATATAAAAAACCTGATTGTTCAGACTGAAAATGAACAACTGGAATTTAAAGAAACCACCGGACAGTTGGAGCGAGGAATGGAAACACTTTGCGCTTTCCTTAATGGAGAAGGTGGAACGGTTTTATTCGGTGTTACTGACAAAGGGAAAATAATCGGACAAGAAGTTGCTGATGTAACTAAAAGGTGTATTGCGGAAGCTATTAACAGATTGGAACCAACAGCCACAGTGCAAGTTTCTTATATACCTGTTTCAGATAGCAATAAAAAGATAATAGCCCTTTATGTCGATGATTCAAGGTTAAATCGTCCGTTTTGCTATAAAGGTCGTCCTTATTATCGTGTAGAAAGCGTGACGTCAATTATGCCGCAAGCGGTGTACAACCGATTGCTGATGCTTCGTGACGAAGCGAAATACCGTTGGGAATTGTTTGAAAACACCAAACTCTCTATACAGGATATGGATGAGAATGAGATTTTAAAAACGGTGAGGCTTGGAATAGAATGTGGTCGTCTACCAGAGAACACGGGGAACAATGTTGCCGTTATTTTAGAGAGATTCGGGTTGCTGGCAAATGGTGTATTAAACAATGCCGCAGCCATACTGTTTGCTAATCGGGAACTGATAGAATATCCACAATGCCTCTTGAGATTGGCACGTTTCAAAGGAACGGATAAAATGATCTTTATGGATAATCAGCGCGTGCAAGGTAATCTGTTCAAATTGCTTGATGCAGCAATGGCCTTTATATTTAAGCATCTTTCTCTGTCGGGTACAACCGAAGGGTTGGAACGAGAAGAGCATTTGACGATTCCTTATAAAGCTATACGGGAAGGGGTTGTCAATTCGCTTTGTCATAGACAACTTCGAACTCCTGGCGGCTCTGTAGGAATAGCTATCTATGATGATCGTGTGGAAATCGAAAATCCGGGTACATTCCCTCGTGATTGGGATATGGAAAAGATGAAATCCGAACATTGTTCAGAACCACAGAATCCTTTAATTGCCAATGTGCTTTACAGACGTAAATTATTAGAGAGTTGGGGGCGTGGTATAAGTTTAATGACGAAAGAATGTCAAAAAGCAAACTTGCCAGAACCGGAATTTGAGTTATCTAATGGTTTTGTGAAACTTATTTTCCGATATGGGGAGGATAACCGCATAAGTACCGTACAAGTACCACATAAGTACCACATAAGTACCATACAAGTTCAGACTCTATTAAATGTTATTGAGTATAGCACATATTCCGTTAAGGAAATGATGGAACTTTTAGGCTTGAAAAATCGTAGTTACTTTTCAAAAGAATACTTAAGACCCGCTATTGAAATAGGAGTGCTAGAACCTATTTTCCCGGAGCAACTGAGAAGTCCAAAGCAGAAGTATCGCCTGACTGAAAAAGGAAAGTCTTTAATAAAGAAAGGATAACAAATGACAAGAAATGCAGTAATGGCATTACTGTGAGATATTCGGTAATTATAAAGACTTATGTAACTTTACATTCCGATAGAAAAGTGAGGTCATTGTTTGCCCAGTACCAACAGACTTTCCGGTCCCATATTGAACAACAGGTCTATGATACTCAAATTAGGCAGGAAACCCAGTTTGGACTCAAAAACCTGATAGTAAGGTTGTGGGACAAATTCTGTATCTACTTCCCTGAAATCCTTTTTCGGATGAATTACTTCCCGAAAATCGGATTCTCCGGGAGCAAACTCCATCTTATATTCGGAAGTGCGCTCAATGGTGGGGTGAATATCAATCAACTCACAGACCATCCGGCAGAGTTCTTCGTTGAAATCGATTAAAAACTCGTATTTCTTTTCATAGAAGGGGCGGAAGTCGTCCTTGTAGTACTCAAAGAAAGGAGTATTGTTGTAGGCCGATTCGATGGCGTTCCAATGTAGATGTCTCCAGTTGCCGTGGTCGGAGATGCGGATATCTTTCATCGGACACTTCAATGTGTCGGGTTTTACGGTTGGGATAGAAAGGGCTAACTCACCCGATGGGCCGGCAATGGTGCACCGGTTGCGGTAGGTTTGTTTTATATAGTGGTCGTATTGTTCTACAAATACCTTGTCATAAGCCAGTAGTTTGGTATAATATTCAACGGGAGCGAGATAGGCTGAAGATAAATAAGCGATGTTCATTTCTTTCATTTTAATTCGTTTAGGAGGCTCTGTTATTAAGGATATTATGAGATATTATGAAGGGGGTGTTTCTTTTATGATCCGGAAGATCATTTCACTGTTCTGAAGAAACGCCTCCATCGATATCCGTCAAACAACCCTGTTTCTTTTTCTTTGGAGAACCAAATAATGGAGGCTTTTCCGATGATATGGTCTTGCGGGACAAATCCGAAGAGCCGTGAATCGGAGAAGTTGACGGTATTGTTAGACCCCATCCAATAGTAATCTTTGGTGAAATAACAGTGTTGTGTGGGTTTTCCGTCCACGTATAGAGTGTCGTTCTTTATTTCTGCCTGTTTGCCTTCGTGCATCACGAGGGTATTCCGCAGCAAGGTCATGTTCCAGAGATAGACCCGGATAAATTTCCCTTTTCCGGGGACAATCAGCGGATTTGGTTCGGCATCTTCTTTGTTTGACAAAGGTTGAACGAAGCTCTCTTTCCCATTCATGGCCTGTTCCAACAGATAATATTCGTAACGGCTGAAACTGCGCACATGGGTGCTGTCATTACTTCCCATCAATCCGTCGTTGGTGATGGAAAGAGTATGCATGAGTGACGTAATCAGATTTTCTTTTGAAGCGGGGTACGAATAAAGTCTTTTCTTATCCGGATTAAACTGTGCCTCCGGAGAAATAACGGAGAAAAGAGAATCGACCAACAACGTATCTCCCGGAACTCCGAGACAACGGCTGATATAGATTTCCCGGCGGTCGATGACAGGTTGCCGGATTCCGGCAGGATTATTGAACACTACGATTTCTTGCCGACGTACAGGACTCTCACACCAGCGATGATAAGAGAAAAGCGACATGAAAGGAACCCGCAGCCCGTAACTCCATTTGTTGACGAGGATACGTTCACCCTGAAAAATGGAATTCTCCATGCCGGTGGAAGGGATAAGGCAGGACGTGAAAGCAAATCCCCGGAGCAGAAGCACTACGACTACTGCTCCGGCAAATGCTAGTATCCATTTGAATTTACGAATGTTCATCAACTTTTATCACCTTATCACTC
The DNA here is from genome assembly GCF_001314995.1 of Bacteroides ovatus. Classification (NCBI taxonomy): domain Bacteria; kingdom Pseudomonadati; phylum Bacteroidota; class Bacteroidia; order Bacteroidales; family Bacteroidaceae; genus Bacteroides; species Bacteroides ovatus. Next base: position 4,343,186 of record NZ_CP012938.1, read on the forward strand.
TATTCTATCCGTACACTTATCAGTCTACCCACTTGAAGAGGCGGTTCCAGCGAATCTTGCCGTCGAACCATCCACGGTCTTTGTCAAGCGATAGCCATACAACAATCGGTTTGCCCACTACGTGATCTTCGGGTACAAAACCCCAATAACGGGAGTCGGCGGAGTTGTGACGGTTGTCACCCATCATCCAGTAATAATCCATTTTGAAGGTATACTCGTTGGTCTTTTCACCATTGATGTAGATACCGTCCGGTTTCACTTCCAGCTTATTGCCTTCGTAGGCTACGATGCAACGCTCATAGATAGGCAGGTTGTCTTCTGTGAGGGTAATGGTAGCTCCTTTGGCAGGAATCCAGATCGGACCGTAATTGTTGCGGTTCCATTTGGTATAAAGATTGAGCGGATACATCTGTCCGGCATAATCTTCGGGTTCCATTACTATTTTGCTGATTAGCTTTTTGTTGCCCAAAAGCGTTTCATACATCTTCTTGGTTAGCGGGAAATGATATACCGGATTCAGTTTGCCCTGTGCATTCCGGCTGTCCAGTCCCATTTCCAGCAGTCCGCTTTCCCAGCCGGAGTCTTCTATCAGCATGGTGTCGTCCTTGCTGATACCCAGTTCACGAAGCATATCTTCGGGAATGTACGGACCAGTGGTTTGTACGAAATAGTTGAATTGCAGGTTTTCGGGGTTCTCAATCGCTTTACCGTCAATCATCACCTGTCCGTCTACAATCTGAAGGGTGTCACCGGGCAGGCCGACACAACGCTTCACATAATTCTCGCGACGGTCTACCGGACGCCAGAGGACTTCTCCGTAAGTACGCGGGTTGTTCATTATCTGTTTACGTCCGGCAGCATAGTACAAATCATAGATGGCACGTTGCTGAGCGCGTGTCAGACTATCCATTTCAATCTGTTTGGAATAGATACGTTGTCCTTCGCCGTAAGCCAGCGTATAGAAGTCCGTTGTCTGTTGGTAGTTCACTGCTACCGTATCTCCTGCGGGGAAGTTGAAGACAACAATGTCATTCAGTTTCACTTTGCCGAAGCCTGGTACCCGTTTGTACTTCCATTGTGGCCACTTGATATATGATTTAGTATTGAAGACAGGCAGTGTATGCTGCGCCAACGGCATGGAAAGGGGAGTGTTCGGTACGCGGGGACCGTAACTCATCTTGCTCACATACAGGAAGTCGCCCACCAGCAATGATTTTTCCAATGAAGAAGAAGGAATCTGATAATTCTGGAAGATGTAGATATTGACGAAGTAGACAGCAACCAACGCAAACACGATGGCGTCTACCCAGCTCATGATACTGCGGACAGCCGGATTCTTCGACTTCTTCCAAAAAGACCAGGGAATTTTCTTTGTGATATAAATATCGAAAATGAAAGGAACAACAATCAATCCCCACCAACTCCGTACCCAGATAAGGAAGATGAGGTAAAGTAGAATAGCAGTGGCACATTTGATCCATTGTGCGCGTGTGGCTTGTCTCATAATGTTATATTTGTTTAGAACTAGCTTCTGATATTTTAGTCATTCAAGAACGGGAATAAATCACTCATACCCAAAAAACCTTCGTGTGTGGCAGTATATTCGGCTGCCAATACGGCTCCCAATACAAACCCGCCGCGGCTCTTGGCATCGTGGGTGATAGAAATGGTGTCTACATCGGACTCATAACGGATGGTATGAAGTCCGAAAACTTCACCCTCACGGATGGAACTGATAGGAAGTTCGTTAGGAGCACAATCGTTGGTTCCGCTAATGGTTCCGTCCGGCGCAAGGAAAGTTCCTTTCACCCATTTGTCTTTACGGTCTATCTTTTCCAGAATACCTTCCGCCAGTGTAATGGCTGTTCCGCTGGGGGCATCCAGCTTGTGGATATGATGTGTCTCGCTCATGGTGACATCATAAGCAGGGAACTGATTCATGATTTTAGCCAGATACTTGTTGAGAGCGGAGAAGATGCTGACTCCCAGGCTGAAGTTGGACGACCAGAAGAGTGTTTTGCCCTCTTCCGTGCAGAGCTTCTTGATTTCTTCGCCGTGCTCGGTCATCCATCCGGTACTGCCCGATACCAGTTTCACACCGGCTTTGAACGCTTTCATATAATTGCTGTAAGCTACCATCGGATTGGTAAACTCAATGGCCACATCGGCCGATTTGAATGCTTCCGATTCGAAGTCATCCTGATTATTGATGTCAATGATGCAGACGATTTCATGTCCGCGACTACGGGCAACCTTTTCTATCTCTTTGCCCATCTTTCCGTAACCGATCAGTGCTATTTTCATTGTTTTCTGACTTATATTCAAAATAATAGTCGCAAAGATAAGATTTTTATTACATTTGCAGCGCACATTAACGTCTTGTTAACATGGAACATCTTCTCCACTACGTGTGGAAACATAAATTATTTCCCCTGAAAGTACTGCAAACCACCAACGGCTTACCGGTAGAAGTGATTGACCCCGGTCTGCAAAACCCCAACGCCGGTCCCGACTTTTTCAACGCGAAACTAAAGATTGACGGCGCCTTATGGGTGGGAAACATCGAAATACATACACATTCTTCCGACTGGTTTCGCCACGGACATCATTCTGACAAAGCATACGACTCTGTGATTCTCCATGTAGTGAGTGAAGCAGATACGGAAATAACCCGTACCAACGGTGAACAGATACCGCAACTGTTACTGACTTGCCCGGAAAATGTGCGATTGCATTACCATGAACTTTGTGTAGCCGATCAGTATCCGGCTTGCCATCCCATCCTTGCCTCTCTTCCCAAACTTACCATTCATTCCTGGCTGACCGCTTTGCAAACAGAACGTTTGGAGCAGAAAGCCCGATTAATCACACAGCGTCTCGCGCTTTGTAACCGTAATTGGGAAGATGCATTCTTTATCACCCTTGCCCGTAATTTCGGTTTTGGCTTGAATGGGGATGCTTTCGAAACGTGGGCGGGATTACTGCCGTTTCGTGCGCTGGATAAGCACCGGAATGATTTGTTTCAGATAGAGGCTTTTTTCTATGGTTTGGCGGGATTGTTGGAAGAAACGTTTCTGAAAAAGGAACAGGAAGACGAGTATAGTCTCCGTCTTTGCAAGGAGTTCCGTTATTTGCAGCGGAAGTTTGAAATCGGGCAGGGGATGGACGCTACGTTATGGCGTTTTCTACGGCTTCGTCCGGAAAACTTTCCGCATATTCGCTTGGCGCAATTAGCTTATCTCTATCAGAAAGGGGATAAGTTGTTTTCACGTTTGTTGGAAGCGGAAACTCTGGCGGATGTGAGAACCTTGCTGGATGCCCGTACGTCTCCCTATTGGGAAAATCATTATTTATTCGGGCGACCGTCTTCACAAAAGGAGAAGACGATGGGAGAGCGTTCCAAGGATTTGATTATCATTAATACAGTGGTTCCTTTTCTTTATACATACGGTCTGCATAAGACAGATGAACGAATGTGTGAACGTGCCGGACGTTTTCTGGAAGAATTGAAGGCGGAGAGTAATCATATTATCCGCTCGTGGAGCGATGCCGGGCTTCCGGTTGTCAGTGCGGCGGATAGTCAGGCATTGATACAGTTGCAAAAAGAGTATTGTGATAAGCGAAAGTGTCTGTACTGTCGCTTCGGTTATGAATATCTGAAACATACATAGATTCGGGAAATTGATTATATAGACGCAAATATTTAGTTCTTAAAATAACCAAGATGCCAAACTTGTCATTATCTTTGCGCCGTCAATTAAACTCTTAATTTGTATAGTGTTATGAGAGCTAAAAAGTTTGTATGCTGCTTGCTGGCTATGCTGCTGTTCGCCGGTGTTTCGTTTATCTCCTGCGGTAATAGTTCCAAGGCAAAAGCCGATAGTGAACTGACTACGCAAGACGGTGAAGATTTCAAATCATTTCTGGATAAATTTACTTCCAGTGCAGCCTTCCAGTATACTCGTGTCAAGTTCCCATTAAAGACCCCGATTACTTTATTGGCAGATGACGGCGAAACCGAAAAGACGTTCCCTTTCACTAAGGAAAAATGGCCGTTGCTGGATAGCGAAACCATGAAGGAAGAACGTATCACCCAGGAAGAAGGGGGAATCTATGTCTCCAAGTTTACGCTGAATGAACCGAAACACAAAATCTTTGAAGCGGGCTATGAAGAGTCCGAAGTGGATTTGCGTGTCGAGTTCGAATTGCAGGCTGACGGGAAATGGTATGTGGTGGATTGCTATACAGGCTGGTATGGATATGACTTGCCGATTGGGGAGTTAAAACAGACTATTCAGAATGTGAAAGAAGAAAATGCCGCATTCAAAGAAATACATCCGTAGAGATAAGTATCAATATCAAGTATTAAGTATCAAGTATTAGCCAGTCATTTAATACTTAATACTTGATACTTAATACTTATTATTAGGGTTCTCCTACATAATATCCTAGTTCGGATTCTTTTCCGTCTACCATTTCCCTGACAATGCCGTTTTTAGTGTTGAAATCCTGATAGAGTTCTTCATAATCACGTGTATAATCTGCGTCGGGGACTACGTTAACATCAAATTTTAGTTCTGCTTTTCCATTTGGGAGCATATTGCCGAAAATCCGGATGCGGTGAACAACTTCGCCTACATTCTTGATGCTGTTGTAGGTTGCTTTGAATTGCCTGATACCGTCTTCGGGAATGATGATATGCGAACTTTTATCCAGAATGATACAGCCACAGGAAGGTTGCATTTCTGAAATGATTAACGGAGCGTCTCCCGTGTTGGTGATGGTAAACATGATATCGAGTTGCTGACCTTGCTTGATAGGGTAATAGTGTCTGACGGAATCTTTTATCGTCATGCTGGTGGGACGTACTTCCTTTCTGCACCCTGTAAAGTAGAGCGGAAGTGCCGTCAGTAGTAAAATATAGAATATAGATTTATTCATTGTTGCCATTTATTTTTGTTATATCACTTTTTCAGCATTTAAGGGATGAATGCAATTTCATCGATACCCATTTGCGTTCCCGGCTTCTTTAAACAACTGATTTTTATGCTTAATTGTTCTGTTCCGTTCAAGTCTGCCGGAACGGTGGCTTTCATCATTTCTCCTTTTTCTGGGGAGTCTTCCGGTTTTAAGTCTATTGTTTTATAGGCTACTCCGTCTTTCAACAGTTGAACTTGCTGTGGAGCATAGATGCGATGGCGGGGAAGATTCAAAAAACTGATATAGAATGTTCCTGATGCATTGAGTCCTTTAACCGGCAGGTTGATGGTACATTCTTCTCCCGGAATGATAACCCAACCGCAATGATAGTCTCCGGGTAAACCGTGAGTGCCATCGGTCAGTTTCTTTGAATCATTTTTATTTAGTTTAGGGGTTGCGGAAGGATGCATTCCCAGAAACAAACTTTTCTTTATGTCGGAAGCAAGTATATATTGTTCCCATTCCTTTATATAATAGTCAATCTCATAAGCTGACTCATTATAATATCCCATTCCGGCAAATGCTTGATGCTCTTTGAGCTGGGTGACCCATTTACGAGCTTGGGGAAGCGGTTGAATATCCTTTCCATTCCGCTTGGCATATCCGTAAGCGTCGAAACTGTGGTCACGTGCTAATTCCATGCGCGTGAAAGACAAGGCGGTCTGGAGCTCGTGCAGCTTTTTGCGCTCTTTCCCTTTTGCTTCGGATACAAAATCTCCCATTTCATCATAGAATTTGATAAACTTCTCCGGATAGAGGAATCCTTTTTCCGATTCTCTGATACCGGCGTAAAGTCCGAGCCGCTTTCCGGATTGGGCGTTGTTTTCTAGCTCTGTGTAGTAATCGTACAGCCATTTTTTGGATACCGGGTATTCCTGATTGAAATAGCTTTTAATTAACTCATCAACCGGAAGCTCCGGGTTGATAAGAAGGGCTGATAATACAAAAGTCCTCATTTCATCGAAGGAAGAATAGCTGTAACCGCTTCCGTTGAAAAATATGCCGCTGGCTCCGTGTTGTTTGAAAAGTTGGAGTCTTTGCTGGGCTATCTTTAATATGGGGAAAGGAGTGAGGTAGTCGTCGAAGTTGTTGATATAGTCCCATATATAGATGTTGTTCGTTACTTTCTTCCAGTTGTCGAGTTGTTCCGCAAATTTCTTGTCTTGCTCGTCCTTGCCGTCTGTCCGGCGGAGCGGGTAGTCGATAGCGCTGACAATTACCCCGACGTTAGGCGGGAGCTGCTTGTCTGTGACTTGTTGCGTAGTCAGGTAGGAAGTCGTAAAGAACGTGTGTTTGGGAAAACGCTGCGACAGGCGGAGGATCAGTTCCGTAACGGCGGGAGTTGCGTTCTTCTCTGTATTTCCCAATGCGGTGCAGGTGGCACACGTACAGGCGTACGGAGTATCATCCGGTGCGATTACAAAACGGAAATTCCCCTTTTCACCGAAGTTATCTACGATGTAACTTTCTATCTGGCGATACATATCCTCGGAAGAGAAACACAGTTGTGAGTCATCTGTCTTCCCGTGAATGGTGGCATATACTTTCTCTGCATCTTTTCCCAAGACTTTTCGCAGGTTGTGTCCCCATATTCCCCAGCTGTCATCAAAGTTGTTCAGGCCGATAACGCCTGTATGATCGGCGTTCAGGCCGTATGGAGAATAAATACTTTGATAGTCAAATGCAAAAGCTCCGCAAGTATCGTTGAGATTGATAAGGGCGGGAGGAAGATCCGAACCGTCTATACGCGGGTCTTCTTTGCTGATCTTCTTTATCAGTTGGTATTGCAGCCATAACATTTGTTTGTCGTCACTTGCGGTCAGTCTGATATCAGAGCCTTTGCAGGCTACTTTGAATCCTCTCTGCAATGTTGGGTCTATCTGTATGATGATGCGCCACATGTCCATTTCGGAAACGCCAAAAGCTACTATTTCATCGTCGTTTGCACGCTTCTTGAGATGTTCGTACAGGTATTTCGCCCACCGGGTGTCTCTGTCGGTCGGATCCTCACCAATGGTGACGAGATACCCTTCTTTAGATGGGAACATCTCCGTGCGTGCCTGCATACGGCAGCCGGATAAAAGGCAGCAAATACATATCATTCCTGCCAATACAGGGCCAAGCGTATCAGAATGAAATATAAACTTGTGCATAGATGTTATATAAGTTTTTATAGCGTGTCGATATGGATTCTATCTGGTTGGACGGACTTGTCCCTCGCACCGTATTGGTTTGGTTATAATAGGTGTTCCAAGTGCCCATCAAGCCTATGGTAATGTTGGGACTGACCATATACTGACCTCCCAATCCCACCATGGTATTGGTGTGAGAGAAAGAGCCGGGCAGCGCATAGTCCAGTACGGCCGTTTCCGGTGCCGATCCGATGCTTGCCATGGCGTTGATATTTGTCTTTGTATCGCTCGCCGGGAAGTATTTGGCGCCAATCTGCGCATTGTAATAGAAGTTAGAGTTGAAGAAGTGCATATCGATCTTCGTGTTGAGACGAACCACTTCAATGGTCTTGGCTAATTCTCCGCCTACAGTGAGTAGGTTAGTCTTTGACTCATTCCAACCCGTAAACAGATAGCCATTGTCTCCGGTGCCACCTGCAAAGAATTCATCGTTCCATTCATAACGCTTTGTGTAGGCGGCTACCCGTCTATAACCCACATGCGCACCTATTTCCCAATCATTCTTGAGATAATGCCGTAAAGCGACATCAGCCGTTATGTCCGGGAAGTATTTGGTCGCAAAGGCTGCATTGGCCGTGAGGCTCCACTTCGGTGAGAAGTGATGCGTCCACTCACCTTGTACCTGAATGCCGACTCCTCCCGGTGTCTGCTCTTCCGCTTCCATGCTGTCGCTTGCCGAGCCACTTCGCCCTGCATAGTTGAGACGTCCTGTATAGCTGTTCTTCTGGCCTTTTCGGGTATATTCGGCTGTTGCAACAGAGGTAATGATATCTTCTTCTCCGTAGCGTGCACGGAGATAGGTCAAAGCAATCTCATTCTTGAGCATCATGCTTCTAAGGCCCGATAAATGTCGTTGGAAAGAGCGATATTCCATGATGGATGGCTCGTAGTACTTTTGGTAATAATAGGCTGAATCCGCTTGACGGTTGGCTTCATATACCACTCCCTTAGTGTACTTCAATGATTTGTTCTGACTGTCATAAAGCAAAGCTGTATCAAGAACAGCGAGAGCCTTTTCCGGTTCTTTGGCCTTTGTCAGTTGCAGGGCACGGTATTCACTGCTCTGTGAGAATGCGCCTATAATCTCTTTGTTGCTCGGGTATTTGTTGAGTATCGGCTTCAGGAATTCCAAAGAAGCTTCGTATCTCTTGTCACGTTCAAGCACGGTAGCTCTTTTAGCCTGATAGAATGGTTCTTCAGGATAATAATTGATTCCTTGTGCTGTATATTTCTCGAATTCATCGTATTTTCCGAGTAAACCGGACGAATTGATGGCATACCGTAATCCGAGATCGCTTGATGGATTCAGGCTAATTAGCTTAACAGATTCCTCGTATGCTTTCTTCGTAGCTCCGGCTTCCATACATTTCTTGATGTACGGCACTGCTAGTTCCTCGTACCCGATAACATAGAAAATGCGCATATCTTCATCACTCTGCTCGATGGCAGATAGATACAGTTGCAAAGCCTCTTCGGTTTTATCCATTTTATCGAGAATAAATGCCCTTTTCAACGTGCCGTTTTCGTAATCAGGGAAGTGAAGAGTGATGGTGTCCAATGTTGCAAGTGCTTCATTGTAACGTTTCATATTGATATAGCAACTCAAGGCTTTTTCCCATGCGGCACCGTTCACTTCATTGTCGTCTACATGTTTTTGAGAAACGAACAATACGTGCGGCAATGCTTCTGCGTACAGACCAAGTTCCATCAGTTTTTCAGCTTTCTTCATGTGTTGTGCGCTCATGGCAAGCGTAATATCATAATCATCAGGATACATCTCATACATCTTTTTCAGCGTTGAATAGGCAAGATCATCCTCATTCATCTGGCGATAAAGCATATATTCTTTATAAAGAATTCCTTTATCATTGTTGCCATATTGTTTTTTAGCTTCTCTGATATAGAAGAGTGCGTCATCGGTATATCCCCGGGTGACGGAAGTGTTCAGCAGGTAGTCTAATGCTTCCTTGTTCTTATTACCTCCTTCGTAGGCCATGCCATATAATACATAAGGATCCCGCTGCTTCTCTGCTCGGGCAGCCTCCATTAACAGGTCGTTATACATACGCCGTATGGCAGGGCTGTTGTTTCTTCGCATTTGCTCGCGTATAAACACCAGAGCTTCCGGATAACGTGCCAATTCACTAAGGATACTCGCCCTTTTGACGATAAGCGCACCGCTTCCCGGTATGGCAGCCAAACCGTTGGATGACCAGCCTAGAGCAGCTTCCCGGTTTCCTTCCTGTAAATGCAGGTTAATGATGTCCAGATAATATTCTTCGTTTTGAGGAGATACTTTGATGAGCTCCGTCAGCTTTTCGATAGCCTCTTTTCGGTTACCACCTTTTTTCATTTGCTGGTAGCCTACCTCCATGCTGTAGATATAATCCTTCCTTAGAATCGTATCGTTCGGGTAAATCTGATTGATTCGTTTCAACAGACGATCTGCTTCCACATCGTTGTTCTGCTTGCGGTACAGTTCAATCTTTCTTCGCCATAAACCTCTCCAATACGGATTCACTTCCAGCAACTCATTAACGTAACAAATAGCACTGGAATAATTCTCGGTGATATCTTCTACATCTACCAGCAGATGTTTGGCATTGACGTTGTTGTAATTGTCATCTATCGCTTTGACAAGATGATAACGCGACTGGTCATAGTTCTTTTCGTGGAACCAGTATTTTCCCATGAGCCATTCAAGGTCAGAAACATTCGGGTATTTCTGAAGGCCCTCCTCCAACAGCTCTTTCCCTGCTTCCCATTCCTCGTTCGCAAAATGCTCCTGTACAATCTGGGCATATTGCTCCGGTGTCTGGAATCCGTTGTCGGTCCCGGAGGAAGAGGTTATCAGTAAAAACAGACAACCTAATATGGTGATCTTATGGAGAAATTCTCTGTTCATTCTATCTTGTCTTTAATCTTTCTTTCTTGTTTAAATCGTAGCAGGTTCGGGCTTCATTGCCGTTATATCAGTACCGTCTGCACTTTCTTCTTTCTGCTTGAATCCCTTACGTTCCATGTTCTTCCACTTGAAGTCTCTATTGGTCAGATAACTGAGGTATCCTCTCAATGAACAGAAAGTGATGATGGGATGATAGAAGATAGGCTCTAATATGGACGCAATGATAATCCACAGGTATTCATATCCTCTTTTATATAGCATCCCGACATAGTAGTCGTAGGTAATAACAACGATGGAAAGGAACTGGCAGAACGTATAGATCGTCAGGTAAATCATCCATGCCGTGTTCCAGTTGACTGCTCCTGTAAAGGCCAGATAGATAAATACTATCAAACCGACGAGCTCGATGATCGGCGCCAGAAACTCAAAAACGAACATATAAGGCAGAGTTAACAGTCCCATCTGTTTATACGTCTTTTTGAAAATCATCTTACGATGGATATTAAGTGTCTGGAACAATCCCCGTGCCCAACGGGTACGTTGCCGGTAAAGCATTGCCAGGTTGGGAGGTCCTTCCGTCCAACAACAAGTATCAGGAATCTGTACGATCTTATAAGGACGGGAGAAGTCGCACATATATCCTACCATGCGGGTGATGAGGTCCATGTCTTCGGCAAAAGAGGGGGCATCGTATCCTCCGGCTGCAATCGCTACCGAACGGTCGAAAAGACCGAATCCACCGGAAACATTCGGCATACCATTGATTGCGGACCATCCCATCTTACCAATCAGATAGGAACGCATGTATTCCAGATTCTGGAAAAGTGGAATCGGTGTACGGGGAGTTCTAACGTCTATGATTTGTCCGTCTTTCACGACGCATCCGTTAGCCATCAACATCGTTCCGCTGACTGCAATTACTTGTTTTTCTGAAGATATAATGGGCGAGATACAACGATAAAGAGCATACTTTTCCAAAATGCAATCCACATCCGTGCAGATAAAATAAGGATGAGAAGCAACGTTGATACCCGCATTGGATGCATCCGCTTTAGTTCCTCCATTTTCTTTGTCTACAACGATGAGTCGGCTGTATTTCGGGTTGGAGGATTTGAGGAGTCTTCGGAACGGTCTGGTTTTGATTCGCTCGATATAAGCATAGGGCACTTCTACCAGTTCATAATATTCGGTCATCTTTTCCAATGTACTGTCCGTACTTCCATCATTTACAATAACCACCTCGAAAAGCGGATATTCCAATGCAAGCATGGAGTTCACATTATCAATGATTGTCTTTTCTTCATTGAAGGCAGGAGCAATTACCGAAATGCCCGGTGTATAGGGGGATTCCTTGATTGTTTTCCGCATATAGCTTTCCACATAGTAATCCTTTCTCCGTTTTAGAGAAATGAAAGAGAGGAAGGCGAATGTGACGAAGAATATCGCCAGCATGCTCGTATAAAAGAATACGAAATAATTGAAGAATGTAAATATTATATCTCTCATGTTCTCTAGTTTAACTGGTTGATTAACGGATGCTTGGTGTGGGCAAACAATATAGCTGTGTGGGAATCTGCTTTTCTTTCCAATTGATCGAATGTTTTCCTTCCCATTGCACTATACTCATAGAGGGCTTTGAGTATGACTCTCTTGGTTCCCCAGTTATCTGCTTCATCATAAGCATTGTAAAGAAATCCTAAAGCCTTATCGGTCTTTAGATCCGCAATAGCCGAAATGATTTGTCGTTTGACTTCTTCCGGTTGTACATTATACATTTCAATCAGCTTAGGTTCAACCTCTTTGTATTTTAGTTTACCTAAAGTCTTGATCGCTTCACCTCGTATTTCCACAGAACGGGCATTGAGTTGCTTCGCGAGAATTGGGGCACTTTCGGTTTCATTATATAGCCGGATTTCGTTGATAAAGAATATCTTAACGTTTTCTTCAGCTGAAGTATTCACCCATTTAATAAAGGTGGGTGTGTTATATCCCACTTTCTTACGGTGCTCCAAGATAGCGTGTAACTCCATCATGTCCCATTGCCTTAACTTCATGCCGATGTCTTCGTCGAAGAAGCGGAACGGGTCACCCTGGCTTAACCACATATAAGTATAGCGTGCCGAGTTTCTTAGTTCTAGTTCACGATGATAGAGGAAACGCACCAATACCGCTTCAGAGGCATAGCCATTGATGGACTGAATAAGTTTCAGAGCTTGTATCTTTGATCTTTTGGAACCGAATTGAAGTTCGCGTTCAAGGAAACGTGTGATTTGGAATACGGTTTGAATCGTTTGATAGTTTAGTTCATTGATCTCATCTTCATGCACACTCTTGATTTCTGTTAATAGTTGAGTGATAATGCGTAACTCGTTAGGTTTCGGGCGCTTTTTCGTATCATATTCTAATCTGTCAGCTATCTCTTCTTCACTCAATGTGTTGGAATCTAGTGAGATAGATTTCATTTCTTCATAATACTTATCAAATGCTTTATTGTATTTCCGCTTCTCTTTTCGCCTTTTAAATATACCATATATAATATGGAATAGGAGAAATAAGTACGCAATAATACAAAACATTACAGCAATTGAGCATATTCTTATGATTAAAGGATAGCCAATAAACTTGTAATATATCCAATAGAAATAATATTCTATGTAATCTATACCATACAGTACTTGATCCATTTCCCTTGATATATTTATATATAGAACTTGTATATTCGGAATAAAAGTTCTATATTTGTTGTATTGAATGTTCTGTCTAATGCAAATATACGAAATAACTTGTATATATTATCCATTGTTCATGAACAGGCTTTTTGAGCCCTATTTTAGCTCTTGTGATTATTCTCGATGGAAAGGATTGAAATTACAAATAAAGGCAAGCAAAAAGCTATTAGGCGTTAAATATATTTTTGATAAGTTAACAAATGGAGCCTGAAAATAAGTGTGATAAGCCAGGTTCTCATGCGAAACAAAAACAAACAATAAATTTAAAAATTAAATTAAGATGAAAATTAAAAGTTTGATGTATGTCCTTATGGGGACAATGTTGGTTACTACTTCCTGCTCTGATAATGAGTTGGAAAAAGGTAACGATGGTTCGGGAACTGTTGACCCGGTAAATGCTTCTACACTTGTGAATGTATATTCCGATAAAAGTGGTTCTGAAGCGAGTCTGCTTGTGGGAGATGTATTAGTGAAAGATTCCCGTACTCTTACGTTGAATGTTCCTGCTGCTTGCGAGAAAGTGTATATGAAATACAATACAGTTTCGGGAACAGAGGCTACAAAAGAATTTGCTTTGTCTCCTGTTAGTCGTGGTGTAGATCAGAGTACTGGTTTCAATTTTGAAACAAACCGTCTGGCATCGGTAACTCTTGCGCTTCCTGAAGATGCAGTGCAGCCGACAAATGAAACGGACCAAGGCTATCTTTTCTATCATAACACAGGTGTGGTGATGTTCGAAGATGGTTGGCCTATTCAACTGGATTCATGGTATGATGAAGATTTCAACGATGTTGTATTCGAGTATGACTTGAAGGTGACTGAATGTCATAGTCAACAGATGATGGAGACTGTAGGAGGTAAAGAAGAATTGTTGTTGACTTTGGATGTTCGTGCTGTAGGTGGTATATACCCGACTGTGTTAGGTGTTGTACTGGATGGTTTGAAAAGCGAGTATGTTGATCGGATTACTGCAAGCCTTATACTAAAAGGTGGTCAGGGAACAATGACAGACTTAGCTAAAGAGGAACTTTCTACAAAAAATATAGTGAAAGTTGAAAATAAAAATTGGAATTGGAGTAATGATACTCGCAAAGAACCGCGTTTCGCAATATTGACAGTGGATAAAGCACAAGCGGAAGGAACTGTTATTACACTGGATGGTTTAACTTCTTTGATGGATAATAATCAGGATATGTTTCAGGTAACACAAGGAAAAGTAAGAGAAGGACTACCTATGTTGCGTGCTGAAGTTAGACTGATTGGTAAAGAAGGATTAACTGGAGCTGAAAGAGATGCTCAGCTTGCAGCATTTAGAGAGTTGATTTTAGATACTAATAGACAGAATTTCTTTATTAAGGTGAACGGTGGTAAAGAAATACACATGAGGGGTTATGCACCGACTTCTGCTTACAAAGCAGAATATGAAGCATTGGTTGCGGGTGACACTACACTGGATGCAAATGTTTATTATTCAAATACCAAAGGTTCCACTTGGGGAGTTAAACTTCCGGTTGGCACACGTCATGCTTATGAACGTGTACCATTTAGAGAAGCATATCCTGATTTTACTAAATGGGTAGATAGTAAGGGTGTTTCAAACCAGAAATGGTATGAGAACTTTGTTGATGAAAAAACTATAAGATATTGGTAATGCAAATTATCAGTCAATACGTTATTTGAGTTATTTTGTACAATTTGAACCCCTCTTTTTTCGAAAAGAGGGGTTTCTTTGTATTCGGAAGAATAATCTTTAAACTAATACCGTAATGACGAAGCGATTTTTTATAGGCTACAGTTTGATTACTTTTTTTCTCTTAAATAGTGTGGTGCTTTTGGCACAGCACAAAGCTTCTTTTGTGCAGCAATGGAAAATAGAAGATGCATCCCATGCTTTGCAAATAATAGAAAGTGCAGATACATTAGAATTGATAGTTCCGGACGGACTGACTATGTGGTATCGGCAACGATTGACGGGCGATTATGAAATAAGTTATCGTATTTGTATGGTGATGCAAGGTGGAAAGTATGACCGCTTGAGTGATCTGAACTGCTTCTGGGCTGCCAATGATCCTAAATACCCTGATGATCTTTTTGCCCGTAGTCAGTGGCGTGACGGCATCTTTAAAAACTATAACACATTAAACCTTTTCTACGTTGGATACGGAGGAAATGATAACTCAACGACCCGTTTCCGTCGATACAAAGGAGAATATTATGGAGTGGCAGATGACAAGGTGAAACCTTTATTGAAAGAATATACCGATGCCTCTCATTTACTCGTCCCCAATCAATGGTATGAGATTCGGATTCGAGTGGAAAAGGGAATCACAACTTATTCTGTGAATGATGAAGAGTTGTTCCGCTATACCCTTGCGGGTAGTGAAGGTGACGGACACTTCGGTTTACGTCTTTTGCAGAATCACGTACTCTTTACAGATTTTAGAGCGACTATACTTTGACTTATATACTGAAAACCTAATAAGACTATATTTCCATGATGAAACAACCTTTTACTAAATTTGGAGTGACAACTCTGTTTTCTCTTTTGTGCTCAGCATTCCTTCATGCGCAAGTTGTAACAGATGAGCGGATGTTTTCTTTTGAAGAACCGCAAATACCGGATTGTATCACCGCTACCCATTCCCGCCTGTCGGTATCTGATCTGCATTATAAAGATGGAAAACATTCGTTGGAATGGACATTTGAACCGGGTGGAATATTGGAACTCAAGAAAGACCTGAAGTTTGAGAAGAAAGATCCGACCGGCAAGGATTTATATCTTTCGGCTTTTATTGTGTGGGTTTATAATGAAGTTCCCCAAGATGCGACCATTGAGTTTCAGTTTCTGAAAGACGGCAAACGATGCACATCTTTCCCTTTTGGTATTAATTTCAGTGGTTGGCGTGCCGCATGGGTTTGCTATGAACGTGATATGCAAGGCACACCGGAAGAAGGCATGAATGAACTCCGGATTATTGCTCCAAATTCAAAAGGAAGCCTTTTCATCGATCATTTGATTACGGCTACTAAAGTTGATGCACGTCAACAGACGGCCGATCTGCAAGTTCCTTTTGTCAATGCCGGGACCACCAACCATTGGCTGGTTGTCTATCAACACTCGCTTTTGAAACCGGATATTGAATTGACTCCTGTAGACGATAAGCAAAGAGCAGAAATGCAACTGTTGGAAAAGCGTTTTCGTGATATGATCTACACGAAAGGAAAAACGACTGATAAAGAAGTAGAAACCATCCGCAAGAAATATGATTTCTATCAGATAACTTACAAGAACGGCCAAGTATCGGGAGTACCTATTTACATGGTACGTGCTTCAGAAGCTTATGAACGGATCATACCAAACTGGGATAAAGATATGCTGACTAAAATGGGAGTGGAAATGCGTGCTTATTTCGACCTGATGAAAAGAATTGCCGTTGCATATAATAATGCGGCAAATCCGGTGATTCGGGAAGAAATGAAGAAGAAGTTCTTAGCAATGTACGATCACATAACCGATCAGGGGGTAGCTTATGGTAGTTGTTGGGGAAATATCCATCATTATGGCTATAGTGTTCGCGGTCTGTACCTGGCATATTTTCTGATGAAAGATGTGCTTAGGGAAACCGGGAAACTTCAGGAAGCCGAACGTACGTTACGTTGGTATGCGATTACTAACGAAGTATACCCTAAACCGGAAGTTAATGGAATTGATATGGACTCTTTCAATACACAGACCACAGGACGCATTGCCAGCATTTTAATGATGGAAGATACACCGGAAAAACTACAATATCTCCGGTCTTTCTCCCGTTGGATTGATTTTGGTTGCCGTCCTGCATTGGGATTATCCGGTTCGTTTAAAGTAGACGGAGGTGCTTTCCATCATCGAAATAACTATCCGGCTTATGCTGTGGGCGGACTCGATGGAGCAACCAATATGATTTATCTTTTCAGCCGGACGGAATTTGCTGTTTCCGAGTTAGCTCATGAAACAGTGAAAAATGTACTGTTGACCATGCGTTTCTATTGCAATAAGCTGAACTTCCCTCTTTCCATGTCCGGTCGTCATCCGGATGGAAAAGGTAAACTGGTTCCTATGCATTTTGCTATGATGGCTCTAGCTGGTTCTCCCGATGGAAAGGAGGAATATGATAGTGAAATGGCTTCTTCTTACCTCCGTCTGATTTCAGACCCAAGTATTGAAAATGACTCTCCCGAATATATGCCTAAGGTTTCAAATGCTGAAGAACGTAAGGTGGCAAAACGTCTTGTGGAGAAAGGTTTCCGTCCGGAACCGGATCCGCAGGGAAATATAGCGATGGGATATGGTTGCGTCTCTGTCCAACGTCGTAGTAACTGGTCGGCTGTGGCACGCGGACATTCCCGTTATCTATGGGCGGCAGAGCATTATCTGGGAGCAAATCTATACGGTCGTTACCTGGCACACGGCAGTTTGCAAATATTGACTGCTGCACCGGGACAGACAGTAACTCCCGCCACTAGCGGCTGGCAGCAGGAAGGTTTTGACTGGAACCGTATTCCGGGAGTGACATCTATTCATTTGCCATTGGAGCAATTGCAGGCTAAGGTGCTCAATGTGGATAGTTACTCTGGAATAGAAGAGATGCTTTACTCCGACGAGGCTTTTGCCGGTGGTTTGTCTCAACAGAAGATGAATGGTAATTTCGGAATGAAGTTACATGAGCATGATAAGTACAACGGATCACATCGGGCACGTAAATCTTACCATTTCATCGATGGAATGATTGTCTGTCTTGGTTCGGATATTGAAAATACAAATACGGAGTTCCCGACAGAAACGACTATCTTCCAATTGGCAGTTACTGATAAAGCAGGGCATGATTATTGGAAAAATTATCAAGGAGATAAGAAAGTATGGGTGGACCATTTGAGAACGGGTTATTATGTTCCAACTCCCATCCGGTTTGAGAAGAACTTTCCTCAATACTCGCGAATGCAAAATACAGGAAAGGAAACAAAGGGTGATTGGGTTTCTTTGGTTGTAGATCATGGAAAGGCACCGAAAAACGGAAGTTATGAATACGCTGTTCTGCCTCAGATGAATGAAACTCTGATGAAGAAATTTGCAAAGAAGCCCACTTATAAGGTATTACAGCAAGACCGGAATGCACATATTGTAGAGTCCGTTTCCGAACAGATCATTTCTTATGTGTTGTTTGAAACTCCTGAAACGACATTGCCGGGTGGTTTATTACAACGTGTGGATACTTCCTGTCTGGTTATGATTCATAAAGGATCTGCTGATAAGATTAAGTTGACGGTGGCACAACCGGATTTAGCTTTGTATCGCGGTCCAAGCGATGAAGCGTTTGATAAAGATGGGAAACGCATCGAACGTAGTATCTATTCACGACCATGGATTGAAAATGCCAGTAGTGAAATACCTGTGACTGTAACGATAAAAGGGCAATGGAATGTAGAAGAAACTCCGTTTTGCAAGGTGATTTCTTCTGATAAGAAGCAAACAGTTTTGCAGTTCAGTTGTAAAGATGGTGCTAGCTTTGAAGTGGAGTTAAGGAGATAAAAGTCAGACAATAGGAGATCATTTGCTTTTCCTGATAGGGGAACACTAGTTTCTCTTGGAGAAACCATAGTTTCCATGCCGTTGAAACTATTGTTTCTCGGTGCTGAAACTACAGTTTCCCAATGCTGAAACTTTAGTTTCCCGGTACGAAAATGTACTGTACTGGATTTAGTTGACAACTTCGCTTGTTATACCTAAGTTAGTTTACTCAATATTTTTTAAAACCTAAATAAGTTTACTTGTCCCTTTGTAATTCCTGTATAAGTTGTCATTTAAGATATTTTGCAAAATTATGTATCTTCTCTTATAAGTGCAAGACTTCGGGCTGTAAACTTTCATTAAACAACAAAAACTCTTCGCTTGGGGATCGCCCTAGCGGCAACCTTAGATTTGCAGCATCAAAATATTTATCTTTGAATTGATATTGAAAGGAAAGCAAAAGGAAAACCATCAGCGGCAATAGAAGTCAAGTCTAAGTCCCTATTCGGTCCTTTTGCTCCTTCCTTGAACTCAAACCCATATAAGAATTTCAGTAAACCTGTTTAAGGTTATTAGGTCAAGTTCAGGTCCTTTCTTTTTTGTTTAATGTTCAAAAACAAAAGTATGAAAGTTTTTTATTTAGGAGTTGATGTGAGTAAGAAAAAATTGGATTTATGTTTAAGGAGTAACGGTAAGGACATCCTTTATGATGTTATTCCTAATGATCTATCCTCTATTAAATCTTGGTTAACAAGAACGTTTGAGAAATTTTTCCTCTCTGAGGACAGTTTGGTTGTCTGTGCGGAACATACAGGGCAATATACCTATCCTTTGGTCTGTGCAACAAAAAGTATAGGAGTCTACTTATGTTTGGAAGATGCAGCTAAAATAAAATATTGTCATGGAATACCTCGTGGCAAAAATGATAAAATAGATGCCTGCCGAATAGCAATGTATGCAGAAAGATATAATGATTGCCTACAACCGTATACCGCATCAGAGCTTATAATACAAAAACTCAAAAACTTATCAACAGAACGCAGTATGCTTGTTGCAGATAGGGCTAAATATCAATCCCAGCTAAAAGATCAGGTAGACTATATGGAACACTCAATATATATTGCTAAATGCAATAGAGTTGAAGGGATTATCAATACATTTACGGATTACATAGCACAAATAGACCTTGAAATAAAAGAACTTATAAATCAGGCACCTGTCATTGCTCATCAAATGGATTTACTCATGTCTGTGGATGGAGTTGGGGAACGTGTTGCACTGAAGATGATCATGGAAACAGATGCTTTCACTTCTTTTACTGATCCCAGGAAGTTTTGCTGTCATGCAGGAGTTGTTCCGTTCGTCTATGTGTCAGGAAGTAGCCAACGTTCTAAAAATAGAGTATCTAATAGGGCTGACAAGAGCATCAAGCATTTGCTACATATGGCGGCACTATCTGTTTCACAAGTGAAAAATAGTCCATTGAAGAAATATTATGACAGAAAGGTCGAAGAGGGAAAAAATAAGATGTCGGTTCTGAATGCAGTTAGAGCGAAATTAGTTACGATTATGTTCGCTGTAATTAGGACGGATGCTTTTTTTTCGAGAAATTATCAAAATTCGCTTGCGTAATCCATAAGAATAGGGGCGGGAGCACCCGTCCCGACGAGCGGGACTTCAACTACCTTTCCCCTGCCGTTACGAATATATTCCATCGGTGTTTTCATTTGTATGCCTTGATGGGGTCGAAGATAATTGTATGCATATATGGCATCGGCTATACGTTTATCCAACTGTTCAAAGCTATCATCTTCGCAGTCAAACAGCCACCCATTCTTGATCGTGTTATTCATCCGTTCAGCCAGGGCATTATGTAGCGGATCTCCACACTGAGTCATACTAATATTGATATGATGTTTCTTGAGCATGCCCACATACAGTTTTGAGCAGTATTGCACTCCCCGGTCAGAATGGTGTATGAGACTACTCAAATCAACATTGTATCTGTTGTAAAAGTCCATAGCCATCCTAAGTGCCTTTAAGGGACCTTCCGCTTCAAGTGTTTTGCACAGTGCATATCCGACTATGGCCCGACTGCCCGCATCGGTAAGAAGAGACAGGTAAGCCCATCCCTGGCACGTGGCAACATAGGTTATGTCCGCTACAACCATTGAACCGAATGTGTCAGCTACAAATTTAGGAGTGACATTCAGCAAGTCCGGATAAATGTAATAATTATGATTGGAATTTGTTGTCTTTGGTCTCACATGCCTGACACGTTGACACAGGCCATTAGCACGAAAAATATTATAGCATTGATCACGCCCAATGACCATCCTGACACCAAACTTGCGGAGGCAGCATGCATAGAGTTCACGCATACCAGCCTTAGGCATAAGTTTACGTAACTCATTACAATACAGCACAATGCTTGATGTGAGGATGTCTATTTCCTTTTTTCTGTTGACATGCTTATAATAACCTTGTCTGGTTATGCCGAAGTAATCACAGAGGAACTGCAGACTGCCGCGCATATGACGGGCAGAGTTCCCCTGTGACAAGGTGTCGATTACTTGGCATCGGAGTTTTTTCGAACCTTGATGTGATAGGTGGACTCCGCAAGATTAATCAATTCCTCACAAGCTTCATGACGAAGACTTTCCTCCTGAAGGGCACGCTGAAGTTTGCGGTTTTCGGCACGCAATGCAGCGAGTTCTTTTTCCAGTTCATTGAGAGACTCATCAGAGGCTTTGCTTAAAGAGGGCTGTTCTGTATTCATAACTTTATCATTTATATGATACTTTTCGAGCCAAAGAATCAGCAGACGTCGGCAAATACCGGTACGCTTAGCAAACTGATACTTCGTTTCGGAAGTCGATAAATACTCACGAATATAAGACATTCGTTCAGATTCTGTGTAAGGAGTGTACTTCTTTTTTAATTCTTCCATGTGAATTTCGAATTTGAGAAGTGTCAACTTATTCAGTACACTACAAAACCTTTGGTTTCAAGCCTTGAAACTAAAAGTTTCCCCACGAGAAACAAAGGTAATGCATTCATGAAATAAATAGGATTGCCTGGAGCTTCCAGAGTGAATACCTCCGCGTTGTGAAATGTAGTTTATCTGTTTCTGGTGACAGCATTATTGTTGTCACACTGCTGTCACCTATTGCTGTCACGGTGTTAATTGTTAATAATCAAACCGTTAAGCAGCAATCGGTGACAAGTGACAGATATATAATTAAAATAATTGTATAGAGAGGTTAGAACATAAACATGGCAACGGCAACAATACGGTTGTTACATACGGCATGGGTATCTTGAATTTTCCCATTGGACGTATTGAGCGAACCATACCATGCAGAGCTTAATGTATATTCCAACCCGAATTTCCAGTGGGGGACATTGTAGGTCAGTTCTGCTCCTGCCGTAACTAATTGGTTAAGGTCTGTTCCTGTTCCATAAAGTTTTGCATCATTTCCTTTGGGAGCATATAGTGCATCACTTGTTCCCAGATTCTTGGCATAGCCTACGAAGATTCCCGGCTTCCATTTCTGTCCGTAGACAACGTTGAACCAAGAGCTGGAGAAACGTATCGGAGTATATTCTTGTTCTCCCGTTTGTTCGTTGACAGACTTGATCCCGAATCCACCCAAACCGGAAGCTTGTGTCAGATTGGATCCTAATACACTCTTCGCAGCGATGAACCAGTCTTTGTTGGTGTATTTCACATGAGCTTCGTATGAAAGAGTTGTGATGCGTTCGTCTACTTTGTATTTATCTGTATTTACTATAGACTCCGTACGTGGTTTCAATGATAACAACTCAATGCCTACGCCGGCCAGCAAACCGCCATTCTTATAATCAGCTCCGACATAAAATTCGGGAATACAGCTTTGCTTCAGATACTTATGTGTTTTCCCTTCCGGTCCTTGTGAAGTATATTGTGATTGCCACACTGCGGCTCCGGTAAGTTGGAAATTCTTGTTTGTATAGCGATAACGAATTTGTGGCGCACGGCTGAAGGGCTGAAACGGTGCTCCTACGGAGAGATTAAGAATCTGCGGAGACACATCTCCGAATAAGGGATGCCAGTTCTGTCCGAGTAATAAAGCTGATTTTCCCCAATCCAGATTCAAATAAGCATGACGAAGGCGAATGACCGAATAAGAAGTGCCTGTGCCGCGGAAGTCGACTTCTACTTTGGCAGATGTCTTGGCTGTTCCCAGTTTTGGACCGGCAACGTCTACTCCAAGGCGCGAATATAAAGTATAGAAGTTACTGTTGGGTGTTGAGTTCAAATCGTTCCCCTCCGGATCACGCACTTTGTCTTTTGGATACATATAAAACAATCCGTCTACGGTTTCTTCGTTAGCACGACTATTATAATAGAAGTCAGTACGAATCTGTCCATAGAATTTGAACTTGAAATCCTGCATTTGTGCGAAACTGCCTGATACGGTTATCAGACAAAGAAAGATTAGAATGTATTTTTTCATAATGTGCATGTTTGTAAACGGGCGCAAAATTACGTAAAATTACTGGTTATCAGTTCATCGTTGATTAAAAAAGGCAAGGATTGCCTGATTATATTTGTTGAGACTTGTGCTTTTATGAATTGCTTTCAGTAATTTTCTGTCTGCTTGCGGCATTAAATATTCCCAGAAAGTTTTCATTTTGTTCAGAAGTTGTTCGTCTCCTCCTTCCAACTGTTCTGCATATTGATTGTATACGCATTTGTGCATAGATTGCAATTTTTCTCTCATTTCATCGAACTCGAGTGCACGGTTTTGTCTATACTCCAAAGCTAATGCCGGGTTGGCAAGTAATCCCCGTCCTATCATAATTCCGGCTAGTCCGGGAAACTGTTCCTGAATGCGGTGAATATCTTCTACACTATTGATATCTCCATTATAGATGAGCGGATGCTTGCAGGCATTCTGAAAAGCCTCAAACGCTTTAAGGTCAACTTCTCCTTTGTATTGCTGTTTTCCCAAGCGGGGGTGCATAACCACTTGTCGCAAGGGTAGCTCATTGATAATCGGAGCCAGTTTCAGACATTCTTCCGGATCTTCCCAGCCCAACCTCATTTTGATGGAGAAACTTATTTGCGGATATTCTGTAATCAGGCTAAGTAACGTCTGAACTTCTTCGGGATAAGGAAGAATGCCGGAACCATTGTGGCGTTTAGCTAGCATGGGAAAAGGACATCCCATATTGATGTCGACTTCCTTATATCCCTTTTCAATGAATAGGGATAAGATTTTTTCTGCTTTTTCAAAAGAAGGGGCTATCAGTTGGGGAATCAGATGGGCTACCTGATTATTCCCGGGGTCGATTCCGCGGACATCTCTATGGCGGAATCCGCCTTTTTCGAGTCGTACAAATGGGGTATAATAAGTATCTATACCTCCGAAGCAGGCAGCATGAGCATTACGGTAAAACACTTCGGTGTAACCTTGTAATGGGGCAAAATGAATAGGAAGAGTCTTTGGCATTATTTTTATTTTTGTGCAAAGATACAGAAAAAGTAAAAGAGAGGAACCTCGCGGTCCCTCTCTTTCTGATGTTAAATTGATTAAAGTCTGATTTTTATAAACGTTTTCTATGATTGAAGGTTAGAAAAATTGGGGGATATATTTTTATTCTACAACGTTTATAGTCAGTTCACGTACTACTTGACCACCTTGATGGACGTAGTTTGCATTGTTGGCTACGAAAGTAGCGGTATATGTACCGGCCTCTTCATAGGTATGTGAGTATATCTCCAACGATTGCGAGATATTCTTGATAGCTACACCAGCGTCAGGATCGCAGGAACCGTTAAGGAGGATGGAATTGGAGATAAGCCAAGTATCTCCTTTTGTATACCCTGCTGCTCCGCCACTGGTTACGAAATCGCTTGGCTGGCTAATTCTCCAGAAATAAGGAATATTACCGTCTACAGTAGCATATGCTATTTTATCTGCATATTCTGCGCTTTTCATCTCTTCAAGTGTGAGGTTTTTATTTCCTAATGCTTCCTTCAATTTGGTAAGATGAGTGTTGTTTTTTGAAAGATCATCTAAATTGTAGGTTACATTTAAAGCCGAGAATTCGAAGTTCTTTGCATTAATTGTGGTTGATTTTCCATTGTTGAACTCCAGATTAAGCTGTAAGCCTTTAATATGTATTACAGGCATTGTGCTGCTATTATCAAGAGGGTTGAGGCGGAAAGCAATGCTGATTTCTTTACCCAAGTAAGATATTAAAGGACAAGAATAGTCTTTAGTATCTTTGGTTGCTTTAGGAAGCTCATCTTGGCTGACAAGTTCTGTCCATTCGCAATTAGTAACTGCTTCTTTGTCTTTTTCCACATTGTTGCCACTAATTCCTTCGAATTGATCGGATATTAATATGTGAGTAGAACCTTCGATGGTTTTCGCACTACCATAGTCATATACTACGGAGAAGTTGATTTCACATTTTTCTACGTCTTCCGGTTGCATTTCAATTCTGTTCCGGTGTTTGTATTCGTGCCCTATCTCACCGCTGAAGAAACTGATAAAATCAGGGTCACCATCGAAGCTGAACGTTACAGGGTTTCCTTTCTTTACAGTCACAGTTTTGCCATCGAAGCTGACATTGCTGTCTGTCACCACACCCACTTCCATTGCTGTTTCTTCTTTTAATTCCTTGTCGCATGAAGCCAGGGATAGTCCGGCAAAAGCGATAGTCATCAAACTTTTATATATTATTTTCATGTCCTTTTCTTTTTAAAGTTATTAAGAGAATTACCAACCCGGATTATTCGTCTTGATAGCACCGTTTGATCCTATTTCATTGGCAGGAATCGGGAAATAATTGTAAGACTTCGGAATATTGAAGTAAGTATATACATTGATTCCGAATTTCCAGGATTCGTCAGCCTGTGCCTTGTCCACTTGTTCCTGCATCAGTTTGTGATAGTCTCCCCAGCG
The DNA here is from genome assembly GCF_001314995.1 of Bacteroides ovatus. NCBI lineage: Bacteria > Pseudomonadati > Bacteroidota > Bacteroidia > Bacteroidales > Bacteroidaceae > Bacteroides > Bacteroides ovatus. The sequence continues at coordinate 4,368,496 of NZ_CP012938.1, forward strand.
GATCAGGTCGAAACGGCGTGTATATTCGAAGCAGAGTTCCATAGCACGTTCGTCTTTGATAGCCTTACGGAAGCCGGTTTCATCCAGATTTGCTGCAAGCTTGTTGATTCCTGCACGTTCTCTTACCGCATTGATACATTCATAAGCCAGATCATTAGGACCATGGTTGACTTCATTTTCAGCTTCTGCAATCATCAGCAGAATGTCAGAGTAGCGGAGAAGAGGGAAGTTGATGGAAGTATCGTTCTTGCTCTTCTTGTCTGCCTCATATTCTCTACGATATTTGGCAGCAGCTCTATTGCGGTTCTTATTGGCATCATTCTTCGATTCGCGATCACCGTAAGTAGAACCGGGCTCTGTTTTGCCATAGCTGAAGGATTGATTCCAATATTGTTGTTCCACTTCATCTCTTTTTCCTTTCACAAATTCACGACCGTCTACCGGAGTACCTTCTCCTGCTGACTGGGTGTAAGTGAATGGAGCGATGTTCCAGTTGCAACGGTCAATGTCACCGTTTGCTTCATACAATTCGAGCAGTTTAGGAGTATTCCAGATAAAAGCGTATGCATAACCCGGGTCACCTTTACCGGTGATGGATGCTTTGGAAGAAAGATCTTTACCCTGAATACCAATGATATTACCGATTCTACCTTCTGCACGTACATCCGTTGAACGGTTACCTGCAAATTCTACTTCCCAAATACTTTCATTAGCCTTGGCACCATCCTTATTGAGAGCAGTGTTATACTTATCAGAACAAATGTCGATAAAGAAGTCCCAATATTTGGCAGTTAGTGAATGACCCTCATTCTTGACTAACTGTGCATAGTAACTTGCTTTTTTGAAATATTCTGTAATCTCGGCACTAGTCGTGTTGTTAGCCAAACCCACTTCCTTGTCACGTTTAGGTTCACCGGCCCGGAACATATATACACGCGCCAACATTCCCCAAGCAGCCGATTTGGAAACACGTCCCGGTAAATAGTTCAAATCTTGAGCAGATTTGAGATCCTCGGCAGAACCATACATCTCTTTGATGATAAAATCATAAATCGTCTGTTTGTCCGTACGTGGAATGGAGAGGTTATAGGCATCTTCTGTAGAAGTAGTCTTGAAAGGTACATCTCCCCAACATTCTACCAAAGTAAAATAATAGAATGCGCGTAAGAAACGGGCTTCGGCTTTGTACTGCTTGCGGGTATCGTCGTTCATATCGGGCACTGCATCAATATTTTCCAGGAAAATATTGGCTCTGTTGATGCCGGAGTATAATGTGTACCACAATGCTGCAACGGCCGGATCACTTGTGTTGGCATTGTTACAGATCAACCCACTTTTGTTAGGTCCGCGGTTGGCACCACCATAGTGTCCCAGATCGTCACCTCCTACAAGGTATAAGAACTCATTTCCGTAGAAGGAACTTTGTCCCAGAATGGCATAGGTTCCTGTCAGCCAAGAGGTAGCGTCCGCTTCATTTTTGAAGAAGTTTTCAGGAGTGGTGTATGTCGGGTCTTTTTCCAAGAAATCGCAGGAAGTCAGGTTAAGTCCGACAAGAAGTGATATGATGATTATTTTTATTGTTTTCATATACGTAATTGTTTGAAGGATGATTGATTAGAAACCTAAGTTTATACCAAAACTGATAGAGTAGGCTCTCGGATAAGCGGAGAAGTCCAGTCCCGGAGTCAGTGCGCCTTCACGGATAGATACTTCCGGGTCGTAACCGGAATACCCTGTACATGTCCATAGATTCTGACCGGCAACGAATACGCGTGCATTGTCTATCTTCCATTTCTTGGTCAGTTGTTTCGGCAGTGTATATCCTAAAGACACGGTCTTCAGACGAAGGAACGAACCATCTTCGATAATACGTGTAGAGAACACTTTGTTAGAACCGGAGTCGGTAGCTCTCGGAATATTACTTTCCGGATTTTCCGGTGTCCAGCGGTCTGCGTAACTTGCGTATTGGTTCAAGTCACGTGTTTTATTGCTGTTCTCGAAGAACAGGCGGTTGGCATTCAATACATCGTTTCCATACGACCATTGGAAGAAGATGCTCAAGTCAAATCCTTTGTATTCGAAATTGTTGGTAAATCCGCCTGTATGTTTCGGCATACCGTTACCGATCATAGTACGGTCGTTATCGTCAATGATACCGTCACCATTCAGGTCTGCGTATTTCGGCATACCCGGTTGTGTGTTACTTTCGGAAGAGAAATACGGAACATTGCGTTTCAGTGTATATGTATCACCCACTTTGTCGAAATCTTCGTATTTGTATGTACCTTCATAGATGAATCCGTACATCATTCCCATCGGATAACCCACTTTGGCAATGTAGCTGTATTGGGAGTTATAGTTTTGGTCAAATTTGGCTGCACTCAACAGAGAAGATTGGTTTTCGGCCAATTCTAAAACTTTGTTCTTGTTGAATGCAATATTAAAGTTAGTAGTCCATGAGAAATGACGGTTCTTGATATTGGTCGTGTTCAATGTGAACTCGATACCTTGGTTGCGTACCTTTCCTACATTCTTCATGGCACTGAAATAACCGGAAGAGGTGGGAAGCGCAGTATTCAGCAACAGGTCACGAGTTGTTTTACGATACCAGTCTACGGTTAATCCGATACGTTCGTCCAGGAAGCCCAAGTCCAGACCCAGGTTCCACTGTTCAGTAGTCTCCCATTTCAGTTTTCTGTTTCTTAAGGAAGTAGGCACTGTACCTACACTTGTCAGACTGTTCTCGAACGGATATACACCACTCGGTAGGCTACCAATCGAAATAAAATCCCCAACTTTATCTTTTAATATCTGATATAAAGCGTACGTATCATACTCGCCTACGCGATTGTTACCGGTCAATCCCCAGCTTACTCTTAATTTACCGGAAGAAACAACAGATTTCAATGGTTTCATGAAATCTTCTTCCATGAATCCCCAAGCCAATGAACCGGAAGGGAAATAGCCGAAACGGTTATCACCACGGAACTTGGAAGAACCGTCGGAACGGAAAGAAACCGTTGCATAATACAATGATTTATAGTTGTAGTTCAAACGTCCCAGGAAAGAAAGCATAGACCAGGAACTCTTTAATGATTTGGTCGTACTGGGAGTTCCTTCACTCATTCCTGCCATCCCGAGTGCTTCGTTTGGAATTTGCACTGTCTTGTATGAATAGTATTCATAGTCGGAATTTTGCAGAGTTACACCTACCATACTATTAAAGAAATGCTTCCGTTTGATATTGGTCTGATAGGTTAGAATATTTTCGTTCAACCACGTTGCACGTTGAGAATGGTAGATTTCTGCATTCACCTTATCGGATGATTTCGGATTACCATAACGAGTTTTCGAGTTGTTGAATGTTTCCCCTTTGCGGGTATCGAACGTGTAACCGCCGGAAACTTTCAACTTCAATCCTTTGATAAATTCATATTCTGCGAATCCGTTGAACTGGATATAGTTCGCATACGTCTTGCGATATTCGTTTTTCAAAGACATGATAGGGTTGAAACGATAGTCGTTGGTATTGTTTATCGCGTCGTCCATAATATTGTCCATCAACGAGTTTAATGGTCTGTCCGGTTCTGTCACAGGGCGATATCCCCATACACTATAGAACAGGTTATTCATACCACTGTATGAGTTCTGGGAAGGAGAACCACCGGTAGTTGTAGTACTGGAATAGTTGGTCGTCAGATAGATTTTCAGTTTTTTCTTTTGGATGGTAGTACCCATACGGCCTTGTACGCGCTTGTAGTTTGATTCCAACAAGATACCGTCCTGGTCATAATAAGATAAAGAAGCGTTGTAACGAACTCCTTCCGAACCACCGGTCAGGCTGACATTGTGGCTTTGCATCCATGCGCTGCGGAAGATTTCATCCTGCCAATTATATTGCGGAATATTCCTATAATCTTCCAGTCCCCATTTCTTGCCGTCATAATTCATGAAGTAGGTAGTTTCCATATCTTTGGGACTACGTTCTGCCTGTAGTTTGACGAATTCATAGGCATCCATCATCGGGATCGTTTTGGTGATATGCTGAATACCGAAACTTCCGTCGTATTTAATTTTAGGTTGGCCGATTGTTCCTTTCTTGGTTGTAATCATCACGACACCGTTGGCACCACGAGCACCGTAGATAGCGGTAGCAGAGGCATCCTTCAGGAAGTCGAGTGACTCGATATCGTTCTGATTAATGGCTGCGGCTATGGAGGGGTCTTCCACCGGGAAACCGTCAATGACATAAAGAGGAGAGTTGTCCTGTGTCAAAGAGTTGTTACCACGGATGACGATGTTCATCTGTCCGCCCGGCATACCTTCGCCCGAACTTACGTTGACACCGGCAATACGTCCGCCCAATGTCTCGCCGAAAGAAGCAGTCGGAGTGCTAAGTAGTTCCGCCATACTGGCTTTGGCAACAGAGCCAGTCAGATCCTTCTTGCGTATCTCCTGATAGCCGACTACTACCACTTCGTCCAATGTCTTTGTGTCTTCCTTTAATGTGATAACCATTGGCTTTTGAGTGTCCACCTTCATTTCTACTGTGACATAACCAATGAAAGAAATAACCAATATCGAATTTTTATTGGGCACGTTAAAAGCAAATTTACCGTCAAGGTCAGTGATTGTTCCTTGCGAAGTACCTTTTACCTGGACACTGGCTCCCGGCACTCCTTCTCCTAAGTTATCCTTCACTGTACCTTTAACAAGTACCTGTGCAAGTACAAAAGAAACAGAAAACAGGATCAGTCCGATGGAGGAGAGCATCCTTTTTCTAGTTTGAGTGGATAAATGTTTTTTCATATATTAAAAATTAAGTGATTTTATTGAATCTACGCTTGCAAAGATAGATGGATTGAATATTCTAATATGGATAGAATTATTCAAGATTGGTGCAAAATCATACAATTTTTCTGTTCTCATAAACTATTTTTCTTTTACGGATTCTAGTAATTCAGATAATTCTTTCACTATGTCGGGATATTGTTTTGATACATTCGTTTTCTCCGATGGATCGGAGGATAAATCGTAAAGTTGAGGCTGTTTGTCGTTGCCTAACTCCATTTTCGTCCAATACTCGATAGCGGGGCCGTCGCTCGGTTCGATGTATTTCCATTGACCTTTTATGATGGCAAGTGTGTTATTGAGATTCTGTTGAACGACATACTCACGGTTTGTATTATTTTTGCCGAGGAGTACGTTCAGATGTTCTTGACTATCGGGAGCAGCTCCTTTACGTAAAGGTTGGTCCAAAAGGGAGGCGAGCGATGCATACACATCTATTTGAGAGAAAAGAGCTTGTTGCTTGTTCGGCTTTACTCGGGCAGGCCAGCGGACGATAAATGGAACGCGTGTCCCCGCTTCGTAAGCACTGTATTTCCCACCACGGTAGATCCCCATCGGAGTATGCCCGTTGAGAAGTTCGTAAGCTTGGTCTTGATAGCCGTCGTCGATAACAGGACCGTTATCGCTGGTAAAGATCAGGATGGTGTTGTCTGCGATGTGGAGGCTGTCCAGTGTGTGCATGATTTCACCGATGGTCCAGTCCAGTTGCAGGATGACGTCGCCACGAGTGCCGAGCCCGCTTTTGCCTGCGAAACGTGGGTGGGGGATGCGTGGTACATGTACGTCTTGCGTACCCATATATAAGAAGAAAGGTTCTTCCTGATGGGATGCAATGAAATTCTTAGCCTTATGAGTGATGATATCGGCTATGTCTTCATCTTTCCAAAGGGCGGATTTTCCTCCGGTCATCCAACCGATGCGGGGAATGCCGTTGATAATTGTATTGTTGTGTCCCTGGCTGGGTTTTAAAGTGACGAGCTCTGGGTTCTCTTCTCCCGTAGGCCAGTCGCCGACTTTGTGGTCGTAACTTACGGTGATAGGATCATTGGGGTCAAGTCCTACGACATGTCCGTTTTCTACAAATACACAAGGTACACGGTCTACGGTAGCCGGAATAATAAATTCGTAGTCAAAACCAATGCTTTGTGCGTTAGGGGTAATCCGGTTGTTAAAGTCGGTTCCACCTTTCGGACCGAGTCCCAGATGCCATTTGCCTACTGCACCGGTTGCGTATCCTGCATCTTTCAGCATATCTGCCATGGTGATGCAGGTAGTGTCGATAATGAGTTCAGAGTTGCCGGGAGCGATTCCTGTGTTTTCCTGTCTCCAAGGATACATACCTGTCAGGAGTCCGAAACGGGAAGGGGTGCTGGTGGCAGAAGTTGCATAAGCATTGGTGAATTGTACTCCTTGTCCTGCCAACCGGTCGATGTTGGGAGTGCTCACTTTTGTTGCTCCATAACAACTTAAATCACCAATGCCGAGATCATCTGCAAATATATAAATAATGTTAGGCTTTTGGCTATTCTGCCCATTGTTCTTTTGGGGTGCATGATTGCATCCTGACAGCGTGACGATGCCGGACAATAGGGGAATTAGACGCGAAACGTTTTTCATAATGCTGAATGTTTTAGGAAATAATGTAATGAACACAAAGATAAGCGAATGGAACAAAAAGAATGAGTAGGAATGTACAAGTGAAGTACAAAATAGTACACTTAAGAAGTTACCTTCTTTATTCGGGCGAAGATGTCCGGACTAAAAAACCGTTTATATCATAAATTTAGGCACGGATTACACGGATTAACGCTGTTGTTTTCATACTCATCGTTTTTTAATCCGTGAAATCCGTGTGATCCGTGCCTAATAATATAAGATTATTTTGCAAGAGTGCTTGTATAGTTGCCTGCTAATCTGTTTCTTCTCCGTCCCCTTCTTCTTCGCTCTCTTCTCCTTTACGATAAGCCAGCGGACTGACGTGATAAATCTCCTTGAAACATTTACTGAAATAGCGGGAGGAGGAGAACCCAATCCGGTCAGAGATCTCCGTGATATTCAGCTCCGGGTTATTCCTTAACATGACAGCGCCTTTTTTGAGACGTATGCTTAGGATGAAATCATTCGGGGTCTGGCCTGTAACTGCTTTCAGTTTAGTGAATAGGTTCGTACGTGCCATACCCATTTCGCGGGCGAAGATATTAACGTTGAAATCCGTATTGTCCAGATGACGTTCGATAATGGCCATCGCGCGGTCGAGCATCTCCTTATCCATCGGGTTGGTAGCCAACATTTGGGCAAAAGCCTGTGGTTGTTTGCTGAACTTCTCTTGCAATAGCCGGCGGGAATTAACCAGGTTATTGCAGCGGGAAATCAGAAGATTGGTATTAAACGGTTTCGTGATATAATCATCCGCACCAATCTTCAAACCTTCGATATTGTGCTCTATAGCAGTACGTGCGGTTAATAATACCACCGGAATATGGCAAGTGTTAAAGTCCGTCTTGATCTGTTTGCAAAGTTCCGTACCCGACATGCGTGGCATTACGACATCACTTAAAATGATGCTCGGCATATCCTTCTGTATCATCTCTAATGCTTCTACTCCGTCGGAAGCCGTACTGACTTGATAGAATGTTTCGAAAATACCGACTAACATCTGTTTGATAGATTCATTGTCTTCCACTATCAGCATTTTGGCGTCTTCGATGCGCTTGTTATCTTCTTCTTTCCATTCCGAATCAGGGATTATTTCTACTGAAGGAACAATAGTCTCTGTTTGCTGGATGGTTTCCGTATCATCTTTCGCTATTTGCTCTTCTGTGAAGTGTTCCTTGCCTAGTTTGAGGGTGATAATGAAACTGCTTCCTTTGCCCGGTTCGCTTTCTACCCGGATTGTGCCGTGATGAAGTTCCACAATACCTTTTGTCAGTGCCAGTCCGATGCCTGTACCGGCTCCGGTATTCAGCGAGTTGAGATGTTCGGTCTGATAGAAACGGTCGAATATCTTATCAATTTCGGCAGCGGCGATACCTGTCCCGGTATCTTTTATTTCAATGATGACATGGTCTTTCTCCTGCGATACATTAATCGAAATTGTATCTTCGGCCTTGGTATGCTTCACTGCATTAGACAGCAGGTTGTTTATTACTTTCTGCATCTGCTTTTGGTCATACCATACTTCAATGTCATCCTTCTGTTTGTTGAACTTGAAGTTGATTTGTTTACTGCTCGCATATTCGAGGAAGAGCAGATAATTCTCATACAGGAAGTTAACCAGATTGTGCTGGCTAACTTTGATCTTCATGTGACCCTGTTCCTGTTTACGGAAATCAAGTAGTTCCGTAATCAGTTCCCGTAATTGGAGACTGTTCTTGTAGATTCCCAATACCTTATTATATATGTTAGGCGTAAATGTCTGCACCTGCAACAAAGTTTCCACTTGTCCCACGATCAGCGTTAACGGTGTGCGGAATTCGTGCGAGATGTTAGTGAAGAAACGGAGTTTCGACTGGTTCAATGCTTCGAGGTCTTCAATATGCTTCTTTTCGTACTTCAAAGACTCACGGAGTTTGATGCGCGAATTATAGTTCTGAATAAGATACCATAACAGGCTGATAGTGACAATGGTATAAATCAGGTAAGCCCACCATGTCTCATACCATGAAGGGAGTACGATAATCAGCAGTCTGGCCTCTTTTATTCCTTCCCTCTGTGATTTGATGACAAGGGTATATTTACCCGGATTCAGGTTTGTATAAGTAATCAGCGTTTGCTTCCGGTAAGTATGGTTCCATTCGTCTGAGAAACCCTCCAGGCGATAGAGAATTTCATCTCTGTTGGCAGGGATGAAGTTGGAAGTGGCATATTCGATGCTAAACATCGATTGATTCGCTTTCAGACTGATTTCCGGAGTATGACAGATCGACTGTTCCAGGATGCCGCTTTCATCTCCCGGAACTACTTCTTTTCCGTTGACAAACAGGCGGGAAAGAATGATATTATATGATTTGGGAGTGAAATGTAATTTTTTCTCCCAGAAAGAAATCATTCCCTGAATACCGCCAAGGAATACTTCTCCGTCATGTGTCACAAATAGTGCGTTTTCATTGACGGCAGTCAACGGGAATCCATTCTCCGTACCGTAATTATAGAATTTCTTGCTTGGATAGTTGAACTGTGAGAATCCCTGATTGGTAATCAGCAATAAGTCTCCTTTCTGTATGGACGATTCGCATACTTCGTAGATACAGTCGCTGGATAAACCATCTGTCTGTACATCGAAGTTTTCAAAGTCATCACTTGCCTTACGGTAACGGTCGAGACCGCTTCCGGAGGTGCAGAACCACAGATTACCGTTACTGTCCTGCATGATACTGTTGATATTATTGTTGCTAAGACTGTTCGGATTAGCGGGATTGTGTGGATAATTAGTAAGTTTACCGCTGTCGAACCGGTAAGAATAAACACCCTCCCCGGTAGCCGCAATCCACAATGTACCGTCTTTATCAATGCAAAGACTGGCTACCATGCCAATACCTCTTCCTTCTTTAGTCTCTTTGAAGAGCTGTTGGCAAGCGCCTGTTGCCGGATTGAAAAGACAAACACCGTTTTGTGTGGCGACAACCAGCTTGTCCTTATAAGGTACAATGTCTCGGACGATATCCGAAGGTAGTGAGGTTGGGTCTCCGGCTTTCATTCGGTAGACTGTGAAACGGTTAGTACGCAGGTCGAGTTTGTTCAATCCTCCCAAGTGTGTACCTATCCACATGATTTCATTAGTCCGGTCGTAGTAGATTGCTTTGACATTGTTATGGGAAATGCTATTTTTGCCCTCTTCGTGGCGATACCACCGATAGGTGTTATCCTTCCGGTTATACACATTCACGCCGCCGCCTTCGGTACAAATCCACAGGTTTCCGTCCTTATCTTCAGTCATTCTACCGACGATCGGACTACTTAGACCTTCTTTCTCTGTATCTCCGGTTTTGTAACGGGTATAGATTTCATATTCTGGATTGAAATAGTTGACACCTCCGAAATAAGTACCCAGCCAAATTGTTCCTTGTTCATCTTTGACGATGCACCAGATGGAGGAGTGGGTAAGTCCGTCGGGTTTGTTCGCGTTGGCAGTGTAAAGTTGGAATTTACCTGTGCTCTTTTCATAGCGATTTAACCCGTGAAAGGTTCCTATCCACAGATTTCCTGCATTATCTTCACAGCAACTCCTTACGAAGTCGGCACAAATACTGTTTGGATTTTTAGGATCATGACGGAAGTTCTCAATGGTACTATCTGTTTTTATCCGGTAGAGTCCTTCTTCCCAGGTACAGATCCATAATTCTTTAGACGAATCTTCGTAAATACTCGCGATATTACCTCTTGTGACAGGTTGGGAAATCTTTTTGTCTCCCGATAAACAGTAAAGTCCGTTACTGGTAGTTCCCATCCACAGATTTTTCTTTTCGTCCAGGTGGAGGCAGGAGAGGGTGATATCTTTTCCGGCAAGATGATAGTAGAGATCGAAGTTTCCGGTACTTTCATTATATACAAACACTTCTTCTCTTTTCCCGATATATAATTTCTCGTTGAAATAAATAGCATCCACATTGCCTTGCAGCAACGTTTTGAATCTTTGTGTGGTCAGATCGAACTCTGCTACCCCGTCCGTACAGAGCAGGTATACCTTCCCGTTTTTGTTTCCGGTGATACGCAGCACTGTATTGCTGAACAAACTGTTCGGATCGTTTTTATTAAGTTTGAAACTTTTGATATCGTTACCGTTATACCGGTTCAGTCCTTCACGCGTGCCAATCCATATAATCCCCCGTTCATCAATATAAAGGCTATTGACAGAAAATTGGGAGAGTCCGTCGTCCGTGGTCAAGTGGCTAAAAGTGATGTTTTGACCTTGTGTGCGGACTCCAGCTACGCTTAAAAATAGCAGAAATAAAAGAATTACTTTTCTCACTAATTTATTTTTTAAGGTGTTTACATCTATGCAAATATATTGTTTTTATTCGATTTCAGTGAACCTTATTAGAAGAAAGTAACTATATTTGTATCATTCAAACGAAAGATATATGAAAGTAAAGAAAATTAGTGCGGCTAACGTGGAGGCTTGTTCGCTTCCTAAACTATTCGATGAAGAAAAAATAGATTTTCAGCCGATCCAGTGTGTCAATTGGGCTGAATATCCTTACAAACCTAAAGTGAGTTTTCGAATTGCTCACACGCAGAACTCAATCTTGCTACATTTTAAAGTGAAAGAGGAGAGTGTACGTGCCAAGTATGGAGAAGATAACGGTTCTGTATGGACTGACTCTTGTGTGGAATTCTTTTCTATACCTGCAGGCGACGGGATCTATTATAATATAGAATGTAATTGCATCGGAACTATCCTGATAGGTGCCGGCCCAGTTCGTAACAACCGGGAACATGCACCGAAAGAAGTGACTGCTCTCGTACAACGTTGGTCTAGTCTGGGTAATCAGCCTTTTGCAGAACGTGTCGAGGAGACAGACTGGGAAGTTGCTCTCATCATTCCGTATGCTGTATTCTTTAAGCATCAGATTGAATCACTCGATGGAAAGGAGATAAAAGCTAATTTCTATAAGTGTGGTGATGAGTTGCAGACTCCTCATTTTCTTTCATGGAATCCGATAGAGATTGACCAACCGGATTTCCATCGCCCCGATTTTTTCGGTACTTTGGAATTTGAATGATGAATTGAATTTCTGGATTTGAAGATGAATCACTAGTGTTGCTGAATCACTGAAGTATCCTCCATTTGTAAAAATATTATCTATTGCGTCATCCATCTATAAAAAAGAAGGGTGACGCTTTTTTTGAGCATCACCCTTTCTTTTTATAGATGTTATATTGTTTATTTCACAATCCCTCTTTCCGAGTTCTTCACGAAATTTACAATATTCTCGATTTCTTCACTCATAGGAACCTGGTCGATAATCTTCTGTACGGCATCCTGAACGCTGAAATTACCCTGATAAATCAAACGGTATGCGTTAGCGATGTGACGAAGGATTCTTTCCGATGTATTGTGATGTTGAGAAAGAACTACAGCGTTTACACCATGATATGTTACCGGATTTCCTGACATGATAACGTATGGAGGTACATCTTTAGATATACGGCAGCCGCTTTGTACCAGTGTCCAGCTTCCGATGTGACAATATTGATGTAAAGTGACATTTCCACTTAGGATAGCGCAATCATCCAACGTACATTCTCCTGCAATAGTGGTGCCGATACCTACCACACAGTTATTGTTGATTTGTACGTCATGGCAAAGATGTACTTTATCCATCAGGTAGTTTCCGTTTCCGATTTTGGTAGCATTGCCGGCAAATGTAGCGCGGCTGATTACTACATTCTCACGAATATCGTTATTATCTCCGATAATCAGGCTGCTTTCTTCTCCAGTATAGTGGAAATCTTGTGGTTCCGCTCCGAGGACAGCATTCTGATGTACCTTGTTTCCTTTTCCCATTTTAGTACCTTGCAGGATACTAGCGTAAGACATGATGACGCAGTCATCCCCGATCTCTACATTCTTTTCAATGTAGGCAAAAGGCAGAACGGTTACATTCTTGCCCAGCTTTGCTTCGGGATCTACGTAAGCTAACGGACTAATCATAATAGTATATGTTTAAAGTTATTCTTCTCTTCCACCACCCAGTGCCTGGTAAAGGCTTACTACAGCCTGCATCCGATCAAAGCAATCGGAAACCTGTGAGATTTGTGCGCTCAAGTAAGCCTGCTGTGCAGACAATACTTCCAGGTAGGTTGAAGTCCCTAAGTTAAACAATTCTTTTGTATCTTCCGAAGCTTTTTTGGCAGATTCTACTTGCATTTGACGAGATTCTACCTTTTCACTCGTCTTTTGGTATAAACTTAGCGCATTGCTGACTTCACTACCGGCATTCAACAGCGTTTGCTGGAAGGAGAGTTTCGCCTGTTCTTCCTGCGCTTTGGCCATTTTCAGTTTAGCGATATTTGCTCCGTGATAAAAGAGAGGCTGTGTCAGTGAGCCGATGGCAGTAGCCAGGAATTTTCCCGGATTAATGATAGCAGAGCCTGCGCTGTTTGTCCATCCGGCAGATCCACTAAGTGTAATTTGTGGATAGAAAGCGGAACGTGCGGAGTTCGTGTTATAATAAGCAGAAGCTAGTGACATTTCAGCCGCTTTTACATCCGGACGGTTGGATAATAATTGGATAGGTATGCCTACTGAAAATTCGGATGGTAGAATTTGCTTTTCGATGGTACCGCGTTGGATATGGCGGGGAGCTTCTCCAAGAAGAGTTGATAGAGAATTTTCCACTTCGCGGATGCTCTGTTCTATTTCCGGAATAGAGGCCATCACTTGTGCATAAGCCGCTTTACTCTGTTCGACACCTGCCGAATTGATATTATACATAGCAGCATTTTTCATTGCTTCCATTGTTTCGGCATTACGCTTTAATATTTCTGCTGTCTCTCTGGTGATTTCCAGTTGGCGGTCAAGCATTAATAAAGTGTAATACAGATTAGCAACATTGGCAATAATCTGCGTTTGTACAGCTTGTTTGTAAGCTTTGGCCTGCTTAACGGCAACATCTGCACCTCGTTTGGCATTTAGCAAGCCTCCAAAGAGACTAATCTCCCAACTGGCGGTTACCGGAAGTGAATAAGTCTTACTTGCTTTACTATTATCAAAACTGCTGATAGTACCTTGTGGGGACAAGGCCAGAGCTGGAACATAGGCTAGTTTGGCTGCCAACAACGGAGCCTGGGCTGCTTTGATTGATAGTATTGCACTCTGCAGGTCAGTATTTTGTTTCAGTCCCGTTTCGATGAGTGACTGGAGTTGCGGGTCGGTGAAGACTTCTCTCCACGGCAGATTACCGAAGTTGGCTGTATCCGAAACCAGTGTATCATTATCCGCTACCGGATCGCGATACAGGCCGGAAGTAGTGATATCTTCGGGTCTGTCATACGACTTATAGATGTGGCAGCTGCTCAAGAGAGCAGTTGCGCACAACATATATAGAATCTGTTTCTTCATATCGAATTTCATTATTTAGCGTATTGTTCAATCTCTGTTACGGCATCTGCATTGTCAATATCTTCCCATTCCATCGGTTTAACTTTCTCTTGCAGATACTGGAAGATAACAAACAAGGCAGGAACGATGAAAATTTGGCAAATCATACCGATTAACATACCACCGATAGAGGCAGTACCTAGTGTACGGTTACCGTGGGCACCTACACCGAAGGCAAACATCAACGGAAGCAAACCGACTACCATCGCCAATGATGTCATCAGAATCGGGCGGAGACGAGCACCGGCACCCAATACAGCTGCCCAAGTGATACTCATACCCATCTTGCGACGATCTAGGGCGAACTCTACGATCAAGATGGCATTCTTCGCCAACAGACCCATCAACATGATTAACGCGATCTGCATATAGATATTGTTTGACATCGTACCCAGAATCATCTTCAATGCTGAAATATTACCGATAGCACTTACACCATTCACAAACAGGAAACTGCCTAATAGACCGAACGGAATGGATAATAATACGGCCAATGGAAGAATGTAACTTTCGTACTGTGCACTCAACAATAAGTAAACGAATACAAAACAGAGTACAAAAATCAGTCCGGTAGCACTTCCGCTACTTTGAGCCTCTTCACGCGCCATACCTCCTAGTTCATACGTATAACCGGTAGGCAGGTTTTCTTGAGCAACTTCGGCAAGAGCCGTCAATGCCTGACCGGATGTATAACCACTTGCCGGAGCTACCATTACTTTCATAGAGGTATAAAGGTTGAAACGACTAATAATATCCGGACCATATACTTTCTCCACAGAAATGAACTGGGCAATCGGGGCCATCTCGCCTGCACTATTACGCACCTTGATATTTTTTAAAGATTCCAGGTTTTTGCGTGATAACGGATCTGACTGAATCATAACACGATACATCTTACCGAAACGATTGAAGTTGGATGCGTACAAACCTCCGTAATATCCTTGCATAGTAGTGAGGATATCGCTCGGGCTGATGCCAGCTTTTTTACAAGCTGCCGCATCAATGTCAATCATGTATTGCGGGAAATTCGGGTTGAAGGAAGTCTTTGCTGAATTAATTTCCGGACGTGCTTCCAATGCTGCCGTATAATCATTAACCACATCGAAGAATTTGTTCAGATCACCACCGGTCTTATCTTGCATATTGACCTCAATATCCGTAGATGCCGAGTAACCCGGGATCATAGGAGGAGCGAAGAACAATACCTGTGCTTCTTTGATAATCTTTTGTGCACGCATATATAAGGAACCGACTACAACGTCTGAATTCTGTATCATGGAACGTTCGTCCCAGTCTTTCAGTTTGATGATGAAAGAACCGTATGATGGTCCCTGGCCACCGATAAAGCTGAATCCGGAAATCATGGTACGTGACAATACCGCAGGATCGGAAGCGATCAGACTGTCTACACGTGCCAGGATTTTTTCAGAACGGTCTTGGGAAGTACCCGGAGGTAATGTCACTGCTCCCATCAGCGTTCCGGTATCTTCATTAGGCACCATACCTGTCGGAGTGGTGTTCATGAAGAATACAAGTATCGCAATGGAAGCGACAACTAATCCCATAGACAACCATTTCTTCTGGATAAAGAACAGTACTCGTTTCTTATAACGTTTCAGGATTGATTCGTATGTATCGTTGAATCTGTTTTTAAACTTCTTCGTACTCATTCCGATCAGTGCCAGAATACTAAGCACTACGAAAATTGCAGTGACTATCGGATTGATACTGAACAAACCAAAGATCATGCCGAGAATGGCAATAAGCGTCAAAGTAAGTGTAATTCCCGGATGCAACATCTTTCCGATAGCTTCGGTATATCTGTTGATCATAGTTGTATGGGCTGCCGTATAGGCTACTTTCATACGTTCTTTCAATGTGGAGTCTTCCGTTGTTCCATCTTCTTTTTTGTGAGGTTTCAGAAGAACGGCGCACAAAGCCGGACTCAAAGTCAATGCGTTCAATGCGGACAGACCGATAGCGATAGCCATAGTCATACCGAACTGACGATAGAATGTTCCTGCTGTACCTCCCATGAAACTTACCGGAACGAATACGGCCATCATAACCAGCGTAATAGATACGATAGCACCACCCAATTCATTCATGGCATCGATAGAAGCCAGACGGGCAGATGTATAACCTTGGTCAAGCTTGGCATGCACACCCTCGACGACCACAATCGCATCATCGACCACAATCGCAATAGCAAGCACGAGCGCACATAACGTCAACAAGTTCAGACTGAATCCTACCAGGGACAGGATGAAGAAAGTACCGATCAGAGCTACCGGAATGGCGATAGTCGGAATCAATGTGGAACGTAAATCCTGCAAGAAGATATACACTACGATAAACACCAGGATAAATGCTTCGATCAACGTCTTCACCACTTCATGGATAGAAGCGAAAAGGAAGTCATTGGCATTCATGGAGATGTTCAGTTTCAATCCGGTAGGCAACGTTTTTGATGCTTCATCCAACAATGCCTCAATATCACTGATGGTTTGTGTCGCATTGGTTCCTGCCATCTGGTATACGATACAAGTCACAGATTTGTGACCGTCTACCCGGTTGGTAAAGTTATATCCCAAACGGTCCAGCTGAATTTCTGCTATATCTTTCAGACGGAGTACTTCACCGTCAGGAAGAGATTTGATAACGATATTTTCAAACTCTTCAGGCTGTTGCAAGCGTCCTTTATAACGGATGGTATATTGGAAAGTCTGGTCACTGCGTTCACCGAACTGTCCTGGAGCAGCTTCGACATTCTGTTCTGCCAGAGCAGCGGAAACATCACCGGGAACGAGCTTGTATTGTGCCATGACATCCGGTCGTAACCAGATACGCATAGAATAATCCTGACCTAAAACGTTGGCATCACCTACACCCTGTACACGTTGAACTTGAGGAATCAGGTTGATCTTAGCATAGTTTTCAATAAACGATTCGCTATAGGTATCCGTCTCGTCATAAAGAGAGAATACTACCAACATGGAAGTCTGGCGTTTTTGAGTGGTTACACCGACTTTAGTTACTTCGGCAGGCAGCAGACCTTGTGCCATAGAGACACGGTTTTGTACATTGACGGCGGCCATGTCCGGATCTGTTCCTTGTTTGAAATATATGGATATATCACCGGAACCCGTGTTTGACGCAGTTGAGGTCATATACATCATGTTTTCTACACCGTTGATTTGTTCCTCCAACGGAGCAATCACGGAATTCAATACGGTCGATGCACTGGCTCCCGTATAGGTGGCTCTTACCGAAACGGTAGGAGGCGCGATGTCCGGATACTGCGTGATAGGCAGTGTCGCCAATCCGATAGCCCCCAGGATGACTATCAGGATAGAAATAACGGTTGATAGTACCGGACGGTTAATAAATCTATCTAATTTCATAATGATTATCTGATTATTAGTTGAAGGCTGTGGCTAAATTACCGTCGTGTTGGTCTTTCAAATGTTGTTGATAGTTTGCTTCTTTTTGCGCCGGTGTGATAGGCTGAACCTTCTGGCCATCTTTCAGGTTTTGTACTCCTTCGATTACGATTTTATCTCCTGAATTCAGACCGGAAGTAACCAAGTAGTCTTTTCCGTTATCCAGATTGAAGATTTTGATTTCTGTATATTTTACCGTGTTGTCCGGTTGCAGAACATAAACGAACTTCTTATCCTGGATTTCTACTGTTGCAGACTGCGGTATAGTGATTACATTCTCCATAGCATAAGGAATCAGAACGTTTGCAGTACCTCCGCTACGCAATACATGTTCCTTATTCGGGAAGATGGCACGGATGCTTACCGAACCGGTAGATTGGTCGATAACGCCTGTGATAGCATCCACTTTACCCTCTATATCGTATGTGGAACCATCGATTAATTGTAGTTTGATAGTCGGTATTTTGCTGATTTCTTCTTTGATAGTGCTACCGGACTTGGTCATTGCCAGCAATTCCTTTTCTGTCATTGAGAAGTATACATATACTTCGTCAATCTCGGAAACAGTAGTCATCGGTGTAGCGATAGAAGGGCTTACCAATGCTCCTACACGATAAGGGATATTGTTGATAACGCCATCTGACGGACTTTTAACCTGTGTGAATGACAAGTTCTGTTGAGCAGTGGTCAGTTGTGCTTTTGCTTGTGCCAGCTGGGCTTTGGTCTGTGCCAGGGAGTTTTCTGCCATTGCCAGGTCATAGTCACTGATGATTTGCTTTTTGTTCAACTCTTTCTTATTGTCATACGTCATCTGTTGAGTGCTCACTGCTGCTTCTGCTGTAGCCACTGCTGCTTTGGCAGTGCGTACAGCTGCTTCGTATTGAGTCGGATCAACAATGAACAACACTTGTCCTTTACGTACAGCTGCTCCTTCGTCTACACAGAGTTTTGTGATGAAGCCTGATACTTGGGGGCGGATTTCTACATCTTGTTTACCTTTGATGGTAGCCGGATAGGCAGTTGTTAAATTAGCGGTCGTCTTTTGTAACTCTTGTACTGCATATTCAGGAACCTTTCCTGTGTCATTGCCCTTATTGCCACAACTTGACAAGAGGGCTACGCAAAATGCAAATAAAACAATTCTACTTTTCATACTTATAAATATCTGTTTTTTAATTTAATGCATTTGTTGCCAGTGTGCTGTTCGTCCATATAGATTAAGGAGGTTAAGGAAGAAAAAGCCGGAAACTAATTCGGTTAAATTAGTTTCCGGCTGCAAAAGTACTTTAAATTCGGTATTCTTGTTCTCTGATACCGTGTTTTTTAACTATGTTTTTTACTTTATTTTATGATATACAGGAGTCATAATAAAACTTAACTCATAATCTTGGTAAGGAAGACGGTATTTTTCCAGTGGAATGGCTCCCCAACTGTTCACACAAGCAAGTCCCGCTTGTGCCTTATCGATACAGAAATTGGTGAAGTCTGCCTTTTCTACTTCCGGTGAGTGACGTTGATCTTTACCGTCACCGTCATCCAATGACTCGATGGTATAATTCAGGGCAGAAGCAGAGAAAGGAGCATCCGATATGAATTGCAATCCGTTACCACTAATGTTCAGAAGTCTCCACCAGCGGATATCCGTTTTGGTTCCGGTTTCCTGCGGGCGGATGTAAGGATAGAATTGTTCTTCCACCGTCTGGCGGTATTTGCCTAACATGGCTCCGTGGTTACGGTCAGCATAGTTCTCTCCCGGACCACGACCGTAGTACTCTACCTCGTTGAAGTTGACAGGCATTCGCATTTGCATACCGAAGCGGAACATGTCAGAAACCTTCTTACTCTTGTCTGCCATCATCTTTTGGGTAACTTTCACTGCTCCCTTGTTGTTAATGGTGTAAGTCAGCGATAATGTTCCGCCAATCGACTTCATGTCATATTCTGCACGAACCACTGCCTGATCGTTTTCAATAGCATGTTTCAGAGAAGTCAGTTTCAGTTCAGGATTCTTCCAGGCAGCGTATTTATGTTGCAGTCCGGCTCCGAAATCATTGTCGGTCGGTGCACGCCAGAAGTTAGGAGTCAGTGCGCTGCCGTCTTCCATCAGTTGCATGCCGTTGACGTCGTAGCGACAAAGGTAACCATTGTGCTTATTGAAGTCCATAGAGAAGTTTTCACCTTTCACAATCAGGTAATTGCGGTCGTTGTCCAAAATACTGGGCACGATAACCGGAATGTTGGAAGCCTGTTGATTTTCCAGTTTCAGTTCCGGTGCTTTGTAGTCGCGGATGCTTAACTGGTCGTAAGCGATAGTCGTTCCTGCCGGCAGCAACGTTTCGGCGGCTTTCAGTTTATAGCTCACATTCAGCAACAATTCCTTGCAAGGACAGATATTCTTCACGTCCAACGGAATTTGCACTTTCACAGTTTGCTGGGGTGCAACTTTCAGGTCGGACACGATGCCTGTTTGCACTACTTCCCCGTTTGCCAGTAATTGCCATTCCATATAATATGCAGAGAGGTCGCGGAAGAAATATTCGTTGAAGATATTGATCTCACCTTTGGCAAGATCTGCAGGAGTAGTCCATATATCCTGATAGAAATAAGCCACTTCGTATGCATGCGGATTAGGCACGCGGTCGGGGCTGATTAAACCGTTGTCGTTGAAATTGTTGTCCGAAGCGTCGTATTTGTTGAAATCACCGCCATAACCATAGATATTTACTCCGTCTTTGTTTTTCCAGTGGCAGGATTGATCTACAAAGTCCCAGATAAATCCGCCCTGATATTTCGGATATTTGCGGATGATGTCCCAGTATTCTTTGAATCCTCCCTGTGAATTACCCATAGCGTGTGCGTATTCGCATTGGATTAACGGCTTTTGGATGTCGCCTTCGCTATATTTGATACAAGCGTCGTAGTCATAATACATCGGGCAGAAAATATCGGTGAATTCGCTGGTTCCTGCTTGTTCATACTGTACGGCACGTGTCTTGTCTTCGTTCTTAATCCAAGTGTAGCATTCCTCAAAGTTCGGTCCCATGCCGGCTTCGTTGCCCAGTGACCAGAAGATGATGGACGGATGGTTGTATCCGCGTTGTACATTGCGTTGGTTACGCTCCATGTGAGCTTTAGCGTAACTCGGGTTCTTTGCCAGTGTCTGATCGCCGTAACCCATTCCGTGAGATTCTACGTTGGCTTCGGCCACTACATACAGACCATATTGGTCACAAAGGTCATACCAACGGTTGTCGTCCGGATAATGACAAGTACGTACAGCGTTGATATTCAATTCTTTCATCACTTTGATATCCTGCAACATACGTTCGAGAGAAACGACATAACCGCCGTCCGGGTCCATTTCGTGACGGTCGGCTCCTTTGAAGAGTACCGGTTGCCCGTTGACGAGTATCTGTCCGCCTTTCAGCTCAATCTTGCGGAATCCTACTTTAACGGGGATTACTTCTACTACGTTGTTGCCGTTTTTCAGTGTAGCGGTCAGCGTGTAGAGATTAGGCGTTTCGGCAGTCCATTTGGCCGGGTTGGAGATGGATAGGGTAGTGTTTAATTTGCCAGAGCCTTTCAGGTCGGCAGTTGCTACACTGTTACCTTGAGTATCTGTCAAGTCCAAGGCAACTGTGCCGCTTCCTTTCAGATCAACGGCTATGTTCAGCGTACCGTCTTTATATTGGCTATCCAAATCTGGAGTGAGGCGAATATCCTGGATGTATTTCTTGTCACGTGCGTAAAGATAGCAGTCACGTCCTACGCCAGAGTAGCGGAAGAAGTCCTGATCTTCCAGATAACTGCCGTCGCACCAGCGGAATACCTGGAAAGCAATCACGTTTTTACCCGGTTTCAGGTAGTTGGTCAGGTTGAACTCGGCTTCCAGTTTGCTGTCCTCGCTATATCCTACGTAACGTCCGTTCACCCAAAGGTACATGTTGGAAGTTACCGAGCCGAAATGTGCAAAAATCTCTTTGCCTTTCCAGTCAGCAGGAAGGATGATTTCTTTCCGGTAAGAGCCTACATGATTGTTTTCTGTCGGTACTTGCGGGGGATTGTTTTTGAATTGGCTTCTCCAGGCATATCCTACGTTGACATAGATAGGATCACCGTAACCGTTCAACTCCCAAACGCCAGGCACCTGAAGGTCATCCCAACCTTTGTCGTTGAAATTAGTTTGATAAAAATCGGTCGGTCGTGCATCTGCATGTCTTACCCAGTTGAATTTCCACGGACCGTTCAGGGTCATGAAATTCGTTGAATTTTCTTTAATGCCGGCTTTAGCTTCATCAGCCGATGCGTAAGCAAAGTAATTAGTGTGCATAGCGGAGCGGTTTACGGAATTCACTTCCGGGTCTTTCCACTCATTGAAGCTTTGTGCTTGAATTGCTGTCAGTCCCAATGCAGCCAAGCAGCAAGAGAGTAGTTGTTTCTTCATGGGTTTTTGTATTAGGTTTGAATTTCGGGAGTCAAAGATAGGGAATAATTTGATTAATAAAGGAGAATAATAAGTCTAATAGGTATGTCAATAGTTCAATTTTAATTTATTTATGAACTATTCAATGGAGTCTGGTAATGGTATGTGGAGTTGGCATAGATTTACGGTGAAAGAAGAACTTGGTAAATTAACTTTTTGAGTATCACCTCTCGAGTATGGTAAAGTCAAGAAGAAACGATGAATAGGCTGTATTTTTCTAGCGTGACATCCTGATACTATGAGTAATACAGCTAATTTTAATGCTTTTTATTTCTTATTTTGTACTATTTTGTCCCTTTTTAGTATGATAATTGTATCTTAAAAACTATTACAATCACTTAATTTGTGGCGAGTGTTTTTAACAAACCTATTTCAAATTCTTAAATTTATTATTATGAACAAACTGACGAGACTAAAAAGATGCAAGAGGTGCATCAGTACGTTAATGCTTATGTGTTGTTCGCTCTTGGCATGGGCGCAAAATACAGTAACGGGAACTGTATTGGATGAATCTAACTTAGAGGTGATTGGTGCCAATGTAAAGGAAAAAGGCACGGCCAACGGTGCTATTACTGACATGAATGGTGTTTTCCATTTAAAAGTAAGCAATCTTCAAAAAGCAGTTCTGCAAATTTCGTTCATGGGATATGAACCTCAAGAAGTGCCATTAAATGGACGCAAACAACTGAAAATTATTTTAAAAGAAACGGCCAATGAACTTCAGGAAGTTACAGTTGTGGCCTATGGTACACAAAAGAAAGAAACTCTGACAGGAGCTATTTCTGCTGTAAACAATGAAGCGTTGATACGTTCGCCGAATGCAAGTGTGGCCAATTCCCTGGCGGGTCAGATTACAGGACTCTCATCCGTCCAGACTAGCGGTCAGCCGGGACAGGAAGACCCTAAGGTGTTTATTCGCGGAGTGGGGTCCTTGACAGAAAGTGCTTCCTCTCCTTTGATTTTGGTGGATGGTATAGAACGTTCGTTTTATCAAATGGACCCGAATGAAATAGAGAGCGTGACGGTTCTGAAAGACGCTTCTGCTACTGCCGTGTTCGGTGTGCGTGGTGCAAATGGCGTAATTTTGGTGACTACACGTCGTGGTAAGGAAGGCAAAGCGAAAATTTCCGTAAATTCTTCAGTTGGTATCCAGATGCCCACCCGTATGCTTGAAATGGCAGACAGCTATACGTATGCTACTTTAAGAAACGAGATTATAACAAATGACAAACCAAATGCTACCGAGAACGATTTGGTGTTCAATAATTATGCAGTTGAACGGTTCAGATTGAATGATGAACCTATTATGTATCCCAGTATCGACTGGAGAAAGTATCTGCTTAATAAAACATCTATGCAGACACAGCATAACCTGAATATTTCCGGAGGAACAAAGGATATACGTTACTTCATATCTTTAGGTTTCTTATATCAGAATGGTCTGTTGAAACAGTTTGAAGGAGTGGGGTATGATAATAATTATAAATACAAAAGATACAATTATCGTGCGAATTTAGACTTTAATGTAACTAAGACTACCACGCTGAAGATTGGTATCGGCGGCATTGTAGGTAACCGGAATGAGCCGATGATTAATGATGCGACTAATTCGATCTGGACACTGATTAATCAGACAACTCCGTTCAGTAGTCCGGGTGTAATTGACGGACAACTCATAGTTACCCCCGAGGAACGTTTTGATAATAAAATAAATCTGGGCAACAGTGCTTTGCCTAAATGTTATGGAACGGGTTACTCAACTGCTATTAATAATACGATGAATCTGGACCTTCTGTTAAATCAGAAGTTGGACTTCATAACCAAAGGATTGTCGGCGGAAATAAAAGGTGCTTATAATACGAGTTATGGTTTTACCAAAAAGCGTAAAGGGCAAGTGGAACAATTTATGCCTTTCTATCAATCTTCTTTGGAAGATCCGTCACTTGGTTATGATTCGCCAGATTTCAACAAGAATATTGTTTATAAGATCAAAGGAGAAAATAAGAGCTTGCAATATGAGGAAACTTCCTCGCGGGCACGAGACTGGTATCTGGAAGCAAGCTTGAGATATAACCGTAAGTTTGGTTTTCATAATGTCGGGGGATTGTTCTTGTACAATCAGAGTAAGAAATACTATCCCGCTCAATGGGTGGGAGTACCGTCTGCTTACATCGGTTTTGTAGGCCGTCTGACGTATGATTACAAATCCCGCTATATGGCAGAAGTTAACTTCGGTTATAATGGTTCTGAGAATTTTGCTCCGGGTAAGAGATTCGGTGCGTTTCCTGCCGGTTCCATCGGTTATATCCTGTCGGAAGAGGCCTTCATGAAAAAACAGAAGGTGGTTGATTATCTGAAATTCCGTGCTTCTGTCGGCTTGGTCGGAAATGACAATCTTGGAAATAACCGCTTCTTATTCCTGCCGGATTCTTATGATGTGAATCTGAGCGGAGTAGACGGGTGGAATAACAATAAGTATGGATTCAACTTTGGTTATAACAGCAAGGCGTTAATTCTGGGTGCATTGGAGAAGCGTCTGGGCAATCCGAACGTGACTTGGGAAACTGCGCTGAAACAGAACTATGGATTGGACGTTCATTTCTTGAAGAGCCGTCTGAAAATCTCTTTGGACTATTTCCTCGAAGAACGTAAGGATATTCTCATCAATCGTAAGACAGTACCTTTATTAACGGGGTTGACTTCATCAATTCTACCTGCTGTAAATATGGGTAAAGTGAAAAACCGTGGATATGAGGTAGAAGTGAGGTGGAATGACAAGATCGGGCAGGTTCAGTATAATGTTCAGGCAAACGTTTCCTATTCAAAGAATAAGATTATTTTCCAAGACGAAGTTGAGCCTAATGAACCTTATATGTGGCGGACAGGAAATCCGGTCGGGACACTCTTCGGGTATGTGGCGGACGGTTTCTATACAGAAGCGGACTTCGGAGAGAACGGCAAACTGGTGGCAGGTCTGCCCGATCCGGGTGTGTCCGTGAAGCCGGGTGATGTGAAATACCGGGATTTGAACGGTGATGAGGAAATTACTTCCGACGACCAGACTATCATTGGAAACCCGACTCGTCCGGCTTATACATTCGGATTGAATTATGGTATCAATTACAAAGGCTTTTTCCTGACGATGAACTGGACTGGTGCTGCACAACGCTCTTTGTTGCTGGACGGAGCTTTCAGAGAACCTTTTGGTAATGGTAAAATCCGTGGTTTGATGCAGTTCCATGCAGATACGCGCTGGACACCGGAAACGGCTAATACAGCTACTACACCGCGGTTTACAGAGACAAATGCAGTCTATAATATGCGTTCCTCCTCTTTGTGGGTGCGAGACGGTTCTTATTTGAAGCTGAAGAATGTGACAATAGGATATAACTTCACAGATAAGAAGATGTTGAAGAAACTGGGTATCCAGCAGTTAGGTATAAAACTGACAGGCTATAATCTGCTGACTTTTGATAAGTTTGACATCATGGACCCTGAATGTAATCCGAATAATGCGGATTCTTACCCTATCATTAAAATATATAATTTAGGTATTAATCTAACCTTTTAATAGTGCTGACAATGAAAAACTATAAAAAATATATAGGCTGTCTTTCTCTCTCTGTATTGACACTGATAGGGTGCGAAGACCTTAAATTTGGAGAGAAATTTCTGGATAAGCCGATAAGTAACGAACAGAATATCGATTCTGTTTTTAACAAAAAGGTATATGCTGAGCAGGCACTGGCGGAAACTTATCATTCCCTGCCGGATTATCTGCCGATGCAAGGACGTCTGGGATATGGCGTTCTGGAAATGCTAACCGATCTGGGTGACTGGACGAAAAAGGGAGCGCCTAAATTCTATACAGGAACAGTGGACGGAACAAATACATATCTGGAACATCTTCCATATCGGTTGGATGTCGCCAGTGCTACGATAGGAGTAGGGCCGGTTTATGGTATTCGAAGAGCCTACATTTACATTGAGAATGTGGATAGAGTGCCGGATATGACTGCGGATGAGAAAGCGATAGGAAAAGCGGAAGCGCAAGTAATCATTGCCTATCATTATTCTCAAATGCTCCGTTATTATGGTGGTATGCCGTGGATAGACCATGCATATACGGCAGAAGATGCGATGAAATTTCCTCGTATGACAGTGGAAGAAACCGTACAGAAGATTGTTGGATTACTGGATGCGGCAGCCTCTGTACTGCCTTGGCAAGTGAATGCAGATAATGACGGACGAATGACGGCTGCTTCTGCTTTAGCGTTAAAGTCCAGGGTGCTTCAGTTTGTGGCGAGTCCTTTATTTAATGCTGAAAAACCCTATCTGGAAGGAGATGCTTCGTCTCAATTCCTTACCTGGTATGGTAACTATTCACCGGACAGGTGGCAGAAGGCGTTGGATGCCGGATTAGAATTTATGCGGGCTAATAAAAAGAACTCGGACGCTTATCAACTGGTGAATACAGGTAATCCCCGCGATGATTTTGCAGCAGGATATTTCAATCGCCATAACGGTGAAGTTTTGATTTCTTCCAGAAGATTCACCACTTATGCTACGGGAAAGCTTCCGTTTGCCCAGGTGCGTTATGGAGTTGCTTCTCCTACATTGACTTATGTCGATATGTTTCAGATGAAAGACGGAACAGAATTCGACTGGAACAATCCGGACCATAATAAATTCCCTTTCTTTGATAAGGACGGAAACCCCAGAAGAGACATCCGCTTATATGAAACGGTTGCTGTGAATGGAGATAAGTTTAAGGGCGCCCAGAAAGTGCAGATTTATGAAGGAGCCACCCAGGCGCCTTATAAAGACGGACGAATGAGTTACAATGGGGTTGCCATGAGAAAATTTATACGAAACTTCAATGACGAAGTGAATGGCAAATTTTATTCTTGTCCGTTGATCCGCCTTCCGGAGGTTTATTTGAATATGGCCGAAGCGATGAATGAATTGAATAAGGCGGAAGTCCGTGATGAGTTTGGCAATACGGCTTATGATTATCTGAATAAAACCAGACTGCGTGCAGGTATGCCTGCGATTTCGGCAACAGATGTTCCGGCTGGCAAACCGTTGCGTGAAGCGATATTACGCGAAAGAGCCATTGAATTCGGCTATGAAGAAGTACGCTATTTCGATCTGGTACGTTGGAAACGCGCAGATATATTTACCGGACAATTATCACGTCTGATTATTAAAAAAGCGGCCGGTGAGCCAAGCGGCTTTTCTTATGCCGTATCTCATGCAATGGCGGAAACGCGTCAGTATGCAAAACCTGAAAAGTGGAACGACAAGTATTTCCTGTTGCCTCTGCCTATAGATGAGATAAACAAGAAATATGGATTGATTCAGAATCCGGGTTGGTAATAATCAAATCGTTGAACAATAAGAAGAATGATTATGAATAAATCACTTTATATCGTAGCTTTCTCGTTGGCATTTGCCACTACGGGTATAGCGCAAAATAATGAAGGACAAGATAAGGTAATCGATCTGGGCACACAGACGACCACCGAATTACGGAAGACACAGGCTGTCTCTACCATTTATTCGGATGAATTAGATAAAAATGCTACCACTAGTCCTTACAATGCCATTTATGGCCTGTTGCCGGGATTGAGTGTGATGCAGAACACTAGTTGGGGCACAGATAAATCTCGTCTCAATGTGCGGGGACGCGGTTCTTTGAATGGAGATACACCTTTATTTGTAGTAGATGGTTTTGCACGCCCTCTCGAATATATCAACCTTTCGGAAATAGAATCAATATCCGTTTTGAAAGACGGTGCTGCTACTGCTCTTTGGGGAGGCAGAGGCGCCAACGGAGTGGTATTGATAACTACCAAACGCGGTATATATAACCAGAAGGATATAAAAGTAGACTACAAGTTCGGTTTAGGCTTACCTGTTAATCAGCCGGAATTTGCCGATGCTTATACCTATGCCAAAGCCCGTAATGAAGCATTGAGATATGATGGCTTGCAACCGGACATGGATGAGGCTTCTTTCCTGTCCGGAGGCAATAGCGATCTTTATCCGAATGTGGACTGGCAGAAAGAAGCGTTACGCAATCATACAACCAGTCATCAACTGGACATCACTTTCCGCGGAGGTGGCAAGCGGCTTCGTTATTTCAGTGTCCTCAATTACAAAAACGATATGGGACTGCTGAATAGCAAGTACACTGATTATACAGATCGCTATAACTCCCAGATGAAGAAATACTTCCTCAATCTTCGCATGAATCTGGATGTGGATATTACGGACGCGACAAAATTGAAATTGAGTATGCTCGGTATGCTGCGAGAGACCAAGCGTCCCACCACATCGGAAGCTACTTTGTTTGAACAGATTTTCAACACCCCGTCCGCTGCATTTCCCGTGCAGACACAGAATGGATTCTGGGGCAGTAACAATGTGCTGAAAACAAACCCGATAGCCAATCTGGCGGACGTAGGTTATTATAAACTGAATCAGCGTATGTTGCAGGCGGATTTGCGGTTGGTGCAGGATTTGTCTGTATTGACTCGCGGGTTGAGTGCGGAACTCGCTATTGCTTATGATAATAATGCAACCTATCAGGAAACAGCCAAGAAAAGTTTTATGTACCAGACCATTGAAAAAGGCACAGACGGAGAACCGATTTACACGAATTACGGAAATCCTAACGATGAACTGGAAATCAGCAACAAAGGATTGGCCAATCAATACATACATGCCAATTTTGAAGCGAAGGTCAATTATCACCGGACATGGGATAAACATGATTTTACGGCCAGTGCTATGTTTCGTCAAGAATCAATGACGTTGACAGGGGCTAATAACAGTCGTTACCGTCAATACATCATCGGAACCGCAGGTTATAATTTTGACAACCGTTATATGGTGGATATCGTAGCCAACTGTTTTGGCAGCAGCGTATTGGGGAAGAACGACAAGTATCGTGCATATCCCGCCATTTCTGCCGCCTGGATACTTTCGAACGAGAATTTCATGAAAGAAATTTCCGCTTTTGATTATCTGAAACTTCGTGCTTCTTACGGACGCTCCGGATATGATATTTATGATTATGACATGGATAAGCAATATTGGATAGGAAGCGGTGCTTACTATTTTCAGGCCGGAAATACTTCTGCCGGAAGTAGCCTGAAGGAAGGAGTGTTGGCAATGGAACAACTGGATCTGGAAGTTGCGGATAAATATAATATCGGTTTGGATATGAGCCTGTTCAAGGGACTGACTTTTTCTATTGACGGTTTTTATGACAAGCGCACTAATATCCTGATTGACGGAAGTGGGCTGATCTCATCGGCAATCGGGGTTACTATTCCGCAGATGAATGCAGGAAAAGTGGAAACAAAAGGAACGGAACTCTCTGCCATGTGGAAAAAGGAATACAAGGACTTCAACTATTATATCGGAGCCAACTTCTCCTATGCCAAAAGTAAAGTCGTAGAAAATGGTGAGGGATATCAGCCGTATGGCTATTTGTCTAAAAAAGGTTACCCTGTCGGGCAGTGTTTTGGCTGGGAGGCTATCGGTTATTTCAGAGATGAGGCGGACATAAAGAGCAGTCCTGTGCAGAAATTCTCGGAAGTACGTCCGGGTGATGTCAAGTACAGAGATCTGAATGGCGATAACGTGATTGACAACAATGACCAGAAGGCGATAGGATATTCCACTGCCATACCGGAGATTTATTATGGCATTAATTTGGGATTTGAATATAAAGGTTTCGGCGTGGATGCTCTGTTTCAAGGAGTAGCCCATTATAGTGTGATGTTGAACACTGCCAGCGTATACTGGCCGTTGAGAAACAACACGAATATTTCCAGCTGGTATCTGAACGACAGAATCCGCTGGACGGAAGAAACGAAAGATATCGCAAATGTCCCCCGCCTGACTACGCTGGATAATGCCAATAACTTCAGAAACAGTACACAGTGGTTGGAGAACGGTAGCTATTTCAAACTTCGTAACCTGAATGTCTACTATAACCTTCCTTCCTCTTGGGCGAAGAAAGTGAAAATGGAAAAGATTCAGGTATATGCGAGAGCTAACAATCTTTTTTCGCTCGATCATGTGAAGTATATGAACAGTGAAGATCTGAAAATCAATTATCCGGATATGACTTCCGTTTATTTCGGGTTGAATATTAACTTCTAAAATGTGAAATGACCATGAGAAAATATATCCTTTTATATACAGGTTTGCTATTATCCGTATCGGGGTGTAGCTTGCTCGAATTGGACGAATCGACAGGCTTGGACAGGGAAGAGGCCTATTCCTACTTTAGCAATGTGAAAGGTTTGGCTACCTACGTTTATAGCCAGTTGCCCGGAGATCTCGGAGTGCTCGACGGGGCTTTGAGGGAGTCTGCAACGGATAATTCTGTTTATGTCTGGAGTGATAATAGTGTTCACGACTTTTATAACAATGCCTGGAGTCCCAACAATGCAGTCGATAATATGTGGTCGAAGTGCTATGGAGCTATCCGTTCCGTCAATTCATTTCTTGAAAACTATTCACAGGAAAAACTGGAGCGTTTCCGCTGGAACGACACGTATGAAGAAGACATTGCCAAAGCTACCATGTATCGTGAAGAATTACGGGTGTTGCGAGCTTTTTATCTGTTCGAACTGGCTAAACGATACGGTGATATTCCACTTTTGACACGTACGTATGCTTTGGATGAAATCAACGGCGTGGAAAAGACTTCTTTCAATGAAGTGATAAAATATATCTGTGACGAATGTAGTGACGCGGCCAAAACTCTGCCTGTCAGTCATCAGGACTTTTGGGCGGAGACGGGACGTGTGACCAAAGGTACAGCGTTGGCATTGAAATCCCGTGCTCTTCTTTATGCGGCGAGTTTGTTGCATAATCCCGCACAGGATGCCGATAAATGGAAAGCGGCTGCCGATGCGGCTTATGCTATCATAAAAGAGAACTGGTACAGTTTGCCGAAGACGAATGTAGATCCTTTGTATGACAAGAATGGTGGAAACGATGTATTGAAATCTCCGCAATTAATTTTTGAACGTAGAAATGGGGAAAGCTTTGATTTTGAAGCTAACAATTTGCCTATCAGTTATGAAAAGGGGAAAACAGGCAACGTGCCCACCCAGAACCTGGTGGATGCCTTCCAGATGACTAATGGAAAAGACTTTGACTGGGAACAGATTACACCGGGGCAGAATCCGTATGAAGGCAGAGACCCGAGATTCTATAAAACGGTGCTTTGCAATGGCGATACATGGATGAACTCGACCATCCAGTCTTATGAAGGAGGAAAAGACGGTGCCGGAACAACCGGAGCGACTACTACAGGTTATTATTTGAAGAAGTATATGAATGAGACTGTTTCTCTAGCTCCTTCCAATGAGAAAAAGAAACCGCACCATTTCATCATATTCCGTTATGCGGAAATTCTCCTGAACTATGCGGAAGCAATGGATGCCTGGAAAGACGCTGATTATACGGATAATGATCATCCGTTGTCTGCACGTGCGGCACTGAATCAGGTGCGTGCTGCTGCTGATATGCCCGCCATTACAACAAGCGGCAATGCGTTTACTGAAAGCGTCCGTCGTGAAAGACGAGTGGAACTTGCGTTCGAAGACCATAGGTTCTGGGATATCCGCCGTTGGAAAATCGGTGATAAAACCAAAGCTATTTATTGCATCAAGATCACTATGGAAAACGGCTTGCCTGTTTATAAGAAAGAATTGCTTGAAACACGTAACTGGGATGATAAGATGTACTTATATCCTATACCACAGACTGAATATTATAAGAATCCTAATTTAGGTCAAAATACAGGCTGGTAACTATGACTAAGCGAACCCTAAAAGTTTTTGTCTAACTTTTAGGGTTCATTTTTATGGGAAGAAGTCCTTTTCTATGTGTGGTCCCTTGTTCCAGTTTTATGCTGCAGGATCCGGGGCCTCACCGCTACCGCCTTCGTCCGGATTTTCCGGTTTATTTCCCCCTCCATTTCCGGAAGAGGTGCCGCCGTTTCCTTCCGTCTTGTAAATACTTACATTATCCAGCATATCCTTAAATTTATATCCCGGCGTAAATACAATTTTCACCCGACGAACGGTATCGGCATCTACATCTTTTTCCTCTTTCTGGCTTTTGCAACTCATGCCCGGACGGAAACATCCGAAGTCACCTAATTGCACAGACAATCCTTTGTTGAGGTTCGTGTTCAACGCATCAATCAGTGCGTCAATCACGTGTTTCACTGCGCCTTCGGGAATCATACCGAACATGGATACTTCCTTGCATAAATCTCTGAAATTTACCGTATTGGTAATTACATTCTGTGCTACATACTTTTCAGTCTTTGTTTTGTCAAAGCCGAAAACTCTTTTCTTGACAACATACTTTAATGCCATAGTCTTTCTTCTTTTAATAGTTAGTCAATCTGTTTTATTGTTGTTTTGTGATCACGACGCAAAGATATGGTTTCCGAAATTCATGACCAAGCTGAAAAAGAATTGTGCGTTAATAAATTAGTTAATAAGTAGAATACTGCTGTATTGGGGAATTTTATGTAAAAAAGATTTGGCAGAAAGATAGAAGAAGAGGATGCCGATCAAGATATTGGGGTATCAAGTGTGGGGAAGGCATCCTCTTCGAAGATAGAACGAAAGGACTACTTGCACAAGCAATCTTTTTCGCTTTGTTGTCTATCTTCTATATATACTGGTAAGGAGTATGATTCTGAATTATTCCGTATCTTCTTTGGTTCGCAGGCTGACTAACTCTGTCCACTTGCTTATACTTAAGTCGAACCCTCCTTTCTCCAGATGTTGGAGGGCGGTTCTAAAATGTCGTATTACTTTTTCTGTATCATTGGTTGTTTTATACTCAAGCTCTCCAAGTGCATATTCAAGACGTGCCATTTGGATGTAATCTAACAAGGTATAGTTTTCGTCAACGGATAAAGTTGAAAGATAGTTCAACAAGTCGAATGCTTTTTCTCGTTCTTCATCTGATAAGTTGGAGATGGGGCGGCGCGCGATAGGGTGCTGCATTAATAGAATAATGTTTTCTTTCAAGTCATCGTACATATCTTTGTTATGTTTGTCGCATCATTTCCCTGTGGTGCGCGGTTTAAAAAAGAGAGCGTGGGAAACTACCAACTGTACGCCAACCATAGGCTCGGCAAAGACCCTCCGCGACATAAGTGATAGTCCCACGCCCATTGGGTATATAAACAAATTATATACAGAAGTGTGCACGAGACCTGACATCACTTATTGCCATTCGCGGTAAATTTTTGCCGAATTTATGGTTGAATGCAATAAATAATCGTTCTCTGTAAAAAAATAAAATGTTCCTCTCTACGTATGAAAGGAAACCGCTACAAAAGTAGCAATAAATATTGATAAAGCAAGTAATCTTGTTTTATAATTTCATAGATAGTTCTGATTTACTAAAAGTCAGTATAAATATGATTAATATAAAAAGAACCCTACACTGAATTATTGTTTTTTTGTTCAGTTCAGAATTGGAATTCTAGGTAATTCTGCTAGATGATTTTAACTTAACTTTCTGTTTCCTTTGCATAAACCACCTGTTTGCCTGTTCCATAACGGATTAAGAGTCCACGTTCGATAAAAGCATTCAGTTCTTTCAAAGCACGTTTTTTGTCGTGTCCTGTCAATCGGCTATAGTCGGTGCGGGTCAGGCAGGGATATTTGTTCAGATGCTGGTTGATTATTGTCAAACATTCTTCTTCACTGTGCCCTTTCCCATGGTGACGAGTCATCGATTCTCCACGTTCTAGTCTCATTTGCTGGCCTACTTCTTTCTTAAACTGGCTGCCTACCCGGAAATTGACATTCTTCAGCTCAATAGATTGTGCGTGCACATCTTTTTTCTTCATTACACGAGGTCCCTTTAAAGACACTGAAAAATATCCGATATCTCCCAGTTCCACAATCCATCCGTTGGCAATCAGATCTCTCAACTCGTTTTGGAAAGACTGCATAGCACCTGCCAGTAAACTGCGACTTATTCCTGTGAATTTGTGTACACGGTCTAGAAATTCTTCCTGATCGACGGTTCCTTTGAATACTACGCGGGGATGAAGCGGTTGTGCGTCGCCTGTTTGTTGAATGTCAGGCGTGTCGTAAAGGTCATATTGTATACTCATATTCGTTTTTATTTAGTGTAGGCACATTGATAAATCCGTTTGCCTATCCGGATTTACTTCACTTGCTACTTTTATTTCGTTCCACTATAGTTTCTCTTTCGTCCCACTATAGTGCTCCGCAAGGGAAACTATAGTGTTCTTTGCGGAACACTATAGTGGAACGAAAAAAGATTAGGCAACAAAGGTAATCTCTTTAGGCAATAAAACTAATTATATTAGCAGGAAAGAAATAAAAACGTCGCAAATATTGTTTATTACCTTAAGTCACCCTTTCCTTTTTTAATAAATTAGCTAGAAAGTGTGGTGTTTATTGAATAAGAACCCTTATTTTTGCAGCATGTTACAATTTGAGAATCAAAAGATAAAGCAAATAGTTCGCAAGGTGCTTCCGGTAGTAACGCTGGGAGCTATGTTATATTCCTGCGCCAGTATTGGACGGCCGGACGGAGGCCCTTATGATGAGACGCCGCCCCGTTTCATCGGTAGTACTCCTGCTGCGGGCGCTCTGAATAATGAAAGGACTAAAATTTCTTTGATGTTTGATGAGTTTATTAAGCTGGAGAAAGCAACCGAAAAAGTCGTTGTTTCTCCTCCCCAGATACAGCAACCGGAAATCAAGGCTTCCGGCAAGAGAATACAAGTCAACCTACTCGACTCTTTGAAGCCTAACACGACCTATACGATTGACTTCTCGGATGCAATTGTCGACAATAATGAAGGTAACCCGCTAGGGAATTTTGCATTTACGTTTTCTACCGGTACGGAAATCGATACGATGGAAGTAGCAGGAACAATGCTCGACGCCTCTAACCTGGAACCTATTAAAGGTATGCTTGTCGGACTACATTCCAACCTGAATGATTCGGCTTTCAACAAATTGCCTTTCGACCGTGTGGCACGTACAGACAGCCGTGGACGTTTCTCCATCCGTGGTGTAGCTCCCGGCAAATATCGCATCTATGGATTGATGGATGCCGACCAAAACTTTACTTTTAATCAGAAGAGCGAGATGATCGCTTTCCATGATTCGTTGATTATCCCCCGCATGGAAGAACGTATCCGCATGGATACTGCTTGGGTGGACTCATTGACCTACGACACGATTGTTGAGAAGAAATATATGCATTATTTGCCGGATGATGTCATCCTCCGTGCCTTTAAAGAGCTTAATTATTCGCAATATCTTATCAAGTCGGAAAGACTGGTTCCTCATAAGTTCACTTTTTATTTTGCCGGTAAGGCGGACACTTTGCCAGTCTTGAAAGGCTTAAACTTCGATGAAAAGGATGCTTTTGTCATCGAAAAGAATCAGCGGAACGATACAATCCATTATTGGGTGAAAGATTCTTTGCTCTTCAAACAGGATACTCTTGCCATGAGTCTGACTTATCTTTATACAGATACTTTAAACCAATTAGTACCCCGTACAGATACGCTGAATCTTGTTTCGAAGCAGAAATATAAGAAAGAGGAGTCGGATAAGGACAAAAAGAAAAAGAAGAAAAAGAAAGGGGAAGAGGATGAACCCGAACCGACGAAATTCTTGCCGGTGAATGTTAGTGCCCCTTCGTCAATGGATGTATATGGATATATTTCTTTGAATTTTGAAGAACCGATAGCCAGCTACGACACTGCCGCCATACATCTGCGGCAAAAGGTGGATACGCTCTGGAAGGATATACCGTTTGAATTTGAGCAGGATTCCGTAAATCTGAAGAAGTTTAATGTGTATTATGATTGGGAACCGACGCTGGAATATGAATTTTCGGTGGATTCGACCGCATTTCATGGTATATACGGATTGTTTACAGACAAAATAAAACAAGGGTTCAAGGTGCGTAGTTTGGAAGAATATGCCAAAATCACGTTTGTGGTGACGGGAGCGGAACCTAATGCTTTCGTTGAACTGTTGGATGCGCAGGATAAAGTGGTACGCCGAAGAAGAGTAGAGGAAGGAGGTTATGCCGACTTTTATTACTTAAATCCCGGTAAGTACTCCGCCCGGTTGATTAACGACCGGAATGGAAACGGTGAATGGGATACCGGCAATTTTGAAAAAGGGGTGCAGCCCGAAGAGGTGTATTATTATAATCAGATTTTAGAGCCGAAAGCCAACTGGGATCTAGAACAAAGTTGGGATATTCATGCAGTTCCGCTGGATAAGCAAAAGCTGGATGAACTTAAAAAACAAAAACCAGATGAAGACAAGAAGAAAAAGGATCGGGAACGAAATAGTCAGAACCGCCGTCGTTAGCGTTCGACGCAATTTTATTATCGGATTAGTGGCCTTACTGATGGGAGCTTTCGCCCTCCCAGCCAGTGCTCAATGTGAAGCGAAGAATGATGCGTTTCAATCCGGCGAACACGTAATGTATGATTTATATTTTAACTGGAAGTTTGTCTGGGTGAAAGCCGGACTTGCCAGTCTGACGACGAATGCTACTACTTATCATTCACAACCTGCCTACCGGATCAATCTGCTTGCTTTGGGCAGTAAACGGGCAGACTTCTTTTTCAAGATGCGCGATACGCTGACTTGTGTGATCGGTGAAAAACTGGAACCGCGCTATTTCCGCAAAGGTGCTGAAGAGGGAAAACGTTACACGGTTGATGAGGCTTGGTTTTCTTATAAGGACGGTCTTTGCCTCGTAAACCAGAAACGTACTTATCGGGATGGAGCGTTTGATGAATCTGAAGCTAGCGATAGCCGTTGTATATACGATATGTTAAGCATCTTGGCGCAGGCACGTTCTTACGACCCTGCAGATTATAAGGTGGGAGACAAAATCAAGTTCCCGATGGCTACGGGCCGTAAAGTGGAAGAGCAAACGCTTATCTACCGTGGAAAAGAAAATGTGAAAGCGGAGAATGGAGTTACTTACCGTTGCCTGATCTTCTCATTGGTAGAATATGATAAGAAAGGAAAAGAAAAGGAGGTGATTACTTTCTTCGTGACGGACGACTTGAACCATCTTCCTGTCCGTCTGGATTTATTCCTGAACTTCGGTTCGGCAAAAGCATTCCTGAATAATGTGACGGGTAACCGGCATCCGCTGACTTCTATCGTTAAATAGATATAGAGAAAAAACGAAGGCATATCAGAAGTAAATGGCCCTGCCAACCTGTTATTTTTTAGACGCGGATAACGCGGATGACACGGATTTATTATCTTTTTATCCGTATCATTCGCGTTATCTGTTTCTAAAAGGTATACTTTTAAAAGTGTTGATGCGCTTTCCTGTTTTATTCCTGAACTTCGAAAGGCACTTTCTGATCCTTTCGGAATACGCTAGATTCAAAAGTTGCAATCAACTCTCCGTCTTGGTTTGTTATATCTACCTGATAGCAACCTGTACTTCGACCGATATAGCGTTCGCGTGCTTCGGCAAAGAGAGTATCTCCGGGGCCGCTGGCACGCAGAAAAGTAATAGTGGACGAGAGAGAGAAAGCTAGTGTGCCGTGCGAGTTGGCAGCTGCGGCAAGCGCAAGGTCTGCCAGCGTAAAGATCGCTCCTCCTTGTGTGCGGGCACCTGCGTTAAGATGTTCGGGTTTTATTTCTAATTTGGCTTTACTGTAACCTTTGCGTACTTCCAGCAGTACTACTCCTGCATTTTCGGCAAACAGATCGTTCTTAAAAAACTCTTGTGCGGTCATGATATTATTTTTGAAGATTCTTTAATCGTTTCTTATTTTTTCAATGAATGGATATATACCTTATCTTTTTCAATTGAGTAGCTAAATTTATTTGTTTCAGACATAATATCCAATATTTTCTCCAAATTATTTGTTTCTATAATAAAACTTCCATGGAAAATCAAATTCTTGAGTTGCTCTGACTCAAATGCGAATGTCACATCAAACTGGCGCTCCAACTCTTTAGAAATGATCGACATAGGAACTTCATCCCAGAATACTTTGCAGTTGATCCACTGTTCTGCATAGTCAGCACTCTCGGTCAGCTTATAAGTTTGGTCAAGCTTATTAACTGTCATCGTTTGATTAGGCTTCATTATAAACTCTTGGTTGATGCACGATAAGGCAAT
Source organism: Bacteroides ovatus (assembly GCF_001314995.1). Taxonomy (NCBI): domain Bacteria; kingdom Pseudomonadati; phylum Bacteroidota; class Bacteroidia; order Bacteroidales; family Bacteroidaceae; genus Bacteroides; species Bacteroides ovatus. The sequence continues at coordinate 4,406,600 of NZ_CP012938.1, forward strand.
GGAACCTTCTAGGAGTGATACCTTTATATAATTCTCATCACCATAATTTTTTACGTTAAACTTAGTGCCCAGTACTTTAATCTGTGCAGAGTCTGTTTGTACAACAAATGGATGCTCTCCATGCGCTACCTCAAAATACCCTTCGCCTTCCAGTCGGACATTGCGATTCTTCCGACTAAAACTCTCGGAGTAAGAAAGCTTGGAATCTGCGTTTAACCACACTATAGAACCGTCAGGAAGCTTCATTTTTAATTTCGATTTTCTTGGAGCGTATACTTCGGAAATCAAAGAATCATCAGGTGTTGTAAAATTATAAATTATAAAAGGAGTGGTAAACAGTAATATAATGATTGCCGCTGCGTAACCTGCATACTTCACAAATAAGGCTCTTCTCATCTTTCCTGCCGGAGCACTCTTATGTTTGCGGATTCGTTTCGCAAATCTGTTATAGGCTTGTTCTTCGTGTACAGATACATTTTTATAGTCGGCAGACAGAAGCCAGATTCGTTTCTGCTGTTCAAAATATTTCTGATTCTCCGGATCGGAGTATATCCATTCGTTCAACTTATGCAAGTCCTCTTTGGTGATACTTCCCGAGAGGAAATCATATATCAGTCTGTCAAATTCTTCTTTCATACCATCTTAAACTTAATATCTATTGAAAATCATATACCTGCGCTATCATCAGGACAGTTTGTCAATAGAAGAAGTATAGTGAATTACTTTGCTTTTTAATATTAATTAAATATATTCGTAATAAACATTACAATCAGGGCAAGATAAGATTTTGCTGCTTCTTTCAGCTTATCCAGTGCACTTCGCATGTGATATTTCACTGTATGAATAGTGATTCCCATGATTTCGGCAATTTCTTCTTGTCTTTTGTTCTCAAAACGACTCAATAAAAATACCTTCCGGGTTTCCGGAGATAAGCCGTCAATCGTCTTCTGGATAATAGAATGTAGCTCTTTACCCTCTAAATGCTCAACCGGATTTTCGCCCAAGGACCATAAATCGCTGTAAATGACCAGGTCTTCTGACGAGCAGGCCGTTTCCCTTCTCACATATTCAAGCTGAAGATAATTGATACACTTATTGGCTACACTTCTGAAAAGGTAGTTCTTCAATGAGGTGTTAATTGTTATTTTAGAGCGGTTTTCCCATAGACTATACACCAAATCTTCTACTATAGATTCTGATAGATAAGAGTCTGTCAAATACCCTCTCGCTATCCGGCAAAGATCTGTATAGTAAGTTTTATAGATGTATCGGAATGCCTCCTCTTTACCCGATTTCAGGGCCTCGATAATCTCTGTTTCCAGGTTTTTTTCCATTATGTCTTTCAGAAATCGTATATTTGATTTATTAGTTAATATATTAAGGTGAATACTCACAGGTTCTGTTTCTCCGATGGATAATTCGGGGGCAAGGTATTGAAAAAATGTAAGATGACCAAACTCACTAATAAAAAGATGAGTTGAAGGGCTGAACGAATAAAAAAATCATTTCTCACTATACTTTTTATTAATCTGGCTGTCATATTAATGAATAGGCCAATAAAGCATATTTTAACCTGAATCTCTATGAATGGTAAAAAGAAGGATTGTAAAAGAGCATAGCGCGACACTCTTTTTTAAGTTATAAGGTATACAAACAGCTGTTTTAGTTTAGTCATGCAGGATAAAGATTGTTTTCAGGAATAACAGAAAATAAGCTATTTCTTATTTAAATAATATTGTATGAAGAAACTACATTTTCTATTAAGCACATTCCTTGTGTTTATATTCACGTCATGCGGAGAAGATGAACTGAAAGGTGTTGTCTTATCCGAAGATCCGGGGTACGTAAAAGAACCATTGGTAGCCATACAGGCAGAAGATGGCACAGGGAACTGGATAAATGGTCTTATTGACCAGAACAGTAGGGTCATAGCCTTAGATTTTCGCATTTTGGACGACCAAAGTGCGGTGAATGTGAAACTCAAACTGGCGGATGAATGGGCAAAGCCCATTGATCCGCTCACTACTGATGCTGTACTGGACTTGAGCAGCGGTATCACCCGTATTAAAGTGAATGATGGAGCAGATGATATTGAATATACCATTTTCAGCACTTCTACCCAGTTGCTTCGAGGTGTAACGGCTACTTGTAACACAGAGCAGGTTAGTGCTAACTTTATTAATGGCATCGCTTCGTTACGTTTCAAACAAAACACTGTATTTGCAAACGTAGTGTTGATGCCGACTTTGGCAGATAACGCAGAAATCATCTCTACGGATCCCTCCAGTCAAAAAGATGAAAATGGGAACCTGATTGTTGACCTAAATAGCACACTTACTATTACTGTAAAAGACAATGCGAACAACATGACTAAAAAATATCAGTTGAGTGCTGTAAATGGAATTATTGACGCAGGGGTAAACTGGAAAAATATTACTGCTGATTTAAAGAGTCAACACAGTAGTATTCGTATTCCTGATTTCATGATTGTCTATGAAAATAAAAACTTGCATGGAAGGAGCGGTAATACGGGATGGTTGATAACTATTCCTGCCGGTAAAATAAACATGAAAGTTAGCTGGGATATGAATAAAGACAATGTAACATGGGCTGAACCCACTGCTCAACATCGTACAACAGCTATCATGAATAATAATATGGATTATTCACTGTTTGTTCCGGGATTGTCCGGGCAATTCTGGGTACCGATATTTTATAGCCTCGGGTGGAATGATAGTGGGCTGCTATCCGCACCGCGTCTCGGATATAACCTATCTACTTCTTTGAAGTATTGTCCGGGAACTCTGGGAATTACAGCTGATGGAAAAGCGGAGATTTCGTATGCAGAAGTGATAGATAATAACTTGTATAAGTTTACCAGCGACGGAGCCGGCAAACAAGCTGCCAATGGAGTACAGTGGTCCCCAACCAGTGCTGTCAGTGGATATTCCTATCCGTTGCAAAAAGGGCAGATCATGATTGCCGGAGAAAATGCAGAACTTTACAAGACATTTGCCACTAATGAAGGAAGAAATACTTCGACCCGTAACAGAGGAATGGATGGAGCATTGTCAGGAAGTAATTCATGGGCTGCTAATCCGGTAAACATTTGGACTTTTGATGGCAAGCCTGTAGGACGCCGGGCTGTCGGTATCACGGAAGAAGGAGACTTGGTCATTTTTGTAAGTAATCGTTTTACGAATTCTTATAACTCGGTAAAAGCAGCTTGGAATGTCTTTAGTGATGGCTCTTCTTTACGGGAAGTTGCTGTGGCATTGCAGGAAGTGGGTTGTACGGATGCCATTGTGTTTGGTGAGAACTATCATAGTCCTGTTGTTATTCGGGATGATAGTAGAGGGGTGCCTTTAGGAAAGGTAGCCGGTAGATACGACTGGGAAACGAACGGCAATGTGAAAAATGCGGATAATGAAGCTAGTTCGCAATCCTGGATAATGTTTAAATAAGAACATTGTAAGACAATGAGTTAGTAACAAAAGATATACATATAAAAACTTAAATCAATGAGTAAAATCATCAAATGCATGTTCTTCGTGCTATTAGCCGCAGTTCTTCCACTGTCGGTTCACGCACAGCAGGTGACCTTACATTTGCAGGACGTAACGGTGCGCAAAGCGTTCCGGGAGTTGGAGGTCAAAGGAAATGTATCCTTAGTATATGAGAAAAATGATGTGGACCTGACCCGTAAAGTAACCGTGAAGGTAGATAATCAACCAATAAGCAAGGCACTGGATCAGATTCTGAAAGGGCAGGAATTAATTTATAAAATAAAAGATAATCATATTATCATCACCCGGCCTGTCATTCAGAAATCAGATAAGAAACGGCGTATCAATGGTATCGTCAGTGATGTCAATGATGAATTGTTAATTGGAGTATCGGTATCAATTCCCGGTACTAATATTGGCACGGTGAGTAATATGGAAGGGAAATTTGAACTGGAAATACCGGAGGACGCTAAGAAATTGCAAGTGTCTTATATCGGTTTTGATACACAGGAAATCTCATTGTCGCCCGGCAAGACGACATTCAACATTGTAATGGGAGAGAATGTGAAAATGCTTTCAGAAGTAGTAGTGGTTGGTTATGGCACGCAAAAGAAGGTGAACCTGACCGGTTCGGTTGCTACGGTAAATTTGGAAAAGGAATCACTTTCCCGTCCTTTGGTCAGTGCTTCGCAGGCGTTGAGCGGTATGACAGCCGGTTTGCAGGTGATGCAAAGCTCCGGGACTCCATATAATGAAGGCTTTTCTTTCAATATTCGGGGAGTAGGTACCCTGAACAGTTCTTCACCACTCGTGTTGGTGGATGGGATGGAACAAAGTCTGAATAATGTAGATCCCAACGATATTGCTTCTATTTCCATCCTGAAAGATGCGGCCTCGTGTGCTATTTATGGTAACCGAGGGGCAAATGGGGTTATTCTAGTTACTACCAAAACCGGACAAACAGGAAAGGTCAGCGTGTCCTACAATGCTACTTTTTCACTGAATCAACCTACCAAACTGATAAAAACGGTATCTAACTACGCCAAGTATATGGAATTGATGAACGAAGCTGCTACTAATATAGGAGAATCTGCTCCTTTCAGCGACATTACCATCAATCAATGGCGTGAGGCGGAAAAAGATCCGAATGGCATTTCGGCTTCCGGCTATCCTAATTATGTAGCTTATCCTAATACAGATTGGTACGATGAGATATATAGTAACGACTGGATGATGAAACATTCGCTTTCCGTCACTGGACAGGAGGGACGTACCGGATATAATCTTTCTATATCTTATACTGACAATCCGGGATTAATCAAGGATACCGGATACCAACGCTATTTTTTGCGTGCCAATGTTTATTCGGATATTACTAAGTGGTTACGTATTGGTACTCGCGTATGGGGGTATCACACTGACCAGAAGAAAAGCGATACCGGTTCACTCACCAATATCAATACCCAAAAAATGATACCGGGCGTATATCCATATTATGACGGAAAATATGGTGCGCCGGAAGCGAACGAGGAAGATCCGCAATCTCACAATCCTCTGTGGGACATGGCACAATCGGAAGGGCATATCAAAAACACGCAGTTCTTTACTACTTTCTATGCCAACGTGAAGTTTCTGAAACACTTTTCATACGATGTTAATCTGAACTATAAAGATTACCGTTATGAATCGATGTCCGTAAATACGGATTATGGGAAATATAGTTTTAGTACAGATCAGTGGATAGCTGCCCCCAAAGATCCTGCCGATTTGTATACCCGTATGGCGTATGTCCGTGAAAACCATTGGAAATTAACGCACTTGCTCAACTATAACCAGACTTTTTATAAGCATGATATTGGTATGTTATTGGGCTTTGAAGAAGAACGTTTTGTCAAACGGACTACCGACACTGCCAAACTTGGATTAATAGATTCGTCTGTGGGTGATTCAAGTTCTGCTACTACTCCTTCTTCCATAGGTGGTACAGGTGAGGAATTTACATCCCGTTCTTACTTCGGTCGTATTAACTATGCTTTCGACAGCCGTTATTTATTCGAGGTTAATATGCGTTATGACGGTTCCTCCCGTTTTGCTCCGGATAATCGCTGGGGGCTTTTTCCATCTTTCTCTGCCGGGTGGAGAATCAGTGAAGAGAGATTTATGAAAGGACTTCCTATCGACAATCTGAAATTACGTGCTTCGTGGGGTAAGTTAGGGAACAATGCGATTGGTAACTACGAATGGCAGGCTGTGTACAACTCGGCAAAGTACGCGTTTGGAGGTAGCCTTAATAATGGTTTGGCAATTACTTCTATTTCCAACAACCTGTTGGAGTGGGAAAGTACTGCCATTACGAATATTGGTATCGACTTTGCAACTTTAAGAAACCGTCTGACGTTTGAGGCTGAATTTTATAATAAAGTAACGGATGGAATCTTATATCGCCCTGATATGTATATGTCTCTCGGGACAGCCAGTGGCCCTCGTCAGAACATTGCGGAAGTGACTAACCGCGGTATTGAAATGACCCTGAATTGGCAAGACCGTATCGGTAAAGTAGAATATCGTGTATCCGGTAACTTTGCCTATAACCAGAACAAGGTCAGTAAATACAAAGGAGAGTTGCAGCGTGGCTGGGTGACAGATGAAAACGGGAACCGTGTTTATCAAACCAATATCGGCGATGTCTCTACCGGAGGATCTACCCGTGTAATAGAGGGTAAAATGATTAATGAATACTATATGTTGCAACCATATAAAGGCAGTGGAAACGGTTTTAACGCAGATGGAACAGTCAATATCAACGGTGGTCCGAGAGACGGAATGATCCGTACAGTAGACGACATGAAATGGCTGAATGCTATGGTAGGGGCAGGGTATAAGTTCTATCCGCGTCAGAACGTCAGTAAGAGTGGCATTTGGTATGGTGATTACATCTATGCTGACTTAAATGGCGACGGTGTATATGGTAATGACGCTGATAATGAGTTTCAGGGATGCTCCAATGTGCCCAAGTATAACTTCGGTCTGCAGGCAAGCGCTAATTGGAAAGGCTTCGATTTCTCCATGAACTGGTCCGGTGCGGCAGGTTTCAAGATTTACTACTATCGTTTGGCATTGAACAGCAGTGCTACCATCAAAGGATATGCTATTGGGGAAGCAATAGCAAACGATCACTATTTCTTTGATCCCAAAAATCCCAATGATCCGCGCACGAACTTGAGTTCAAAGAATCCTCGCTTGACAAATAACTCCGGTAACGACCAAAGTGGTATGACACAGTCATCAGTACATTTGCAAAAAGGGGATTATATTAAACTGAAGAACCTGACTATCGGATATACATTGCCTGCTGTCCTGTCGAAAAAAGTATATGCACAGAATATCCGTTTCTTTGCTTCCGGTGAAAATTTATTTACCATTACCGGGTATGAAGGAATGGACCCGGAAATGCGTACCGCAGTGGGATATTCTACTATGAGACAATATGCATTCGGTGTAAATATCACTTTCTAAACTTACTCTAAAACGATTTTATGATGAAAAACAAAATAAAAATATTTCGGAAATTAGTAAGATGTGCATCTATTGCCTTGCTGTCTTTCTCTATGGCTGGATGCGGTGCGGACTTTTTAGATACTACTCCTACCAATAACATAAGCGGTAGTAGTATCTGGACGAAAGCAACTTTGGCCGAACAGGCTGTTATCGGCGTATATAATGTCTTTCTGGATCAATATTGTCCTAACTCCGGCATTTTGGATTCGCACCGGATTCCATGGGATGCTTATTCTTCTGTGATGGATACAGACAAGAACTGGATTAAGCGAATGCCTAATTGTACAGGAGCAGCTACTCCCTCAAGTGGCCTGTTCAGTGATATTTATAAACGTTTTTATACTTTTATCTATCGTGCTAATGATGTGATAGATAATATTGGTCAGGTTCCTGATATGTCGACCGGAGAGAAGCAACGGGCTATCGCCGAATGTAAATTCTTGCGTGCATTTGCTTATATGCGCTTGAATATCTTGTATAAAGGAGTGCCGTTATATATGAATGCAATCACGAGTCCTGAAAACGGTAACAAAGCCCGTTCTTCAGAAGCGGATGTTTGGGCGGCTATACTCCAGGATCTGACAGATTGTGTGAATGAACCCAATCTACCGGGTAAATATAATTCGGGTGACTCTAACTATGGACGGGTAACCAAAGGAGCTGCTTATGCATTACGCGGACAAGTATATATGTGGCAGAAGAATTGGGAGGCGGCGGTTGATGATTTTAATTCTGTGGCTGACTGTGGCTTCGGGTTATATACTAAGGCCGGTGCTACCAGTTATAAGCAGTTGTTGAAAATAGCAAATGAACAATGTGAAGAAATGATATTCTCTGTGCAATGCATCAAGCAATACGGCTACTCCAATACAAGGAACATCACTTACGGCAACCGTTGTACAGCAGGTTCTATGTGGAATAACTATTTGCCTAATCCGCATTTTGTAGAATCCTTTGAAACGGCGACCGGAGAAAAATTTAATTGGGATAACTACTTGCCGGGCTATAGTACGATGAAAGAAAAAGAACGTGTGGTATTTTTTCTACGTGACGGACTGTCCGCGGCAGAAAAGGAACGTATGACTGCCTATGGGGCCGATATGAGCAAATATCTGGATAGTGGCAATGAAGCACGTATCAAAAAAGCTTACGAGAGCCGTGATCCACGTCTGCAAATGGCTGTCATTACCCCTTACGCACAATACAATGGTGCTTCTTCTGGAATAGCTCATACTTATACATTGCGTTGGCCTTATCGTGGCTCCGACAGTGCAGAGCCTTTTGATATCCGTACTGATACAAACGATAAGTTTTACTATCTATGGAGAAAGTTTGTACCTGAAGGTCTGGAACAGACAGAACGTGATACTTATGGATTGGATATTCCATTAATACGCTATGCGGAAGTATTGCTCCTGAAAGCAGAAGCGCTAAATGAATGGGGAAGTACCCATGAAAGCGAAGCAATCAGATGTGTTAATGAAGTAAGACGTCGTGCAGGGCATGTCGAATTGAATAATGCAACTTATCCTGCTACGAAAGTTAACGGGCAGAGTGATTTGCGTGAACGTATCCGGAATGAGTATTACTGGGAAATCGGTGGCGAAGATTCCATGTATTTCCATGAATTGCGTTGGGGAACGTGGAAAGATAAGAAGTTTGATAATAATCGTAACGGTCTGATGCAGATGTGGGGTGAAACGACTTATACCTGGTACTGGTTGGGAGAACAGTGCTGGAGCTGGCCTATTCCTGCTAAAGAAATGGAAATGAACTCGAATTTGGAACAGAATGAAGGTTGGATAAATTAATCTTAGTTTTAACTAATAAAGTATATATGAAAAAATTATCTTTTTTAATTGCGACAGCATTGTGTATCATGGCATGTTCCGGTGGCTCTGACGAACAACCGGATGGGCCGGGTAACGGTAATGGAAATGGGGGTGGGGGGAGTACACCTAACCCTGTTTCATTCTCCAATCCTATAGTCGGCAAACAGTTGCCTGATCCGACTATAATTCATGCGGCAGACGGGAACTTTTATTTGTATGTTACCCAACAGGATAATATCTATATTCCGATTTACAAATCTACTAATATGACACAGTGGACTTATGCTGGGGCAGCCTTTCTGCAAAAACCGAACTGGCAGCCGGACACTCGCTTATGGGCTCCGGACATTAACTATATCAATGGCAAATATGTGCTCTATTATACTCTCGGGCACTGGGACTTGCCTAAGAATAGTTGTATCGGGGTGGCGGTCAGCGACTCTCCTGTAGGACCTTTTACGGATCACGGAAAACTTCTTGACTACAATTCTGGTACTATGCAGTGCATCGACCCTTGTTATTTTGAAGATAATGGTAAGAAGTATCTTTTCTGGGGAAGTTATAATAGTACTTCTAAAGGCTATGAAGGAGGTATCCGTTATGTAGAGTTAAGTGCTGACGGTCTATCCATTAAAGGGGCTGTTTCCGAAAAGATAGCGGGTCCTTCAATAGAAGGCATCATGGTTCATAAACGCGGGAATTATTATTATCTATTTGGCTCTACGGGTAGTTGTTGTGAAGAGGAAAGAAGTACGTACCGTGTAGTGGTGGGGCGTTCTAAAAATATCGAAGGTCCTTATGTGGGTAAAAACGGTACTGTGATGAAAGAAAATAGTAGTTATAATGAAGTAATTCTACAGGGTAATAACCTGTTTGCCGGAACCGGACACAATTCCGAAATTATCACGGATGACGAGGGTAATGACTGGTTCTTCTATCATGCCTGGCAGAAAGCGAAAATAGATAATGGTCGTCAATTGATGTGTGACCGCATACAATGGAGCAGTGATGGCTGGCCTTATATTACTAATGGCACACCGGCATCCGTATCTCGTGCACCTGTATTTAAAAACGAAGAAGAAAAAGAGTAATCTATGAAACTATTCAACTATTTATTGGCCGGGATATTGTGTGCTTCTGTCACTTGTCTCCCGGCGCAGCATCGGGCTGATCCCCAGAAATTGGTCAATCCGGAATCCTTTTCTATGATTTTGCTCGGTGATCCACAGGGATATACCAAGTATGATATTAACCAGCCGCTTTTTGATCTTTGTACCGCATGGATTGCGGACAATATAGAGTCGCTTAAAATTAAAGCTGTCCTTTGTACAGGCGATTTGGTGGAGCAGAATGATAATAATGTATTAAACCGTAAGATGCTGAACCAGACCAGTCGTGAAATGTGGGAGGCAGCATCGCAGGCTTTGAAAAGACTGGATAACAAAGTACCTTATATTATTGCCGCAGGCAATCATGATTATGGATACAAAGCCGCAGAAAACGGTCGTACTTATTTTCCTGATTATATTCCTTTTGAACGAAATTCTACCTGGCGGAATATCTGTGTCAGTGAATTTCCTAATCGTGAAGGCAGGGCGTCTTTAGAGAATTCGGCTTTTGAGTTTGATGAGCCGGGATGGGGAAAGATTTTGGTTATAGCAGTAGAGTTTGTGCCTCGTGATGAAGTTTTGCAATGGGCGAAAGATTTGGTAAACAAGCCGAAATACAAGAATCATAAGGTGATTTTTATCACTCATTCTTATCTTGATATAGGTAATAAGCGTGTTACGAAAGATGGGTATAAGATTTCTCCACAAAACTCGGGGCAGGCTATTTGGGAGAAACTTATTTATCCTTCTTCCAATATCCGTCTCGTACTTTGCGGACATGTGGGAAGAGGCACCGGTGAATATGAGAATAATGTGGCTTATCGGGTGGATAAGAACAGTGCCGGGAAAGATGTATCACAAATGACGTTTAATGTACAATATGTAGGAGGCGGTCCGGAAGGGAACGGAGGGGATGGTTGGCTTCGCATTCTGGAATTTATGCCGGATGGTAAAACGATCAAAGTACGTACTTATTCTCCCTTGTTTGGGATTTCAAAATTGACTAAGCATTTGGCGCATCGTACGGCACCGTACGATCAGTTTGATATTATATTGGAATAACTTGACCTAGTAAAAATACTCTTAATAGAAATAATGTAGATGAGAAAAATTGTATGTTCTTTAGTGATACTTATTAATAGTGTTTATCTATTTGCACAGTGGAAACCGGTTGGCGGTCGAATTATGACGGAATGGGCGGCGAAAATAGATGTTGAAAACGTGTTGCCCGAATATCCCCGCCCAATTATGGAACGTGCTGACTGGATAAATCTGAACGGATTGTGGAATTATGCTATTTCTCCGGTAGGTCAAGCTATGCCACAAAGTTATGATGGTCGGATTTTAGTTCCTTTTGCTGTAGAATCAAGCTTGTCCGGAGTGGGGAAAAGTCTTGGGGAGAAGAATGAACTTTGGTATCAGCGTCAATTCTCGGTTCCCTCCAAATGGAAAGGACATAGGATCTTATTGCATTTTGGGGCTGTTGACTGGAAAGCGGATGTTTGGGTAAATAAGGTAAAGGTGGGACAACATACAGGAGGATTTACTCCTTTTTCTTTTGATATCACGCCTGCCTTGCTGAATGGGGAAAATGAATTGATCGTGAAAGTGTGGGACCCGACTGATAAAGGTCCTCAACCTAGAGGAAAACAGGTTAGTAAGCCGGGAGGTATCTGGTATACTCCTGTCAGTGGTATTTGGCAAACAGTTTGGCTAGAACCTGTGCCAATCCGGTCGATTGGCAATATCAAAACGACTCCTGATATTGACAGGAATAAGTTGACAGTAGAGGTTATGACAGATCATCAGATGCTTTCAGATAAATTGGAGGTGAAGGTATTAGAAGGAAAGCAGTTGGTGGCTGTAGGAAGTTCCGTAAATGGTATTCCGGTTGAAATTGCTATGCCGTCTGATGTAAAGTGGTGGTCACCGGATTCTCCGTTTTTATATGATATGGAAATTTGTCTGTATTCAGAAAATAAGTTGATCGATAAGGTTAAGAGCTATACTGCCATGCGTAAATATTCAACGAAACGCGATAAAAATGGAATTGTACGTCTACAATTGAATAATAAGGACTTGTTTCAATTTGGTCTTTTAGATCAGGGCTGGTGGCCGGATGGCTTGTATACGGCACCTTCGGATGAGGCCTTAGTATATGATATTCAAAAGACAAAAGATTTTGGATATAATATGATTCGCAAACATATAAAAGTAGAGCCTGCCCGTTGGTATACGTATTGTGATCGTTTAGGGGTTATTGTGTGGCAGGACATGCCGAGTGGTGATAAGAATCCCGAGTGGCAGAATCGGAAGTATTTTGAGGGAACAGAATTTAAACGGTCTGCTGAATCAGAGGCTATTTATCGTAAAGAATGGAAAGAAATTATCGACTGCCTTTACTCTTATCCTTGTATTGGCACATGGGTACCTTTCAATGAGGCTTGGGGGCAGTTTAAAACCCCTGAAATAGCAGAATGGACAAAGCAATATGATCCTTCCCGTTTAGTGAATCCTGCCAGTGGAGGTAATCATTATACCTGTGGTGATATGCTCGATTTGCATAATTATCCCGGTCCGGAGATGTATTTATATGACGCACAGCGTGCAACTGTACTCGGAGAGTATGGAGGAATTGGTTTAGTGCTGAAGGAGCATCTTTGGGAGCCGAATCGTAATTGGGGGTATGTTCAGTTTAGTACTTCCAAAGAAGCTACTGATGAGTATCTGAAGTATGCTAATATGCTGAAGGATATGATTGCACGCGGATTCTCGGCTGCTGTTTATACACAGACTACAGATGTTGAGATCGAAGTGAACGGATTGATGACATACGACCGCAAAGTAATAAAACTGGATGAACAGAAATTGAAGAGGGCAAATACGGAAATTTGTGAAAGTTTAAAGTAAGAAGCCGGATTAGCTATTTGGCTGAACAAAAAACTCATCTGTAGCCATTCGAATTATAGATATAGTTTGCAATATTATATAATTGAGAAAACAGAATTCAGATACTTTCTTTGTATCTGGACTCTGTTTTTTTTGAATATATAATTCTATCCATTCCTTCATTTTTCAGTGAAATGTACCAAAATTGTCCTTCATTTGGATTATTTAGGTCGGTCAATTCTATTTAAATGCACTACTTTTGCCATCAGGAAAATTAATCACTTAACAAATAATCCCTGTATTATGAAAACAATTCTTAGCGCATTAGGACTTTCCCTATTGATCTTTACGAGTTGCGGTGGACAAAAAAAGGTTGAAGTAGACTTTATTCAGGACAACATCGACAACGCTGTGGCACAGAACACAATCCAGACGGACATTATTGAGAAGTCCGGTAAAATCTTGAATCCGAGAACAATCAACGAAGATGGGAGTATCTCTTACATACCGATGGAAGACTGGTGCTCCGGTTTCTTTCCCGGTAGTATATGGTTGACTTATAATCTGACGGGTGATAAGAAATGGTTGCCGCTGGCTGAGAAATATACAGAAGCTCTTGATTCTGTGAAATATCTGAAATGGCATCATGATGTAGGTTTCATGATCGGTTGCAGTTATTTGAACGGCTATCGCATGGCAGATAAGAAAGAGTACAAAGACGTCATTATAGAAGCTGCCAAATCATTGTCCACTCGTTTTCGTCCGAATGCAGGCGTTATCCAGTCATGGGATGCCGATAAAGGTTGGCAGGGAACACGGGGATGGAAATGTCCGGTGATTATTGATAATATGATGAATCTCGAACTCTTATTTGAAGCAACAGCTCTTTCCGGAGATTCTACTTTCTACAATATTGCAGTGAAACATGCTGATACAACAATGGCTCACCACTTCCGTCCGGACAACAGCTGCTACCATGTGGTAGATTACGATCCGGAGACAGGAGAAGTGCGTAAGAGACAAACTGCACAAGGATATGCCGACGAATCGGCTTGGGCTCGCGGACAAGCATGGGCTCTGTATGGATATACTACCTGCTATCGCTATACCAAAGATAAGAAATATCTCGACCAGGCACAAAAAGTCTATAACTTCATCTTTAATAATAAGAACCTGCCGGAAGACCTCGTACCATACTGGGATTATGATGCTCCGAATATTCCGAACGAACCGCGTGATGCTTCTGCAGCAGCTTGTACAGCCTCTGCCCTTTACGAACTGGATGGCTATCTGCCGGGCAACCACTACAAGGAAACGGCTGATAAGATAATGGAAAGTTTGGGCTCACCTGCTTATCGCGCAGAAGTTGGAACAAATGGAAACTTTATCCTGATGCATTCGGTTGGCAGTATTCCTCACGGTCAGGAAATTGACGTTCCTCTGAACTATGCTGACTATTACTTCCTGGAAGGACTGATGCGTAAAAGAGATTTGGAAAAGAAATAAGAAATAGACAATGAACGGTAAACAGTGAACGGTGAATGCTTAGCGGATTCTGACGGAACATGTTTACCGTTTATCATTCGCTACTTATTATCTATAACTTTCTATTGACCGTTTGTCATTTACCTGTTTTAATTATTTATCATAAACTATCATGAATAAACCTATAAACCTTCTTGTAGGAGGCTTGACGCTCTTTGCCGCACAAGGTTGCAAGGCTCCGAAACAAGCGTCCCAACAAGCGGAGCATCCTAATATAATCTATGTATTTCCCGATCAATACCGTAACCAGGCGATGGGCTTCTGGAGGCAGGACGGATTCCGGGATAAAGTAAACTTTGAAGGAGACCCCGTGCATACTCCTAATCTGGATGCCTTTGCACGTGAATCTATGGTCTTGTCGTCTGCACAGAGTAACTGCCCGTTGAGCAGCCCTCATCGTGGAATGTTACTGACCGGTATGTACCCGAACAAAAGTGGTGTACCATTGAATTGCAACTCTACACGTCCGATCAGCTCCTTGCGCGAGGATGCGGAATGTATCGGCGATGTGTTCAGCAAAGCAGGTTATGACTGTGCTTATTTTGGTAAACTTCACGCTGACTTCCCGACTCCGAACGATCCCGAACATCCGGGACAGTATGTGGAAGAAAAACGTCCGGCATGGGATGCCTATACACCGAAAGAACGCCGGCACGGCTTTAACTACTGGTATTCTTACGGAACATTTGACGAACACAAGAACCCGCATTATTGGGATACGGATGGTAAGAGACACGATCCGAAGGAATGGTCACCTTTGCACGAATCAGGCAAAGTCATTTCTTATCTGAAAAATGACGGTAACGTACGTGATACCAAGAAACCTTTCTTCATAATGGTGGGCATGAATCCTCCTCACAGCCCGTATCGCTCCTTGAATGACTGTGAAGAGCAGGATTTTAATCTTTATAAAGATCAGCCTCTGGATAGTCTGTTGATTCGTCCGAATGTCGATTTGAAGATGAAGAAAGCGGAGTCTGCACGTTATTATTTCGCTTCCGTTACCGGAGTAGACCGTGCTTTCGGACAGATTTTGACGACATTGAAAGAATTGGGATTGGATAAGAATACAGTCGTAATCTTTGCTTCCGATCATGGTGAGACGATGTGTAGCCAGCGCACTGATGATCCGAAGAATTCCCCTTATTCTGAATCCATGAATATTCCGTTCCTGGTTCGTTTTCCCGGTAAGATTCAGCCGAGGGTAGATGATTTATTGCTCTCCGCTCCTGATATTATGCCTACGGTGCTTGGCTTGTGCGGATTGGGTGATTCTATTCCGGCGGAAGTGCAGGGACGTAATTTCGCTCCTCTTTTCTTCGATGAAAAGGCTGAAATTGTTCGTCCTACAGGTGCACTGTATATTCAGAATGTAGATGGTGATAAAGATGAAAATGGATTGGTGCAGACTTACTTCCCTTCTTCAAGAGGTATCAAGACGGCTCAATATACATTGGCGTTATATATCGACCGTGATACGAAGCAATTGAAGAAAAGCCTCTTATTCGATGATGTAAAAGATCCATATCAACTGCATAACCTGCCTTTGGAAGAAAATAAGGAGATTGTGGCACAACTTTGCGGTGAAATGGGAGCTATGTTGAAGGAGATTAACGATCCTTGGTATACGGAAAAGATTCTGTCGGATCGGATTCCTTATTAGCGATTAGTAATTTATAAAACGCTGATTAACGCAAATAAGTGCCAATTTTAGGAGTAAATCTCTGCGACAATAATAGGTGTTAATCCGCATCCGCGTTTAAATTGAAAATAGTAATGAAAAACAGTTGTTTTATAGTATTATTCCTTTTGGGAATCATTCCTTCAGCTTTCGCTCAACTCATCGGATTTGAAGAAGAAGTGCCCGAAGCATTTACAGTTTCCGGAAAGGGAGAAGTGAAAATCTCTTCTCTTTTTTACAAGGAGGGTGAAAGTAGTCTGGAATGGGACTTTCAGCTTGGTTCTACGCTGGACATTCAAATTGCTCCTTTATCGTTGAATGCGAGAAATGAGAAGCAATTCGGCATTACCTTGTGGATTTATAATGAGAAACCGCAGCAGGATTCTATTCGTTTTGAGTTTCTGAATAAGGCAGGAGAAGTCTCTTATTGGTTCTCTTATCGTTTACAGGCAGCAGGTTGGCGGGCTTGTTGGATCTCTTTTGAGTATATGCAAGGAGATAAGAAAGATAAGAAAATCGTAGCCTATCGACTGGTTGCCCCGCAACGGAAAGGACGTATCTTTCTTGATCGTTTGACTTTCCCCGAAAAGAAAATGAATCTTCGTACTACTCCCGACCAGCAGTTGCCTGCCAATAATGGATTGTCTAATCGTGACCTATGGCATTGGTGTCTCGTGTGGAAATGGGAACAACAGTCGTATGATATCCCTCTGCCTTCTAAATTGTCAAGCGAACAAAAGAAAGAATTGAAGACTATCGAACAACGTTTGACTGACTTTCTGGAAGTGAAAAAGGCTCCGCAAGGACCGATTAATGCTGGCTATAAAACATTTGAGAAAGCGGCTATCAGTCCATCCATCGCCGGAACGGGATTTATAGGAACTCCTATTGTTGCTCCTGATGAACAGGACAAGAAGAAAGGAGAAATGTCATGGAACGATATTGAAACGATGCTTTCCGGCTTTGCCTATGATGCTTATTATAACCAGAACGAAACATCAAAGAAAAACTACTTTACTGTATTCGACTATGCTATCGATCAGGGATTTGCATACGGTAGCGGTATGGGTACCAATCATCATTATGGTTATCAGGTACGTAAGATATATACAACTGCCTGGCTGATGCGTGATGCTATCTATAAACATCCTCATCGGGATGCTTATCTCTCCACATTGCGTTTTTGGGCGGCTCTGCAAGAAACTCGTCAGCCATGCTCTCCAACACGTGACGAATTGTTGGATTCCTGGCACACGTTATTGATGGCGAAATTTATTTCCGCTATGATGTTTCCCGATGCAAGAGAACAGGCGCAAGCGTTGAGTGGTTTGTCACGTTGGCTATCTTCTTCTTTGCGTTATACTCCGGGAACGATCGGTGGTATAAAGGTAGACGGTACGACTTTCCATCATGGCGGTTTCTATCCGGGATATACCACTGGAGTACTTGCGACTGTAGGAGAATATATTGCATTTACCAATGGTACAAGCTTTGAACTGACAGAAGATGCGCGCAAACACATGAAATCAGCCTTTATTGCTATGCGCAATTATTGCAATTTCTATGAATGGGGCATCGGAATCAGTGGCCGTCATCCTTTTGGAGGGAAGATGGGAAGCGATGATATCGAAGCATTTGCCAATATCGCTTTATCCGGCGATTTGTCCGGTCAGGGAAATACGTTTGATCGTGGTCTGGCTGCTGACTATTTACGTCTGATACGCAATAGTGATACTCCGAATGCGCGTTTCTTCAAGAAGGAAGGTATTCAACCGGCACAGGCTCCACAGGGATTCTTCGTTTACAACTATGGTTCGGCAGGCATTTTCCGTCGTGCAGATTGGATGGTGACATTGAAAGGATATACCACTGACGTATGGGGTTCTGAAATTTATACGAAAGATAACCGTTACGGACGTTATCAGAGTTATGGCTCCGTGCAGATTATGGGGAAAGGAAATCCCGTGTCACGTGCCGGAAGCGGTTTTGTGCAGGAGGGATGGGACTGGAACCGTTTGCCGGGTACAACTACCATTCATTTGCCTTTCGATTTGCTTGATAGCCCATTGAAAGGAACGACTATGGCACGCTCCAAAGAGAATTTCTCCGGAAGCAGTTCTTTAGATGGTAAAAATGGAATGTTCGCTATGAAATTGGCAGAACGGGATTATGAGAATTTCACACCAGACTTTGTGGCCCGTAAATCCGTATTCTGTTTTGATAACCGGATGGTTTGCCTGGGAACAGGTATTTCGAACTCCAATGCGGATTATCCTACGGAAACGACTCTTTTCCAGACAAAATATAATGGTAAGGAGCCCAAAGTAGGAGAGGATAACTATTGGCTTCATGATGGTTATGACAATTATTATCATGTAGTGGACGGAACCGTTCGCGCACAGGTGGCAGAACAGGAATCACGGCACGAAAAGACGCGTGAAGTTACTAAGGGAAAATTTTCTTCTGCCTGGATAGAACATGGCAAGGCGCCGAAAGAGGGGACTTATGAATATATGGTATTGATACAGCCTTCTGCTTCCGATCTCGACGAACTGCGCAAAACTCCTGCATACGAGGTGTTGCAACGGGATCAGACAGCTCACGTTGTTTATGATAAAAAGACTGGTATCACGGCGTATGCTGCTTTTGAAGCTTATCAGCCTGCCACTGATAAAGTGTTCGTGGCTATTCCTGCGGAAACAATGGTGATGTATGCAAAAGAATCTGATAAGGGGATCCGTTTAAGCGTCTGTGATCCGAATCTGAATATAGAAGAGAAGACGTATACAACGAAAGAACCCAGTCGTCCTATTACTAAGGAGATACGGCTTAAAGGGCATTGGACATTGACAAGTCCGATGGAAAATGTCCGGTTGGAACAGCAGGGAGATCAGACCGTACTGACGGTAACTTGTCAGCATGGACAGCCGGTTGAAATGCTCATGGAAAATAAATAATTAGTGAATAAGATAAGAGAAAATAAGAATTTAAAGAGAGGGTATTAGTTATCATGTTTCTATGAAAAAAGAGAAGACCGGTTCGTGTTGAGCCGGTCTTCTCTGCAGTTATACGGTGCGTTGGGCACTTTCTTTTCTTGTTATTTATTCAGTCTCCATTCGAAACCGTCTTTGGTATCTTTGATTTCAAATCCGAGTGCTGTCAGTGTGTTGCGGATTTCGTCGGAAGTAGCCCAGTCTTTGTTGGCTTTCGCTTTCATACGTTGTTCCAGTAACATATCTACTACCTTGCCGTAAGCTGCTTCACGACCATCTGAAGAGCCTTTTTCTTCTTTCAATCCCATGATGTCGAAACTGAACAGATGAAATGTTTCTTTCAGGTCTTTCAGGTCTTCGGCGGAGATGGTGGCATTACCGGCAATGATATTGTTTATAATGCGGGCGCCTTCGAAAAGCTGTGCGATGACAATCGGTGTATTCAAGTCGTCATTCATTGCTTCGTAGCATTTAGCGCGCAGTTCTTTCACGTTGATTCCCTCTGAAGTTGTCGATGAGGGAGTTATCTTATCCAATGCGTCAATGGCTTCCATCAGACGCTGCAGGCCTTTTTCGGATGCTTGCAGTGCTTCATTGCTAAAGTCTACCGTGCTGCGGTAATGAGCTTGCAGGATGAAGAAACGGATTGTCATTGGTGTATAGGCTTGCGCCAGCAGCTTATGAGTACCGGTGAAGAATTCGTCCAGAGTGATGAAGTTGCCAAGTGATTTACCCATCTTGGTTCCGTTGATGGTAATCATGTTGTTGTGCATCCAGTAGTGAACCATGTCATCGCCTTGTGAAGCTACCGATTGTGCGATTTCACATTCGTGGTGAGGGAAAATCAAGTCCATTCCTCCTCCGTGAATATCGAAGTGTTCACCCAGGTATTTACGTCCCATAGCGGTACATTCGGCGTGCCATCCGGGGAAACCGTCGCTCCATGGAGACGGCCAGCGCATGATATGTTCAGGTTGTGCCTTTTTCCAAAGGGCGAAGTCGGCGGGATTGCGTTTTTCGCTTTGTCCGTCGAGGTCACGGGTGGTATTTAATACGTCGTCCAGATTACGTCCGGAAAGTTTTCCGTAGTGGTAATCTTTATTGTATTTGGCTACATCGAAGTAGACGGAGCCTTCGCTTTCATAGGCATATCCGGCATCCAAAATCTTCTGTACCAGTTGGATTTGTTCAATGATATGTCCTGAAGCATGTGGCTCAATGCTTGGAGAAAGTACATTCAACGCTTCCATTGCTTTATGATAGCGGTTCAGGAAATATTGAACAACCTCCATTGGTTCCAACTCTTCCAGACGTGCTTTCTTGGCAATCTTGTCTTCTCCGTCATCGGCATCGTGTTCCAGATGACCTACGTCGGTAATATTTCGTACGTAGCGTACTTTATATCCTAGGTGGGTGAGATAGCGGAATAATACATCGAAGGTTATAGCCGGACGGGCGTGTCCTAAATGGGCATCTCCGTAAACAGTCGGTCCGCACACATACATGCCTACATGAGGTGCATGAAGCGGTACAAACAACTCTTTCTTTCTATCTAAGGTGTTGTAAATGGTAAGTTGATGTTCCATAACATTTTATATTTGTTTTATTGGAACCGCAAAGTTAGTATAAAATCTGAATATGCGCCCTATCTTTAATCGGTTGATTTTAAGTGTCGGATCGTTTTTACCGGTAATTTGATTTGTTTCCCGGTATGAAACTAACAGTTTCACACCGAGGAACCAATAGTTTCATTCCTTGAAACCAAAGGTTTCTCACCGAGAAACTAAAACTCTGCCGGCATGTCAGTAGATGTTTGGCTATTGTTGATTGCAAAACTTATTGATTGCTTCTGCTACACCGTCCTCTTCGTTACTCAGGGTGATGTAATCTGCTGCTTTTTTTATAGGTTCTTGAGCATTTCCCATGGCAATCCCCAATCCTGCAAACTTAATCATGGATAGGTCATTATAGCCATCACCTATGGCTATAACTTCTTCACGTGCTACTCCTATTTCTTTTAACAGGACGGCCAAAGAAAGAGCCTTGTCGATACCTTGCGGGACTAATTCGAGAAAATAGGGTTCTGAACGGAAAACATTAATGCGACCTTGCAGCCGGAGACAAAGTTCGGCTTCAAGTGGAATCAGTTTATCGGAATCTCCTACGATGAGGCATTTGGCTACGGGAAGCGTGATGTCTGTCAGGAAGTCATTTGTCTCCCGAACTGCCATTTTATTGAGAAAGGCCTCTTTTAATACGTATGGATCTTGAGAGTTTTCGGTTATTATCTCTGCTCCGTCATAGGTTAATATACTTAGTTGATGGGTACGGGCACATTCGTAGAGCACTGGAACAACTTCATTAGGCAACACATTTTCATATACCATCTCTTGTGTTTCCCAATTAATGATTTCTCCTCCGTTATAGGACAGGATGAATCCACCGAATTCATTCATACGTAACTCATTAGCTAATGGCACAATACCATAAGTAGGTCGACCGGAAGCTAATACCAGTCGTATTCCTTGCTCTTGCATACGTATCAGAGTTTCCCTGTTGCGGGGAGTGATTTCCTTTTTAGAGTTGGTGAGTGTGCCGTCAAGATCGAGCACGATAAGTTTGTATTTCATGTAGGGTTGTTTTGGATGCAAAGATAAATTAAAAAAGTTTTTCTGCAAGGTGGTGGGGGAAAAGATGTGGTTTTAGCTGAAATTGCACTGTGAAAGTGCAATTTGTTTTGTTATTTGCACTATTATAGTGCAAATAATCGTATCTAAGCCTGCCATCGTTTGTTCGACTTGGCAGATGCTTTTGTAAAGATGGGAGGCAAGTACTTGTTTATTGATGAAATTTATAAAAATAAAGATTGGTCGAAAGAGCTTAATTTGATTTACGATTATCATTCAAAGTTGGATATTGTTTTTACAGGTTCATCTGTATTAGATATATTCGAGTCCTCGCGCTGTCATGTATCAGATGCAGGGGCTTTCTTTTTGAACCAGACCCGTATTTTTTAGGATGTAGTAGCTTCTCCTGTTTCTGATTTCTTGATTGATGATATGACATTTAGATAGATAAAAGCCGCATAACTTTCGTTATGCGGCTTTTATTATTAAACTGGTAAAAGAGTTTTATTCAATTGTTGCTCCATAACCGGCTACATCGCTAGCTAATGTAAATATTCCATTTACATAATCATATTGAGTAATAGGAGCTGTTGCGTGCTTGGTTATGTTATTACTGCTTGCTGGTTCTTTAACTTGAGAACCTGTATGATAATAATTCCAATTTTTGGTTAAGCCATATACGATATTATCGGTTACATCTATTTGAGGCGTGCAACTTTCTAAGAAAGAATAATAGTAGGAGCCGAATTCTGCTTCTGGACTTACGTCAAAGATATTCTTGCTTATAGTCAATGATGTTCCTTTTTGGTATCTGAAGAATATATTGCTACCTACCATGTTGACAAAAGTATTATTTAGAATTTCGGCAGAAAGTACACCATCTGATTGAGGAGTATTGCCTGCAGCCCAATTTAATATTTGTACGCCTTCTTGAGGTGTCTGGCTATACACAATATTGTTCTTGAAGTTGAAAGTTTTATAATCTCCTAAATTGAAACCTTTATATATATTTATCAAGGCAATTTTTATAGCATTAACTTCAATACGAGTGTCTTGAACAGAAATGTTATTTATACCAAAATATCCCTTTTGTGCTGCATCGTAATAAATTGGTTTCAAGACATTCGCAATCAGACAGTTGTCAAAGCATATGTCAGTGAAGTCTCCACTGTTGGTAATACCTGCATTGTTTATGAAGTAACCTGCATTGCTACCTCCATTGAGATCACTTAAATCTATTTTTATATTCTTAAAAAGTAGCTTTCCTTTGCATGATTTCCAGCAATTAGCAGGACGAAGTGTTACTTGCTCGTCATCATATTGACCGATGATAATAACATCATTACTGATTGATTTTACTCCGGCTGTGGTAAAATTGTGTGCTGTACCTGTGAGGAACAGTATAACTGGTTTACTCATTGTGGCACTAAAGTAAGTATCAAGTGCTACATCGGCATCTGTTGCATCCAATATTTGTATGTCAGCATCTGAATAAATTTGGTTGTTGATGGTGATGCCGCCGATAGTAATGTCTTTACCATTATCAAAATCAGCCTTATAATCCGTACGATTCTTGATACTAACCTGAATCTTTGCAATCATAGCATACTTTCCACTTGTTGCCAATACCGCAATATCAGTACTGTTATCAGCTGTTGCACGAGTCATCATCTTTGCGCTTGATGCAGGAGCAGTAACAACCAATACATTTTCTTTTCCAGCTTCCTTAGAGAATTTAGCACTCCAGCCTTCGGGAGCAGTAATCATTGTATTTTCTACTCCTCTCACGGTCATGGTAAACTCTTTCACTTCACCTGCCGAAAACTCCTGTACTTGTTTTAAATCTTCGGCTGCAAAACTACATTCGAAATCACGAACGATAGGGATACGTATGGTTGGAGCATCTTCACCTGCAAGTACTAAGACCAGTTCGTTGTTTTCTACTGTTACACTCTTGAAGTTTTTGTCTTCTGTCGGAGCAGAACCGTCACCGGTTGCGCTGACTTTGTCGTTAGTTCCTTCTTTGTATATATAACTATAATTCTTTCCTCCGTCATAGCTAACCTGCCAGTAACCTTCACTATCTACATTGAATGTAGGAGTCTTGCCACTCTCTCCATTAGCTTTCACAGGTTGTCCGTTTACAGTCAGACGCTCCGGAGTTTCATTTTTGTTGTAAAGAACAGTCCAGTAGCCTTCTGAATCAATACCGATAATAGGGCATAACAGGTTATTATCGTTTTTCATATATAGATTTACTGTCTTTCCATTGCTCAAAGTGAGTGTGTAGGAATCAGACTTTTCCTCTATATTAGTAATAAATGTTCCTTCATTATAAAGTTCGCGAAGAGCTTCAGTATTACTATTTATATCACGTACTTGTGTTTCGAGTGCGGTAACGCGCTTTTTCAGTGCGTCTACATCATCTTCCAAATCGTCAATGTTGGTACATGCTACCAGGCATACAGCCAATAACATGAACATACTCCATACTTTTTTCATGATTATATTGTTTTAAAGTTATTATTTTAAAGAGGATAGCCAGGAAGGAACATATCCCAAACGTTTACGTAATTGAGCCTCATAGAGTGAATATGGTTCCACAGCAGTTCCGTTACTTTCGAGCCGCTTCATTTGAGTATCATCAAAATCTAAAGGACTTCCGTGGAAACCGACAATGATAGGAGGCATAAATTTCCACCAAAAGCCGTTACCATCCCACCAGGTAAATTTACCTCCTGTATCGATGTCCTGGTCTGTTTGTGCATTTGTTGCGTAGAAATTCCATATTGTCAGATTCTCCATGTGATTAGGCATTTGAGCAGAGTCTCCTCCTTGTCTCCAATGCATGAAACCACCGGAACAGCAGTCGATTAGTGTTGCACGTGGCTGTGTGGCATGTGATTCAAAGCAAGAATCATCTCCCCATCTAACATTCCATATTACAGCACCCATACTTTGCTTTGAAACGCCGCAAGCGTGATATTGGCCAACGTTCGTTTTATATTCCATCAATGTGCTTTCACCTTCTCCTTTTCTAAGTGTGTAGCCATTGCTGTTTTCAGTTACTTTTCCAATAAAGATACGGGAAGAAGCCTGTGAACGGATAGAGGCGTGTCCACGATTACCGCCAATAGTGATGTCATAAGCAGAACAGTTGGCAGAATTTGTGATTGACATGGCTTCACTAACACTCTCAAAATTAACCCGGCGCATCCACGAATTGGTCAGACGCACAAAATCGATGAGCTTAAAACCACCATCGTCAATGTCAGAGCCGTGATGGATGAATTTTTCTTTGGCATGTCCTTTGAATGTAAGGTCTTCTACACCCACATTGGCATAATTGGCGAATTTATGTACATTCCATCCCCAATCTTTATTGATGGCGTGCATGATCGGCTCTTTGAAGGTGACACTATTACCACTGATTTTCTCAATCTGATGATATTCGTATATCTGAATCCCTTTTGTCTTGATATTGGGAGTACCGCCTTGCTGTATCTTAATATCTTCCCATTTGTGTGGATATAATTCGGAGTTAATTACATTGTCATCCGTATTTTCCAATACAAGGCATACCCAACTGCCTGCGCTTACTCCGGTTAAACTGGCTGTTATGGTTCTGCTGCCTATGGGAGCATCTTCAGTGATAACACCTATTGATTCTTTTAATCCTGTATTGTGTTTGAACTCCATCATGACAGGAGCATTCCACATTTCTTCTGTTGGTTTCGGAGAATTATTTGCAGCAGTCATTTCGAGTGTTGTTTTGTTTCTTCCGGCTCCTTTTAAAACAATATCACTCATTGATATACGAATTCTGCGATCTTTAGAATCCTCATCTTGCAGGATATAATTTCCTTCGGGGAAGTAGATAATAGCTTTAGCATTTTCCTTGATATATCGGTCGGTCATATTGAGGTCTTCTTGCTTTGTTTCACTTGCTATTTCTTCCAATACCTTCATGAAAGCTGCTCTGTCAGATTTGCCGTCGTTTGGGATAGCTCCGTATTTGGGATCTGTAACATCATATACTTTATATCCTTGTGCTATTAATGTTTCTGTTTCAGGAGGTGCTATTTCACCATGTTTATATCCGGCGTATGAAAAGTCTAATAACACATTCTGTTGGTCAGCGTTAACAAACTGCTGCCAGGCTTCTGCTCCGGCTTCGCTGGAAAGTTGTTTAACTTCAATAGATACAATACGGATATAATTCTTTGATGAAGTCAGTACAATTTTAATAGTTTCTTCCATATCCTTTGTCGCAGTTGCTTGTGGTGTGATAGTTAACAAGTTCTCGGATAAAAGAACATTCCATCCTTTGGGAGCTTGTACTACGGCTTGTTGTACGTCATTCTGTTCTACTTTATATTCCTTATGATTCTCATTGGGGGCGAAAACCTGCACAGTTTGTTCGCTGTCGGCATCATTGAGACCATAAATTATCAGTCCAAAGGTGTCATCTACCGGAAAGGTATATGTTTTTCCTCCATCGGATAATGTGAATGAGAAAGTATGGTTTGCTTCATTATATTCTACCTTACTGAATATACTGGTTCCTCCCTGACTTCCACCTTCGGCCTTAGTTCCTAAGCTTGTATACGTTTGTCCATTATCGTAGCTCACTTGCCAATATCCACTGGAAGATACGCTGATTAATGGAGTTGCCACCACATTGCCTTCTTCATCACGGGGCCATGCTGATACTTTCTCTCCATCGGCTCCTGGCAGATATTTGAAATTAGTATTATTACTTGTTTTATATATCCAGTAGCCTTCTTCGTCTACGGAAAATTCAGGGACAGACGCCTGTACTGCTTCACTTTCCATGACTTTAATGCTTGTTCCGTCACTAAGTTCCAGCAAATATCCCAGACCATCTTTAGTCGGAGTAATTCCGATAATGACTTTGTTTTTTTGCATAAGGGCTTGCAGACTGGCAAATGAAGTATTCAGTCCTTCCGTTGCTTTTTCCAAAGCAGCGACACGGTCTTTCAGAGAATTGATGTCTGCTTCCAGGTCATCTGTTTTCTGGCACGATTGCATGATTGCCAACATGCTGCAAATACCAAATAGTAATAGGTAGGTAATGCTCCTGTTTTTCATACGTTTATTATTTCGGGTTATTTATAATTTTCACAATGGCAAAGATAACCGGATAAAATAAGAGTATATGGATAAAAAAATTCAGGAATACGATGAAATAATACATTTTACACGTCTCTGTGATAGATTGCGACTTTATGTATTATTAGAGCAGGTCTACCCATTGCTCGTTGCTTAATATAGGTAATGGCTCACTATCAGTAACAAATGTTTCTGCCAGTTTCCGTTTCTCATCTTGTAGGTGAAGAATCTTTTCTTCGATACTGTTTTGGGTAATGAAGCGGTAAGCAATTACTTGCTTGTCCTGCCCGATACGATGGGCGCGGGCGATCGCCTGCGATTCGGCGGCAGGATTCCACCAGGGGTCTATGATAAATACATAGTCGGCTTGAGTCAGATTAAGTCCCACGCCTCCTGCTTTTAGTGAAATCAGGAATGCCTGGACGTCTTTTTGATCGGTGAAATGGGCGATTTCGGAAGGACGGTTGTTGGTCGATCCTGTTAATAAGGCATATTTCCAACCCCGTTCGTGGAAAGCTTCGGCGAGCACCTCCAGATGTCTGACGAATGAGGAGAAAATTAAAACTTTGTGGCCTTCGCTCTGTAGCGTATCGAATGTTTCGATTATCTGTGCCGTTTTTCCGGATGTTCCGGTATAGTCGGGAAGGATAAGTTGCGGGTGGCAAGATAGTTGTCGTAAACGTAAGATGCCATTTAATACACTAAACGAATGAAGCCTGTCGGTACTTTGAGGATGCTGAAGAAGGATGTTGCGCAGGCTGTTTTTCTCCTGTTCGTAACAAGTATTCTGCTCTTCAGTCATGTCGCAGTAGATGGTCTCTTCGGTAAGTGCCGGAAGTTCCGGAGCTACCTCTTTCTTGCTTCTACGGAGGATAAATGGGGCTGTCAGTTGTTGCAATAATACTTTTGCACGGGCATTCCCCTGACGAATCGGCATTATAAACTGCTTTTGGAAAGCATTTTCCGTACCCAGTAAGTCTGGTTGTATAAAGTGAAATTGAGCCCACAGGTCCTTTAATGAGTTTTCGATGGGAGTGCCAGTAAGTACAAGCCGGTGTTTACTTTGTAGTCGAATGGCTGACCGGAAGGTGAGCGATTCGCTATTTTTGATATTCTGGCTTTCATCGAGCACGATGTATTCGAAACGGTATGAACAGAGTATATCAATGTTATTCCTCATCATGCCATACGTCGTAAAGATCAAGTGAAAATGACCGAAGAATTTTTCCGGTTGTTCCTTGTCTATAGCCATGGTGTTGTTGTATTCCGCCATCGAGAGTGCTGTAAAGCGTTTGGCTTCCCGTCGCCAGTTATGAAGTAGCGATGTGGGGACAACGATCAGGGTAGCCGGTTGTCTGGGGGTAGATGGTTTATATATATACTGTAATAGAGTAAGAGTTTGGAGTGTCTTCCCAAGCCCCATGTCATCTGCCAGGCATCCGCCAAATCCTTGTTTATGCAAATGTACCATCCATGAGAATCCTTTCTGCTGATAGGGACGTAACGTTGCTTTGAGGTTTTTGGGTACGGCAATATTTTGTATCTGTTGCTTCACCGGAAATTTCTTTAATTCCTCTTCACCTAAGGCGGTCTGTGCGGCACCTACAAATGTATGTTTCAAGCGGATTCCTTTTTCCGTTTGAATTCCCATCTCTAGTAAATTCGCATATTTGCTGAACCATTCCTCTGGCAGGAGAATCATGCGGCCATCAGGTAACAGATATTCTCTCTTTTCCTCCAGGATATGTTTGCGGAAGCGTGAAAAAGGAATACGTAGATTGCCGATAACAACGGTGATGTGCAATTCAAACCAGTCGACCTCATCGTCACAACTTTGCTCGATGCGTATCTCGTCCAGGCAATAAGGTGTGTTTCCCATATTGCTGGTGAGATGGAAGGACTGCTGCAACATCTCCCGATGGCTGTTGATCCATTCGACGATCGTTTTCTCCGGAGCTTCAGGGGATAGGCTGAAATGTGTATTATTGAGTTGTTGCAGGCCTGCATCCGTTAAGAGCTGAACGACTTGTTCTTCAGCAGTAATGTTCCGGCGAAAAAAGAAGATTTCACCGGATGTTTTCCGATAAATGATTTTTTTCATTTCAAGGGCACTATCCGATGTAAATGTCTGATCTCCATAACGGAAACCAAGCTGCAATGCTTGTCCGTTGTACGTGGTATCTTCGAATGAGAGAATTGCTTCACAGGGGCATTTCTCTTCCATTATACTCAAACCGTGAGTCTCGATTTCATGATAACGAGCAATCGGGATAACAATGTTATCTATGTATTTTTCAATTTGGGAAGCGTCTACGCTGATCGATCTTTTCTTTGTAAAAGGTAAGATGCGTGCGCTTTCAATGTGCGGAAAGAAGTATAGCTCCATTCCCAATAATAGCGTGGCTGGTGCGGATGTCAGTACAACCACAGGTTTCAACTCACTTAAAGAGAATGGCTGTCCTTCATAATAGCACTGCAACTGATAACGAAACGTTTTATTGTCAACATGAAACGTTACACGAATTTCTGCATTATGAGGATTTATGTGATAGGCATGATGGGCGTATAGTATTTTACTGCCGGCTTGTTTCTGATAAAAAGGCAGTCCGTTGTCCCGTATCAGTATCAGCATTTCCAACAGTTTCTTTTCGATAGATGGACGGATATCATTCTTTATTCGTTCCGGATCTTCGGATAATTTATGTAAAAAACGCGATACTGTTTTTTCGCGGGAGTAGACTCTCATTAGATGCTTCTCTGTATAATAAGAGGCGATATGAATAGCTTGTCTTTCTGACTCACTCATCTTGCTCATAGCTTCGGGAGAGGCGTGAAATGCTTGTTCTACCAATTGCAAGGTACCATCGTCCAGCTTTTCCGCAATATAGGGAATCAGCAATATGCCGAGTATCGGATGGTCTGTGAAAACGATTATAACTTGTCCGTTAGTTGGTCTCTCTTTCATTCTCTTTTAGACTTTAACAAACAAAGATACGGGAAAATACTTAATTTTGCAGCATGATGGAGGAAAACAAACGAGTATTGCTTGGAATGAGTGGCGGTACAGATAGTTCTGTTGCTGCTATGCGATTGCTGGAAGCCGGTTATGAAGTGATCGGAGTAACCTTCCGTTTTTATGAATTGAATGGCTCGACAGAGTATCTGGAAGATGCCCGTAATCTGGCAGAACGTTTAGGAATACGGCATATAACATACGATGCCCGTGAAATATTCAGTAAACAGATTATTGAATATTTTGTGCAGGAGTATCTGGCAGGACGGACTCCGGTCCCTTGTACATTGTGCAATAATTACCTGAAATGGCCTCTGCTTGCTAAAATTGCCGATGAAATGGGTGTTTTCTATATCGCTACCGGGCATTATGCACAGAATATACAACTAAATAATACCTTTTATATAACATACGCTGCCGACTCGGATAAGGATCAAACCTTCTTTCTATGGGGATTGAAACAAGATATTCTTTGCAGGATGTTGTTGCCGATGGGGGATATTACGAAAGTGGAAGCTCGTGTCTGGGCTGCGGAACATGGGTTCCAGAAGGTGGCAACTAAAAAGGATAGTATAGGCGTTTGTTTTTGCCCAATGGACTATCGAACTTTTCTGAAAAACTGGTTGGCTCAAAATAATGAGGCATTGGCAGAAGAAGAGCAGATGATGGGGGAGAATCAAGCATTGGTTGGAAGTAATCAGGCAGGACTCAATAAAGTGAAACGAGGAAGGTTTGTCGATGAAAAGGGAGATTTTATTGCCTGGCATGAGGGTTATCCTTTTTATACCATTGGACAGAGACGTGGCTTGGGCATTCATTTGAACCGTCCCGTATTTGTGAAAGAGATTAATCCTGAAAAGAACGAAGTAGTATTAGCTTCTCTTTCAGCTCTGGAGAAAACAGAAATGTGGTTGAAAGACTGGAATCTTGTCAATCAGGAGCGTACTTTAGGGCATTCTGACATCATTGTGAAAATACGGTATCGCAAACAGGAAAACCATGCTACGATTACCATTACACCAGATCATCTACTGCATGTGCAACTTCATGAGCCTTTAACCGCCATTGCTCCGGGACAAGCTGCTGCATTCTATAAAGATGGCTTATTATTGGGAGGAGGGATAATAGTCAACGCCCGGTAATTAGCCGACATAATTTAGGCACGGATTACACGGATAAACACGGAAAGAGAATAAACTTTATCCATGTAATTCGCATAATCCGTGCCTGAAAGAAATTGGAGAGGTGCTTCGAAACGCTCTCCTTGTACAAGTAATCTCTGTAATAAAGAAAACTAGTGTCGGTTATGTCTTGGTTTTTGGTTATTCTTCCGAAAGAATGCTGTCATTCAGCGCTAACATTGTTTCTATATATTCGCGCGTATTACTTAATCTGGGGACTTTGTGTTGTCCTCCCAACTTTCCTCTCTGTGCCAGCCAATCATGGAATAATCCCTCACGGGCAACGATTACTTCCAATGGTTGCAGAGCTATATCTTTCCATCGTTTCGCCTCATAATCGGAGTTGACCTCCTTCAGTGTGGCATCAAGTATCGCTGCAAATTTTTCTACTGAATCCGGCATCTTAGCGAACTCTATTAACCACTGGTGCCGGCATTTGGCATTCTCATCCATAAATACAGGTGCCGCGGTGTATTCACTAACTTGTGCTCCGGTTTCGGCACAAGCCTTTGCCAATCCTTTTTCAGCGTTATCGACAATCAGCTCTTCGCCAAATGCGTTGATGAAATGCTTTGTTCTTCCTGTGATGACAAACTTATAGGGATTCTTGCTGGTAAACTTCACTGTATCCCCAATCATGTATCTCCATAAGCCGCAAGAAGTAGAAATAACCATTGCATAGTTCTTGTTGAGCTCGACTTCTTCAAGGCAATAAGCTCGTGGACTCTCTTTTCCTACTTCCTCTAGCGGAACAAATTCGTAGAAGATTCCGTAGTCGATCATTAATAACATGGCAGGATCAGAGAGGTCGTTTTGAGTTCCAAAATATCCTTCCGAAGCATTATAAGTCTCTACATAATGCATTTTCGGTGTTTGAATTACCTGCTTGTATTGCTCACGATAAGGAGTGAAAGCCACTCCACCGTGGAAGAAAACTTCCAGGTTGGGCCATACTTCTTCCAAAGCCTGTTTTCCTGTCTTTTCAAGAACACGTTTGATAAGTACCAGCATCCACGACGGTACGCCGGACAAGCTTGTCACATTTACCGGAATAGTGCTGTTGGCGATTGCTTCTATTTTGGTCTCCCATTCGCTCATCAATGCAATTTTCTTGCTAGGTACACGAATGAAATTGATAAGCGGATTCACATTTTGAATCAGAATAGCGGATAAATCTCCTACTAAACTATGGTTGGAGTTGAGGTTCGGACTATGGCTACCCCCGAGAATCAGTCCCTTGCCGGAGAAAAAATGGCTATCCGGATTGATGCGGAAATAAAGAGCTGCCGCGTCTTTTCCTCCTCTGTAATGAATGTCTTCCAGTGCCTCTTTGCTGACGGGAAGGAATTTACTTTTATCATTAGTCGTTCCGGAGGATTTTGCAAACCAGCGTATCTCCGATGGCCAAAGCAGATTCTGTTCCCCGGCTCGCAAACGTTCTACATAAGGTTTGATTTCTTCGTATGTTTGGATAGGAACACGTTTTCGGAAATCTTCATAGTTACGGATAGAGGAATAATCGTACTTTCTTCCCCATTCAGTCTGAGCGGCCTGGCGTGTTAAGCGGCTTAACACACGATGCTGTATCTCACTAGCCTGACTAGCATATAGGTCTATCTGTTTTAAACGGGAATCGAAAGTCTTACTAATAATTTTTGTAATATTCATTTCTGCTTTAACATAATAATGTTTAGTCGTGCAAAAGTAACTTATTTATCTTTTTTTTCTATCTTTACGACGGAAATAATCGTTAAAAATTGACGACTTTCATATAAATCCCGAGTTTTAGACTAAAAAATGCGACAATGAGAATTGGAATCTTAACATCCGGCGGGGACTGTCCCGGTATTAATGCCACGATTCGTGGCGTGTGCAAAACTGCCATCAATTATTACGGAATGGAAGTGGTAGGTATTCACAGCGGTTTTCAGGGCTTGCTGACTAAAGATGTCGAATCTATTACAGACAAGTCGCTCTCCGGTTTGCTCAATCTGGGTGGAACGATGTTAGGAACTTCTCGTGAGAAGCCTTTCAAAAAAGGAGGCGTTGTCTCTGATGTTGACAAACCGTCTTTAATTCTTCAGAATATCCATGAAATTGGGCTGGATTGTGTCGTTTGTATCGGTGGAAATGGAACGCAGAAGACTGCAGCCAAGTTTGTTGCAATGGGAGTTAACATCGTATCTGTTCCTAAAACCATTGATAATGATATTTGGGGCACGGACATCTCTTTTGGTTTCGACTCGGCGGTAAGTATTGCTACTGATGCCATCGACCGTCTACATTCCACCGCAAGCTCTCATAAAAGGGTGATGGTGATTGAAGTGATGGGGCATAAGGCTGGCTGGATTGCTTTGTATTCCGGTATGGCAGGAGGAGGGGATGTGATTCTCGTTCCTGAAATCGCTTATAACATTAAAAATATTGGCAATACGATTCTGGAAAGACTAAAGAAAGGCAAACCCTATTCTATTGTAGTGGTAGCGGAAGGAATTCAGACTGACGGGCGTAAACGTGCTGCTGAATATATCGCGCAGGAAATTGAATATGAAACTGGTATAGAAACTCGCGAAACAGTTCTGGGGTATATTCAGCGTGGTGGTTCGCCTACTCCTTTCGACCGCAATCTTTCTACCCGCATGGGCGGGCATGCAACAGAATTGATAGCCAATGGCCAATTCGGGCGTATGGTGACTTTAAAAGGAGACGATATAGCATCTATTCCTCTTGAAGAAGTTGCAGGAAAACTGAAATTGGTTACTGAAGATCACGATTTGGTGATTCAGGGTCGTCGCATGGGGATTTGTTTTGGTTAGTTGCCGGAGCTTCTGTGTCCTGTACTGTGGAAATCTCATCGACGAGGATGTTTTCTTCTGAAACATTCTCTGGTTTTATCTCGGGATTTGCATTCAGTTCGGTTTCGAGTTCATTCTCAAGCTCGGTTGCCAATTCAGTATCAGAACCTGTCGCAAGTTCAACTTCCATTTCTGTTTCCGTTTCAGTTGCCGAATGTTGTATTTTAATCTCCTCGATGGTTGACATAAATGTCGGTTCCTTTACTTTCTTTATAGCCATCTGGGCGGCATTCTGTTGAGATTCCTTCTTGGAATACCCCGTACCTGTTCCTGCCGGAAGTCCTTCAATACGTACTTCAGTTTGGAATACAGGGTTACTGTCATGATCGAGAAACTGCTCGATTAATTCAAAGGAAACCTCCATTTTGTTCTTTTGGCTCCATTCGATAAGCTTGGATTTGAAGTTAACCTCTTTTCGGGATATTTTATCCAGATCGATATAACGGTTAATGATCCGTTGTTCCATAAACAGTTTGCAGCGTTCATATCCCTGATCCAGATAAATAGCTCCGATGAACGCCTCAAAAGCATTTCCATACATGTAGCTGTTGTGAGAAGAGGAGCGGGTAGAATACTTGATGAGCTTATCCAGGCCGATTTCAACGGCCAACTTGTTCAACGTCTCTCGTTGTACGATCTTGGAACGTGTATTGGTCAGGAAACCTTCCCGTTTCCCTTCGAAACGTTTGTAGACAATATCTCCCACGATGGCGTCGAGGATGGCGTCACCTAAAAACTCCAGCCGTTCATTGTTGAGAGGACGTCCCTTGTCGGAGCGGACAGAAGTCGATTTGTGCAGGAGAGCCTGCTCATAAAGCTGGATATTGCGCGGGTAGAACCCGAGTATCCGGTAAAAACAAAGATAAGACTCTCTATCCTTGCGGAACAAGAGCCTTATCTTATCTATTTCGTTACGTAACACGATATTACTCTGCGTATTTCTTGAAGATAACGCACGCATTGTGACCACCAAATCCAAATGTATTGGACAAGGCAACATTAACTTCGCGTTTCTGTGCTTTATTGAACGTGAAATTAAGGTTGTAGTCGATGTTCTCGTCGTCGTCACCTTCTTCGTGGTTGATAGTCGGAGGAACAATGCCGTTCTTAATGGCAAGGATGCTTGCAATAGATTCTACCGCACCGGCAGCTCCCAGCAAGTGACCTGTCATTGATTTGGTTGAACTGATGTTCAACTCGAACGCATGATCACCGAATACTTCCTTGATTGCTTTTGCTTCTGAAATATCACCAACCGGAGTAGATGTACCGTGTACATTGATATAGTCTACTTCTTTCGGATCCATTTCCGCATCTTCCAGTGCATTTATCATCACCAGTTTCGCTCCCAGACCTTCCGGATGAGAAGCAGTCAAGTGATGTGCATCTGCAGACATACCTACACCGGCAACTTCTGCATAGATTTTTGCACCACGAGCTTTAGCGTGTTCCAGTTCTTCCAGAATCAAGCAACCGCCACCTTCGCCCATAACGAAACCATCGCGGCTTGCGCTAAACGGACGTGAAGCTTTAGAAGCTTCGTCGTTGCGTGTTGACAAGGCGTGCATAGCGTTGAAACCGCCTACACCTGCCGGGAAGATTGCTGCTTCCGAACCACCGGATACAATTACATTTGCTTTACCCAAACGAATCAGGTTGAAGGCATCTGCAATAGCGTTGGTTGAAGTCGCACATGCTGAACAGGTCGCGTAGTTAGGACCATGGAAACCATACATGATAGAAATCTGTCCGGCTGCAATATCCGAAATCATCTTTGGAATGAAGAACGGATTAAACTTCGGACCCATTTCCTGACGAGTGTAGTAGTTGCCTACCTCTTCTTCAAATGTATGTATACCACCAATACCGGCGCCGAAAATAACACCGATTTTGTTCAAGTCTTCTTTCTCGACGTCAAGACCGGAATCACTCACCGCTTCTTTAGCAACAGCGATGGCATATTGAGTATACAAGTCCATCTTTCTTGCTTCTTTGCGGTCTATGTATTTCGTTGCATCGAAGTCTTTCACTTCGCATGCGAATTGGGTCTTGAATAACGACGCATCAAAATGAGTAATAGGCCCTGCTCCACTAACCCCGTTCACAATGTTTTCCCAAAATTCGGGAACGCTGTTGCCAACGGGAGTAATGGCGCCAAGGCCTGTTACTACCACTCTTTTTAATTCCATATTGATGAAATCGAATTACTTAGCGTGTTCTTCGATATAAGATACAGCATCACCTACAGTACCAATCTTTTCTGCTTGGTCATCAGGAATAGAGATACCGAATTCTTTTTCGAATTCCATGATAAGTTCTACAGTGTCAAGAGAATCTGCTCCCAGGTCGTTAGTGAAGCTTGCTTCGTTAGTAACTTCTGATTCTTCTACGCCTAATTTATCAACGATAATCGCTTTTACTCTTGATGCAATTTCAGACATAACTTTAAGTTTTTAATTAATAATTAGTTTTATTTCTTTAAATTTGCGGTGCAAAGGAATGAATATTTATCGTTTTGCGCAAATATTTGACTAAATAAATGCAATGTTTTGCACATTTTTCACTGTTTTGTGCATCGAATTTGAGAGTTATGAAGAAAAACATCGCAATTTTCGCTTCCGGTTCCGGTTCAAATGCCGAGAATATTATCCGGTATTTCCAAAAAAACGATTCCGTTCAGGTTTCGTTGGTGCTTTCTAATAAAAGTGACGCCTATGTTTTGGAACGTGCGCATCGCCTGGGAGTGCCTTCTAACGTGTTTCCAAAGGAGGATTGGATAGCCGGAGATGAAATTTTGGCTATTTTGCAGGAGTACCGCATTGATTTTGTCGTGCTGGCTGGCTTTCTGGT
Organism: Bacteroides ovatus; assembly: GCF_001314995.1. Lineage (NCBI taxonomy): Bacteria > Pseudomonadati > Bacteroidota > Bacteroidia > Bacteroidales > Bacteroidaceae > Bacteroides > Bacteroides ovatus. Next base: position 4,443,372 of record NZ_CP012938.1, read on the forward strand.
TCGTGTGCCTGATTTACTTTTGCATGCTTATCCCGATAAAATTATAAATATACATCCTGCTCTTCTGCCGAAGTTTGGAGGCAAGGGGATGTATGGTGACCGGGTTCATGAAGCGGTAGTGGCTGCCGGTGAGAAAGAAAGCGGCATTACTATACATTATATAAATGAGCATTACGACGAAGGAAATACGATTTTTCAAGCTACTTGCCCTGTTCTTTCGACTGATTCTCCGGATGATGTAGCTAAGAAGGTGCATGCTTTGGAATATGAACACTTCCCGCAAATCATAGAACAGGTATTAAATAATAAGAATTAAGTATCAGGTATTAAGTATTACGTCGTACAGATAATCCTTTGACAGAATTTTATTAAATTTTTCAGTCGATGCGATTAATGTCTGATACTTACTTGAAACTTAATACCTAATACTTAATAATGTATGCTTTCTCTTCTCTCCGCAAAGGATAATCTCCGCGTAGGGTTTCGAATAGCTCCGGTTGATTTTTTAGCCGGTTGCTGTCTTCGGTTGGATTATACATTTGGAGGACTGCTTCTTCGTGGTTTTTTGCATGAATAATGGGGGAGACAAGTGCGGGTGCGTTAATTTCATAATCCCCTTTTATTTGGAAAAAATTGCAGATGGCATCCAATGACATACGTGTGGCGTTTGCTTTTCCATCTGCAGAGTAACCTGCAATGTGAGGAGTTCCGATAAATGTCTTTTCCAGTAGATCACGGTTGATTTCCGGTTCATGCTCCCATACGTCAATGATGGCATCCGAAATCATCCGGCTGTTCAAGGCTTTTAAAAGAGCATCAGTCTGGATGACTTCTCCCCGTGAGGTATTGATGATAACAGGTTTCCGTTTGAGTGACTGAAAGAAAACTTCATCCGCCAAGTGGAACGTTTTATACTTTCCTTCCTTATATAAAGGTACGTGAAAAGTGATGATGTCACACTCTTCCGCTATTTTCTCCAGTGAAGAGAATCGTTCTGCACCTTCTTTTTCTTCCCGTGGCAAATCATTCAATAAAACACGCATGCCAAAATCCTGGGCAACTTTAGCTACTTTACTTCCGACATTTCCTACTCCTATGATTCCAATCGTCAGTTCATTCAGTCTTTTATTCCTGACGGACTTCCATACAAGAAGCGATGACTGTATATATTGGGCGACAGAAGCCGAATTACATCCCGGTGCATTCGTCCATTCGATACCGGCCTGTTTGCAATACTCCGTATCAATATGGTCGAAACCTATGGTTGCCGTCGCTATGAATTTCACTCGACTACCTTCCAATAAATCCCGGTTGCAATGTGTGCGGGTACGGACAATAAGTGCATCCGCATCCCGTACGAGCTCCGGAGTGAAATCTTTCCCCGGTGCATAAACTACCTCATCGGCTATTCTCTGTACCGCTTCTTTTATATAAGGTATTTTATTGTCGATAATAATTTTCATATACAATTCATCTTTTATACCCACAAAGGTAACAAATAAAAAAGTAAGAAACGGTTGCTTGTCTGAAAAATATTACATAGATTTGCCCTATTATATATCTATTAGCTAGTTAAGATTATGACATTTAGTAACCTTTGCAACGAGATTTTTTGGAAATCGACAACAGATTACCATGTAACGGATAGTGTGGATGCTCCGATGAACAATCCTTACGGGTTGAAAACTATTGAGTATTATTTATATCTAAAGAACTGGATTGATGCTGTGCAATGGCATTTTGAGGATATTATCCGTGACCCGCAGATTGATCCGGTAGAAGCATTGGCCTTGAAAAGAAGAATTGATAAATCAAATCAGGACCGTACAGACCTGGTGGAATTAATTGATAGCTACTTTTTAGACAAATACAAAGAGGTGAAACCTCTCTCTGACGCAACGATCAATACGGAAAGCCCTGCATGGGCAATTGACCGCTTGTCAATTCTTGCATTGAAAATTTACCACATGCAGCAGGAGGTGGAACGTACGGACACTACCGAGGAACACCGTGCTCAATGCCAGACTAAGTTGAATATCCTGCTGGAACAACGCAAAGACCTTTCTACGGCTATTGAACAGTTGTTGGCTGATATCGAAGCCGGAAGAAAATATATGAAAGTATATAAACAGATGAAGATGTATAATGACCCGGCATTAAATCCGGTGCTTTATGCGAAAAAATAACGAATGGCGCGTATTCTCATTATTCGTTTTTCAGCTCTTGGCGATGTAGCCATGACAATCCCGGTAATACATTCGCTGGCTGTGCAATACCCGCAGCATGAAATAACAGTGTTAAGTCGTGCTGTATGGCAGCCACTCTTTCAGGGGTTGCCTGCCAATGTGGGTTTTGTCGGAGCTGATTTAACAGGCAAGCACAAGGGGCTTTGGGGCTTGAATAGCCTTTATTCGGAATTGAAAGCAATGCATTTTGATTACATTGCTGATTTTCATCATGTACTTCGTTCTAAGTATTTATGTTTGCGATTCCGTCTTGCCAATAAACCGGTAGCTTCCATTTGTAAAGGAAGGGCAGGCAAAAAGAAGCTGGTTCGCCGTCATGATAAGGTGATGGAAAATCAGAAGAGTTCTTTTCGTCGTTATGCCGATGTACTTGAGAAGCTAGGTTTACCGGTACTATTAAATTTCTCTTCTATTTATGGCGAAGGAAAAGGAAACTTTGCGGAAATAGAACCAGTCACAGGGCCTAAAGAAGATCAAAAGTGGATTGGTATAGCTCCTTTTGCCAAACATGCAGGTAAGATTTATCCGTTAGAACTGCAGGAGCAAGTTATAGCACATTTTGCTGCCAATCCCAAAGTAAAGGTTTTCCTCTTTGGAGGCGGTAAAAGCGAGCAGGACGTATTTGATGCATGGATTGCTAAATATCCTTCTGTCGTTTCAATGATCGGTAAACTGAATATACGTACCGAACTGAATCTGATGAGCCATCTGGACGTGATGCTTTCAATGGATTCTGCCAATATGCATTTGGCATCCCTGGTCAATATTCCGGTTGTCTCTATTTGGGGAGCCACCCATCCTTATGCCGGTTTTATGGGTTGGAAACAATTGCCGGTCAATACCGTGCAACTCGATTTGTCATGCCGTCCCTGTTCTGTATATGGTCAGAAGCCTTGCTGGCGAGGTGATTATGCCTGTTTGAGGGATATAAAGCCGGAGCAGGTCATTGCGAAAATAGAAGGGCTTGTAGATTAATCCTTGCTGAAGTTCAAATTAGCTGTTTATTGAGCTGAAAGAGCGTAGAATCAAATAATGATGAAAGAGATACAACGAAAGAAAAAGGTACTGATAGATCTTACGAATTATGGTAGTCTCACAGCCGGCTTCGGGCAGATTGCGGCCAACTATGCAACCGCCTTTTCGTCTATGCCGGTAGATGATCTTCATTTTGTATATTTATTGCGGCAGAAATATATGCAGGAATTTGGTCCGAATGTGACCTCTGTTCCGGTACGTCGTATCAATAAGTTTTTTCCTTTTACCCTTCCCAAGGTAGATGTATGGCATGCGGTGAATCAACAGCGCAAGCTGTTGCGTATTGCCGGTGGTACAAAGTTTATCTTTACTATACACGACTTTAATTTCTTAACAGAGAAAAAGCCCTGGAAGGCGAAAATGTATCTTCGCCGGATGCAGAATAAGGTCAATAAAGCAGCGGTCGTGACTACGATCTCTCATTATGTGGCAGATGTCATTCGGCAGCATGTAGATTTGAAAGGGAAGGAGATCCGGGTCATCTATAATGGAGTGGAGAGAATCGATACATTGGAAGGAATAAAGCCGTCGTTTGCTACAGGGCGTCCTTTCTTTTTTACGATTGGACAAATCCGTAGAAAAAAGAACTTCCATCTCTTGGTTGACGTAATGCGTCATTTCCCGGAATATGATCTATATATTTGTGGCGATGCTCATTTTGCTTATGCTGAAGAAGTGCGCAATCTGATCCGTGAGAATCAGCTCACTAATGTCTTTTTGACGGATGTTATTTCTCAAAGCGAGAAGATCTGGTTATATCGGAACTGTGAGGCATTCCTGTTTCCTAGTGAGGGAGAAGGCTTTGGATTGCCGGTGGTGGAAGCTATGCAATTTGGGAAGGCTGTATTTGCTGCTAATCGCACTAGTTTGCCGGAAGTTTGTAATGGACACGCTATCATGTGGGAACATTTGGATACAGAATCTATGGTGGAAAGTATCCGGGAGCATCTACCTGATTTTTATAAAGATAAGGAACGCTTGGAGAAAATCAAGGAACATGCCGCTTCATTCAGTTACGAGAAGCATATACAAGCCTACCTTGATTTATATCGGGAGTTAGCTCAATTGCCTTAGTATTGGAATCAATTGCTCGTATACCTTTTCGGGAGTAATTAATGCAAAACGCTCCTCATAGGGTAATGTCGCCTGTTGTTCCGGTGGAAGAATGTCGTCAGGACTAATTCCTTCGGCGAGTACGGAATTGGCGGGTAACCACATTGACTTTGACGCACTTGGTGAATAAATGGCAAATGAAGGAACTCCAAGAGCTTGGGCGATGTGTCTGGCTCCTCCTTCGTTCCCGAAGTAAAATGAACAGTTGGCACAAAGTGCTGCCAGTTGTCGTAATGAAGAAGCTTGTATATCGATCTTGATACGTTCCGGACATCCTAATTCCTTGTAGATATTTCTGGCATCTTCTTCTTCGTACCCCGGCGCGTAGTTGAAGATCATTTGTATGTCCTTGTATTCCTCTAATATTCTTTTCAGTGTGGCTACCATGAACTCCGTATTCCATTTTTTATGGATGAGTTTGGTTGTGACTCCTATTAATAACACAGGGCGTGCAAAATCAATCCCTTCCTTTTCCATATAATATCGGAAATCTTCTTTTTCCCGGTCAGTCAGATATAACTTGAATTCTTTTGTGTATTGAATAGGTCTGATCTTTTCTAATGGTGCTGCAAGCAATAGATTGCGTTGTACCATGTCAGTTGTCAGATTCTTACTGTAAGTGTCTGTCCGGTAGTTCAGTAGAAAATGTGTATATCCTTTAATGCGTCCTATCCGGAAAGGGGTTCTTAATGAAAAAAGAGAGAAAAAAAGAGTCCGGATAGTAGAGCGCATATCGATGATTACATCGTATCTGTTTTTATGCATTACCTGCCATACTTTTTTTATATAAGCAGTGAATGGTTTATTCTCATTCTTGTCAAATGTAATGACTTTATCTATATCCGGATGCCCCTCATAGAGTGGAGCAATATTTTTATTAAGCACGAAGTGTATCTCTGCATCGGGAAAACTTTTTTTCAGCGTGCTGCACAATGCAACAGCCAGAATTGAGTCGCCTATTTGTCTAAATCGAATAATTAGAATTCTTTTGATTGGTTTCATGCTTAAACTTCCTTATGCTTTTTATCGTGCAAACATAACTAAAAAAAAGCATTTATGTCTAAATATAAATGAAAAGAAAAAAGAAAAAATGACTAAAGCGGTTCGTAACAGGACTTATATGTAGAGAGAGTTAGCCAATCTTTGTGAGAAAAGAGAAAAATATAGTCGGAATATGGCCTAATTTCTTTATCTTTGCTCAATCTTTGTAATTAGTATTATATAGGAGAGTGTAATGAGAGTGATTGTAAATCCCAAGTACGCACATTTGCAGAAGGAGATAGAAGAAATTCCAAGGTCCTTCCAGAAAGAAAGAGATGTGGTGTATGATGGTCGTAATGTTTTAAAACGAATTGGCTTGGGCAGTATTGATGTTGTGGTGAAGAGCTTTAAGAAGCCTCACATCATCAACCGCGTTGTATATTCGTTTTTCCGGCAATCAAAAGCAGAACGTTCCTATATTTATTCTATGGAGATCCAACAGCATGGTTTTGACACTCCGGAGCCAGTGGCTATGATTGAACAATTTCAGAATGGTCTTCTTTCACATAGCTATTATATTTGTTGTTATGATGGTGGCGAAACTGTCCGTTCCCTGATGGATGGGAAAGTAGAGGGAAATGAAGATAAACTTTCTGCTTTTGCGCGCTACACTGCTGCTTTGCATCAGGCAGGTATTCTCCATTTGGACTATTCTCCCGGTAATATACTGATTCATCAGAATGAAACGAATGAATACAGTTTCTCTCTGGTCGACGTGAATCGCATGCAGTTGCTATCGGATATTGATTGTGATATGGTATGCCGTAATATGTGCCGTTTGTGTATTTCGCGTGAGGTACTGACTTACATCATGACAGAATATGCTTCTTTGCGTGGATGGGACGTCGAATCTACGGTCAGTCTGGCCCTTCGTTACAGCGATCAGTTTTTTACTCATTATATTTATCGTCGTGCGGCACGGAAAGAGAAAGAAAAGCATATTGTATCCCTGATTTTATTCTTCCGTTTATACCGTTCCGTACGTAAATTCTTTTCTTGGGAACCGCATATCTCACGTTTCTTATTGAAAAAGGAAAAGCATATCTATGATACATACCTGTGCAAGTATGATTATTGTGAATTGCTTTCTGCTGATTATCAATGATTACTTCTTACTTCCGCGCATCACTACACTGCGGATTTTATGCCTGAAAAACCCTTTTTGATTAATATATGTGCAGTTATGTTTGTCCAGAAATGCAGAGATAACTTCTTCGTCATCACGCAAATGGTATGTGCAAATGGCAAAATCCAGCTTCTGGCAATTTTGGAATAAGTTATTGCATCCGGCCAATGCGTGCCGTTCGGCTCCTTCTATATCCATTTTAAGAAATAGATGTTCATTCGTCTGGTTGTTAAAGAAATCATCTAGTGTTTGCTCTCTCGAAGAATTATGATCGCTCACATACTTCTGGACAATCGTCACTTTGTCCTGCCATGGTTCGAAGGTAGCTCTGATGGCCTCTAACCATTGCTCGTCCTGCTCAAACAAATAAACATGTTTGGCTTCTTCGATAATTTCCAATGATGAATATCCTTCGGCACAACCGACATCCACAAATACTTTCCCTGTCACTTCTTTAACGCTGTTGAAGTAATGGTGCGGTGAGCGCCTGTCTTGTTCCATACTCAAAGCCCTATAATATTTTTGAATTTTCTTGGCTGGAGTGCTTTTTCTGAAATAGAGTCGCTTCTTTTCTTTTTGAACATAGTATAAGCCTTTTTCCTCATCTTTCTGTACATCAACAGGCATATTGGCGTATTCATCCTTGAATTCATACAGGTGTCTTGAATATCCATGTTCTTTAATATATTCATAGTATTTCAGATAAGGAGAGCCAGGCTTATATCCTTTCATGAAATAATATGGGAGAGTGCCATATATAAATTTCTTTATTGTATGTTTAAGTACGTTCATTTCATTAGTTTCTTGTAGATGTTTAAGATTTCTTCCGCTTGCTTTTCTTCAGAGAATCTTTTGGCAAATTTTTGCCCCTTTTCAATCATCTCCTTTTTTCTTTCAGTATCGGAGTATATCTGTTTGAAAGCATTGGCCATTCCTTTGATATCGTCAGGATGTACATAGATAGAGTCGGGACCTCCGGCTTCTTCCAGGCAAGATCCAGTCGCGGCCACTACCGGAATATCGGAGTATAGAGCTTCTATAATGGGAATACCAAAACCTTCGAAACGGGAAGGGTATACAAAAATTTCTGCTAACTGATAAAAAGCCGGTAGATCATCAAAAGGAACATTGCTGATGATATGTACCCTTTCTTCCAGCTTATTCTCCTTAATGAAACGTTCAATTTTATCAGTATATTCCGTGTGGCGTCCTACAATGACGAGATGAATCTGTTCAGGAAGCATCGTTAGTGCCTGCACCGCTGAAAGGGCGTTTTTGCGTTCTTCAATACTTCCTACGTTAAGGATATAGTGATCCGGTAGCTGATATTTAGCCCGGATTTCTCTTTTCTTCTCTGCTGCTACAGGATGCATGAATGAAGGATCACATCCCTGATAAACAACTTCTATCTTATCGGCGGGAATCCTGAAATACTCAATAATATCACGCTTGGTACATTCGCTGATAGCAATGATTTTATCGGCATTTTCGCAAGCTTTACGGAATTTGTATGTGTATATTTTCCTGTCGATCGAATGGTAATACTGCGGATAGCGCAGAAAGATCAGATCGTGAATCGTTACAATACTTTTTACCTCGCTTTGATGTATATTCAGGGGCAACTCATTACTAAGTCCGTGGAATATATCGATTTTTTCTTTTTCCAGTTGTTGGGTAACGCCCCATACTCGCCACAATGAACTTAACTTTTTCCAGGAAGAAGTAGTGGGATAAGAAAGCTGTAGTTGCTGATACTGCTTCGTTAATTTGTCCAGTCTCTTGTTTTCCCGTTTCTTGGGGGCATACAGCACATATTCATTCTCCGGATAGAATTGGCATAGGATATTCACTATATAGCGGCTATAATTACCCAGACCGGTGAAATTCTGTACTGCACGTTTTCCGTCAAAACCTATTCTCATTTCTTCTTCTTACCTTTATGTGATTATAATTAGACTTCAAAATTCCGATAAGGTTTATTCAAGTCTAAATAATGGAAATTATGTTGTCTTTGTCCACTTTGTTTAGGTATGGTCATGTAATCTCCATATTTCTGTGACAGATAAGCGTCGTATTTCTGTACTCCCCATACTTCTTCATCTTCAAACCGGATAGGAGTGGGAGTGCCCAGGATATCCTTCGACATGATTCCTTTCATTCCATCATCATAATCGCAGACTAATGCGCATTGGTCGAAATCGTATTTCTTCATCACCTTCCTGATGCTTTCCTGTGCTCCGGTAAGGGTAAAAAACTTTCTGCATAATAGCGGTATCCATGAACTGGGACCTTTCCCATGTTTGTATGGATCGCGATGAATAAGATAAAGTACTCGTTTGTAGAACTCATACTTCGCAAAATGCATTCTTTGCGCCATACGGCTTTCCGGAACTCCATCTAGTGGAAATATATCAATATATACACCTCCCAGATATTTGAGATGCATACGCTCGATTAAGGTTGTGTTGGCATCCTGCACCTTTGCGAACGGAAGAGGATATTCCTTATCATTCTCAGCGCATACCGCTTCGTAAGGTTCCGGTAACCATTCTTTGGCATTAGCCATTAGTAAGTCATAATCAGCTCTTGGCATTCCGATATCCAAATCATCATCCCAGGGGATGAATCCTTTGTGGCGCACAGCTCCCAGCATGGTGCCTGCCATGATGTAATATCGCAGATTATGTTCTTTGCAAACTTTGTCAACAGCTAATAAGTTCTTTAATATGCGAAGCTGTAGAGGGCGGATGTCGTAATTAGCCATTCTATCTGATTTTAATTAATAAAGACTGGCTGGAATCAGCTTCTGTGCCTGTTGAAAGTCTTCTACTGTGTCCAGCTCGGCCGAGAAGAACTCGGTGGTGTCCATAACGTAAAAACTATATCCTTGCGGAATCAGTCTCTCAAAAGCCCGTTCGTAGAATATATTATCCAGCCCTTCGGTAGTAATCATAATTTCCAGTTCCCGGAATAGCGCTTTGGTATATTCAGCTGACATCTTTTCAATGCCGATAGATTCTCCGATAGCATCGGATATCGAGCAGACTTTGCTGATTTCAACGACCTTTTGTGCGTCGTCCACGATGACTTTTATTTCTTCTGCTCCGAGCTCATGACGATTCAGTGCCAATATGTCGTCCTTATCCGAATGAAGCAGTTTCTCTACAATCTGCGGATCAAATACAATGTCGCTGTCTAATAATAAAATCTCCTGCCCATCTGTATAGGAACGGGTGAGCCATAATGAATAGATATTGTTGGTTGATTCATACCTGTCATTATAGATGAAAGTAATATCTTGGGTTGGATAATGTGCCTGTAGAAAATCTACGATTTGCTGCTGGCGATACCCGGTGACAATGATGAATTCATCAAATCCGTTTTGTATCAGAGCATCAAAAGCTCTTTCCAAAAGGCATCGTTCTCCTATTTTGAGAAGACATTTGGGCGTCGTATCGGTCAGCGGGCGTAAGCGTGAAGCTATTCCTGCGGCTAATATTACTGCTTTCATTTGGATGCTATTTCTTTGATTGTATCTATAACGATCCGGTTCTGCTCTGGGCGTCCCAATGTGATACGCAAATGAGTATTGATATCCGGTTCATTCATAAACTTCACTTTATAACTCTGTTCAGCAAAAGCCTTTTGTAAAGCCTCTTTCAGTTCTATCGGGTATTTGATTAAAATAAAATTGGCAACCGATTCATATACTTTGAATCCGGGTAATACGCCGATTTCCTTTTCGTAACGCTCACGGTCTTCATTCATCAGTTTGGCGATGTTTCGGTAGTGTGCGTCCGATTTGAGAGCCGCAATGGCGATATCTTCGGATATCCGGTTGTATCCCAGATATTTATTGCTGTATCTGCTGAATTTTTCCAGCTCCTTACTCATGAATCCGAATCCCATACGTAAACCGGGCAATCCATAAAACTTGGATAAAGTACGGGAAATAATCAAATTCGGATATTTATTAACCAGCTTTTTGATATAACTAGTATCAGTTGAAACAAAAGAAGCGTATGCTTCATCTATCAGTACCACTGTTTGGCTGGGTACTTCTGCGAGCAGTTCATCCAATTCTTTTGGAGTTAAACCATTGCCGGTAGGGTTATTGGGAGAAGCTAGTAAAAGAATCTTCGGATTCTCTTTCTGAATCATATCTTTTAGCGTCTCAAAGTCATATTTAAAAGTATTTCCGTCTTCGTAGAGAGGATATTGCAAAGTATGGCCATTCACCTCATCTGCAATTGATTTATAATACCACCATGAGAACTTGGGAATCAACATCGTTTTATTTCCATCTTCTTGAGTCAGGAAGTAGTGTACAGCTTGCTTCAGAATATCTTCTCCGCCGTATCCTAATAAGACTTGTGTTTCATCTATATCATAAAGTTCGGATAAGAAAACAGATAATATACTTTTCTTTCCTTCATCATAAATGCGGGTATAAAAACAAAGTTTATTTATATCGAAGTTTTTTAAAGCTTCTACTACTTCTTTTGATGGACTGTAGTTAAATTCGTTTCGATCTAAAAAGTTCAAATTCTTTTCCATATTAGTTTTGTATGATTCCTTTATCGCACCAGGTTAGTTTCCTGACTTTCGTTTCGTTCAAAATACTGCGGTTGTTGCTCAAATTATCCGTTCCATGTAGTTCGTGATGAAGGTGGAACACAATTCCCGCAAATTTGATGGTACGCTTGCGTACACCGCTATTGATGAGGCGGCACACTAATTCATGATCTTCGCTTCCCCATCCGGTAATAGCTTCATTGTACCCATTGACTTTTAATAAATCCTCTTTCCAGAAAGCCATATTGCATCCTCTGGAATATGAAATATCCCATTGGCGATAATGCTGAAGTAGTGGGCTTAGCCAAGGCAAATGTACTCCGTTGATTGTGTTTTTAGTACCTTTGTCGTGAATAGAGATCATGCAGTTTCTTTCTGCTAGCATCTTTTGGGTTAAACCTTCCCGGATTAATACACGGCTACCGGTTACGAAACTGCCTTTTTTAGCAAAACGTACATGATCTTTGACGAAATCTTTGTGTAAGACGATATCCCCGTCAATTTGTATAATATATTCTTTAGATGCTTTCGCAATAGCTTTGTTACGGATGGAAGCCAGCCTGAAGCCTAGATCTTCATGCCAAACATGAATAATAGGGACTTCGGAGGAGGCTGCTAATTGATGAATTAGTTCTCTTGTATCTTCTTTAGAACCATCATCGGCAATGATAATTTCATCTGGAAGGAGAGATTGACGTAGCACGCTTTTAACGCATAATTCTAATGCGTCGCTTCTATTATAGGTGGATATAATTAGCGATGTACTTATGTTGCTCGCCATTGGTTTATTCATATAATTATTACTAAGTTAGTTAAATAGTTAAGGGGGCTTGCATTAAAATTCTACAAATGTATACATTTTATTTGGTTGTGACAAGCGTTAAAGGCTTTTTCAGGATAGCTACATCAAATTTTATGATTCTTTTTTTGTTCTGGAATTAATAAGTCTACATGCAAGTTCGTTGTCTTTGCGGCTCTAGTAAGTCATCTCTTCATTATAACTATTGGCTTTGTATAAATCTTCTTTCCAAAAGACTATATTCATCCTCTTACATACAAAATATCATTATGATGAAACTTCTCTTGTAAATGACTAAGAATGAAGAGATGCTTTTCCATGTTTTTAAGAAGTATAAGACTGTAAATTTTGTAAATGAAAATAATATTTTCTATGAACCTTCTTATAGTATATTATTTGTTGATAGTTTTTCCGCCTAAGTTTTGTCCTTTTTGTATTTATGACTTTTAATTAGATACTGAATGCTAAAAGGAAGTTTTAGGAATAAAAAACGTTTTATAGATTTGAATGTTAGTCGGGTTTCCAAAATAGGAGGGATACAGTTTTGAGAGAGCCTTGCTAATCCTTTTATTAAATCAACCCTTTTAATATTTGAGTACATCGCTGGTAGGTATCGATGATAAATTTCAAATAAATAATATAAGTTTATTTCTTTTTGAAGATGTTTGCTAAGGTTGTTGTCTGCTTGCATCAATCTCCTGATCTCACTAAAAACTATGGTAAGATCATTTAGATGCTTCAAGGTGTAGCCTTGTTCTATATTTGTAATAGAGTCTTCTCTCTTGCAATTATAAAGATAAGTTGTCCGGTTGGTTAGGCTAAATGATCTGGTATTTAGAGCGAGCATGGCATGCATTACTATGTCTTCGTGGTACACGTGTTCCAAAAAATGAATATGAAATTCTTTTAAAAAAGAAAGATTATATAATTTATTCCATGTAGTTACCCATATCTCATTTTTTTCTTCATAAAAGTATTGAGCCATACATAATTTACCTTTTCGTGTAATATTAGGATAGTTAGTAATTTTGAGTGAATTTTCATTCTCATCAATTTGATTGATTCCGGCTGCTACAAAGTCTACTTTCTCGTGTGAAATAATATTATATAAAGTTTCAATGCAATCAGGAACAATAGCATCGTCGCTATCCATAAAGTATAGATATTTCCCTTGAGCAGATTCAATTGCTGTGTTTCTTGTTCCTCCCAAACCAAGATTTTTTTTATGTGTAATTATACGGATGCAGTTACCTCTAGGATGTGTGCTTTTAAGTTGGTAGACTATATCCATGCTGTTATCATGCCCTAAATCGTCTACTATCAAAATCTCTAAGTTTTGATAGGTTTGGTTTAATGCAGATAATAAGGCACGTTCAATGTACTTTTCTACATTATAAATAGGCATTGAGAGAGTTATTAAGCACATACTTTTCTTCAATCATTAATAACAAAATAATATTAGGTGATTACAAAGTTACTTTAATATTTGTAATGATGAAAGTTATTTCGTTTTTTATTGATTTCTTATCCCGAGCTTGCCCTATATATAGAAAGAATAATTTCATTAGAATAAAACTTTGGATTATTTTCATTACCTTTGTTCAGAATATTGTGTTTGTCTAAATAATGGGACTGATGTAAATTCTGCAATTCCTCTATTGTTTAAGACTATTGTTCTTTAATTTAAATTTTAATAATATGATATATATTATTTGTTATGATTGGCCTTCAACATCTGGTAATCATACAGGAATGAGGTATCTTTATGAATATATTCAAAAAAGAAATCCTGAATTGTATAAAATGTATACTTTCAATATGGGTAGGCGTTTTTTGGATAAGGGAAAAAAGGGGAAGAAAATCTCTGTGCTTTTTACGGCACTTAAATTAGCAATGACATATAAATCAGGAGATAAGTTTGTTCTTACTGAATATTTACATAGAGATTCATATCAAATATTGTTTGCAAAAATAATACGCTTTATATGTCCTAAAGCACCTATATATGCTATGGTGCATCTTGTTCCTGAAAAATTGGAAAGGCGATATTCGAAAGCACAAATAAAGAAGAGTTCGCGATTTGTTACAGAAATTGTAACATTGGGAAGTAGTTTGACATGCTATCTCAATAATTTAGGAATAGAGAATGTTTATACTTCCTTTCATTATGTCGATAATAATTATTATACTCCTTCTGCAAATCTTTATAACAGAGGTGGTGATGTCAAGGTAATAGTAATGGGTGCTTTGGCACGTGACTTTGAACAGATTGCTTATATTGTTTCAAGACTTCCGCAAATTCATTTTTATATATGCAAAGGGCGGGAGAATATTGATTATTTGTTTTCAGGTTTAAAGAATGCAACATTGGTGGGGTATGTTCCGGAGGCGGAATTAAAGCATTATATGAATGATTCTGATATTTCATTAAATGTGATGAAGGATACTATTGGAAGTAATGTAATTTGTACTTCAATGGCAACAGGATTGGCGATGGTGGTTAGTGATGTTGGATCTATACGGGACTATTGCGATGAGACTAATGCATGTTTCTGTTCTTCTCCCGATGATTTTATAAAGAATATTATGATCTTAGCAAATGATCGAGAGTTGCTCAATTCGTTAAAAAAAATGTCTTTGAAAAAAGCACAGCAGTTTTCTATCGATAATTATTGTGTTAGCTTGTCATCTCTATTGAAGTAATTGAAGAGTATGGCCGTTTACAGTTATTATAGTAAAATTCTTAAAGGATATTGTTAGCAAGGGTATTCCTTAAATTCAAAAATATAAGGCAATTTATTTATTGCGAGTTAATTGCCTTTTTATTTTCTTCCCAACATGATGAACTAAAACTAGCAAAGATACATTTAGTGTGAGTTTTCTTAGAGCGTTGCATAAAAGTAAAAGGTCGTGTAAGCTAAAGTCGTTTTTTAGCGAATGCTGTAGGAATTTATATATATAACGTTTGATTGCTTTTTTGAATTTTCTTTCGTGAAGATGGGAATGGTAGTTTATACTAATCCATTCCATGAAAAGTATTGTTGCTCTAATCTTTTCTTTATTGAAATGAGTGGAGTTTGATATATTCTCTCCTTCAGCATTTCTCCAGCTGACAGGATTGCCTGGTAAAGATATGATTCCTCCTGTAAATTCTGCAAATTTAGCCCATGTTGCATCATCGGTGCACCAAGCCAAAGGGAATTTAATAAATCCTCCCGTTTGCTCCCATACTGTTCGGCTAAATACATACTCACAGGCGGCAGAACTAATTTTCCCAGATAATTTATCTAATAGGAATTCATATCCAGAAGTTAAATCGGTTTTAAAAGGAGGGTTTTTATACTTTAGTTTACCATACTCGTCAACGACTTCTAAAGGAAAACGGAATATATATTTTCCTTCAGAATGTTTTTGTGAGGCTCGAATTATACGTGCTACTCCGTCAAAGGGCATTAAGTCGTCATCTGAAAAAAGCCATATAAGTTCTTCTGCTGACAATAATATACATCGTTCCCAATGACCGGGTAGGTCTTTTTTGCCCATGTTTTGTTCAAAACGATGATATATAATGTCAAACTTGTTCTTGTAACGATCTACTATGGTCTCTAATGGGTAGGGACTTGCATCATCACCAATATATACGGTAAATTCGTGATTGTTTTGTTTAGCGATAGAATCAAGTGTTTCTTGCAAAAAACGTGGTTTATAAGCTGGTATAATAATTGCTAATTTTTTCATTTTTATTGCTATCAATTAGGTTTTGCAAATATACACATTCAGTTTGTTTAAATATTGTATTTGCAAACTTTTGTGATGGAAAACTATACTAGCAAGTTGCTGAATGCAAAATACCCCATAGAATTTTTTCTTTTGGCTTTTCAGTTATATATACGTATTGTTAATAATGGTTAATTGTAAGCGTGAAATTCTGCTCTATTTGTAAACAATCTCTTTTTAGATACTTCCTATGGATATTATTCCTTATTTTTGCAAGTAGAAAATGAATATTCAAATATGGAATCTCAATACTCGGTAAGCGTTATCATCCCTGTTCATAATACAGCTCCGTATTTGCGACGTTGTATAGAGTCTGTACGTAATCAGACGTTGAAAGATATAGAAATCATATTAGTGGATAATTTGTCGACCGATGATTCCCCTTCTATTTGTGATGAATATGCTAATATTGATTCTAGAGTAAAAGTGTTGCATCTTGATGAGGCAGGTTTATCTATAGCTCGTAATGCAGGAATTGAAATAGCGACTGCTCCATATATTGGGTTTATAGATAGCGATGATTATATTGAACCGACAATGTATGAAAACATGTTGTCAGTCATGGTACAGAACAAAGTTTATATGGTATATTGCAACTTTTGCTTTGAGTATGAAGATGGCCGTATAGAACAAATGTATCCTAATACAGCTAATGTGTATGTACGTACTAGTCAAGATGTTCAGCGAGATATTATTTTTGAGAGAGTAAGTAGTTCAGCTTGTACTAAACTTTTTGATAAAATTTTTTTTGATTCTTATCGCTTTCCTGTAGGTATGTTTTTTGAGGATCATGCGACTATTTATCGCTGGATAAGTATTTGCGATAAAATAGTTTGGATTGATGCTGCTTATTATCATTATATACAGAGAGGTGATAGTATTTGCCATACAATCAATCCTATAAAACGTTATCATTATTTCTTGGCTGAATATTCAAGATTGGAGTTTGCAAAGGAGCGGCGGTTGTTTGAAGGTAGAGATTGGTTTGATGCCGTCAATGTGATTGTGGAAAATTGCTTTAATCATTTTCAAGGGTTTATGACGGATCCTAATCATCAGTCGTATCCTGTTGAAATTAAAGATATGAGGAACAAGTTGAGTAGATGGCGTTTTTTGTCAAGAAAAGAATTGTCTTCTAAATATTATAAACGATTACGTAAGATAACTTATTTTTGGCCAATTTATTATTGGACTCACTTTGCCAAGAAAAAGAATTAAAAAATGATATAATGGAAAAAGAATACCCTTTAGTTTCGGTTATTATTCCTGTTTATAATGCGCACAATTCGATAACTAAAACGTTGCAGAGTGTTATTAATCAAACGTATACTAATCTTGAAATTGTTGTAGTGAATGATGGAAGTACAGATGATAGTTTAGATATAATAAAGACGTATGCGGCTGAAGATCCCCGGATTGTTGTATTTAATAAACAAAACGAAGGATTAGTGCAGGCGCGTAAATCGGGTATAGATATTGCTACTGGCAAATATATCCAATATTTAGATAGTGATGATATTATGCATGAGGATGCAATAACTAGGCTGGTTGCTAAAGCAGAGGAAACGCAAGCGGATATGGTAGTGGCCCCTTTTATGTTTTGCTATGATGGAGAGTTTCATAAATCAACTTTTTTTGATTTTGTAGAGTTGTCAGGCGTGGAGTTTTTGAAAAATATTCTTTTAAAAAAGGCTTATTGGTGTGTATGGTCAAAATTTCATCTTCGATCATTATATCAGAATGAAATAGAAAGGCCAGATATATCATTTGGTGAAGATGTCGTTCTTTCCACACAATTATTGTTATACTTACAAAAAGTCGTTTCAGTTGATTATATAATTATTGACTATAATTTTACCAATACGTCAATGTCACATCCAGCAACTTTTGATGATAAAAAGTATGGAGACTTTGTGAATTATACAATATGGATTGAAAATTATATTGATAAAAAAGGGTTGAGGGAAGAGATGAAGGAAGCACTTGCTCATTTCCATCTTGAAAATGCCTTTAGAAGAATTTATTGGAAACGTTTTGCTGATATTAGGAAGGAAATGAAACGGCTTGTTAATGAAATGGAATCCTATCCTTGTTTAATAAACAACTTGTCAAAAAGAGAACGTAAGATTGTGAATGCTTATAGAGTATCAGGTTTCTGGGGAGATTTGAAACTTAGATATTATAATATGCGCCATAAACTGTAATGTGCTCAGATAAATTAAGGCGTTGAGAAATGAAGCATATATTGTTTATCGCTTATAATCTAGCTGGTTGGAGGATTTGAATCTGTTGCAGTATAGTTGGTAAAATAAGATATAAAGAAATGAGTATTATTAGAAGGTGGCAAAGAAGTTGTTATAAAAGAATGTTGAAGGCTCGCTTAGTTACTCCTAAGGTTGTAGTGTTGATGGATGGTGGTATTTGTTCTCAAATGCTCCAATATTTGTTGGGAGAATTTTTTAGAAAGCGTGGATGTAAGGTTGTGTATGATCTATCCTTTTATAAGGAATGGGGAAGTGACATGGATTATAAATTTGCCCGCAATTTTGATTTGTTGAAAGTGTTTCCTTATTTGGGGCTGACAATTGCAACAGAGTTCGAAATCTCCTATTATAAGAGACATTTTTATTATGTTGGGAATAATACATCGGAATGGATAGATGATTTTTCATTTTTGGAAAAAAATCCCCCTATTTATTTAGGTGGATATTATCATTTGCCGATAAATATTTGGGTACCCGCATTTATGTCTACTTATAGAATCTCATCTGAAATATTTGATGAGGGTAGCAAAATGTTAATGTCAGAAATAAAACAGAATATCAATCCTGTAGCAGTGCATGTTCGACGGGGTGATTTAAGTGTTGAAGTTCGAGCGTATGGGAAGCCTGCTTCTTTGAGCTATTTTAAAAGGGCTGTTGATTATATGGAAAAAGAGACTGTTATGCCTTTTTTTTACTTTTTCTCAGATGAGCCGGAATGGGTGGCATCAGAACTTATTCCCTATCTTGAATTTGCAAATGAGAATTACAAGGTGGTGGATATAAATGGTTCAGATAAGGGGTATATGGATTTGTTTTTGATAGCTTATTGCAAACATCAGATAACAAGTAAAGGTACTTTGGGAAAGTATGGTGCTTTATTGAGAGATAGTGCAGATAAAATAGTGATTCTTTGTGATGATAAAGTTGAATATCAGTGGAAAGGAGTTTTCCATAATTCTGTATTTTTATAATAGAGAAAAATTGGATAACTAATCAGCCGATTTAAATTTTTGGCAGATTAGCTTAATCCTTTCCCATAAAGAGTTTTTTCTTCGCAATAATTCATGCCCGCCATATTGGGGTTTATTTTTGTCTCGAATGAGGATTATTGGTTCAAAAGGAAGGAGCCAACCTTCTGGGTATAGATATGCAGGGGACAATGTAATAGCTGGTGGATTATCTAAAAAGTATTTATTGATTAGAGATTCGTCGTGCCAAATTGGTATTATATGGTTTGTGGCATCTCTGTCAACCCATGAGCAAATTGTTGTGCAGAGTTTCAAGTAGGCCTTTGTACATCCACCTGAAAGCCCTCCAGCGTAATAATATCGACCTTCTCCCTCTGGGATATAGGCAGTAGAAGCATCTCTTCGCTCGTATGTAAATTCGGAGTTCGGTTTATTGTAGAATCCAGGGTGCATAGTTCCTAGTAATCCGTTACTATCTGATGGTGGTAGAATTTCTTTGCCAATAGGACTGGTGAATAAGAGATTGGCATTGAAGAAAAATAGATAGTCGGTTTCTCGCTCTAACTGTTCCTTGATACGAAGGAATATATGGAAACGTTTTAATGTGTTGTCAGGCCATCCTAAATTCTTTTGTTTGATCCGGTGAATATGTTTGTTGTTTTCTTCGTCATATAGTTTAGGACTATCAGTAAATACATAATACTCGATAATGAAAGATTGGTCTTGCATAAAATAACGTTCTGCGCTTAGATAAAAGTCTTTCCAAAAAATGTCATATTTGCCAGTACAGATATATAATATACCAATTCTCATTTTATTTATTGCTTTGATTCATATTATTGGCAAATATATAAAGATTTATTTTATATTATTTGTTTGAGGTGTTTTTATTTTCTGTGAATTACCGGTAGCAGGAGCTTTTTAAAAGTAAATTCTATTTATTTCTGGTCATGAGTGTCTTGCAAATGGGTAGTAAGCATTCGGTGAACCCCGTTTTTTCTATAGTTCTTACTCTGTATCTTTGCAAGTTTTTTCCAGTGCAAACATATAATATACCAATTCTCATGTTTATTGTTTTAATTTTAGACCTTCGGTTTTGTCCATTTGAGAGTGTTATTTATATTGATTATACTAAAAATAAAGCAGTAAGTAGTAGAATTGCTAATAGTATAGAGATACTTACGAATATTGAGTATAGACGTTTGTATTTTCTGTATTTTGGTTTATAGTCTGTTTTTTGTGCAAGGGCTATTAAAGGTTTTTTATATAGGTCAAGGATGTATTGTAAATGATAGCATAACCATTGGTCTTGTTTTTGACCTAGGTAATTAAAAAAGAGAATAAAATAGTATATATACCCTGCATAGCCTTGACTGTTATTGTCAAATATAGTCCGAAAGAATGATTCTCTGGTGTCAAATCCTGCTTCTTCGAGGTTGCTGCATGGTTTCATTCCATGAAAATGGATAAGCTTAGCATTCCCATTAATTCCCCAGTACGGTTTCCAGTTATATTCAATAGGTAAAATTTCCATGTCCTTGAAACACAGCTCGTTTAAGTACCCTTGATCAAAAAGTCCTGAAGTAGATCTTTGCCTTTTTTTCATCATCTCTACAAATTGCTGATATTTGATTCTCATTCCTTGGATGTTCATGACTAATATTCCAGCATTGAAATAACTCATTCTTTTTGTATCGCGTTCAAATTCGGGAGCAGCAGCTAAATAAGCAGGATGAGGTAGATCTTTCAGTAATATATCATCATTAAAGATTATGTCCATATCGGTGTATAATACATATTCGTCTTCTTTTTCTATTATAGGAATCTCCATTCTCATGAATGTGCCGAATATTCGACTATATTCTATATCTTTTCCTAGTTCTGTTTCCATCCATTCGTGAGAATATATTTCCATTAGTTCCTTTTTATATGGTAATTCATGGATGATGATCTCAACTTTAAAATCTTTTAGTAAGTTGTAAACAGGATCGCCAATTTTACCATCATATAGGCAAATTAATCGAAGAGATGTGTTTTTACGAGCACTAATTAAGGTTACCTTTAACATGTTAAAGTAATCTTTTCTGTTGACAATAGAGTCTGTCAAACAAATATAACATTTCATAATTTATAGAATATATAAAATAAATTATACTAATATGTTTCTCAAAGCTATCATAACTGTAAGTTATACAATAGTCCTTGCCAAACTGTTAGAATTGTATTGTATCTTACAAAAATAAGCAAAAAAAACTTTTACTAAGACGTTTTGATAAATAATTGTGATATGTTAGGATTTTCTTTCCTGAAGAATTGAATTCGAAGAGTTAAGGATGGATGATCTACATTCTATATTTATCTGTTAGCTTTGGAAGTCTGGAGTTTTTTATTTTTTTAAATCTAAGTTTGTCCTTACAGGATTTTATCCTTAGTTTTGTGAACTATTTTTTTATGAATTAGAGATATTCGTATAAAAGTATCTTAATATATAAAATTGATTTGAATAAATATGATTTCTATTATAATATGCAGTAGGTTTCAATCCATCTCTAAGGAATTGAAGGATAATATTGAGAATACGGTTGGGGTTGTTCATGAGATTATATGTATTGATAACAGTAAAAGTCAATATGATATATTTAGTGCTTATAACGAAGGGGTCAAAAGGAGCCAATATCCACTTCTATGTTTTATGCATGAAGATATTTTACATTACACTAGTGATTGGGGAAAGCTTCTGATAAATCATTTCAGAGATTTGAAAGTAGGGCTTATTGGAATTTCTGGACCACGTTTTATTAGTCAAATACCGGGTATTTGGTGGGGACCTGGAAGTACAGATGCAGGAAAGGATGCAATTTGCCAGTATTCTATTGACACTAATAGAGCTGATCCAACCATTACTTATAATACTTGCTTTAAACCCATTGCAGATGCGAATGCCATAGAAGTGGTAGCAGTGGATGGATGTTTTTTTTGCATGAGGAAATCTGTTTTTGATAAAATAAGATTTGATGAAATAAATTACAAAGGATTTCATTTTTATGATCTTGATATCTCATTGCAGGTTTATATGCTGGGACTGAAATCATTATGTGTATATGATATTCTAATAGAGCACATTAGTAATTCAAAGCTAGATAATGAATGGCTGACTAATGCACGAATATTTTTCACAAAATGGAAAAACTGTCTGCCGATAGTAAGTTATCCAGTGTCAGCAAAAGAAAGAAGAGTTTTAGAGAAGAACAATCTTCAAACTATGAATTATATTATTAATGAGAATAATCGAAAGCCTAGTCATTATTATAAATTCTCAGAGAAGCTATATTTATTGCGATACTGCTGTGATAAAAAAATGCTTCAGTCACTAATCTATTAGGTAAAATGTGTCACTTTATGTTGAGTGGAGCACGGCTTTTCATTTAAGAAATATTGTTTATCGCTTGTTATTGTAATAAAAATCCTTATATTCGTGTGCAGCGATGCGGAAGCATCGCCTTAGGCATTTCTTCTTATCGTTCATTTTTAATTTCTTTCTACTTTGTGAGTTGTACGTCCGGTAACTACATCAGAGGTCTCTGATTTTACAATAGGTGGTTATACCTTTGAAGTAGGTGGGAAGAATAAATCGCAGAAGCAGGTGCATGATGTGGAGAATGCGTATATCGTGAAAGATGATATTGAGTACGGGATGCGGAATGTGATTCCTCTTTGGACATTTGGTTTTTTATATTGAGATAATATGTATATTTGTACGATGTGAACTTAAACAGATTGAAATATGGGTGGCAAGATTTACCCTATTGGTATACAGAATTTTGAGAAACTCCGTAGAGGTGGCTATTTTTATATTGATAAAACGGCATTGATTTATCAATTGGTGAAAACCGGGAGTTACTATATCTTAAGTCGGCCGCGCCGTTTTGGCAAAAGTCTGCTTATTTCTACGCTTGAAGCTTACTTTCAAGGAAAGCAGGAACTCTTTGAAGGGCTGGCTATGGAGAAGCTGGAAAAAGATTGGGTAAAATATCCTATATTACATCTTGATCTTAATACGGAAAAATACGATACTCCGGAAAGTTTGGAGAATAAACTGAATGGGGCGTTGGTGGAATGGGAGAAGATATATGGCGAAGAGCCCTCGGATAAATCTTTAGCGATGCGTTTTGAGGGGATTATTAGGCGTGCCTGTCAGCAAGAGGGGCAAAGTGTGGTGATCCTAGTGGATGAGTATGATAAGCCGATGTTACAGGCTATTGGTGATGATGTTTTGCAAAAGAGTTTCCGCAATACATTGAAAGCCTTCTACGGCGCATTGAAAAGTCAGGATGGGTGTATCAAGTTTGCTTTGTTGACGGGAGTTACCAAGTTCGGTAAAGTCAGTGTGTTCAGTGATTTGAATAACCTGAATGACATTTCAATGTGGAATAAGTATATAGATATTTGTGGTGTGAGCGAACAGGAGCTATACGATAATCTGGATGCCGAACTTCATGAATTTGCCAATGTGCAGGGAGTGACGTATGAAGAGATATGTGCCAGGTTGAAAGAAATGTATGATGGCTATCATTTCACGCACAATTCCAAAGGAATGTACAATCCTTTCAGTCTGCTTTTAGCTTTTGATAGGAATGAGTTTAAAAGCTACTGGTTTGAAACAGGTACTCCCACTTATTTGGTGGAATTGCTGAAGAAACACCATTACGACCTTCATCGGATGGCCCATGAAGAAACCGATGAACAGGTACTGAACAGTATGGATTCTGAATCTACCAATCCTATTCCGGTGATTTATCAGAGCGGATATCTCACCATTAAGGGATATGATGAAGAATTTGGTATTTACCGTTTAGGTTTTCCTAATCGTGAAGTGGAGGAAGGATTTATCCGTTTTCTGCTTCCTTATTATGCGAACGTCAATAAAGTGGAATCTCCCTTTGAAATCCAAAAATTTGTTCGTGAGGTACGTGCTGGTGATTACGAATCTTTTTTCCGCCGTCTGCAAAGTTTCTTTTCGGATATTCCTTATGAACTAGCACGCGAATTGGAATTACATTATCAGAATGTACTATATATCGTGTGTAAACTGGTAGGCTTCTATGTAAAAGCGGAATATCATACGAGTGAGGGCCGTGTGGATATGGTATTGCAGACCGATAAATTTATCTACATCATGGAATTTAAATTGAATGGTACGGCGGAAGAAGCTTTGCGGCAGATAGAGGATAAACATTATGCTCGTCCGTTTGCAACGGATTCGCGGAAACTTTTCAAGATTGGCGTTAACTTTAGTG
The DNA here is from genome assembly GCF_001314995.1 of Bacteroides ovatus. Lineage (NCBI taxonomy): Bacteria > Pseudomonadati > Bacteroidota > Bacteroidia > Bacteroidales > Bacteroidaceae > Bacteroides > Bacteroides ovatus. Next base: position 4,467,613 of record NZ_CP012938.1, read on the forward strand.
TTGAAACAAGAAATATAGAAAAGTGGTTGGTGGAGAATTGATGCGCCTCTGAAATGGATATAAAATATTCATTTCTCATGTTCTCATAAATATGACCTAAGTGTCAGATTGTTAATGGTGTAAGCTATGAGAAATGATTTTAAATTTAGTGTTTCTCATAGCTTTATTCACAAATAGACCTTAATTTGGCTTATTTCTCATACCCGTTGAAATCATTTCTCATAATGCCCCGGAGTTGGTACATAAATAGGCTGTGTGGGTTTGCCTATATTCTGTAAGTTTCCTTGTGCCTTTAGACGACGAATCTGTCTGCTGGCCATGCTTTGGGTAAAACAACAGAGTGACTGCATATTACTACGGGTCAATACAGGATGGGTTGCAAAATAGGCAGTGAGTTTCTTGTCGATCTCTTCTTCTGAAAGAGAAGCCGAATGTGGCTTGTATTTCGAACGTCGTAAGTGACTACTCATACACAAACTCTTTAAATTCCTGTCAGCCTGGAAGTTAATGGATTTTAGTTTCACTTTATCTGCACGGGTGGTAAGCGAGTGCACGGGTTCGGTCGCTTGCAATGTAATCTGGAAATAGCCGATCCCATCCAGATGTACTCGTTCTCCTTCGCATAGGTGGTTGCCCATGCATCTGCTCAATTCCATTAGCATGGCTTCTACTTCCGCTTTTCCGAAAGTGGTTGCCATGTGGATTTCTCTTGCCAATTTTTGAGTAGTCACATGTTGAAAGTTGACTACCCGTGGATGATAACTAGGTTCTTCTCCTTCTTTCTCCGGTTGGGGATTCTTATAAAACTCGAATTGTATTGCCATCTTTGTTCTAATTTAATGGTTGTTTATATATTATGTAATTGATGCGCTTAGTGTATCTTGCCTTTATTCTTTTATTATTTAACTACCAGCTAGTTCGTTCCACTAGAGTGAACGGTTCTTTTCACTCTAGTAGACAGATCTTTCTACTCTAGTGAACAGAACCGTTCACTGTAGTGAAACGATTGAGATCCTCTTTCAAAGATACGACATTATTAACTGAAAAACAAATAATTACACGGTTGTTTACATGTAAATAATAGATGAGGGCTGTGTAAAATAAGGTTGGCCAATGAGCGAAATGAATGGTTGGTATTTGACTATGAGAAATGATCCGGAATACTATGATAAATAGACAATTTTTGAGTAAAAATGAAAGACAAAGTATGAGAAATACCGGATTTAAAAACGTTTCTCATGGTGTACTATGCTGATTTTGTGTGTTTTATCTGAAACTTATGAGAATATGAGAATAAGAATTGCAAATCATTACTAGTGGACGTGCGTTTGGGAGGTGTCAAATTTGTTTATACGGGATATTAACCGTACATTTGTCTGTGGTAATAATCGCCCTACAAACACATGCAGGACAAATAAATTAATTAAGCAATGAGAATAACATTGGTAAGAGACGATGGCAAGGTGAACACTATGCGTACGTTAAGAATCGAACAGCTCGTAGAGCAAATGAAAGTGGAAACCAAAGCACAGTCTGTTTCAAAAATGAGAGAAGTCCTGCCTTTTATGCTTCCGGGTGATAAAAATGACTATGTGCAGAAAGTGCAGAAGGTGATACCTGCAGCGGCCTTTTTCCGCAAAGACGGAATAACGACCATGAGTGAATACAACGGAATTGTGATGATTCAGGTGAATAACTTATCCGGGAATATGGAAGCGGATGAAGTGAAAGAGCGGGTGAGGGAGCTGCCGCAAACTTATTTAGCTTTCACCGGTTCTTCCGGAAAGTCAGTGAAGATATGGGTCCGTTTTACTTATCCCAATGACCTTTTACCGGAAACCCGTGAACAGGCAGAGCTTTTTCATGCACACGCCTATCGGTTGGCTGTGAAATTCTATCAGCCCCAACTTCCTTTTGATATCGAACTGAAAGAACCTTCATTGGAACAATATTGTCGCTGGACTTTTGATCCGGATTTGTATTTTAATCCCGAAGCGATGCCTATTTATATGAAACAACCTGTGGCTATGCCGGGCGAAACCACTTATCGTGAACGGGTGCAAACGGAAACTTCACCATTGCAACGGCTTGCACCGGGGTATGAAAGATGTGATGCGCTTTCTGTTCTTTTTGAAGCAGCCTTCGCACGTGCACTGGATGAGGAGGATGGTTATCAACCGGAAGAAGGTGATAAACAGTCTTTGTTGATAAATCTGGCCGGGTATTGTTTTCGCGCCGGTATTCCTGAAGAAGATACGGTGCGATGGTGTCGGGCGCATTATCGTTTGCCAAAAGATGATACATTGGTTCGGGGGACTGTACGGAATGTATATCGGACTTCAGAGGGATTTGCGAGTAAGAGCAGCCTGTTGCCGGAACAATTATTTGTCATGCAGATGGATGAGTTTATGAAACGGCGTTATGATTTCCGTTTCAACCAACTAACGTCACAAGTGGAATGTCGCGAACGGAATAGCTTTAATTTTTATTTTCTTCCGGTGGATAAACGGTTGATGGCAAGCATTACAATGAATGCACAATATGAGGGGCTTAAACTTTGGGATAAAGATGTCGTGCGTTTCCTGAATTCGGATCATGTACCGGTTTATCAACCTATTGAAGAGTTTCTTTATGACCTTCCTCGTTGGAACGGTAAGGATTATATTGGCAATTTAGCCAAACGGGTTCCTTGTGACCATCCTTATTGGACTCAATTGTTTCGTCGTTGGTTTCTTAGTATGGTCGCACATTGGCGTGGGATGGGTAAGAATCATGCGAATAGCACTTCGCCTATATTGATAGGCCCGCAAGCTTATCGTAAGTCTACATTTTGCCGCTTGATCTTACCACCATGTTTACAGGCATATTATACGGACAGTATCGATTTCAGTCGGAAACGGGATGCTGAACTGTATTTGAATCGCTTTTTATTGATTAATATGGATGAGTTCGATCAGATTGGCATCAGTCAGCAGTCTTTTCTCAAGCATATTCTGCAAAAGCCTGTTGTCAATACGCGACGTCCGAATGCTTCGGCAGTGGAGGAACTCCGCCGGTACGCTTCTTTTATAGGCACAAGTAATCATAAGGATCTGTTGACGGATACTTCCGGCAGTCGCCGTTTTATCGGTGTCGAGGTGACGGGAGTGATAGATGTGGTCCGCCCTATTGATTATGAGCAGTTATATGCACAGGCAATGGCTGCATTGCGGAGTAATGAGCGCTATTGGTTTGATGAAAAAGAGGAGGCGATTATGACGGAGGCTAACCGGGAGTTTGAACAGTCGCCGGTGATTGAACAATTGTTTCAGGTATATTACCGGGCAGCGGAAGAGGAAGAAGAGGGAGAATGGTTACTTGCTGCGGATATCCTTCAACGGATACAAAAAGCAAGTAAAATGAAGTTTTCTTCCGGGCAAGTTAATTATTTCGGACGTCTCTTGCAGAGATTGGGTGTAAAGTCGTTCAGGAAAACGCGTGGGGTTTATTATCATGTGGTGCCTGTTGAGTAGGGATGATGATGAAATAATGTATAGTAGATGGCTTTTATTATTTTATAATAATTATCTTTGCGTAATAACGTGAGATGTATGAAGACTATGATAAGAAATCCTTTTATAACAAGCGGATATGTCTCTGCTGATTATTTTTGCGATCGCCGTTTTGAGAGCGAACAGTTGGTGCGCGAGGTGATGAATGGGAATAATTTGGCTCTTGTCTCTACCCGGCGAATGGGAAAAACAGGGCTGATCCGTCATTGCTTTCAGTTTCCTGAAATTAAACAGGGTTACTATACCTTTTTTATTGATATATATGATAGCCGTTCATTGCGTGATTTGGTCTTTGCACTTAGTAAGGAGATTTTGGAAGTACTGAAACCTATGGGGAAGAAAGCTTTGCATGGCTTTTGGGAATGTGTAAAATCTTTGCAGGCTAGTATCTCTTTTGATGTGAATGGTATGCCTTCTTTGAATCTGGGATTAGGAGATATACAAGCTCCGGCTACTACGCTTGATGAAATCTTCCGGTATTTAGAGCAAGCGGATAAGCCTTGTTTGATTGCTATTGATGAATTTCAGCAGATTACTGGATATGTGGAGAAAAATGTAGAGGCTACTCTCCGGACTTATGTGCAGCATTGTAATAATGCGCGTTTCATTTTTGCCGGGAGCCAGCGACATGTGATGGGGAATATGTTTTTGACGCCTTCCAGACCTTTTTATCAAAGTGTGTCAATGATGCATTTGGAAAGTATTCCTTTAGAAGAATATATTCGTTTTGCAAGTATGCATTTCAAACGTGCAGGCAAAGAAATAGAGGAAAGTGCTGTTACCACAGTTTATCAACAGTTTGAAGGAATCACATGGTATATACAAAAAGTATTGAATACACTTTATGATATGACCCCGGAGTACGGAGTTTGTAAAGTGGGAATGGTGTCAGGGGCTATTCGGCAGATTATTGATTCATTCAGATATACTTATTCGGAAATTCTTTTTCGTTTGCCGGAGAAACAAAAGGAACTGCTAATTGCTATCACTAAAGAAGGAAGGGCTAAAGCTCTCACTTCCGGCACTTTTATTAAAAAATACAAACTGGCTTCTGCTAGTTCAGTTCAGGCAGCACTAAAAGGGTTGCTGGAAAAGGATTTTGTGACTCAGGAAATGGGTATTTGTCAAATATATGATCGTTTCTTGGGTATTTGGCTGAAAGAGAATTATTAAGTCATATTTCATTTATTGAAGAGGGCTTTTCGATAAATCGCGTTAATAATTAATAGAAACTGCTGCCTGTTAATCTGTTTTATTGTATCTTTGCGGTCTTAACTTTTTTAATGGTAAATAATGAAGGAATTTCTACAACTAATGCGACGTTTTGTGTCGCCTTATAAGAAGTATATCGGCTGGGCTATTTTGCTGAATATTTTGTCTGCTGTATTCAATGTGTTCTCATTTACTTTTTTGATTCCTATCTTGAGTATTCTGTTTAAAACAGAAGGAGCAGATAAGGTGTACCATTTTATGGAATGGGGTAGTGGCGATTTAGCAGATGTTGCCAAGAATAACTTCTATTATTACATCTCTCAGATGATTGTGGATAATGGTCCCACTGTAGCTCTTATTTTCTTGGGACTATTCCTGATGGTGATGACATTGTTTAAAACCGGTTGTTACTTTGCTTCTTCAGCCGTGATGATTCCATTACGTACAGGAGTGGTACGTGATATTCGTATTATGGTGTATGCTAAGGTAATGCGTCTGCCGATGTCTTTCTTCTCGGAAGAAAGAAAGGGAGATATTATAGCTCGTATGAGTGGTGATGTGGGGGAAGTGGAAAATTCCATTACCAGTTCATTGGATATGTTGATGAAAAGCCCGATTCTGATTATTATATATTTTGTGACATTGGTTACGGTTAGTTGGCAGTTGACTCTTTTTACTATCATTGTATTACCGGGAATGGGTTGGTTGATGGGAGTCGTCGGAAGAAAACTGAAACGTCAATCACTGGAAGCACAGGCTAAGTGGAGTGATACGATGTCACAATTAGAAGAAACACTGGGAGGCTTGCGCATCATCAAGGCTTTTATTGCGGAAGATAAAATGATTAACCGCTTCACCAAATGTAGCAACGAGCTCCGGGATGCGACAAACAAGGTTGCTATACGTCAGGCTATGGCTCATCCGATGAGTGAGTTCTTAGGAACGATTCTGATTGTAGCTGTATTGTGGTTTGGAGGTACATTGATTTTAGGAAAGAATGCAACCATCGATGCTCCTACATTCATCTTCTATATGGTTATCTTATATAGTGTAATCAATCCATTGAAAGACTTTGCTAAAGCGGGATACAACATTCCGAAAGGGTTGGCTTCCATGGAACGTGTGGACAAAATCCTGAAGGCAGAGAATAAGATTAAGGAAATTCCGAATCCGAAACCGTTGAAAGGTTTGAATGATAGAATCGAATTTAAAGATATCTCTTTCAGCTATGATGGTAAAAGAGAGGTGTTGAAGCATGTAAACCTGACAGTTCCCAAAGGAAAAACAATCGCACTGGTTGGCCAATCGGGATCCGGTAAATCTACATTAGTCGATTTGTTGCCGCGTTACCACGATGTGCAGGAAGGTGATATTACCATTGACGGAACAAGTATTCGTGATGTACGTATTGCAGATTTGCGCAGTTTGATTGGTAATGTAAACCAGGAGGCTATTCTGTTTAATGATACATTCTTCAATAACATTGCTTTTGGTGTGGAGAATGCGACAATGGAACAAGTAGTAGAGGCGGCGAAGATTGCCAATGCGCATGATTTCATTATGGAGAAACCGGAAGGATATAATATGAATATCGGTGACCGTGGCGGAAAATTGTCCGGTGGTCAGCGTCAGCGTATCAGTATTGCGCGTGCTATTTTGAAGAATCCTCCGATTCTGATTCTTGATGAGGCTACTTCTGCTTTGGATACCGAATCAGAACGTCTTGTACAGGAAGCGTTGGAACGTTTGATGAAAACACGTACGACGATTGCTATTGCCCACCGTCTTTCTACGATTAAGAATGCAGATGAAATCTGTGTACTGTATGAGGGTGAGATTGTGGAACGTGGTAAGCATGAAGAACTCATAGAGTTAAACGGTTACTATAAACGTCTGCATGATATGCAGCAGTTGTAATTCTTGATATTGCAATGATATTATTAAGTTTTGATACAGAAGAATTTGATGTACCTCGTGAGCATGGTGTAGACTTTCCGTTGGATGAAGCAATGAAAGTGTCAGTCTATGGTACAAATCGGATACTGGACTGCCTGAAAAACAACGGGGTGAAAGCTACTTTCTTTTGTACAAGCAATTTTGCAGAAAATGCGCCGGAAGTGATGCGGCGCATTATGGACGAAGGACATGAAGTTGCTGCGCATGGATGTGACCATTGGCAGCCACAGGCTTCGGATGTCAGTCGTTCAAAAGAAATTCTGGAACGTCTTACCGGCAGGACGATACAAGGTTATCGCCAGCCGCGTATGTTCCCCGTATCAGATACGGAACTTGAACGGATGGGGTATGTATATAACTCCTCATTGAATCCCGCATTTATCCCCGGAAGATATATGCATTTGTCGGAGCCCCGTACCTGCTTTATGACGGGTAAGTTACTTCAAATCCCGGCTTCTGTAACTCCGTGGATTCGCTTCCCGCTATTCTGGTTGTCTTGTCATAATCTGCCGATGTGGCTGTATCAACTCCTGGTAAACCGGGTATTGAAGCATGACGGATATTTTGTGACTTATTTCCACCCGTGGGAATTCTACCCGTTGGGTGAACATCCTGAATTTAAGATGCCTTTTATTATCCGCAATCATTCCGGTAAAGGAATGGAGGAACGTTTGGATGTGCTTATCCGCAAACTGAAAGAAAAAGGATATGCTTTTATGACTTACTCGGAATTTGCACAGATAAAACTGGCTGAACTAAATAAACCGGACGAAAAATGATAAAATTGGCTATTGTATCCCCCTGCTATAATGAGGAGGAAGTGTTGGAAGATTCGGCCGCCCGTTTGACAGCCTTGTTTGATGAGTTGGTGGCGAAAGAAAAGATCAGTGCCGACAGCTTTGTGCTCTTTGTGAATGATGGCAGCAAAGATCGTACATGGAGCATCATTAAGAAACTGCACGGGACGAATCCTTATATAAAAGGAATGAATCTGGCACGGAACGTGGGACATCAGTATGCGATCATGGCCGGTATGATGACCGCTAAAGACTGGAGTGATGCCGTTATTACCATTGATGCCGATTTGCAGGATGATCTGAATGCGATTGAGGAGATGGTCGATGCCTATATGCAAGGATATGATGTTGTATATGGAGTGAAAGTATCCCGTCAGGCAGACCCCGTGTTGAAACGTCTTTCTGCAACAGCCTTTTATAAATTACAGCACAGGATGGGAGTGGAGACTATCTACAATCATGCGGATTTTCGTTTTCTAAGCCGGAGAGTGCTGGAAAAGTTGTCTCATTATCAGGAACGCAATGTCTATCTGCGTGGTATTATCCCGTTGCTGGGTTTCCCTTCTACTACGGTAGATGATGTGATCCGGGAACGGACAGCCGGAACTTCCAAATATACAGTGAGAAAGATGTTCAGTCTGGCTTTGGACGGGATAACCTCTTTCTCGGTAAAGCCCATTTACGGAATTGTTTATCTGGGAGGTATCTTTGTTTTTATCAGTATTTTGATTGGAATCTATGTTCTTTACGCATTGATTTCGGGTACTGCGGAACATGGCTGGGCCTCTTTGATGTTGTCTATCTGGTTTGTTGGCGGGGTTGTTTTATTATCCATAGGAGCTGTCGGACTGTATATTGGCAAGATTTATAAAGAGGTAAAACGTCGTCCGCTCTATAATGTGGAAGAAGTGTTGTACGATGATCAGAATAAGTAAGGCTATACTTGAGAAGCACCCGGATTGGCGGGATAAGTTCTGGCAATTTGTTCGTTTTGGAGTTGTCGGCACTATATCTTCAGCCATTCATTACGGCGTATATTGCCTGGTCTTGTTGGTTGCGAATGCCAATATCTCCTTTACGGCTGGTTATGCTGTAGGATTTGTCTGCAACTACTTCCTGACTACTTTCTTCACCTTTCGTTCCAAACCATCCTCGCATAATGCGATCGGCTTTGGTTTTAGTCATCTGATTAATTACCTGCTTGAGATCGGCTTACTGAATCTCTTCCTCTGGATAGGGGCGGGTGAACTGCTTGCACCGATACTGGTAATGATTATCGTGGTGCCTATCAATTTCCTGATTCTTCATTTCGTTTATATCTATAAAGGGAGGAAATAACACTATTCAATCCCTTTCATTTAATTCATAAAAAGAAAAGGCTATTATGAAACGTTTTCTAAATCTTATTGTATATATACTTACCATACATGTTTCGGCTTTACTGATCGCAGGACTGTTTCGCCTGGTACTTTTTATCTCATCTTATCATCAGTTGACCTCTGAAGCCTTGTCGGATAAGACACTTCCGATGCTTGCTTTTGTGCATGGTGTCTGGTTTGACAATGTGATAGGCTGTTACATACTTCTGTTGCCTCTGGTAGTTGCGGTGGTATGTGGAGTTTGCAACTATTATGGGAAAGCGTTGTTCCGTTTCTTTACGATCTTTTTCAGTGTCTTTTATGGATTGGTTTATTTAATCAGTGCGTCGGACATTCCTTATTTTGCCTATTTCTTTAAACATATCAACTCTTCCATATTCGAATGGTTCGGTTATGCGGGAACTACCGCCGGAATGATATTGGGGGAAAGTGCCTATTATCTGTCCATCGGATTATTCCTTCTCTTTCTGGCCGGATTCGTAGTTTGGCTTATCTATCTGGCACGTTATTTCCATCATCGTAGCCTTACCATTTCCGCTCCGTTTCCTTATTGGAAGCGAGGAGGGGCGGTTCTGATCGGTGCTTGCTTAATCGGACTCTGCATCTTTGGAATCCGGGGGCGTACAGGCTATAACCCGATCAAAGTAAGTGCGGCATATTTCTGTCAGGATGCTTTTCTCAATCAACTGGGAGTAAGTCCTACTTTTAACCTGCTGACGAGTGTGATGGATGATATGAGACCTGAAAATAAATACTTGCATCTGATGGATGAACAGGAAGCCATCACCAAGGCGCAAGCTCTGCTCAACCGTCCGGGAGATGCGAATGTTTCCCCGTTGGCTGTTTATAGGCATGCTGCAAAAGCGGATAGCGTGCAACAACGCCGTCCTAATGTCGTCTTGATTATGATGGAGTCTATGTCCGCCAAGTTTATGAAGCATTTCGGGCAATCGGAGACTTTGACTCCTTTCCTGGATAGCCTGTATACCCGTTCTATCAGTTTCCGCAATTTCTATTCGGCAGGAATCCATACGAACCATGGTTTGTATGCCACCTTGTATTCTTTTCCGGCTATGATGAAACGGAACCTGATGAAAGGCTCTGTCATTCCCCGCTATTCGGGACTGCCTACCGTACTGAAAGAAAACGGCTATTACAACCTTTTCTTTATGACGCATGAAGGACAGTATGATAATATGAACGCTTTCTTCCGGACGAACGGCTATGATGAAGTGTTTTCACAAGAAGACTATCCGGTTGATAAGGTTGTGAATAGCTTTGGAGTGCAGGATGATTTCTTGTATGACTATGCAATTCCGGTATTGAATCAGCGGGCTGCCACCGGACAACCGTTTTTTGCTACTTTACTGTCCATCAGTAATCATCCGCCGTATGTGATACCTCCTTTCTTCCATCCGAAAACAAGTGAACCGGAGATGCAGATCGTTGAGTATGCGGATTGGGCTTTGCGTCAGTTCTTTGAAGAGGCGCGTAAACAACCCTGGTTTGATAATACGATATTCGTATTGGAAGGAGATCATGGCAAACTGGTGGGAGACGCCGAATGTGAACTACCGGAATCTTATAATCATATTCCACTGATGATTTACTCCAGCCGTATTCAGCCGGAAGAGAAAACTGCATTTGGCGGTCAGGTAGATATACAGCCAACAATATTAGGGCTGTTGAATATTGATTATCTACAGAATAATTTTGGAGTGGACTTGCTGAAGGAAGAACGTCCCTGTATGTTCTATACTGCTGACAATATGGTGGTGGGACGCAATGACACGTTACTCTACCTTTATAATTACGAGACTCAGCAGGAACTTACTTATGATATCGGTAACGGCAAATTGAATGCTGTTCCGATGGATGATAGCTTTTTTCCTTTGAAAGAATATAGTTTTTCCATGCTCCAATCGGCGGAGTTCCTTGTGAAGCATGGAAAAACGCTTAATTCTATACCTTTTACTCAACAATAGGAGTCGTTTCGTTATTTTCAGGCTGTTGGTTTTTAACGAACTTGTATATCTTGGCTATTTGCCGGAGTACTCGTTTAGGGGATTCATATACCTCCTCAAACTGATACCCTTCTTTCTCGAATTCGGGAAGATATTTCTCTGCATCATTCGTGCCGATTAACAAGAAACCTTCCGAAGGACGTTTCTCATAGAAGTTGTCGAGACGATTGTGCAGATAGAAATTGAGTTCGAAATAATGTACGGGGTCACCTGCTGCATGCAGACTTTCTTCAATGAATTCGTACATCGTTCCTTCGCTTTCCGGCGCAACCTTTTCTATTTCTGTAGCGATGAATTTGACCGACTTCGAATTTAATGCTGCCGGCTGATAAGCACCGTCCAATGCAAGGTATAATCCCATTGTAAGCACAACGAGAGCGTATAGGAAACGGTTGTTCAATGCATTTTTCCGTTGATAGAACCACCAGTAGATACCGAGAATGGTAGGAATGGCAATCAGGAATAAGGCCCCTGCTCCGCTGATATTCTGTATTGCACGCATGAAATTAATATTGTCCTGCGCGTGACGACCCTGGAAAATAGTTTCAGGGATGAGTCCGCATTTTAATACGATGAAGCAGGTGAACAGTAGCAGGCTGATTACTGCAAGAATACTTCCGTATACCTTGATGACTTTAGATTGCTTCTTGACCAGATAGAATAGATATTTGGCAAGGAAATAAGCAATGAAAGGATAGATCGGCATCAGATATACACTACGTTTGCTCTGCGGAATACAGTAGAAGACGAAGATTACAACGATACTGGTGAAAGAGAATAAATCCACCGGGTCCATATTCTTTATCCATGTGGTGAAGCGTTTCCACCAGGCTGCCGGTTGGATGCTGAATTTATGGTAAGTCAGGCTGAACAGGGAGAGCACGACTAACAGTGTCCAGGGAACGTATCCGGCAAATAGGGTCACAAAATTATAATGCCAGGGGTTCACGCATGAATTGTAACTCATGGTATTAGTCATACGACCGAAGTTTTCTTCCATAACTAATGCCAGGAACTCTTCTCCACCTTGTTGGTAAGCAGCGACATACCAGCAGAAAGGCAGGATGAGTGAAAGAATGGCCCAGGCGGAAAGTAACAAGAATGCTTTGAAGAAGTTGACACCCCGGAGTAACAAGAAGATGCCTACCACTAAACATGGAATGATAGTACCTACCGGTCCTTTAGTCAGTGTTCCGCAACTCATCAGGAGAATGGCCAGCCAGGGAATACCTTTGAGTCCCTTCTCATACCATTTGTAGAGACAATACAGAGCGCCAACGGTGAGCGCTGTCAATACCATATCCACCCGGCAGTTTGCTCCGGCCCGGTGCAGCTCAAAATTAGTCAGGGTAATAAAGGCGGCCAACAACGCCAGTTCCACTCCTTTTCTTTTGGCAAAGAACAGAAAGCCGCAGAGGGTCATGGCGATCAGGGCGATGGCAGACGGCAAGCGGGAGGTCATTTCTGTGACTTGCCCTCCATTCACTGCTGCCGAAACAGCAGCAATGCTCCAGTGGAAGAAAGGCGGTTTGTAAGCCATTTCTCCTCCGTTGTTTCTGGGTAAAATCCAGTTTCCGCTATCCAGCATGGAGTAGGAGACAATAGATTCGCGAGGCTCCCCTTTGGTGTGGTACTCCGATAAACCGAGGAAAGGCAGGATAGTAACTACGCAAATGACTAGTAACAGCCAGAAAGCTTTGTTTGAAGTCAATGTTTTCATCTTTATCTTATATTGAAATTTATGTTCTTTTATTTTCTGCCGAAGTCGGCCGGAATTTCTCCCCATTCTTTCGTTTCCCATTTCAGAATACGGGTGGTATAGGTGTTTCCCTGCAACCATTTTTCTGCCCGTTCAATCAACAGAAAGAGTTCTTCTGTTTCCGGGGTTCGGGGGAGTTTGGTCTTGCACTTTTTCTGTCGCACCCAGCTGATGGCATTCGCGCTGTCACTGTAAATGGGCATATCGAAACCTTTCTTTTTCAGCAACGCCAAACCGTGTACGATGGCTAGAAACTCACCGATATTATTCGTGCCTTTCATCGGGCCGAAATGAAAAATCTCCTGACGGCTGGCAATGTGTACGCCGCGATATTCCATCGGTCCCGGATTACCGCTACAGGCTGCATCGACAGCCAGGCTATTGTCGATCACACAAGAAGGTAAAGTATCTGAAGAAGGTTTAGGACCTCCTGATTTAGCCTTTGCATTCTTGCCGATATAAGCATAGGGAGACATTGTCAACGCGCGTTCCGCTTCTTCGCGCGTATCAAATGATTTGTATTTGGCAGCTTCATATCCTTTGATTTGAAGTTGGCAGTCTGTCCAGGAAGTATAAACTCCGGGGGTGACACCTTCCCATACTACATAAAATTTCTGTTTAGCCATTTTTTCTGACGATAATTTTAGATAGTCAATGAATTGACGCTGCGAAGGTACAAATATATTCTCTAACTGAACAAGTTAGGGGGGCTACTTGTTATAAAAAAAAGAGAGTTTTAAGAATATAAAATAAGAAAGGAACTATTATGGAAAGATCTTTTAGTGAAGCTTTGAAACAACGTCGAACTTACTATTCAATTACTAATCAGTCACCTATATCCGATCAGGAGATCGAATGTATCGTTAATATGACCGTGCGCCACGTACCGTCGGCATTCAATTCGCAATCTACCCGTGTGGTACTTCTATTGGGAGAATCGCATAAGAAATTGTGGCAGATTGTGAAGGACGCATTAAAGAAGATTGTACCGGCTGAAGCGTTTGTCAAGACAGAGGAGAAGATAGATCATTCGTTTGCCTGTGGGTATGGCACTGTATTGTTTTTTGAGGATCAGAAGGTTGTGAAAGGGCTTCAGGAGGCTTTCCCGGCTTATCAGGAGAATTTCCCGGGATGGTCATTGCAGACTTCTGCCATGCACCAGTTAGCTATCTGGGTAATGCTCGAAGATGTAGGTTTCGGAGCATCGCTGCAACACTATAACCCGTTGATTGATGAAGAAGTGCGCCGTGCATGGGATTTGCCGGAACATTGGCATTTGATTGCGGAAATGCCGTTCGGACTTCCTCTCGGCAAACCGGGTGAAAAAGAATTCCAGCCGCTTGAAGAACGGGTGAGAATCTTTAAATAAATCGGGAATGAAGAATGAATAATGAAGAATTGGATGGCATAATGGCTAAAATTCTTTATTCTTCATTCTTCATTCTTCATTAAATGATTAATTTTGTGAGCAAAATTAATCATTTATGGTTCGTATCTTCCTTACCGGCTATATGGGTGCCGGAAAAACGACGTTGGGTAAGGCTTTTGCCCGATATATGAATATACCGTTCATCGATCTGGACTGGTATATTGAAGAGCGTTTTCACAAAACCGTTGGAGAATTATTCATTGAACGAGGCGAAACAGGATTCAGGGAGCTGGAGAGAAATATGCTCCATGAAGTAGCTGAGTTTGAGAATGTGGTAATTTCGACGGGGGGTGGAGCGCCTTGTTTTTATGATAATATGGATTTTATGAACCGGACCGGAAAGACTGTTTTTCTGGAGGTGCATCCGGATGTGTTGTTCAGGCGCTTGCGTGTGGCTAAACAACAACGTCCTATTCTTCAGGGTAAAGAGGATGAAGAACTGAAAGCGTTCATTGTTCAGGCACTCGAGAAGCGTGCTCCTTTTTATCATCAGGCACAATATATCTTTAATGCAGACGAATTGGAAGATCGTTGGCAGATTGAAACATCGGTGCAATGTTTGCGACAACTTTTGGGATTGTAGAAGTAACAGTCGTTATATTTTGTGTAATCGTCATTTGGAAAGCTGTGGAATGTGTGTAATTTGTGCCTGATAATGAATGATTATTGGGAGGAATTTTACTGTATTCAGAAATCAGGTAGTTGTAATGTTCTCTTTTTGTTGGAACTTCGTTTTTTTTGAGACTCTTGTTTGTGCATTCGGTCAATATTTGTACCTTGCACTCGTTATGAGATTTTTTATTGACTAGTAACACAAAATTAAGGTAAAGTTCTATATCATGAAAACTTTAAAAGAGAAATTTGGGGAGTTATCCGCTAAAATTAAAGCATCCGGACAGCCTGCAAGGGTATGGTTTCCGCAGTATACACCGGCTTCATTGTTAAGTGCGGAAAACTGGTGGGAAGCATTGGCTGTATGTGAATATGCTTTGGACACAAAAGAAGACGAGAAATTAACAGAAGATTTTTTTGAACTGATATTCAGTGCTTTTGACTGTAACGTAGAGGTGGAACTCAACGCGGAAGAATATGAATTCTGGTGGGAAAAGGTGATGCAGGTATGCGACCGTGTGGCAGAGTTTAGCGGTGCGGGATGGGCGCAGAAGGGTGCACAATATTCCGAAGCCCGTTATGGAAAGCGGGACATGAGTTATTTGTTTCCATACTACGAGAAGGCCGCCGATATGGGTTGGGCTGAAGCGGAAGCAACTGTTGCCTATTGGCGATACATGGGATTCTATTGCGAACAAGATAAAGAAGAGGGTGAACGGCGTTTTGCAGCTCTCACTTCTCCCGAAGCTATTTTATGGGGAAAGCATTATCGTGCTTTTGCCGAAGAATTTGCAGGGGATAAAGCAAAGGCATTACAGATACGGAATGAACTGCTTGCCGAACTGCCTGAAGGTGAACGTTTGCGTGCTCATGTATATGCATCGTTAGGAGATGCGCTCGACAGAGCGGAAGGTAACGTGGCAGAGGAAGCTGCTTACTACGAAAAAGCCCTGGAAATAGTTCCCAATCTTTATAGTCTTAAAAATCTGGCTACGCTTTATTTCCGTTACCCGGAACTGAATAAACCGAAAGAATTGAGCTTTGAACTTTGGGAAAAGGCTTGGCATGCCGGTGTGTGGTCTGCCGCCAATTTCCTGGGATATAACTATCAGGAGGAGGAATGGCTGGATATGCCTAAGGCGATTGAATGGCTGGAAAAGGGCATGCTTTATTGTGAACCCTACAGTGCGTATGAACTGGCATTGATCTACCTGTATAATGATGAATATAAGAACGTGGAACGTGGACTGATGTGTCTGAACCGTTGCGTGGAGGATGATTATATACAAGGTATCGAAGGACTGGCCAATATTTATTTCAACGGTGATTTGGTGCCGGAAGACATGAATCGCGCGAAAGAGTTGTTGGAGAAAGCCATTGAGTTGGGTTCGGGAAGTGCAGCTTATCGTTTGGGCTGGATGTATGAACGTGGCTTCTTGTCTGAAGAACCGGATTATGTGAAGGCTTTAGAGTTTTATGAAAAAGCGGCTTCACTGAATAATGCCGATGGGTATTGCCGTGTGGCTCTTTATCTGGCTAATGGATATAGCGGTGTGAAGGACCCTGTAAAATCAAGGGAATATTATGAAAAAGCGGCCGAACTGGGTGCTTGCTTTGCCCTTGTGGAACTGGCATTCTTATATGAGAATGGCGATGGAGTGGAGAAGAATTATGAAAAGTCATTTGAACTGATTAGCAAGGCTGCCGAACAGGGTTATCCTTATGCAATGTTCCGTGTAGGTCTTTATATGGAAAAGGGTGTTCTTGGTGAAGTGAAACCGGAAGAGGCCTTTGCCTGGTATACAAAGGCAGCTGAAGCGGACGATAATGATGCGATCTTTGCTTTGGGACGTTGCTATAGAGAAGGTATCGGAACGGAAGAAAATTGGGATAGGGCACTCGAATGGTTTAGTAAAGGGGCGGAAAAGAATGAAGCCCGTTGTCTGACGGAACTGGGGATGGCTTATGAGAATGGTAATGGCGTGGAAGAGAATCCACAGAAGGCAGTGGAATATATGATGAAGGCTGCTGAACAGGATTATGGCTATGCTCAGTTTAAGATGGGAGATTATTATTTCTTCGGTTGCGGTCCCTGTCTGGAAGATAATAAAACGGCAGTGGAATGGTATGAAAAGGCAGTGGCTAATGAGATTCCGATGGCTATGCTGCGTGTGGGTGAGTATTATCTGTATGACTATGATAGCCTGAATGAGTCGGAAAAGGCTTTTGCTTATTTCAAGAAAGCTGCCGAATATGAATGGTATAGTGAAGGACTGGGTATCTGTTATGAAATGGGTATCGGAGTGGAAGAGAATGAAACGGAAGCCTTTAAATATTATACACTGGCTGCGGATAATGGAAATACGACAAGTATGTATCGTACCGGACTTTGCTATTATAACGGAGTAGGTGTGAAACAGAATTATGCTGAGGCCTATCGCTGGTTCACGGATGCGGCGGGGAATGAGAATGTCGCTGCAATTTATTATCTGGGCAAGATGATGATGTATGGCGAAGGTTGTAACCCTGATCCGGAAGCTGCAGTGCAATGGTTGCTGAAAGCTGCCGAGAAAAATAACGATAAAGCACAATTTGAACTTGGAAATGCCTATCTGACAGGAAATGGCGTGGAAGAAAACGATGAAATTGCAATGGAGTGGTTCGAAAAGGCCGCAGAGAATGGCAATGAGAAAGCTCTTAAAATCACCGGAAGGAGGAGGAAGTAAAAGAGGAACATGGAAAAAGAAGGGAATAATCTGTTTCAGGTCAATCTTAAAGGTATGATTGCCCTGTTATCAGAGCACATTTATAGTAACCCGAATACTTTTGTTCGCGAACTGTTGCAGAATTGCGTAGATGCCATCACGGCTCTACGCAATATTGACGAGAATTATAAAGGTCGCATCGATGTCTTTCTGAATGAGGACAAGACAGTGGTATTTCGGGATAATGGTATCGGACTGAAAGAGGAGGAAGTTTATCGCTTTCTGACTGTTATCGGGGAGAGCTCAAAGCGGGATACTCCCGATGCGGACGATTTTATCGGAAGGTTCGGTATCGGATTGTTATCTTGTTTTGTGGTGACCAATGAAATCACCGTAGAGAGTCGTTCTGCAATGGGCGGACAGCCTGTTTGCTGGTGTGGAAAAGTGGATGGGACGTATCAGCTGACTTTATCAGACGAAGAACGGCCCATCGGCTCACAAGTGGTATTGCACCCGAAAGGAGACTGGATGCATCTTTTTGAATATGAAACATTTAAGAAGATACTGGTCGGTTACGGAGAAGTGCTGCCGTATCCTATCTATCTGCATTATCAGGGGGAAGAGGAGTTGGTAAATACGCCTTCGCCTGTATGGCTTGACCCGAAGGCGACTCGTAAGGAGTTGCTGGATTATGGAGCGAAAGTGTTTCAATCGTCTGCTCTCGATGCTTTCCGGATCTATACTGAAAGCGGCAAGGTGGAAGGGGTGCTTTATGTCCTGCCTTTCCGTACACAATTTTCAGTGCGCAACTCTCATAAGGTCTATCTCAAACGTATGCTGTTGAGTGAGGATGATTGCAATCTGTTGCCGTCGTGGGCTTTCTTTATCCGTTGTCTGGTGAATGCGGACGGGTTGCTGTCTACCGCTTCCCGGGAGTCTTTGGTGAGTAATGACCAACTGAAAGATGCCCGGAAAGAGATCGGGGTGGCTATCAAGGATTATCTGCGGGGATTGGTGCAGAATGACCGTGCCATGTTCAATCGGATTCTGGATGTTCATCACTTTCATATCAAGGCGATTGCTTCGGAGGATAATGAATTGCTTCGTTTGTTTATGGATTATCTTCCTTTTGAAACCAATAAGGGTTTGCGTAGCTTTGGAAGTATTCGTTCGGCAAGCAATGTGATATGTTATACCAAGAATCTGGAGGATTTCCGGCAAGTGCGGCGTATAGCCGGAGCACAGGGTTGGCTGGTCGTGAATGCTGCTTATACGTTTGATGAAACGTTGTTGAAAAAGTATGTCCGCCTGAATCCGGAACTTACTTTGGATGAAATATCTCCTTCACGGTTGCTGGAGCAGTTTGGTGAAGTGGAGGCGAACCAGGAGTTTCAGGCTTTTGAGGTGAAAGCGAACGAGTTGTTGAAGCGATTTGGCTGTATCTGTCGTCTGAAGCATTTTACTCCGGTGGATATTCCGGTTATTTTTGTGGCGGAGGAAAAGGAGAATGCCGCTAAAAGTGCTAATAATCCGTTGGCGGCTGTACTGGGAGCTGTGAATACTACAAAGCAGATTCCGCCGACACTCACTTTCAATGCGGATAATGAAATGGTGCAGACCTTATTGCAAATACAAGGAGACAATAAACTGTTTCAGCATGTGGTGCATATATTGTATGTACAATCGCTTCTGCAAGGTAAATATCCGGTAAACAGCGAAGAAATGGAGCTTTTCAACCATTCGCTAAGTGAACTGATGACTTCGAAAATGAATGATTTTATAAATTTCCTGAATTAAAAAAGAGTATGAGATACACACTTGAAATACAAAAATTGCTGTTGCAGACACAGAATGACAACCTGCATCCCCGCGAAAAAGCCAATCTATTGAAAGAAGCTATCCGCATCGCCGATGAGAACGAAGATGTGGAATGGGCTACGGAGTTGAGACTGGATCTTATTTATGAACTGAATCTTCTTTCGGCGGATGCTGAAGAGATTACCGTGTTCTCTAAAATTCTGGATGATTACGAGAACCACAAGGATGTGATTAAGGAAGATGACTTGTTGTGGAAATATAAGTGGATATGGGCTTGTACGTTCGATCTTCCGGAGATCCCGATGGAGCAGGTACAGGCAATTGGGGAGGATTATAAAACCCGTATCCTCCGGAACGGGTATTCTTTGCGGAGTTATTATCACCGCTGGTCTGTGGAATGTGTCTGGATGCGGCAGTATGACAAGGCGAAAGAATACATTGATAAAATGTTGAATGAGAAGATAGACGATCAGTCGTGTGAGGCTTGTGAATTGAACTTTATGCTGGATTATTATCTGGAAACGGGACAGTTTGATGAGGCTTACAGCCGCGCGCAACCGTTGATTAATAAGCAGGTCACTTGTTATGAAGCCAATTTGCGGGCCTATTTGAAGCTTGCTTATTATGCGCAGAAAGCAGGTAAACCGGAGATTGCCGCCGATATGTGTGCACGTGCCGAAGAAGCATTGGTGGGAAGAGAGAAGGATGAATATCTTTTGCTCTATCTGGGATTGTTTATTGCCTATAATATGATGACGAAGCCGGAAAGAGCTTGGGAATATGCCGAACGCTGTATCGGTTGGAGTTTGCGTACTAATACGCTGAAGAGTTATCGTTTCTCCTGTGATATGGTAGAGGCTCTGAAATATGAAACCCGTCCGGAAGTCTCGTTGTCTTTGCCGGAAGAGTTCCCGCTTTATCGTCCGGATGGGATTTATCAGGTAAACGAACTTCGCAATTATTTCTATCAACAGGCAGAAGAGCTGGCACGTCGCTATGACGCCCGTAACGGAAATAGTGGTTATATGGACCGTTTGAAAGATTTAATGTCTAATTAATTGCCAACATGTAGATTAATCCGTATTTTTGCCGTCCAATTATTTACTAAAAACACTGAATAACAGAAAATGAGAAAGTGGCGTATTGAAGATTCTGAGGAACTCTACAACATCACAGGTTGGGGTACCTCGTACTTTGGTATTAATGACAAAGGTCATGTAGTTGTTACACCTCGTAGAGACGGAGTGACTGTCGATCTGAAAGAACTGGTCGATGAGTTGCAATTGCGTGATGTGGCTTCTCCCATGTTGATACGTTTTCCGGATATTTTGGACAACCGTATTGAAAAGATGTCTTCCTGCTTTAAACAAGCGGCCGAAGAGTATGGTTATAAAGCCGAGAACTTTATAATTTATCCGATTAAGGTCAACCAAATGCGCCCGGTGGTGGAAGAGATTATCAGCCACGGAAAGAAGTTCAATCTCGGACTGGAAGCCGGTTCCAAACCGGAACTCCATGCAGTGATTGCGGTCAATACGGATTCTGACTCATTGATTGTCTGTAACGGATATAAAGACGAAAGTTACATCGAACTGGCTTTGCTTGCCCAGAAAATGGGTAAACGTATCTTCCTCGTTGTAGAGAAGATGAACGAACTGAAGCTGATTGCAAAGATGGCAAAACAGCTGAATGTGCAGCCTAACATCGGTATACGTATCAAACTCGCTTCTTCCGGTAGCGGAAAGTGGGAAGAGTCTGGAGGTGATGCCAGCAAATTCGGCTTGACTTCCAGTGAACTTCTCGAAGCGCTCGACTTCCTGGAGAGCAAAGGGATGAAGGATTGTTTGAAACTGATTCATTTCCATATCGGTAGTCAGGTGACAAAGATACGTCGTATTAAAACGGCTTTGCGTGAGGCTTCACAGTTCTACGTGCAGCTACATTCGATGGGATTCAATGTGGAGTTTGTAGATATTGGCGGTGGACTCGGAGTGGATTATGACGGAACCCGTTCGTCCAATAGCGAAGGCAGCGTGAATTATTCCATCCAGGAATATGTAAACGACTCTATTTCTACTTTGGTGGACGTGAGCGATAAAAATGGTATCCCACACCCGAATATCATAACGGAGAGTGGACGCGCATTGACGGCACATCATTCTGTTCTTATCTTTGAGGTACTTGAAACCGCTACATTGCCCGAATGGGATGACGAGGAGGAAATTGCTCCGGATGCACACGAATTGGTGCAGGAGTTATATGGAATCTGGGATTCGCTGAATCAGAATAAGATGTTGGAAGCATGGCACGATGCGCAGCAGATCAGAGAGGAAGCGCTGGACTTGTTCAGTCATGGAATCGTAGATCTGAAAACCCGTGCACAAATCGAGCGTCTGTATTGGTCTATTACACGTGAGATTAATCAGATTGCCGGCGGTTTGAAGCATGCGCCTGATGAATTCCGCGGACTGTCTAAGTTGCTTGCCGATAAATATTTCTGTAATTTCTCGCTCTTCCAGTCGCTTCCCGACTCTTGGGCGATTGACCAGATATTCCCGATCATGCCTATCCAGCGATTGGATGAGAAACCGGAACGTTCGGCTACCTTGCAAGATATAACCTGCGACTCGGACGGCAAAATTGCCAACTTTATCTCTACCCGTAACGTGGCTCATTATCTGCCTGTACATGCACTGAAGAAAACAGAACCTTATTATGTGGCTGTGTTCCTGGTGGGAGCTTATCAGGAGATTTTGGGAGATATGCATAATTTGTTTGGTGATACGAATGCCGTGCATGTTTCGGTGAACGAGAAAGGATATAATATCGAACAGATTATCGACGGAGAAACGGTAGCGGAGGTGTTGGACTATGTGCAGTACAATCCGAAGAAACTGGTACGTACGCTCGAAACTTGGGTGACGAAATCAGTGAAAGAAGGAAAGATTTCTTTGGAAGAAGGAAAAGAATTCCTTTCCAACTATCGTTCGGGGCTTTACGGATATACTTATTTGGAATAACCGGCAGGGTGCCGGAGCCGGATTCTCCATTCGGTGAACTTATTAGAAATCAAGAAATGAGAGAAAAACTAACAGTTATTAAGGTGGGTGGCAAAATCGTAGAAGAGGAAGCCACCCTTCGTCAGTTGTTAAATGACTTTGCCGCTATCGACGGACATAAAGTGTTGGTTCATGGTGGCGGTCGTTCGGCAACAAAGATTGCCGCACAACTGGGTATTGAAAGCAAGATGGTAAATGGTCGTCGGATTACCGATGCCGAAACATTGAAAGTCGTAACGATGGTGTATGGCGGATTGGTGAATAAAAATATTGTGGCAGGTCTGCAAGCACGCGGAGTCAATGCACTCGGATTGACCGGTGCGGATATGAATGTAATCCGTTCGGTGAAACGTCCGGTGAAAGAAGTAGACTACGGGTTTGTGGGAGATGTGGAACAGGTGGACGCTACTTTATTGTCGGATTTGATACATAAAGGCGTTGTTCCTGTGATGGCTCCATTGACGCACGACGGCCACGGCAATATGCTGAATACGAATGCAGATACCATTGCCGGAGAAACGGCGAAAGCGTTGTCGGCCCTGTTTGATGTGACATTGGTATATTGTTTTGAGAAGAAAGGCGTGTTGCGTGACGAGAATGATGACGACAGTGTGATTCCCCAAATCACCCGTGCCGAATTTGAACAATATGTAGCTGATGGCGTTATTCAGGGAGGTATGATTCCCAAGTTGGAGAATTCTTTTGAAGCAATAAATGCAGGAGTATCTGAAGTGGTAATCACCTTAGCATCAGCGATTAATAACTCTGGTGGAACAAGAATAAAAAAATAATTCAAAAAAAAGTAGTGGGCGACTGTAACTTTTCATATCCTAGCCCGTCATTATTATAGAGATGCAAGAAATCAGCTTCCGAAACGATATTTTGCCGTTGAAGGATAAACTCTTTCGATTGGCTCTCAGAATCACCCTGGATAGGGCCGAAGCCGAGGATGTCGTTCAGGACACCATGATAAGAGTGTGGAATAAGCGTGATGAGTGGTCTCAATTTGAATCGGTCGAAGCCTATTGCCTGACAGTGGCAAAGAATCTGGCGATAGATAGAAGTCAAAAGAAAGAAGCTCAAAACGTGGAACTCACCCCCGAGATGGAGGAAGAACCTGATGCAAACAGTCCGTATGACCAGATGATTCATGATGAAAGAATGAACATTATTAATAGACTGGTAAACGAACTTCCCGAAAAACAGCGGCTTATCATGCAACTGAGGGACATTGAAGGTGAAAGCTATAAGAAAATTGCAGGGTTGCTGAATCTGACAGAGGAACAAGTTAAAGTGAACCTCTTCAGAGCCAGACAAAAAGTAAAACAAAGGTATTTAGAAATTGACGAATATGGATTATAAGGATATAGAACAGCTCCTGGAGCGATACTGGCAATGCGAAACTTCCGTTGAGGAGGAAGCAACATTGCGCGACTTCTTCGCAAAGGAGGAAGTTCCTGCTCATTTGCTTCGCTATAAAAACCTGTTTGTTTATCAACAGGTTCAGCAGGAAGTAGGACTGGGCGAAGACTTTGATACACGTATTCTGGCAGAGGTGGAGCCTACGGTCGTAAAAGCGAAACGCTTGACACTGACCGGTCGTTTTATTCCTCTGTTCAAAGCCGCTGCCGTGATTGCAATCATCCTTTCTTTGGGGAATGTGGCACAACATTCTTTCTCCGGAGATGACGGAAGTGTATTGGCAACGGATACCATTGGTAAACAAGTAACAGCACCATCGGTCGCTATTTCAAATGATGTGAAAGCGGAACAGGTTCTAGCCGATAGTTTGGCGAGGGTTAACCACAAGGTGCAAGTTATAAACGAATAGACATTTTCATTTGCTTTAAACATATAATATAGTTAGTGTGCTTAATTAAAACAACAACGAAGGCGAAACTGTGAAGTTTTCAATTCTCTCAAATTTTTATAATAAAACTAACTAAATAAATGGGCTACCGCGCGATGCAGTAGCCCTTTTATGCTTTTAGACTGTATTTGTTCAAATTGTCTTTATTTGATCTGCCGTATGTTTTTCCGTGGAGCATCCACTTCTTGTGGATTGCCTTTATAGGCAATATCGCCACTTCCTTTCACGCGGGCAACCAGTTTTTGACTTGCATAACAACTGATGTTTCCGGATCCACTGATACTTGCATCCGTATTCTCTGCTTCTAAATCTGCAGCCTGAATGTTTCCCGATCCGGCAATAGCATATTTTGCTTGAATGGCTTTACCTTTAAGATTAATATTACCCGAACCTGAAATTCCTGCCTGACATTCCTGGCTCTCTATTTGTTGCAGTCTAACATCTCCCGATCCGTTAATTGAAACAGCCATTCTTCGGCAATTAAGCCCTTCTCCCTGAATGTTCCCCGAACCATTTATATGGAACTCGATATCTTTAGAGGTTTGTATTCCATTGATTAATTTTATATTTCCCGATCCGTTGATTGACAGCTTATTCAGTTCCGGAGCAAAAACTTTTATTTCCAGTTTTCCTTTCCATATACTGACATTCTTCTTGAATTTTATCATTAATGTATTACCGTCTACATACGTTTCTACAAGTGGTATAATGTTGTCGGAACCATGTATCTCCACGTGACTGCGTGTGTCTTGGTGATAACTGATATTGGCACTTCCCAATAGTTTGATTTCATTGAAATGATCGGCTTTTACTTCTTGGGAGATGTAGTTTTTGCTGCCTACTACGTGTTTTCCCTGCAAGCAAGAGCCGGCAGTAAGTACTAGAGACAATCCGGTGACTAATACGAGCAATAAACTTGTTTTCATAATTATGTTTTTCTATGATTGATATGACAGTTAGACGGAAGAAACTGATATAAAGTTGCATCTTCCGCGAAGTTTTTCATTGGAATCTTCTTTTTTATTACTTTTGTGGCTGTTGATAGGAGGATTATAATGGATAAGATCGTAGAAGATGACGAATTAGGACGTCTGATAGTGCGTGTCAATTCACGTGCGAGGAGTCTTGTGTTTCGTACAAAGAGTGATGCTGTTTATGTTTCAGTTCCTCCCGGCACTACATTGAAAGAAGTGAAGCAGGCAATCGAGAATCTGCGTGGTAAACTTCTGGCCTCCCGTCAAAAATTAGCCCGGCCATTGATTGATTTGGACTATAAAATTGATGCGGAACACTTTAAGTTGTCCTTGGTGTCCGGTGAAAAGGATCAGTTTCTGGCTAATTCCCGGTTGGGGGTTATGGAAATTGTTTGTCCGCCTCATGCGGATTTTACGGACGAGAAACTGCAAAGCTGGTTGCATAAGGTGATTGAAGAATCGTTGAGGCGGAATGCGAAAAGTATCCTTCCTTCACGTTTGGCTTCCTTGTCCAAGCAATGCGGACTTCCTTATTCGAGTGTGAAAATAAACTCCAGTCAGGGCAGATGGGGCAGTTGCTCGGCTCGAAAGGATATTAATTTGTCCTATTACCTGGTTCTGTTACCTTCTCATTTGATAGACTACGTGTTGCTGCACGAATTATGTCATACGCGCGAGATGAATCATAGCGAACGATTTTGGGTATTGCTCAATCAATTTACAGAAGGAAAAGCATTGGCTTTGCGGGGGGAATTGAGAAAGTATCGTACGGAGATTTAGAATACTTTATTGCCAGGATAGTGCTATCGTGTTGGCACACTTGTGTCAACACGCTGGCACAGTCGTGACAATGCGATGGCATGGTTGTGCCAATATGGTGGCACAGACTTAGTTAATACCTTTATTACTTGGCTAATTGTTTAATCCCGTCTGATTCTTTTTCGAACTGATAAGTTCCTCCTTTTTCACTAAGATCAAACGTAGACACTAATTCTGTGTTATTATCTACAATCAACAAGGCGCTCTGTTCGGCAAAACGTCCTATTTCTACAGTGTAAGGTTCTTCCGACATGGTTTTGTTGGAGATCAGACTGTCGTTGACAAATAATGAGATAGAATCTCCGGCAAAACCTTTTACCAGACTGATCGTATAGCTTTCGATGAAATGACGTTCTTCCTGCTTTTCCCGTTGTAGCCGCATGCTCATATAGACAAAAATAACCACGACAAAAATGACGGCAAAAGCAAGAATTCCGTTACCTACCATAAACTGTTTATTTGTGTTGAGACGATGTGCCATAGTCGTTATTTTTTGAATTACGGCGTAAAGATACGAATATAGCACTGTTAATTCATACTTTTTTTCTTTAATGTTTTGTAGTCGAACAGATTATTTATATCTTTGCAACCGAAAACGGATGAAAGGTGGAGGGGCAATTAAGCTCCTTTTTTTGTTCTTATATAGCTAATAAATGATAGAAAAGAAAACTGTTTGTCAGATTGTAGAAGAGTGGCTGGAAGGAAAAGACTACTTTTTAGTAGAGGTAACCGTGAGCCCGGATGACAAGATTGTGGTTGAAATAGACCATGCAGAAGGTGTTTGGATTGAAGATTGCGTGGAGCTTAGCCGCTTCATAGAGTCGAAACTGAACCGCGAAGAGGAAGATTATGAACTGGAAGTAGGGTCGGCTGGGATCGGACAACCCTTTAAAGTTCTGCAACAGTATTATATCCACATCGGACAAGAGGTGGAAGTGCTGACCGGAGACGGACGGAAGCTGGCCGGTATACTGAAAGATGCCGATGAAGAGAAGTTTACGGTAGGCGTACAAAAGAAAGTAAAAACCGAAGGATCAAAGCGCCCGAAATTGGTAGAAGAGGACGAAACCTTCACTTATGAGCAAATAAAATATACTAAATACTTAATTAGCTTTAAATAGTTATGGCCAAAAAAGAAGAAACAATCAGCTTGATTGATACATTTTCGGAATTTAAGGAACTGAAGAATATCGATAGAACGACGATGGTTAGCGTACTCGAAGAGTCGTTCCGTAGCGTAATCGCGAAAATGTTTGGCACCGATGAAAATTACGACGTAATCGTGAACCCGGACAAGGGTGACTTCGAGATATGGCGTAACCGTGAAGTTGTGGCCGATGAAGATTTGACTAACCCGAATATGCAGATTTCGTTGAGCGAAGCACAGAAAATTGATGCTTCTTACGAAGAAGGTGAAGAGGTGACTGACGAGGTTATCTTTGCCAAGTTCGGACGTCGTGCGATCCTGAATCTTCGCCAGACACTGGCTTCCAAGATTCTGGAACTCGAAAAAGACAGTATTTATAATAAATATATAGATAAGGTAGGTACTATCATCAATGCAGAAGTATATCAGATCTGGAAAAAAGAGATGTTGCTTTTAGACGATGAAGGAAACGAATTGCTGTTACCTAAGACCGAACAAATTCCGAGCGACTTTTATCGTAAAGGTGAAACGGCCCGTGCAGTAGTTGCCCGCGTGGATAACAAGAATAATAATCCTAAGATTATCTTGTCACGTACTTCTCCCGTTTTCCTGCAACGCCTGTTCGAGATGGAAGTACCCGAAATTAATGATGGTTTGATTACCATCAAGAAGATTGCCCGTATCCCCGGCGAACGTGCCAAGATCGCGGTGGAATCTTACGATGACAGAATCGACCCTGTAGGAGCCTGTGTAGGTGTAAAGGGAAGTCGTATTCATGGCATTGTTCGTGAACTTCGCAATGAGAACATCGACGTAATCAATTATACATCGAACATCTCATTGTTTATACAGCGCGCTTTAAGCCCGGCTAAGATTTCTTCTATTCGTCTGAACGAGGAAGAGAAGAAAGCAGAGGTATTCCTCAAACCGGAAGAAGTTTCGCTGGCTATCGGTAAAGGCGGTTTGAATATCAAACTGGCCAGTATGTTAACTGAGTACACTATCGACGTGTTCCGTGAGTTGGATGAGAATGTAGCTGACGAAGATATCTATCTCGACGAGTTTAGAGACGAAATCGACGGATGGGTGATCGACGCTATCAAAGCTATCGGCATCGATACAGCGAAGGCTGTGTTGAATGCTCCTCGTGAGATGTTGATTGAAAAGACGGACTTGGAAGAAGAGACAGTGGACGAGGTAATACGCATTTTGAAATCGGAGTTTGAAGAAGAAGATCCTTCAATTGAAAATAAAGATGAAATTAAAGATTAAAAGTTGCGATACAATATAATGCAGCAGACTTTTATTTCTTAATTCTCAATTTTCAATTAAACAAGCTCCATTTATTCATTAATTTTAAAATATGACGATAAGGTTAAACAAAGTTACAAGAGATTTGAACGTAGGAATCGCGACGGTAGTTGAGTTCCTGCAAAAGAAAGGGCATACCGTTGAGGCTAATCCTAATACTAAAATTAGCGAGGAGCAATACGCTATACTCGTAAAGGAGTTTAGTACAGATAAGAACCTTAGACTTGAATCGGAGCGTTTCATACAGGAACGTCAGAATAAGGAACGTAATAAGGCGTCGGTATCGATTGAAGGCTTCGAAAAGCAGCCCGAAAAACCGAAGTCGGAAGATGTGATTAAGACAGTCGTACCTGAGGATGCACGTCCGAAGTTTAAACCTGTCGGAAAAATAGATTTGGATAAATTGAACGGTCGTAAACCTGAAAAGGTAGAGAAAGAACCGGAACAGAAACAGGAAGAACCGGTTGTGGAACGGCCTGTCGTTAAACCCGAAGTGAAAAAGGAGCCCGAGAAGAGAGAACCCGAGGTGAAGAAGGAAGAGGTGGTGACACCTCCTGTTTCTGTAGTAGAGCCTACTCCAGTGGTGGTTGAACCCGTAGTAGTGCCGGAACCTGTAGTGGAGACGAAGCCGGTAGAAGTTGAAAAAGTAGTAGAAGAAGTGAAAAAAGAAGAGCCGAAGGTAGTAGTAGCTGCACCTGTGAAGGCGGAAGAACATAAAGAAGAAGAAAAGGTGGAAACTGCACAGGCTGAAGTAACCCCGGTAGCGGAAAAGGCTCCGGAGGATGATGGTGTTTTCAAAATCCGTCAACCGGAATTGGGCGCAAAGATTA
This sequence comes from Bacteroides ovatus, assembly GCF_001314995.1. Taxonomy (NCBI): domain Bacteria; kingdom Pseudomonadati; phylum Bacteroidota; class Bacteroidia; order Bacteroidales; family Bacteroidaceae; genus Bacteroides; species Bacteroides ovatus. The sequence goes on from NZ_CP012938.1 coordinate 4,496,865, forward strand.
ATGTGATCGGTCAGATCGACTTGGCTGCATTGAATCAGTCTACTCGTCCCAAGAAGAAATCGAAGGAAGAGAAACGTCGCGAACGTGAAGAAAAGGAAAAAATCCGTCAGGATCAGAAGAAGTTGATGAAGGAAGCTATCATCAAGGAAATCCGTAAGGATGATTCTAAATTGGCGAAGAGCGGACCTAAGGACAGTGCGGAAGCGGCTGCTAACAAGAAGAAACGTAACCGTATCAATAAAGAGAAGGTGGACGTTAACAATGTTGCAACTTCCAACTTTGCTGCTCCAAGACCTAATGTACAGGGTAAAGGCGGCAATAGTAACGGTCAGGGTGGCCAGGCCAACGGACAGGGAAATAACAACAGAAGAAATAACAACAATAAAGATCGCTTCAAGAAACCGGTTATCAAACAGGAAGTGAGCGAGGAAGACGTAGCAAAACAGGTAAAAGAAACCCTTGCACGTCTGACAACCAAAGGTAAGAATAAAACGTCCAAATACCGTAAAGAGAAACGTGAAATGGCTTCCAACCGTATGCAGGAACTGGAAGATCAGGAAATGGCAGACAGCAAGGTATTGAAGTTGACCGAGTTCGTTACGGCTAACGAATTGGCAACGATGATGGATGTTTCTGTTAACCAGGTTATCGCTACTTGTATGAGTATTGGTATCATGGTTTCCATCAACCAGCGTTTGGATGCTGAAACCATCAATCTGGTGGCTGAAGAATTCGGATTCAAGACTGAATATGTAAGTGCGGAAGTGGCACAAGCTATCGTTGAAGAAGAAGATGCTCCGGAAGATTTGCAACCGCGCGCTCCGATTGTAACGGTGATGGGACACGTTGACCACGGTAAGACTTCTTTGCTTGACTATATCCGTAAGGCGAATGTAATTGCCGGTGAGGCCGGAGGTATTACCCAGCATATCGGTGCTTATAACGTGCAATTGGAAGACGGTCGTCGTATTACATTCCTCGATACTCCGGGTCACGAAGCGTTTACCGCTATGCGTGCACGTGGTGCCAAAGTAACGGATATTGCTATCATTATTGTGGCTGCCGATGATAACGTGATGCCACAGACGAAAGAAGCGATCAATCACGCGATGGCTGCCGGTGTACCTATTGTATTTGCAATCAATAAGGTAGATAAACCGACTGCAAATCCGGATAAGATTAAAGAAGAACTGGCTGCAATGAATTACCTTGTTGAAGAATGGGGTGGTAAATATCAGTCACAAGATATCTCTGCCAAGAAAGGTATGGGTGTGGAAGACTTGCTGGAAAAAGTATTGCTCGAAGCGGAAATGCTCGACCTGAAGGCAAATCCGAACCGTAATGCTACGGGTTCCATCATCGAATCTTCACTGGATAAGGGACGCGGATATGTAGCTACTGTATTGGTATCTAACGGTACTTTGAAAGTAGGAGACATCGTATTGGCGGGAACCAGCTACGGACGTGTGAAGGCTATGTTCAACGAACGTAACCAACGCGTCAAGGAAGCAGGACCTTCCGAACCGGCATTGATTCTGGGATTGAATGGTGCTCCTGCCGCAGGTGACACATTCCATGTAGTCGAAAGCGATCAGGAAGCTCGTGAGATCACTAATAAACGTGAGCAGCTGGCTCGTGAACAAGGTTTGCGTACGCAGAAGATCCTTACATTGGATGAATTGGGTCGTCGTATTGCTTTGGGTAACTTCCAGGAATTGAACATCATCGTTAAGGGTGACGTGGATGGTTCTGTTGAGGCATTGAGCGACTCGTTGATTAAGTTGTCTACGGAACAAATCCAGGTAAATGTTATCCATAAGGGTGTGGGAGCAATTTCCGAATCTGATGTTTCTCTGGCTGCTGCTTCGGATGCGATTATTGTCGGATTCCAGGTACGTCCTTCGGGTGCTGCCGGTAAGATGGCCGACCAAGAGGGTGTTGACATCCGTAAGTATTCTGTCATCTACGATGCAATCGAAGAGGTAAAGGCTGCTATGGAAGGTATGTTGGCTCCGGAAGTAAAGGAACAGATTACTGCAACCATCGAAATCCGCGAAGTATTCAATATTACGAAAGTCGGTCTTGTAGCCGGAGCAATGGTGAAGACCGGAAAGGTGAAACGCAGCGACAAGGCTCGTTTGATCCGCGATGGTATTGTGATCTTTACCGGAAACATCAACGCATTGAAACGTTTCAAGGACGATGTGAAGGAAGTAGGTACAAACTTCGAGTGTGGTATCAGTCTGGTGAACTGCAACGACATGAAGGTAGGCGATATGATTGAGACATTCGAAGAAATAGAAGTGAAACAGACGCTGTAAATATAGTAAGGTTATAAGTGTATTATAATGTTATAATATAGCAGAGGTCATGATATGATAAAGAGGTGGTAATGTGGTACTGTTTGCAGAACACCACCTTACCACCTTATTTTTTATCATTCGGCACCTTCTCATTATAATCAGCTTATATACGACTTATTGGTTTATAGCTTATAACATAATAAACGTGGCAACGATTGATATAATTATCCTTATTGTAATAGGCGCCGGAGCGATTGTAGGTTTTGTAAAAGGCTTCATTCGTCAGTTGGCTTCTATTTTGGGGTTAATAGTCGGTCTGTTGGCAGCGAAAGCTCTGTATGCTTCTTTGGCGGAAAAGCTTTGCCCGACGGTGACGGATTCAATGACAGTTGCGCAAGTGTTGGCTTTTATCATGATCTGGATTGCCGTACCATTGATCTTTGTATTGATTGCCTCGCTATTGACAAAAGCAATGCAGGCTATTTCGTTGAACTGGTTGAATCGCTGGTTAGGAAGTGGGCTGGGAGCACTTAAGTTTCTGTTGTTAACGAGTGTAGTGATTGGTGCGATAGAGTTTGTGGACAGCGATAATAAGTTAATTAGTGCAACAAAAAAGGAAGAATCTTTGTTATATTATCCGATGGAAACGTTTGCGGGGATCTTTTTCCCTGCTGCGAAGAATATGACGCAACAATATATATTAGAGAATAAAGATAAAGATGCAACAAGAACCCAATAAAATGAAACCCAATCAGAAAGACGAACTTGAAAAGAAGACTGATAATGAGTTTGTCCGGAAATTTGCGGAGGAGAAATATAAATACGGTTTCACCACAGAGGTGCATACGGACATCATTGAGCGTGGACTTAATGAAGATGTCATTCGTCTGATTTCATCGAAAAAGGACGAACCGGAGTGGTTGCTGGAGTTTCGACTGAAAGCGTATCGCCATTGGCTGACGCTGGAAATGCCTACCTGGGCACATCTCCGTATCCCTGAAATTGATTATCAGGCGATTTCTTATTATGCCGATCCGACAAAGAAGAAAGAAGGACCGAAGAGCATGGAGGAAGTCGATCCTGAACTGATAAAGACGTTTAATAAACTGGGAATTCCTTTGGAAGAGCAAATGGCTCTTAGTGGAATGGCAGTGGATGCCGTTATGGACTCTGTTTCCGTAAAGACTACCTTCAAGGAAACGCTGATGGAGAAAGGAATTATATTCTGCTCGTTCAGTGAAGCCGTGCGGGAGCATCCGGATCTGGTGAAGAAATATATGGGCTCGGTAGTAGGTTATCGGGACAATTTCTTTGCAGCGTTGAATTCCGCAGTGTTCTCTGACGGCTCTTTCGTGTATATTCCGAAAGGAGTACGTTGCCCGATGGAGCTTTCCACTTATTTCCGTATCAATGCCCGTAACACGGGACAGTTTGAGCGTACGCTGATTGTAGCGGATGATGATTCGTATGTTTCTTATCTGGAAGGATGTACGGCTCCGATGCGGGATGAAAATCAGCTGCATGCCGCTATCGTTGAGATCATTGTGCATGACCGTGCAGAGGTAAAATACAGTACCGTTCAGAACTGGTATCCGGGAGATGCAGAAGGCAAGGGCGGTGTATACAACTTTGTGACTAAACGCGGTAACTGTAAAGGAGTGGACAGTAAATTATCCTGGACACAAGTGGAAACCGGTTCGGCAATCACCTGGAAATATCCTTCCTGTATCCTGACGGGCGATAACTCGACCGCTGAATTCTATTCCGTAGCTGTAACGAACAACTATCAGCAGGCAGATACCGGAACGAAGATGATTCATCTGGGTAAGAACACTCGTAGTACGATTGTAAGTAAAGGCATTTCTGCCGGACATAGTGAGAACTCCTATCGTGGGTTGGTACGCGTGGCCGAGAAAGCGGATAATGCCCGTAATTATAGCCAGTGTGACTCTCTGTTGCTGGGAGATAAGTGTGGTGCACATACCTTCCCGTATATGGATATTCACAATGAGACGGCAGTGGTAGAACATGAAGCTACGACAAGCAAGATTAGTGAAGACCAGATATTTTATTGCAACCAGCGCGGTATTCCGACAGAAGATGCTATCGGACTTATTGTGAACGGATATGCAAAGGAAGTGTTGAATAAACTTCCGATGGAGTTTGCGGTAGAAGCACAGAAGCTGCTTACCATCTCATTGGAAGGAAGCGTGGGGTGATGTTGACTTTTTAATAGTAAATCGTAAAATCGTAAATATAATCATGTTAGAAATAAAAGACCTGCATGCCAGCATTAATGGCAAAGAGATATTGAAAGGTATTAACCTGACGGTGAATCCCGGTGAGGTGCACGCTATTATGGGACCGAATGGTTCCGGTAAAAGTACGCTTTCCTCCGTATTGGTGGGTAATCCGGCTTTTGAGGTAACAAAAGGTTCGGTCACTTTTTATGGAAAGGATCTGTTGGAGTTGAGCCCCGAAGATCGTAGCCATGAAGGAATCTTCCTTAGTTTCCAGTATCCGGTGGAAATCCCGGGTGTGAGCATGGTGAACTTTATGCGTGCTGCTGTGAATGAGCAACGTAAATATAAAGGTCTGCCTGCACTGACCGCCAGTGAGTTTCTGAAGCTGATGCGTGAGAAACGTGCGGTGGTGGAGTTGGATAATAAACTGGCTAACCGTTCGGTGAATGAAGGCTTTTCCGGTGGTGAGAAGAAACGGAACGAGATTTTCCAGATGGCTATGCTGGAACCGCGTTTGAGCATCCTCGACGAGACAGACTCCGGTTTGGATATTGATGCGCTCCGTATTGTTGCGGAAGGAGTGAACAAGCTGAAAACTCCTGAAACAAGTACAATCGTTATTACCCACTACCAACGTTTGCTCGATTATATCAAGCCTGATATTGTGCATGTCCTTTATAAAGGTCGTATCGTAAAAACTGCCGGACCGGAACTTGCTCTGGAACTGGAAGAAAAAGGATACGATTGGATCAAGAAAGAAGTAGGAGAATGACAAATATAAAACGATGATGGTTGAACAACAATATATAGAACTTTTCTCACAGACGGAAGCGATGATCTGTAAGCATAGTGCCGAAGTGCTGAATGCACCTCGTGCGTCAGCATTTGCCGATTTTGAGCGACTCGGATTTCCGACCCGTAAGATGGAGAAGTACAAATATACGGATGTGAGCAAGTACTTTGAACCGGATTTCGGTTTGAACTTGAATCGTTTGGCTATTCCGGTCAATCCGTATGAAGTGTTTAAGTGTGATGTGCCGAATATGAGTACCTCCTTGTATTTTGTGGTAAATGACACATTTTATAATAGAGCGCTTCCCACAGGAAATCTGCCGGAAGGTGTGATTTTCGGTAGCCTGAAAGAAGTGGCCGAGCAACACCCGGAATTGGTGAAGAAATATTACGGTCAACTGGCAGATACCTCTAAAGATGGTGTGACTGCTTTCAATACCGCTTTTGCACAAGATGGCGTTGTCTTTTATGTGCCGAAGAATGTGGTGGTGGAAAAAACAATCCAGTTGGTAAATATCCTGCGTGCAGATGTTAACTTTATGGTGAACCGTCGCGTACTGATTATCCTGGAGGATGGCGCGCAAGCCCGTTTGCTGATTTGTGACCATGCAATGGATAATGTGAACTTCCTGGCGACACAAGTTATTGAAGTATTTGCTGGTGAGAATGCGGTATTCGATATGTATGAACTGGAAGAAACACATACAAGCACAGTTCGTATCAGTAACCTGTATGTAAAGCAAGAGGCCAACAGCAATGTATTGCTCAACGGAATGACTTTGCATAATGGTACTACCCGCAACACGACCGAAGTGTTGCTGGCAGGAGAAGGAGCCGAAATAAACCTTTGTGGTATGGCGATTGCCGATAAAAACCAGCACGTAGACAATCATACAAGTATTGACCATGCCGTACCGAACTGTACCAGCAATGAGCTGTTCAAGTATGTGCTCGACGACCAGTCGGTAGGTGCGTTTGCCGGATTGGTACTCGTGCGTCCCGATGCACAACATACGAATTCCCAACAGACTAACCGGAATCTTTGTGCTACGCGTGATGCAAGAATGTATACACAACCTCAATTGGAGATTTATGCGGATGATGTGAAATGTTCGCATGGAGCAACAGTAGGCCAGTTGGATGAAGGCGCATTATTCTACATGCGTTCGCGCGGTATTGCAGAGAAAGAAGCCCGTCTGCTGTTGATGTTCGCATTTGTCAACGAAGTGATCGATACCATTCGTTTGGAAGCGCTGAAAGATCGTTTGCATCTATTAGTAGAGAAACGTTTCCGTGGCGAGTTGAATAGATGTCAGGGTTGTGCCATTTGTAAGTAACCACTAAAAAATAATGAACGTGGATATTCAAAAGATACGTGAAGATTTTCCGATATTGAGCCGTACGGTTTACGGTAAACCTTTGGTTTATTTCGACAACGGTGCGACAACACAGAAACCCCGTCTGGTGGTTGATGCGTTGGTGGATGAATATTATTCCGTCAATGCCAATGTGCATCGCGGCGTACATTATCTTTCCCAGCAAGCTACGGAACTGCATGAAGCTTCCCGTGAAACGGTACGTGAGTTTATCAATGCCCATAGCACGAATGAAGTTGTCTTTACACGCGGAACAACAGAAAGTATCAACCTGCTTGTTTCCAGCTTCGGCGACGAGTTTATGGAAGAAGGGGATGAAGTGATTGTTTCCGTGATGGAACATCATAGCAACATCGTTCCCTGGCAACTGTTGGCTGCCCGTAAAGGAATTGCCATAAAAGTCATCCCGATGAATGATAAAGGCGAACTTCTGCTGGATGAATATGAAAAACTATTTTCCGAACGCACGAAAATAGTCAGCGTAGTTCATGTATCGAACGTACTGGGTACAGTGAATCCGGTGAAGGAGATGATCGCAACAGCTCATGCGCATGGTGTACCTTGCCTGATAGATGCTGCACAGTCTATTCCTCACATGAAAGTGGATGTACAGGAGTTGGATGCCGATTTTCTGGTATTCTCCGCCCATAAGATATATGGTCCGACAGGTGTCGGAGTACTTTATGGAAAAGAAGAATGGTTAGATCGCCTTCCACCTTATCAGGGAGGAGGAGAGATGATTCAGCATGTCTCTTTCGAGAAGACCACTTTTAATGAACTTCCTTTCAAGTTTGAAGCCGGTACGCCCGACTATATCGGAACTACCGGACTGGCAAAAGCCCTTGATTATGTGAACGGACATGGCATTGAACAGATAGCCGCCCATGAGCATGAACTGACAACTTACGCTTTGCAACGTCTGAAAGAAATCCCCCATATACGTATATTTGGTGAAGCAGCCGAACGGGGAGCGGTCATTTCTTTCCTGGTGGGAGATATCCATCATTTCGACCTCGGCACGTTGCTGGATCGTCTAGGTATTGCCGTGAGAACAGGGCATCATTGTGCACAACCTCTCATGCAACGTCTTGGCATAGAAGGAACTGTACGTGCTTCGTTTGCCATGTACAATACCAAATCGGAAATAGACACTTTGGTGGCAGGAATTGAACGTGTCAGCAAGATGTTTTAAAGATATGAGCTGCTATTCCTGTGGAGTAGCGGCTTTTTTTATTCTTTAACTAAAAAAAGAGGGCCTCGAGTGCAGTGATTTGAGCTTTCGTGCGTCTAATAGGTAAAGAAACAAAATGTTCATTGAATATCAGGAGGGTCGTGAGACCATGCTTATATTATATAAATTCTCTCTCTTTAACATTAATGCAGCTATATCGTAAAAAGTTACGGTGTAGCTGCAACTTTTTTAGAGACTTCCTCCGTCTAATAGAATAGTTGTAACCATTGAAACAGCTGTTGCGATTGAAGATGAATTGAATATTATTGTATGTAAAAAGAAAGGGGAAACGCTGATAACAGCGAATCCCCCTTTTTTATCGATTATTTCCTTCCTTTTTATTCAGCAGTCAGCTCAATTACGCGGCTGAAAGCCTGATTTGTTGTGAAAGCATTGATTCCCACTTTCATCAGATAATCTCCTGAATAAGTTTTCTCATTGGCAGCCAGATTCGATTTGGAATTCGGCATCAGGTTGATTTCTTTCACCTTATACATTTTCTTCGCATCCAGTCCCTGAAGTTTTACCGGGAGCAGTTTCTCACCGAAACGTGGGTGGATATCGTAGGTATAAAGCACAGCTTTGTTCTTATCCGGTGAGGCATACATGAGAGACATGTGATTGCCATCGTAGGGAGAAACCAATCTGTATTGATCGCCGTCCAGAATCACTTTTTTCAGACGCGTCCAGTTGGCAACTGCATTCTGGCAGTAAGTCTGTTCGTCTGCATTCAGTTCCTTCAGTCCAAGGTCAAAGCCCAGTTTGCACATACTTGCCACATCCGTACGGAACTTCACGCTTGTGTTCTTGTTCCAGCTGGTTACGTGTGCACACATGGCTTTTGCCGGGAAGATTTGTGAGAATCCCCACTGGATAAACAGACGTTCTATCGGGTCTGTGTTGTCGCTGCACCAGAATTCTGTGTAATATTTCAGAGCTTCGTAGTCGCAACGGGCGCCACCGCCGGAGCAGAGCATCATTGGCACGTTTGGATATTTGTCTTTGATACGTTTCAATACATTGTATATACCACGTACATGGTCGATATAAAGCTGTCCCTGTTTATTTTTTAAATATGGAGAATAAACATTTGTAATTGGAGAGTTACAGTCCCATTTAAAGAAAGCCACTTCCGGATTCTCTGTCAGGATCTTATCCACTACACCATATACAAAGTCCTGTACTTTCGGATTGCTAAGATCGAGTACCAGCTGATTACGGTAATAATATGTTTCGCGGTTAGGCAGTTGGATAGCCCAGTCGGGATGTTTTTCGAACAACTCACTTTTAGGGTTAACCATTTCCGGTTCAATCCAGATACCAAATTTCACTCCGGCTTCTTTGGCAGACTGTACAAGGGCAGGAATACCGCCCGGCAGTTTGGATCTCATCACTTCCCAGTCACCCAGTCCGGCATTGTCACTGTTGCGTGGGTGCTTGTTGCCAAACCAGCCGTCATCCAGCAGGAACATATCTACACCAAGATGTTTAGCTTCCTTCATCAGTTCGGCAAGCAGTTCCTCATTGAATTTGAAGTAAGTATTTTCCCAGTTGTTTAATAAAGTCATACGGTCGCCTTGTCCGTCTTTCAGCTGATAGTTGCGTGCCCATGCGTGAAGGTTGCGGCTGGCTTCGCCCGTACCGTTGTTGCTGAAAGTAAAGATGAATTCAGGAGTTGTAAACACTTCATTCGGCTTCAGTTCATAATCAGATGCATAAGGATTGATGGCGGGGATTACACGGAGGTTACCTACGTTGTCCACTTCGAAAGTGAACTGGAAGTTTCCTGTCCATCCGATAGTACCTAGCATGGCACGTCCCTGCGCTTCCTGTGCCGGTTGTTCAAAACCAAGCTCAAAGAACGGGTGGGTGTGCATGGCAGCACGGCTTCCCAGTTTGGTGTCGATCACCTTTTTACCGAACAACAGAGGTTGTGTGCTCATTTGTGCTTCTTTTGCCCAATCGCTACTGAATTCTGTCAGGTAATATTCGTTTCCGGAGAAATAAAGCATGGTGGAAGCATAACGCCATAAGGTCACAGGCTTCTTTTCAGCATGTTTGATTTCGCTCCACGTCTTGATGACGTTTTCTTTCGGATAAGCGATGTAATGTAGTGTGACTTCTACCGGATACTGATTATCTTTTAGTTGAATGATCGTTTCCGTTCCGCCCGCCACTGCCTTCTGCTCGGAGGATATATAGCGGAGAATCGTACTTGGGTTTCCATCATTGTGCGTGATAGCTACAGCCGGTTCAAAATAATCTTCGGCGCCGGAGCCCGGATATACTTCCCATCCTCGGGTGGATACGCTACCGTCACTTCCTCCTTTTACGTAAGGAGAAAAGTTGTTGATGTCTTTCTCGTTCAGTAACTTATCGCCCAGATAAGCCTGATAGAGTCGTCCGTTAGGAGCTACTTGGAGAATTAAGTCTGTGTTGTCCGTTGCGATGCGGATAACGTTCTTTTCCTGGGCGTCCACTTGCGCCAGGGTAAACAATGCCATAAGTAATACGAGAAGTTTCTTCATGGTTTTTTAATAATTAATTAGGTATTAGTTAGTTTGTGGGCATAGAATGCCGCAAAGATAATTATAATTCGTCAGGAATGAACTAGAATTTAATGCTTGCGCTAAATTCTACGGTAAATGGGCGTAAATAATTTCCACTCATATAGTTGCCTGCATACTGGGCAGCTTCTTCTTTGGTAATCAGTTCCGAACCGTTGATGGTTCCGCTGGCCCCCTTCTGATTCAGGAAGTTGATGACTGTTGCCCCTAAAGAAAGATGCTTGTTTACATTCCAGTTGATCCCCCCGAAAGTTTCCCAGCGACCGTTGAAATAGAGGGCTTCCTGGAGATTGGCGTAAGTCTTGCCGAAATAGCGGAAACTAAGCCAAAGGCGTAAGTCCTTCGTGATATTATAGCTTGGGTCGAGTTCGACAAGAATCTGCGGAATCTCTTTTACAATCATCCCATTGGCGTTGACAGACATTTCCGAACCATCGTTGAATGTGACGCTTGCGTTATAGTTCTTGTAAACAGGTTTCTGATACGTGAACAGAGCGTGCAGGTGAAAACCTTTGAACGGGTCGATTTCGGCAGATGTGGTCCATCCCAGTGTTTTGATATTATAAATAAGCAATACGGTCTTTCCTTCTTCCGTTCCCGGTTTCGTCAGGTTTTGCTGGTCAATATTATTAGATTTAGAGATATAGGTAACCATAGAGGTGAGGTTGATCCACTTGTTCTTGTAGAACAAACCGCCACGGATTAACGGTATGGTGACACGTTTGTATTGCTCTTCCGTAGGACCTGTTCCGGCATATTCGTTGATACGTGGGAAGCGGGTGGCTACTGTTCCGTCGGCAGTCAGGCCGAATTGCCCGGTTACGTTGTAAGTGGCGCGGAGCGTGGCGGCATAGTTCAGTTTATCCTTTACCACTTTGGCGGGATGAATGCTGCGTTGTGTGGCAATGATATTTCCTGTTTCTTCCTCTTTGCTATAAGTGGTAAAGTCGCCGATGCGGAAACCCGGGAAACGGGAAGCGGATATTTGATCGGCACTCATCCGGTAATATTCCAGGCGTCCGCCATAATAGATATTGAATTGGGGAGTTACTTGCCAGTTGTCTGTAAAGTAAAGGGCGAGTTTGTTCTCATATCCCTTTGTATATTCGGGACTAAGTTCGTTGTACCCGTATGTCTGTACGCGCTGACCGGTCAGAGTAGGGTCCAGGGAACTTGTAGTTGTGGAAGTCAGCAACTGTGGATAGTTCTGTACGGTGGCCATCCATTGCAGAGAAGAGGAATAATAATCAAGATGGTAATACCATTCGTTCACTCCCAGACGCAGATCATGGTTGCCAAAGGTCTTGTTTAGCTCGGAAGTGATTAGGAAGTTTTTCACTTTGCCTACGTGCAACCAGGTGCGGCGACCTTCTGCCAGTCCCTCATACGGATCACCGTTTGATAGCGTAAAACCATCGTTGGCGGTTACTTCGCTGATGGTGCTGCCTCCGAAGTCGACATAGTTGGCACGTGGAGCATCCATATATTTCAGATTGAATTTCCATAGCAGATCGTTCCTGAAACGATAATCGGAGATCAATGCAATCTCATTGGCACGGTTTTCAGAACCATCGCCCAAATTCCATGTTTTCATCTTTCCGTCTCTTACGTCCATGTATGGAAAAGAACCGTTCTGCGGAACATAAGAATTTGTTCCCAGTTTGAAACCGTCTATCTCTTTGACCGAGCCGTCGCCGACATAGATAAAAGGAGCTGCATTGGCATAGCTGGCCGGATTTTCACTGCGGGAGTGTTTGTAGAGCAAAGATATTTTGCCGCGTCCGTTGTTGAAGAGACGGGTCAGGCCGGCATGATAAATCTCTGTGCGGTCTGCATAGTTCGTAAATTCCAGGTCGAAACTTCCCGGGTCGAAGTTCTGGTAAATGCTTGCCGTGTAAAGCCATTGGTTATTGATGGCTCCTGAAACATTGAAGTCGAAGTTCTGCATACCGAAATGATTGGTGCGGTAGTTTAATATACCTTGGAAATCCTTTTGTCCCAGTTTGCTGAATGAGTTGACGGAGTAAGCAATATTACCGGTCGTGATGGCCGATTCGGAAGGAGATAAAAGTCCTACTTCTCCCAGGCTGCTGTCGCTACGCCAATGAGCGGCAAGTTTGTGAACGGTAGAGGAATATACGGCAGGAAGTCCATTCTCATAGACATTAACGTCCTCGCTGGGAAGGCCGATTTGAATTTCGCGGGGTTTGTTGGCGTCAGAAGCATTCAGCATCACATTGCGTTCGCCTTCTTCTGATTCTTTTTTAGTAGAGTTGGCAGGAATCGTATCCTGCTTCATTTCGGTTCGGTTCGTCTTTTTCTTGTTCACCTGAATGTTCGCTGCATTCCCGTTGGAAGGAATCAGTTGCAACAGGGTTGCTAGAGTAAGGCAACTAAAGGTTACTTTTTTCATCACTTGTATTCATTTAAAGATTTGGAAGTTCACATCGGTTGTGTCATTTTGACGAAGGCAAAGATAGGAGGAGGAGAAACAAGTGGCTATACTCTTTTTTGTCAAGATGTGCAAGAGATGTTTCAAGTGTGCGATAGCCCTTTGCAGTGCGACATTTATTGCCATCCGTGCAACAAATGTTTCATCCTTCCTATGCATTTAGCGTAAAAAAAACTATATTTGTCGCTATCTAATATCTGTGTATGAAAAGGAAATTGCTGCTTTTTCTCCTTTCTATTTGTTTTTTCCTTCCGGATTTTGCCGCGACGGGACAGTATAACTTTATCCGTGTAGATGGAGGAAGCGGTCTTTCGAACAGTCATGTCAAGTCCATTATTCAAGATAGTTACGGTTTTATCTGGCTGGGTACGCGCAACGGTCTTAATCGTTATGACGGCGTGTCGATGAAGCTTTATAACTGCTATGACGAAACTTTGCAGCATGGCAATCAGGTCATATCCGCTCTTTTTGAGGATAATCACCGTCAATTATGGGTAGGTACGGATGATGGTGTTTATATTCAAGAGCTTGCTACCGGGAAGTTTTCGTTCTTTGATGCCCGCACAGAGAGCGGAGAGCAAATCAGATACAACTGGATTGAAGATATTCTGGCAGATCATTCAGGAAATATCTGGGTGAATGCACCGAATCAGGGAGTTTTCCGCTATCAGGTGGAGACGGGTAAACTGTTCCGCTATATTCCCTGTCCCAGTAAGGATAAAAGCAAGGACTTTCCGCAGTCTATCTGTGTAGATAAAGAAGGTACGGTCTGGGTGGGTACGTATGGAGCGGGAATTTACCGTTACAGTCCGGAGCAGGATAAGTTTGTGCCCTATGCAACAGAAGCCCTTAAAGGGGATTTCATCTTTACTCTGTGCGATTATGGCGATGAACTGATTGTCGGAGTGCATGAAGAGGAACTGAAACGGTTCAATAAAAAGACTGGAGAAGTGAGTATATTCCCTGCGCCCGAAGTACATCGAAAAATTATTCGCTACGCTGTTTGCTTCGGAGACGAGCTGTGGGTGGGTACGCAGAATGGCGTTTATGTGATTAATGAGAAACACAACAGTGTGCAACATATTCCTGCCGATGCCGGAGGGAAGTATGGGCTTGGAGATGCTATCGTCGATAAGATTTATCGTGATCGTGAAGGGGGAACCTGGATCTGTACGCAATTTGGAGGAGCCAGCTATCTGCCTGTACGTACGCTCGATTTTTCGGTTTATCTTCCGGGAGCGCCCGGTACAGTCAGCGGACGACGCATCAGTGAATTGGCGGAAGGAAAAGACGGAGTGGTGTGGGTTAGTACACAGGATGGCGGTGTTTGCTACTGGAATCCGGGAACACAGACTTTCACTAAAATTCCCCAGTCGCCTGACCGTCAGAATGTATTAAGCCTGTTCGCTTCGGATGATTTGGTTGGCGCAGGTTACTTTAAAGGGGGCATTGACCTGATTGTTCCTCAAGATCAGGTTCAGACGTTCTATCCCGCACAACTTGGTATCAGTGAAGGTTCCGTGTTTGCCCTTTACCGCGATCGTGGGGGAGCAATCTGGTTGGGTGATGGCTGGAACATCTTCCGTTCGGCCGACAAAGGACAGACTTTTGAGAAAATGGAGCAATTCGGGTATGCTTATATGCGTGATATTCTCGAAGATAAATCCGGCAATATATGGGTGGCAACGATGGGCAGTGGAATATTCCGGTATCATCCGCAGACAGATCAGATGGTCAGCTATAAATGTATACCGGAGGATAGCACTTCTATCGGAACAAATGAAGTGACAGGTATTTCGGAGGATAGTAAAGGCTTTATCTGGTTTTCTACAGACCGGGGTGGATTGTTGCGTTTTAACCCCGAAACCGGAAGATTCCGGACATACACCAAAGCGGACGGGCTTCCGGACAACGTAACATATAAAGTCGTGGAAGACCGGCAACATCGTATCTGGTTCGGAACAGACCGTGGGCTGGTTTGTCTTCATCCGGAAACAGACAGCCTGCAAGTTTTCAACCGAAATGACGGGTTACCTGATAACCAGTTTAACTATAAGTCGGCCTTGGCTGCCTCTGATGGTACTATTTGGATGGGAACTATCAATGGATTGGTCTCTTTTAATCCACAAATTGTCCACCCGAATACTTTTGTGCCTCCAGTCTATATCACCGGAATGTACGTGCAGGGACGTGAAACTCCTTTCACGGCGGATGGTGTGCAACTGCCTTACCGTTCTAACGTCAGCTTTGATTTTGTTGCTTTAAGTTATACCTCACCGGGTGCAAATCGCTATGCCTACAAAATGGAAGGGATAGATAATGACTGGAATTATACATCTGATGTGCATACAGCGTCTTATGCCCAGCTCCCGCCGGGAGACTACCTGTTCCGTGTGCGGGGCAGTAATAATAATGGTGTCTGGAATCAGGAAGAAGCTACTTTATCAGTGCGTATTCTTCCACCTTGGTGGCGTACAGTGTGGGCTTACCTTATCTATATCATTGTAGTGTCCGGCAGCTTTGTCTTGACTCTTCGCGCCTATCGCCGCCGGGAAGTACAAAAGATCCGTGAGCAGCAATTATTGGCAGAACTGGCGCGTGAGCGTGAATCCCATCGTACGCATGAGATGTTTATTAATCAGATCACTTACGGAGCTTGTACTCCGCAAGGGGGTGCGATGTCACGGGCTGATGAACAACTGATGTCCCAACTGATAGCCAAAGTGCGTGAGAATCTTTCCGACGCCAATTATAATGTGGAAGCATTGGCTGCAGCCATGAATATGTCCCGCTCCAGCCTGCATCGTAAGATTAAGGCGCTGACCGATCTTTCTTCACTCGACTTTATCCGTATCATCCGATTAAAACGTGCGGCAGAACTATTGCAGGAGGGAGAATTGCGCATCAACGAAATCTCTGACAGAGTAGGTTTCCAGTCGCCTTCTTACTTCGCAAAGATATTTCAGAAGCAATTCGGAGTTACTCCTACAGAGTTTGCCCAACAAAATAAGCAGAGAATGGCAGAGGATTAGTAACTATGGGCTATTATTCGTTATTTTATCATGGGGTGGTGAACAGGTTTTAGCTCCTTTCGGTACTGGAATGAACTAATCTTAGTTCTTCTAAGATTTAATTGGTAATATGCGATGATTTAATATTCATCATATATAGATTTATTCGTCTGACAGTTGTTGAACTTTCGTCTGGCAATTGTTGTTCTTTCGTCTGACAATTGTCAGACGAAAAAGAAACAGCTGTCAGACGAATAAATTCATGTATCATTAGCCATAACCCCATTAGGTATCAAAAATAAATCTGCACAAGCTCGAAATTAGTTCATTTCCGTATAGAAATGAGGGAATGAAGTAAATAACTACAGTGTGCCCATTTTGTTTAAAGAGATTAAAAGATAGAATAATTCAGCTTTATAAATTCTTTCTTTTTTACTTGCTTATTTCATTTGATTTCCATACTTTTAGCCTCCGTAAACCCTTTAAAAATTGCTCCTATGGACAACATTCTTTTCTGGCTGGTTCCAGTCGCTTCCGTGTTAGCCCTCTGCTTTGCTTATTACTTTCATAAGCAAATGATGAAAGAGAGCGAAGGTACACCCCAAATGATAAAGATAGCTGCTGCTGTGCGCAAAGGAGCTATGTCTTATCTGAAACAGCAATACAAAATAGTAGGCTGGGTATTCTTGGGATTGGTTATTTTGTTTTCAATTATGGCCTATGGCTTTCATGTACAGAACGCATGGGTTCCCGTTGCTTTTCTTACAGGCGGATTTTTCTCCGGGCTTTCCGGATTTTTAGGGATGAAGACGGCGACTTATGCGTCGGCTCGTACCGCTAATGCCGCCCGTAATTCTCTGAATGCAGGGTTGAGGATTGCTTTCCGAAGCGGCGCGGTGATGGGATTAGTTGTAGTTGGCCTGGGATTGCTCGATATATCTTTCTGGTATCTGTTGTTGAATGCAGTGATTCCTGCTGATGCGCTGACACCTACTCATAAACTCTGTGTGATTACTACTACCATGCTGACTTTCGGTATGGGTGCTTCTACGCAAGCACTCTTTGCCCGTGTAGGTGGTGGTATCTATACGAAGGCAGCCGATGTTGGAGCCGACTTGGTAGGTAAAGTAGAAGCCGGAATTCCGGAAGATGACCCTCGTAATCCTGCTACTATTGCCGATAATGTAGGTGACAATGTAGGTGACGTGGCCGGTATGGGAGCCGATTTATATGAATCTTACTGTGGCTCGATTCTGGCAACAGCTGCACTGGGTGCTGCTGCTTTTATCCATTCGGCAGATACAGTGATGCAATTCAAGGCAGTTATTGCTCCGATGTTGATTGCAGCTGTTGGTATTATCCTTTCTATTATAGGGATATTCGCTGTCCGTACTAAAGAGAATGCGACCATGAAAGACTTGCTCGGTTCATTGGCTTTCGGTACGAACCTTAGTTCCGTGCTTATTGTTGCAGCTACATTCTTAATCCTGTGGCTCTTGCAACTAGATAACTGGATTTGGATTTCTTGTGCCGTAGTAGTCGGACTGGTAGTAGGTATTATCATCGGACGTTCTACGGAATATTATACTTCTCAATCTTATCGTCCTACCCAGAAACTAAGTGAAAGCGGTAAGACTGGTCCTGCTACCGTCATTATTTCCGGTATTGGTTTGGGTATGCTTTCTACAGCTATTCCTGTAGTTGCAGTAGTGATTGGTATCATTGCCTCCTATCTGTTGGCTTCCGCAGGTGATTTCGGTAATGTAGGCATGGGATTGTATGGCATCGGTATTGCAGCTGTTGGTATGCTTTCTACCTTAGGTATCACATTGGCAACGGATGCTTACGGTCCGATTGCGGATAATGCGGGAGGTAATGCGGAAATGTCCGGTCTGGGTGCTGAAGTTCGCAAACGTACTGATGCGCTCGATTCATTGGGTAACACAACTGCCGCCACGGGAAAAGGTTTTGCAATCGGTTCCGCTGCGCTGACAGGTCTGGCTTTGCTGGCTTCTTATATTGAAGAAATCCGAATCGGTCTGACACGTCTTGGTAATGTAGACCTGACTTTTGCAGATGGAAGTTCTATCAGCATAGCAAATGCCACTTTTATCGACTTCATGGATTATTACGAAGTACACTTGATGAATCCAAAAGTACTTTCGGGCATGTTCCTCGGTTCAATGATGGCTTTCCTGTTTTGTGGTTTGACAATGAATGCAGTAGGACGTGCGGCAGGTCACATGGTTGACGAAGTGCGTCGCCAGTTCCGTGACATAAAGGGTATTCTGACTGGAGAAGCCGAGCCGGATTACGAACGTTGTGTTGAAATATCGACAAAGGGTGCGCAGCGTGAGATGGTTATTCCTTCCTTGATTGCTATTATTGCTCCGATTCTTACAGGATTTATCTTTGGCGTTCCCGGCGTACTCGGCCTACTGATTGGTGGTTTGAGCAGTGGTTTCGTATTAGCTATCTTTATGGCTAACGCCGGAGGTGCATGGGATAACGCAAAGAAATATGTGGAAGAAGGTAACTTTGGTGGAAAAGGCGGTGAAGTGCATAAAGCAACCGTAGTAGGAGATACAGTAGGTGATCCGTTTAAAGATACCTCCGGTCCGAGTTTGAATATTTTGATAAAACTTATGAGTATGGTGGCCATTGTGATGGCAGGACTTACTGTGGCCTGGAGTTTATTCTAAAAAAGCAGAAGGGAAAGTAAGAAAAAGGAGACAATACAAGTCTCCTTTTTTAATTTGAATTACCTTTGTATCAAAATAGAAGCGATAAATATGTTATTACCTTATTTGAACGAGAATCTGATTGAAGCCGGATGTGATGAGGCCGGTCGTGGATGTTTGGCGGGAGCGGTATATGCTGCTGCGGTTATTCTTCCGAAGGATTTTAAGAATGAACTGTTGAATGACTCCAAACAACTGACCGAAAAGCAACGTTATGCATTGCGTGAGGTAATAGAGAAAGAAGCGATAGCTTGGGCAGTTGGCATTGTGTCACCGGAAGAAATTGATGAAATAAATATCCTGCGGGCTTCTTTTCTGGCGATGCATCGTGCAGTGGATCAGTTGACCACCCGTCCCCAACATTTACTGATCGACGGTAATCGTTTCACTAAATACCCCGGTGTTCCCCATACTACAGTAGTGAAAGGAGACGGGAAATATCTTTCGATAGCAGCAGCTTCAATTTTAGCTAAAACATATCGAGACGATTATATGAACCGTCTTCACGAAGAATTTCCATATTATGACTGGGACCACAATAAAGGTTATCCAACTAAAAAACATCGTGCCGCCATTGCCGAACGTGGCACTACTCCTTACCATCGCATGACGTTCAATCTGTTGGGAGATGGCCAGTTGACTTTGAGCTTCTAAAGTCGCTTTGTTTCATTTTACACACATTTTCTACATTTTTTTGCAGAATAAGCACGATTTTGTTACGGATAACCGTGAAATTGTTCCGTTTAGGCTAAAAAAGTGTTGCTTAGTGCTTTTATTTGTTATTAAAATGCTATATCTTTGCGAACAATAATAAGAATTAAAAAGTTTAAAATCATGGCAACGAACAAGCTATTATGGTCTTCTAAGCTCATTGGGGTATTTTTTATTATGTTGGTTTGCACTCTTTCTGCAAATGCACAGTTTTTACGTACTTCCTATTTCATGGAAGGTACTCACTATCGTCAACAACTGAATCCGGCTTTAACACCGACTAAAGGTTACTTCAATCTTCCGGTGATCGGTGCTGTTAATGCAACGGTTGGTTCTACTTCGTTAGGCTATCAGGATATCATTGATATTATTGATGATGGCGATGATTTCTACACCAAACCGGATTTCATGAATCGTCTGAAAGATAATAATAAATTGAATGTGAACTTCAGTACAGAAATTCTTTCTGCAGGATGGTATAAAGGAAAAAACTTTTGGTCATTCAATATCGGTCTTCGTACAGATATCGGTGCTAACCTGACAAAGAATATGTTTACCTTCTTGAATGAGATGGAAACAGTTGAAGAAAACTGGAGAAATAGTAACTATGATATTAGTGGTCAGCAATTGAACATTAATGCTTATACTGAAATTGGTTTAGGACTTTCACGTCAGATTAATAGCCGTTTGACAGTTGGTGCTAGAGTGAAAGCTTTATTGGGTATTGGTAACATGGAGTTGAAACTTAATAGAGTTGCAATGAGCGCTAATTTACCTAGTGATCAACAAATAAATCAGTGGTCAAGTGAGAGCTATTGGAATTCTATGACCCCTTCACAGGCAGCACAGGCAGCACAAGAATTAAAGGATAAGTTTAATAACTATCATGCAAACTTGACTGTTGGTGCCGAACTGAAAAGTTCTTTCAAAGGCTTGGAATTGCAAGAAGAAGAGGGTAAAGATTATGTAACTGACTTTGATTTCGATAGCGGTAAATTGGGTATAGCTGGGTACGGTTTTGGTATCGATTTAGGAGCTTCTTATAAAATATTGGATAATCTGACTGTATCTGCTTCTGTTCTTGACTTAGGTTTTATCTCTTGGTCAAAATCAAGTACAAAGATTGCATCTGCTAATCCGGATCCGATTGATATTAAAGGAAGTACCTATGCAAATATGGTTGATCCGAATAATCCGAATACTGTTATGAACGCTGTAAATCAGTTGCAGAATGACGCTCAAGGATATATGGACCGTGTAACAAATGGTGATGTACTTGACTATGACATGTTGCAACTCGAAGTAAGCGATGCTAAAGAATCTCGTAAATCTCGTCTTGCTTCTATCCTAGTATTAGGTGCAGAATATGGATTCTTCAATAACAAATTAGCAGTGGGTGTATTGTCAACCACTCGTTTTGTACAGCCTGATGCTCTTACAGAATTAACATTCTCTGCAAACTACCGTCCGAAAAGCTGGTTCAATGTAGCACTTAGTTACTCAGCTATCCAGTCAGCCGGTAAATCTTTCGGTCTGGGTCTGAAATTAGGTCCTCTGTTTGTCGGAACTGACTATATGTTCTTAGGCAAGAACTCTAACTCTGTGAATGGATTCGTTGGAGTTTCTATTCCGTTGGGCGGAAGAAAAGCAAGTAAAGAAGGATAAGATATTTTAATTTCTCTCTCTAAACATTCTCTTTTAATTAATTCTCTATAGAATAAAAAACGTATAATTTACAGCTTACCGTCTTAGAATCCTCTAAAGGATCACAGATGGTAAGCTGTTTTTTGTATTAGAACCATTTTATCTTCCGGAATATCACAAACGCAAGAGTTGACAATCCGATGGAAAATAGTACGATCAAAGAGAAAGCAAAGGGTACCTCTTCCAGATGAATATCCACATTCATACCATAGAAACTGGCAATCAATGTCGGGAGCATCAGGACGATGGACAGACTTGTCATGCGTTTCATGATTGTATTCACGTTATTGGAGATAATGGAGGCAAAAGCATCCATCGTTCCCGTGAGAATGTCACTGTAAATATTCACCGTGTTAAGTGCCTGTTTCAATTCGATAATCACATCTTCCACTAGTTCAGTGTCCAGATAATCCGTATCCTGGAAAATAGTCCTTAATTTTCCTATCATTACTTCATTTCCACGGATGGAAGTATTGAAGTAGACCAATGTTTTCTGCAGTCTCATCAGCCGGAGCAGGTCCTCGTTGCGGATGCTTCGTTCCAGTTCCTTTTCTGCGGCGCTGATGTCTATGTTTATCTGCTTTAGGTATTTCAGGAACCATACGGCAGAAGAATAGATGATCCGAAAAATCAGATCCAGCTTGTTGCGTACAACAATCCCTTTTCGACGGGTATGCTCTATGAAATCCGGTAGCAAATCGGTGTTGTGATAACAGACGGACACAATAATCTCGTTATTGGTGATTATTCCAATCGGTACAGTGTCGAAGGGCAGGCTGCCGTTCTGCTTGTTCTGCACAGGGATACGAAGAATGGTCAATAACCAGTTACCTTCCGTATCCGTACGCGGACGTTCGTCCGTATCGGCTATGTCATTAAGAAATGATTCGGGTACGTTGAGAGTTTGAGTTAGAAATTCAAAGTCATCATTATTTGGGCATACTACATTTACCCAGCTGTTAGGAAGCCATTGAGCTTTTTCCACAAAGCCGGCTTCACAATAAAGATACGTTCTCATCTTATTGCCTCCTTTCGTTTGTTTTACACGAGCAGAGGCATCAGGTTTCAATGACTCTGTTCGCTTTAATTAATACTAGTTGTGCACGTTCGCGGGTTTGAATCGTCCATATTTCTATGATTTTAATTTAAAAGCGATGCAAAGGTACGGAAAAATGAAGAGGGTTCCGCCCTTTGTATCGCTTTTTTTGATATTCTTTTATTTGTGCCCTTTATTTAGAGGCTCCGATCCTATTCTGCTTTTCCTTCGAAATGATTATCCAGATATTTCCTGATATTGTAACTGCTTAAACGCTCTTTGGATATGCTGCCATCTTTTTCAACAAGTTCATAGTGTGGAATACCATTGAACTGGAATAGTTGACGCAGATAATTGAACTCTGCCTCCGAAACATAATAACAGGCTTCTCCTTTTAGATTCTTCCCTATATATTTTTTGTAGTCTTTCTCGGGCGAATCTTTCTGACTTGTGATATAGATGAATTGAAACTCCGGATGATCTTTATATTTTTTGCGTAAATCGGCAGTTGCCTCTATTCCTGCACGACAAGGGCCACAAGTCGTTGCCCAGAAATCGACAAACAGAACCTTACCTGAATGATTCTTTATGATGTTGCGGAATACTTCAGTCGCTTTTCCATCAGGCAACTGATAAGATCTTGCCCTATCTTTCGGGTGTGTCTTTTCCAGCACTCGTTCAGCTTCTGATGCGAGAAACGGTTCGGTGAATATTTGTTTGATGCTATCCACATATTCATGAGCTATTTGGCTGTCTTTGATATTTCCTAAATTAAAATTAAGGCTCCGCACTTTGGCTATTTGCCAGAGCAAAGGGTTGGGAGTAGGATATAATTGTGCAATGATGGAATCTTTCTTGAAATCATATTTCTGGTTCATTTTTATAAAGATTCTATCCTTATCCTGCTGGGATTCTTCCTTTTTCTCGGAATATAATGCCACATATTCTTGTATGAGTTTTTGTTCTTTTTCATAGAGCGATGCCATCTTCTCGTTCTCTGCAATTAGCTGCCTCATTATAATTTTGGCAGTAGTTCCGGCCAACTTCTCCTGTCTAAGTCTTATTGCTTCCTGCTCCTTATTTAGTTTCACACCTTTTTCTTTAAGGAAAGTCAATAGAGGTTTCTTCGGATAAGTATAATCAATGCTGTCTGATGGAGAAAAAGACTGGTCGGAATATGCTTTCCGGAACAGGTCCATATATTCGAAACGGTTGATAAATGTACTTGCGTTTGTGTTTGCAAGTACGGTTACATCATTGAGTGGCATATTTTTCAAGAAACTGTAATAGGAATCGTCTTCCTTTACTTTCAGCGCCTGATTGGTGCTATCTTGCTTTGCGTAATAATCTCTGCTCATCAAGAAATCAAAAAGCATACTTCCGGCTTGCAAATCTACCTTGTTCTTTATCAGATGAACTGCCTTGAGAGAGGGCTGATAGATTTGGCTTACAGAGTCTGCAACCTGTTTCCATTGTGCAATGATAGGCTTCATGTGCTCCTTGTATTGGTCGGGAGTTAATGTCTTTTGTGATTTCGATAAGTCCTCATAGCGATAGGTTATCAGGTTATCAAAGTCTTTCAGCAGGTAGGAGAGAGAGGCGGATGGACCCATATATGCTGTGTTCCTGATAGGGAAGTAACGATCGCGTGCACGGCTGCGTGCCATTACAGCTTCCCAGTCGATATACATGGTGAGAGTTTGTCCGGGTTCAATATAGAATGGAATCCAGTTGTGTCCTAGTACTACCGATGATTCTATCGGATGATTAATGATAAATCGACAGCTAAAACTACCGTTCGGGGCTATCTGGATGACGGTCGGATAATCTTCACGGGTCAGTTCATTTGACAGATAAATAAGACCGGTGTCAAATCCTAAACGAGGATCGTATCCGTTTATATACCCTTGCAGATAAGTTGAATCCTGGCGGAAGAATTGCTTAAAATCAGGTTCTGCAGCAACCTGTGTAATCGGAGTTCTCTCCTTGCTGTACACTAATTCTTCCGCTCCTTTCTGCTGAATCTTACACGTGCCGTCTTTTTGCGGGGTGAATGATAAAGTCATTTCCTCCTGACTCTCTCTATCTTTTAAAGTCATTTCAATCCGCTTTCCCTTTTTTCGGATATTTGCATTGGTGTATATCCGGTTATTCAGAATGCTGATGGAGTCGTAAACTCCATATTCCCATGAACCGGAACCGTCTGTCTTGAACCAATTGCCTTTGATGGTGGCTAGTGGAGAAGAATCTTTCCTCTTTTGCGGGACCAGCGATATGTCATAAATATTGCCTTCGGGGTCAGTAGGATTGAGAAAATGAATGGTCTGTGTTTCTGACGGTAACGGCTCGAAAACCAGCACATAATCCATCGTTCCTGAATCCGGCATATAGACTTCTTTTTTGAGTTCGATACCTTCAGCACTTTTGAACAGATATTTCTTGCCGGTTGCGGCATCTTCCAGATAGGTATCTCCATCCTCCATGATCCACCAGTGCGGGCGGAAGATAGCATGAATATATACTCTTGTGTTCTCGGGAGTGCGCTCTATGCGGGTGATGTTAGAAATACTTCCTGATCGGGCTTTGAAAGGAGGATGGTCGATTGTTTGTGCGGATACTATACCCGATAACAAAAGTAAGATACAAAATAAAGTTGTTTTCATAATAATAGTTTTTCGATCAACATATTGAAAGTAATTTTACAAAGTAAGAAAAATATCCATAGCCTGGTGCACTTCTGCCCTGTAACTTAACATAGATTAAACGTTTACGTAACCATCTTTTTTGTACCTTTGCGCCCGAAAATCAGAGTGATAATTTAAATATTGAAATATTATGAGTAAGAAAGCCCTTTTAATGATCCTCGATGGTTGGGGATTAGGTGACCAAAAGAAAGATGACGTAATCTTCAACACTCCCACTCCTTACTGGGATTATCTGATGACTACTTATCCTCACTCTCAACTTCAGGCAAGCGGTGAAAACGTAGGTTTGCCCGACGGGCAGATGGGTAACTCGGAAGTAGGTCACTTGAATATCGGTGCCGGACGCGTAGTTTATCAGGATTTGGTAAAAATCAATCGTGCATGTGCTGACAATAGCATCCTGAAAAATCCTGAAGTCGTTTCAGCTTTCTCTTATGCAAAAGAAAACGGGAAGAGTGTTCACTTTATGGGGCTGACTTCTAACGGTGGCGTACACAGCTCACTCGTTCATCTCTTCAAACTTTGCGATATCGCTAAAGAATATAACATCGACAATACATTTATCCACTGCTTCATGGATGGTCGTGACACTGACCCGAAGAGCGGTAAAGGCTTTATCGAAGAACTTTCTGCACACTGTGAGAAATCAGCAGGAAAGATTGCTTCTATCATTGGCCGTTATTACGCTATGGACCGTGACAAACGTTGGGAACGTGTAAAAGAAGCTTATGACCTGCTTGTAAACGGTGTAGGTAAGAAAGCTACTGATATGGTTCAGGCAATGCAGGAATCTTACGACGAAGGTGTTACAGATGAATTCATCAAACCGATTGTGAATGCCAACTGCGACGGAACAATCAAAGAAGGTGATGTAGTTATCTTCTTCAACTACCGTAACGACCGTGCCAAAGAGTTGACTGTTGTATTGACTCAACAAGATATGCCGGAAGCTGGCATGCATACCATTCCGGGGCTGCAATATTACTGTATGACTCCGTATGATGCATCTTTCAAGGGCGTTCATATCCTGTTCGACAAAGAAAACGTATCCAACACATTGGGCGAATATCTTGCTTCCAAAGGCTTGAGCCAACTTCATATCGCCGAAACAGAAAAATATGCGCACGTAACATTCTTCTTCAACGGTGGACGTGAAACTCCGTTCGACAAAGAAGATCGTATCCTTGTTCCTTCTCCCAAAGTGGCTACTTACGACTTGAAGCCGGAAATGAGTGCTTTCGAAGTAAAAGACAAATTGGTGGCTGCCATCAATGAGAACAAATATGATTTCATCGTAGTGAACTTTGCTAATGGTGACATGGTAGGTCATACCGGTATTTATGAAGCAATCGAGAAAGCTGTTATTGCTGTAGATGCTTGCGTGAAAGATGTAATCGAAGCTGCCAAAGCACAGGATTACGAAGCAATTATCATTGCCGATCATGGTAATGCTGACCACGCTCTGAACGAAGACGGTACTCCGAACACTGCTCACTCTTTGAACCCTGTTCCTTGTGTTTATGTAACAGAGAACAAAGCTGCGAAAGTAGAAAACGGTCGTCTGGCAGATGTTGCTCCGACTATTCTCAAGATTATGGGTCTGGCTGCTCCGGCTGAAATGGACGGAAACGTTTTGATTAAGTAATTTAAATTTCTATAATTGGGAGGGCGGAGTAGAACTCCGCCCTTTTTGTCTCACATAAGGTTTAAAATGATACAAATAGGTGATGTAGTAGTGTCTCTTGATGTATTTCAGGAGAAGTTTCTTTGCGATCTGGGTGCCTGCAAGGGCGCTTGTTGCATTGAAGGTGATGCCGGTGCTCCGGTAGAGCTGGATGAGGTGATGGAGCTGGAAGAGGTTTTGCCGGTTATCTGGGACGAACTGGCTTCGGAAGCACGTGCGGTGATTGAAAAGCAAGGGGTGGTATATACGGATCAGGAAGGTGATTTGGTGACTTCTATTGTCAATAATAAGGACTGTGTGTTTACTTGTTATGATGAGAATGGTTGCTGCTATTGCGCGATCGAAAAGGCCTATCGAGAGGGAAAGACTGCCTTCTATAAACCGGTGTCCTGCCATCTTTATCCTATCCGGATTGGAGATTACGGACCTTATAAAGCGGTGAATTATAATCGTTGGGACGTATGCAAAGCAGCGGTTTTGCTGGGAAAAAAAGAGAATCTTCCCGTATATCAGTTTTTGAAAGAGCCTTTAATCCGTAAGTTCGGTGAAGAATGGTACAAAGAATTGGTTACTGTTGCCGAAGAACTGAAAAAGCAACAGTACATTTAAATTCTCTTCCGGTTCTTGCGTATGCAATATACCTGATATAGTAAAATACACAATGCGATAATAATTCCGCATGCCGGTATCATCCATACTTCCGGATGAATAATAATCAAGAAAATACAAGTGGCGATTACGCAGGAAGTCAATACAATAAGAAACAACCTGATCTTTGCAAATAACGGATTAGGAGCAGTAGTTTTCATTTTCATAGTTATGTTTTCTTTGCTTTTTATGCAAGATAGTGATTTTGTATGGAAAACGTTTCTGCTGTTAGGTTTTATTAAGAGATGGATGGTTGATCGATTTGAATATGAAAGCCCCTTTGGGCAAAAGAAAAACGCCGATCGAAGGATGTTCCTTCGCCATCGGCGTTTCCTCGTTGTAAGATGTGAGGTTGGTTTATAAAACGTAATTATTTAATTATGTATCGATATTTGCATACGTTGCATTCTCTTCAATAAACTCGCGGCGTGGCCCTACATCTTCACCCATCAACATAGAGAAGATATAATCAGCTTCTGCGGCGTTGTCAATATTTACTTGTTTCAGCATACGGTTTTCGGGGTCCATGGTTGTTTCCCACAATTGCTGGGCGTTCATTTCACCCAAACCTTTGTAGCGCTGTGTATGAATTGCATTTTCCGAACCGCCACCGTAAGTGTCAATAAACTTCTGGCGCTGTGCATCTGTCCAGCAATACTCTTCTACTTTACCTTTTTTGCAGAGGTAGAGCGGGGGAGTAGCGATGTACAAATAGCCATTCTGGATAATCTGTGGCATATAGCGGAAGAAGAATGTCATAATCAGTGTGTCGATGTGAGAACCATCGACGTCGGCATCGGTCATGATGATAATCTTATGATAGCGCAGCTTCTGTATGTTGGCTTCCTTGCTGTCTTCGTCAGTTCCGATAGTTACACCGAGAGCTGTGTAGATATTGCGGATTTCATCACTTTCCAAAGCCTTGTGATACATGGCTTTTTCCACATTCAGAATCTTACCGCGTAATGGGAGGATAGCCTGGAACATACGGTTACGTCCCTGCTTGGCAGTACCACCTGCCGAATCTCCCTCGACAAGGAATAATTCACATTTTGAAGGATCCTTATCCGAACAGTCGGCTAATTTACCCGGCAGACCACCACCCGACATCGGCGATTTGCGTTGTACCATTTCACGGGCTTTTCTTGCTGCGTGACGTGCGGTAGCCGCGAGAATCACCTTGTCTACAATCGTTTTTGCTTCCTTCGGATGTTCTTCCAGATAATATGCCAATACTTCACCCACTGCTTGGTCAACAGCACCCATCACTTCGTTGTTACCCAACTTCGTTTTAGTCTGTCCTTCAAACTGTGGTTCAGCTACTTTTACAGAAATAACGGCAGTCAAACCTTCACGGAAGTCATCTCCCGAGATTTCAACCTTCACCTTTTCCAGCATCTTGCTGTCTTCGGCGTATTTCTTCAACGTACGGGTCAGCGCACGGCGGAAACCTGCCAAGTGTGTACCACCTTCGATAGTGTTGATATTGTTAACGTATGAGTGAACGTTTTCGGAGAATCCGGTATTGTACATGATAGCCACTTCAATAGGAATTCCCTGTTTTTCCGAGTTCAGATAGATAACGTCGTTAATCAAGTGCTCGCGTGAAGACTCGATAAAACGTACAAACTCTCTCAAACCTTCTTCTGAATAAAACTGCTCACCCTTGAAGCTTCCGTCCTCGTTCACAACCCGACGGTCCGTCAGGGTGATGCGGAGACCAGCGTTCAGATAAGCCAATTCGCGCAGACGTGAAGCCAGAATCTTGTAATCGTATACCGTTTCTGTAAAGATGGTATTATCCGGCCAGAATTGTTGGCGGGTTCCAGTGATGTCGGCTGTACCGACTTCTTTTACAGAGTAAAGCGGTTTACCGATCTCATACTCCTGCTGATAGATTTTACCATCGCGGAATACTTGCGTAGTCATGTGGGTAGACAGCGCGTTTACGCAAGACATACCTACACCGTGCAAACCTCCGGATACCTTGTAAGAACCCTTGTCGAATTTACCTCCGGCATGCAGTACGGTCATGGCAACTTCCAGTGCCGACTTCTTTTCTTTCTCGTGATAGTCCACCGGAATACCGCGTCCGTTGTCCTGTACTGTGATTGAATTGTCTTCGTTGATTGTTACTTCGATATGGTCGCAATAACCGGCCAATGCTTCGTCGATAGAGTTGTCAACGATTTCGTATACCAAATGGTGAAGTCCCTTGACGCTGATGTCACCAATGTACATCGCAGGGCGTTTTCTTACTGCTTCAAGACCTTCCAATACCTGGATGCTATCCGCAGAATAAGACCCGTTATTGGGAGTGATTTGTTCTTCGCTCATAATTGCCTTTCTAACTTTAATAACAGAGCAAATATAGTGAAAATTGTCGACTTGGCGAAGAATAATCAGTGAAAAATAAAGAATGCGGGTTGATTCTCCGCTTTCTTGATAAGTTTGATATTCAGTTGGTTATAAACAAGAAAGGCCGAACTTAAAAGTTCAGCCTGGATGCTATATAGAATTGTTAAATTCTTATTATTAAGCGAGCTTGTTGATGTAAAGAGCCAACTTAGATTTCAGATTGCTAGCTTTGTTTTTGTGAATGATGTTCACTTTAGCCAACTTATCCAACATCTTTGTAATGCCTGGGTACATTGCAACTGCTTCTGCTTTATCAGTAGTTGCACGAAGCTTTCTAACAGCATTTCTCATGGTTTTGCCATAATATCTGTTGTGAAGTCTTCTTGTCTCTTCTTGTCTGATTCTTTTCAGTGATGATTTATGATTTGCCATCTCGACTAATCTATTTTTTTAGTTCTTTATTCTTTTAACTTGTAGCCCGTGGGGGAATCGAACCCCCCTTTCAAGAATGAAAATCTTGCGTCCTAACCGATAGACGAACGGGCCATCCTTTGTTGCATTTCTGCATTTTGCTTTCTCGAATCTGTGTTTGTTTCTCGATTGCGGATGCAAAGGTAGGAACTTTTTTGAAACTGGCAAATGATTTATAGGAATTTTTTCATTGAATATGTGTTTTTTTTCAAAGTGACCATTCTTTTATGTTGATATTCAATAAAATAGACGGTTTCAGTTTTTATAAAAAAATCTTATCAGTGAAAAAAAACTGGAAGGTGTTCTCTTCCATATACCTTATTATATTGTAGTGGAATAAAAAGGCTGCTTATTTTTGTGATTTCTCTTGTAACAAAAAAAGTGCATTCTCTCCTCGCTTGGACAGAATGCACTAAACACAAACAAAACAAACAATTTTAATAAAACGATATTTTCTTTGAAAAACCGTTTTATTAAGACGCTACATGTAGTGGGAAACATTACATGAGCAGAGGGCAAAAGAGCCCACTAGGGTACTTCGCAGTAGCCTTTGTAAATACATCTCACCTAAATATTGTTCACATACTATTTCGTCACACGTTTTTAAGACTCCAGTTCGGAGTTGTTCAGGCGTATAATCCATCCGTTAACTTGCATTCTTGGGCATATATGCGGAATTCCGGTATCTGATGGCTGGATAAAGAACAAAAGCGTATATGAGTCCTGACGGTCGAGATACTCCTGGTCACTCATTTCACCTATATCATTGTAGATCTTGGATAACAACAGATATTGAGTGAGTGGGAGACGAAGAATGTTCTGGCCGCTTGGTATATGTTTGATCGATAAGGTTGTCTGATCTCCTTTCATGATACGTAATGTATTTAATCTCGCATGGATGACCGGAGTTTGCTCGGACATTACAGCCACTTCCTTCTGGTATGGAAGATAGTAGACTGGAGTTGTACCGACCGGTGTGTTTGTGTAGTCTATTATTCCGTTGGCAGATTCCAGAGTAAAGGAAAAGTCCTCTTGGCTTAGAGGGGCATTTGCTTCATCTTGAAGAATGCATGAGAAATAATTAGTATCTTTCACTAAATTGGCGGTAATAACCTGATATTTTTGACTAATAGTAATATTTTCAAGGCTACTGTAAAAGAGTGCATTCAGTTTCTTGTTCGACTGATTCTTATTATCGCATGCCAATGATATATTCAGGGACCTTCGTTCCGTTTGTCCAGCTTTGAGATTAGGGAGCTGGTACATGTGGTTGGATGTCCCTCCCCATATAAGCAAACGATAAGTTCCTTCGGGAAACGGTACTCTTACCATACAGTAGCCTTGATGTAATGTAATGCTGTCTACGTCCACTCGATCCACATATTTATCATCCTTGTCGAAAGCAAGGATGGTAATGTCGCTTACTTGTGTGGAGGCAGCGTCCACATCTAGTATATTATAGGTATACGAGATTTTCAGCCAAGTCCCGGAAGGGCAGTCTGACAAGTCGTCGTTCACCCAGTTGCAGGATGAGAACAAGGCGATGGCACTGATAATATAGAGTAAAAATGGACGCATTTATAATAAATTTAGTTCGGGTGGCCAATACTTATTCAAGTTCTACATCTTGATTACGTACGGCCCACGGAAAAACATTGAAATTGATGTCTAGTTCGGCTTTATATTCATCCGGCTGATCCGGGTCGATGAAAGGTTCGCCGCTACCGAGTCCTGCAATTTTGTTGACTGACAATCTGTATATATTGTTGCGTACGATACCGAATTCCATGACACCCATTTCCGGAGAATTATTATCAAGGTGTTTGATCCAGTAATTGTAATAACAAGAGTAGTTTTCCGTTTTCTTGAAACGTTTGATACTATATCGAGCTAGCTCTTCTGTTGTCGAGTTGTCAGTGACATCGTCGGGCAAATTATTAAGGACTAGTTTACGGATTGCATCTACACTGGTATAAAAGTTGTAATTGAAGTAGAACATATTAGTCGGCCAGTTGGACTGATTGCTAACTACATCGCCATTTTCATTGAAAACGCGGTCGGGGGCAATATCCATGTTGGCTTTGAACATAACTCCCGTGCTGTATGCATTCAGTTGGGCGTCAAGGAACATACAGTTTTCCAGGCAGTAGATATGTGACCAGCTGTTAGCTTGAGCCATGCCTGCCCAGTTGCCGTCGTTGATATCCAACTGTACTAGAGCTTGTGCAAAGAAACCGTCGGCGTTTGTAAAGTCCCCGGCGTTCTCCACTGTTTTCTTGAAGAAATAAGGATCGATAACATAACCATTGTTGTCGTTGATATCACCGAAGTTTTCATCAGTATATGAGTCTGGTTCCTGAAAACTGTTCAGTACTGCTGTATGGCGGAAAGTATAAAACTGGGTTGCCAAGTTCAACATTCTAAAATTGTTCAGTTTGATTGTACAGTAGGTCTTTCCGGATGGGTCTGTTAGTGGGAAAGTTTCTTGTGTTTGAGTCAGTTCAACTTTGGCAACCACGCGTTCAAGACCGATGGATACACTAGTCACTTTATCGGAGTCTGTAGGTTTTTTCACTTCAACGTTCAGATTGGCAGCTCCACGATTGGTCATAACGAAACCGTTTTCGGGTACGCTTGGAATTTTTCCTGCACTGTAAGTTACGGCATCAACTGCATTCAGAAAAGCCTCTTGTGTGCTGATATTTCCTGTGATTGCTTTTCCGTTAGCTATGGCAAAGATGTTATAAGTTCCCGGATTTACAGTGATTTTGTCGGCGGTGTACTGTATGTTTTGACCGCTCGTAACTGCCCGGTTGATGTTCTTCAGTTCCTGCTGATCTTTGAGCGTTTTTGTGGTCGAGTCAAATAGATAAACAGTGAGACTCTTTACCGCATATTCTTCTTTAGAACCTTCGGTGGTAACGCCGGACGATTCGGCACTTCGACTGGTAGCAACGTTTGGAATCTCGAAGAACAAGGCGAGATTGCCATTTGACTCTGAATGAGTATCATCGGCGATGACAACATCTGCATCATTGATGCAACTGTACTGTGTGACTGCTGCGAATAAAAGCAGTGACATTAATTTACTGAATCTTTTCATTTTACATTTGGTTTTAATGAGTGTTTATTTTAGTGCACGGACTAATTGCAGATTATTATCCGCTTGTGATAGTCCTGCTTTTTGAGCTTGTCTGAATAAGTACTCTGCTTCTTCATAGTTGTTTTTAAGAAAGCATAGAACTCCTTTTGCTAATATTGTTTCCGGTACTTTCGGAGCTTTTTCCAAATAAGTGGCAGCTGTTTGGACGTCTCTTTGCATCAAGGCTATGCAGGCGGCATTCAGGTTGGCTGTGGGATTATCGGGAAATAGTTGTACGGCAGTCATGAAAATCTGATTATAAGTTTCGCTTCCAGGTGTACTGGCAAGTGCGAGACGAAACATTTCTTCAAGACTCAGATTTTTAGGGTTTGTAGTAAAGACTTTCCGGGATTCTGCAAGAGTAAACGGGCGTACACGATACTCAATAGTGTAGTCGGAATGTCTAAGTAGAGTAAACCAATGCTTCAGGACAAAATCGTAGAATGCAGGGAAGTGCTTTTTTAGCTTTCTCTCCTTGCTATCGGGGTGAATGTCGCTTGTTATGGTTTTTATTATCGCTTCTTTCTCTTGAAAAGTCGTATCACAGAGAAGAGCTTCAAATCCTTCCCAATCTTCAGGAGTATAGTCTGTCTGGATATGCGCTCCGTCGAATGCATATAGCTGATTTACATACTCTTTCACAGATTGAGTACGTTCACGGGCCAACTTCTCATTGAGTCGGTAAGGTCCGTCGGGTGAAGCG